>NZ_JAGOMQ010000073.1 GCF_017993425.1 Amaricoccus sp.
AGCGCGGGGTGATCCAGCAGCTCGGGGCCGGCGAAAAGGGCGGGTTGCGTCGCGAAGCTCTCTCTCATCCCGAGATCCTAACCCATCGGGATCTCCAAGGGAATCAACGAGTTTCGCAGGGGTCTCTAGCTAATATTCACGCGTGAACACCCGCGTTTCCGCCGGAGCCGTGCCGGCCGGGCTCCCCTAGACGATCATCTGCTGGCCGAGCTCGACCACCCGGTTGGAGGGCAGGCGGTAGAAGCTCGTCGCGTCGACCCCGGACTTGCTCAGGGCGATGAAGAGCTTGTCCTGCCAGAGCGGCATCCCGGCGTCCGGCGAGGCCTTGAAGTTGCGCCGGCTCAGGAAGAACGACGTCGTCATGATGTCGAACGCGACGCCCTGCTTGCGGGCGAGCGCCAGCGCCCGCGGCACGTTCGGCTCCTCCATGAAGCCGTATTCCACGGTGATGCGGGTGAAGTCCTCGCTCAGGTACTCGATCGTCAGCCGCTCCGCGTCCGGCACCCGCGGCGTGTTCGCCACCGAGACGGTCACCATCAGGTTATGCGCGTGCAGGACGTGGTTGTGCTTGAGGTTGTGGAGGAGCGACGAGGGCGCGATGTCCGGGTCGGCGGTCAGGAACACCGCCGTCCCCGGAACCCGCGTGATCGACTTCGACCGCGACAGCGAGGCGATCAGCGACGACAGCGAGGCGCTGGCCGAGCGGGCCTTGCCGAGCACGATCGCCGTGCCCCGCACCCAGGTCGCCATGGCGAGCCCGAGCGCCAGCGCGAGCGCGAGCGGCAGGTAGCCGCCGGAGAAGAACTTGAGCAGGTTCGCCACGAAGAACACCAGCTCCACCGCGAGGAGCGGCGCGACCACGGCCGCGGCCGCCGTCGCCGGCCAGCCCCAGACCCGGCGGAAGGTCGCGTAGGCGAGGAGCGAGGTGACGATCATCGTCCCCGTCACCGCGATCCCGTAGGCGCTGGCCAGCGACGCCGAGCTGCCGAAGAGCAGCACCAGCGCCAGCACCGCCGCGAGCAGCAGCCAGTTCACCCGCGGCATGTAGATCTGGCCGACCAGCGACTCGGAGGTGTGGCGGATCTCGAAGCGCGGCAGCAGGCCGAGCTGCACCGCCTGCTGGGTCAGCGAATAGGCCCCGGTGATCACCGCCTGGCTGGCGATCACCGTCGCCGCCGTGGCGAGCAGCACGAGCGGCAGCAGCCCCCAGGCCGGCGCCATAAGGAAGAACGAGTTCCCCGCCGCCTCCGGCCGCGCCAGCACCAGGCTGCCCTGCCCGAGGTAGTTCAGCGTCAGCGCCGGAAAGACCAGCGTCGTCCAGGCGAAGCGGATCGGCCCGCGGCCGAAATGCCCCATGTCCGCGTAGAGCGCCTCGGCCCCCGTCACCGCGAGGAAGACCGAGCCCATCACCGCGAAGGCCCCGAACCCGTGCTCGAGGAAGAAGCGGATGCAGTGATAGGGGTTCAGCGCGTGAAAGATCGCCGGCCGGTCGAAGGCGTGCCCCGCGCCGAGCGCCGCGAGCGTGAGGAGCCAGACGAGCGTCACCGGCCCGAACAGCGCCGAGACCCGGTCCGTGCCGCCGCTCTGCATCCAGAAGAGCGCCACGATGATGGCGAGCGTGATCGGGATCACGAAGGGCTCGAAGGCGGGCTGCACCAGCGTCAGGCCCTCGATCGCGGAGAGGACCGAGATCGCCGGCGTGATCGCCGCGTCGCCGTAGAAGAGCGCCGCCCCGGCGATGCCGAGCCCGAAGAGGAGCGGCGTCCGCCGCCCCACCGCGCCCTGCACCAGCGCCAGCAGCGCCAGCGTCCCCCCCTCGCCGCGGTTGTCGGCCCGCAGGATGAGCAGGACGTATTTCACCGTCACGATCATCACCAGGGTCCAGATCAGCAGCGAGACGATGCCGATCACCTCCTCGGCGAGCAGCAATCCGTCGCGCGACGCGCCGTGCAGCGCCTCGCGCAGGGCGTAGAGCGGGCTCGTCCCGATGTCGCCATAGACGACGCCGATGGAACCGAGGGTGAGCTTCCAGAAACCGGCGGACTGGTGCGCCGCGCCGCCGGGGGCGGGCGTGTCGGAGGCCATGCGATCCTCGCTGCGGCGTCTCGACCGGCGGTTCTACGCCTGATGACGCGCCGCAGCAAGCGGCGTCGTCGCCGCCCGCGCGACCGTGACCGCCCGGCTACAGCCCGGCGAGCGCGTCCACGTAGCAGGAGACGCTGTCCGCGACCGCCTCGGGCGTGGCGTCGGAGGGGTAGAATTCCAGGAACGGCTGCCCGGGCGCGACCAGGTAGGTGAAGGTCGAGTGATCCATGAGGTAGAACTCCGGATCGTCGCCGGCCTTGCGGTAGTAGACCCGATAGGCCTTGGCCGCCGCCGCGATGTCCTCGGGCGAGCCGCTCAGCCCGAGCATGTCGGGGTGGATGGCGCGGGCATAGGCGTCCATCGCCTCAGGGGCGTCGCGCTCCGGGTCGATGGTGACGAAGACGAGCCCCAGGTCCGTGCCGCGCTCGGTGAGGATGTCGGCCGCGACGGCGTTCCGGGCGAGGTCGTTCGGGCAGAAGTCCGGGCAGAACGTGTAGCCGAAATAGAGGAGCGTCGGCCGGGTGATCGCCTCCGCCTCGGTGACGCGCGCGCCGCTCCCGCCGGTGAGCGTGAACGGCCCGCCGATCGAGGCCGTCCCGGTCGCCACCGCCCCGCCGCGGCACTCCGCGAAGACGTCCGCCGGCTTCCCCCTCAGCGCGAGAAAGGCGAGCGCCGCGATCCCGAGCACGGCGACGCTGGCGGCGAGGATGGCGGCGATGCGGGTCATGGCCCGGGCATGTCGCACGCCCCGCGGACGCGGGCAAGCCCGCGGCGTCGGGCGGGGCACGCCCGCAGGGTCGGGCTCGGGCACGGCGGCGGGGTCGGGCCGGGGGGCAAGGCCGCCGCCGGCGCATCGACAGGAGCAGGCCTGCGGATGTCCTCGAACCCCTGCGGCCCTGCGGGAGGCCCGACGCCGCGGGCGTGGGTGGTGGCGTGGGCCGGCGCGGCGCGTAACCGCAGGGTAAGGTTAAGCCTTCCTTAAGCCTTGCCGCGCCAGGGTGGCGGGCCTTTCACGGGAGCGCCCATGAACCTTGCCGATCTCCTGAACGTGGACCCGGCCGCGACGATCCTCGGGGCGCCGGACTTCGTCTGGGCCGCCGTCGTCAGCGCGGTCGTGACGCTGGGGCTCGCCCTCGCCTTCGGGCCGCGGCGGGTCGTGCCGGCGCGGGCGAGCGAGGCGCCGGTCGCGGGGGCCTGCGACTTCCTGCTGCACGGCTCGACGGTGCAGCCGCTGACCGAGGCGGCGCGGGCGCTGGCGGCGACCTTGGGCAGCGGGGCGTCGCGGCTCGCGGGGCTGCGCGCGCATCTGGCGGCGGATTGTCCGGGGATCGACGGGGATCTCGAGGCGCTGGTCCTCTACGGCGTCGGGTTCCGCCGGCACCTGCAGCGGGCCGAGGGGGCGTTCGAGCTCCTGGGCGAGCCGCGGGGCGGGGCGGCGTATCTGTCGATCCGGCCGGCCTCGGAGGAGGCGCAGGCGTTGCGCGACGCCGAGGCGGCGTTGCAGCGGGCGCAGGCGGAGGCGGCGTTCCTCGGCGCGGCCTTCGACCGGGCCCCGGTGCTCGCCTGGAGCGTCGCGCCGGACGGGCAGGTCGGCTGGGCGAACGCCCCCTATCGCGACCGCTTCGCGCCGCAGGGCGAGCTGCCGGACCACCGCATCCCGGACGGGTTCGGGCACGTGCTGGAGGAGGTGCCGCTCACCCCGCGCGCCGGGGAGCAGCGGCGGCGGGTGGCGGTGCCGAGCGGGCGGGACGGCGAGCAGCGCTGGTACGAGCTGAGCCAGGGGCCGGCGCCGAACGGCGGGTCGCTGAGCTTCGCGCTGGAGGCGGACGACCTCGTGGCGGCGGAGGCCTCGCTCCGGCGGTTCATCGAGACGCTGACCGAGACCTTCGCCCACCTGCCGATCGGGCTCGCGGTCTTCGACAAGAACCGCCGGCTCGGGCTCTTCAACCCGGCGCTGACCGAGCTCGTGAAGATCGACGCGGTCTGGCTGGCCGGGCGGCCCTCGCTCCGGGACTTCCTGGAGCGGCTGCGGGAGACCCGGCAGATGCCGGAGCAGAAGGACTTCGCGGCCTGGCGGCGCAAGCTCGGCGAGATCGAGGAGGGGGCGCGGGAGGGCGCCTACGAGGAGAACTGGGTGCTGCCCTCGGGCAAGATCTTCCGGGTCACCGGCCGGCCGCATCCGCAGGGCGCGCTGGCGTTCCTCTTCGAGGACATCTCGACGGCGATCCAGCTGGAGCGGAAGTACCGCTCGGAGCTGGAGCTCAGCCAGGCGACGCTCGACCGGATGGTCGAGGCGGTGGCGGTGTTCGACACCTCGGGGATGCTGGTCTTCGTCAACTCGGCCTTCGAGGCGATGTGGGGGCTCGACCCGATGGCGCGGCTCGACGGGCCGGGGGTCGCCGACCTGACCGCGCTCTGGGCGGAGCGGTGCCGGCCGAGCCCGGCCTGGGCGCGGCTGCGCGACTTCGCGACCGGCGGCGAGGCGCGGGCGAGCTGGACCGACGCGGTGGAGGCGCGGGACGGGCGGATCCTCCAGCTCCTCGTGGCGCCGCTGCCCGACGCCTCGGCGCTGGTGGTGTTCCGCTGCCTCAGCGAGGAGCGCGCCGCGCTGGCCGACGCACGCGGCGTGGTCGGGAGCGAGGGCGGCGCCGCGGCGCTGGTCGAGGACCTCGCCTATGCGGCGCTGGAGGCCCCCGTAGAGGCGGCGGTGCAGCGGATCATGGCGGCGATCCCGGCGGCCGGCAGCCAGGAGGCGTTCCAGTCCCTCGGCGCGGCGGCGCAGGGGCTGGGCGAAGGGCTCGCCCGGGCCCGCGAGCTGCGCGGGCTGCGGGCGGGGGCGCCCGACGCGGTGCCCGCGCTTGCGCGCAGCGCGTGAGGGTGTTCACGCGTGAAAACCCTCTAAGCCATTGATTTCACGTAGGGGCGGGTTAACGCAACCTTACCCGTCCACGCTGCACGATGGAGGCGGCAAGGGTCGACCGGCGGCGACGTCTCGCCTCGCCACGGCGCCCTCAGGTCGACATGCGCATGTCAACCTGCTCGACGCGAAGCGGCTTGTATTTGCAAGCAAATAAACATGATCCAGATATCGCCCGTTCGTATCTGCCCGGGCTCGTCCAGCAGCATCGCGGGCGACTGGCCTGCGGCCCCGGCGCTCGTGTGGGACTTATATTACCCGCCAGATCTCTCCCCGTCGCCGAGATAGGCGGCGAGCCCGGGCGGCGGATCGGCGAGCAGCGCCGCCGTCGGGGCGGGCGGCAGGGCCCGGCCGTCGTCGACCACCACGGTCTGCGGGGCGATGCGGAGCGCGTCGGCGGGCTGGTGGGTGACCATGAGGAGCGTCGCGCCCTGCTCGGCGCGGATGCGGTCGACGAGGTCGAGCATCTCGTCGCGGAGCGCCGGGCCGAGCGCGGCGAAGGGCTCGTCGAGGATCAGGAGCGGGCGGTCGCGCAGGATGGCGCGGGCGAGCGCCACCCGGCTGCGCTCGCCGCCGGAGAGCGCCGCCGGCCGGCGGTTGCCCATGCCGGCGAGGCCGACGGCGGCGAGCGCGCCCTCGACGCGGGCCCAGCCGTCGCGGCCGAGGCGGAGGTCGGGGCGCAGGCCGAGGCCGACGTTCTGCGCGGCGGTCAGGTGGGCGAAGAGGTTGTGCTCCTGGAAGACCAGCGTGATCGGCCGCGCGCCCGGGCCGAGCGGCGTCAGGTCGCGCTCCTCCCACAGGATGCGGCCGCGCGCCGGGGCGAGGAAGCCGGCGATGGCGGCGATCAGCGTGCTCTTGCCGGCGCCGGAGGGGCCGATCAGCGCCGTCGCCGAGCCGCGCTCGAGCGCGAGGTCGGCGGTGAGCCGCCAGTCGTCGTAGACGATCTCGACCCCCTCAAGCCGCAGCACGGCCGCGCCCCCAGCGGTCGAAGCCCCAGAAGAGCGCCAGCGTCAGCGCCACGAGGACGAGCGCCACCCCCGCCGCCGCCTCGTTGCGGAAGGCGGCCATCAGCCGCTGCATCAAGAGCGGCAGGGTGGCGACCTCGGGCGGCGCGAAGAGCGCGATCACCCCGAGATCGCCCATGGAGAACGCCGCGGCGAGGCCGACGGCGAAGCCCGCGGGTCGGCGCAGCCGCGGCCAGATGGCGAGGCGGAAGCGCGGCCAGCCGGCCATCCCGAGGCTGTCGGCGAGGCGGCCGTCGATCTCGCGCGCCTCGGTCAGCGCCGGGAGCAGGACGCGGAGCACGAAGGGCAGCGACATGGTGGCGTTGACCGCGGCGGTGACGGGCAGCGCCAGCGCGAACGGGTCGGCGACGGGGTGGAGCAGGATGAAGAGCCCGGTCCCGACCACGAAGGGCGAGGCGGCGAGGCCGAGGAGGCCGAAGGTCTCCACCCCGAGCCCGCGGCCGCGCGCCTTGAGCGCGTCGGCGAGCGCGGCGAGGCCGAGGCCGAGCGCGAAGGCGAGCGCGGCGGAGAGGAGCGCGATGGCGAGGCTGAGCCCGGCCGCGGGCCAGATCGAGGCGGGGAGCCGGCCGAGGGCGAGGAGCCCGCGCAGCCCGGCGGCGGCGAGCGGCAGGCCGAGGAAGAGCGCGAGCGCGACGAGGACGGCGGCGTCGAGCGCGCGCAGGCCGGGGCGGTCGGCGTCCCAGCGCTGCGGGGCGGCGCCGAGGCCGCCGCCGAAGCCCGCATCGGCGGCGAAGCGCAGCGCCAGCAGCGCGGCGGCGGCGCAGAGGCCGAACTGGATCAGCCCGAGCCAGGCGGCGCGGCCGAGGTCGAAGTCGAAGCGGATCGCCTGGTAGATGGCGAGCTCCACGGTCGTGGCGCGCGGGCCGCCGCCGAGGGTGAGCGCCACGGCGAAGGAGGTCATGCAGAGCAGGAAGGTCAGCGTGAACGCGCCGGGGAGGACGGCGCGGAGCATCGGGGCCTCGATGCGGCGGAGCGTGTCCCCGGGCGCGAAGCCGAGCTGCGCGGCGAGGCGGAACTGCTCGGCGGGGATAGCGGCCCAGCCCTGCAGGAGGAGCCGGGTGACGAGGGGAAGGTTGAAGAAGACATGGGCGAGGACGACGCCGCGCAGGCCGTAGATGTCGAGCCGGGGCAGGCCGGCGGCGGCGAGCGCGTCGCTGAGGAGGCCGCCGCGGCCCCAGATCGCCACGAGGCCGAAGACCGCGACGATGGCGGGCAGCAGGAACGGCGCGCCGAGGAGCGTCGCCATGGCGTCGCGGCCGGGGAAGCGGCGGCGGGCGAGCGCGCGGGCTACCGGGACGGCGAGGGCGCAGGAGAGCGCGGCGGAGAGGAGCGATTGCAGGAGGGTGAAGCGCACCGCCGCCCATTCCGCCGGGCCGAGGCCGCGGCCGGGCTCGGCGCGGAGCGCCAGCGCGGCGAGCGTGCCGAGGGTCAGCGCCGCGACGAGCGCGAGCGCCAGCCCGCCGCCGAGGAGGGCGGCGGGACCGGGCGTCCCGGGCGGGCGCGGCGCGCGCACCGGTTCGCGCCGCCTCAGCCGCTGAAGGCGCGGAGCCACTCGTCGAGCGCGCCCTCGCGCGCGGCGCGGGCCTCCTCGGGCGAGAGGAGGAGCGGCTTCGCGGGGACGGCGAGGTCCTTGAACCCCTCCGGCAGGCCGGCGGCCGGGGTGTGGGCCGGATACATCCAGTTGGTCTCCGGGATGATCGACTGGAAGTCGTCGCTCAGCATGAAGGACAGGAACCGCCGGGCGAGCTCGGGCTGGTCGGAGGCGGCGGTGACGCCAGCGACCTCGATCTGCATGTAGTGGCCCTCGTCGAACATCGCCGCCGCCTTGTCGTGGTCGTGCTCGGCGATGACGTGGTAGGCGGGCGAGGTGGTGTAGGCGAGCGCCATGTCGACCTCGCCGTTGAGGAACAGGCCGTAAGCCTCTGACCAGCCGGGGGTGACGGTGACGACGCGCTCGCGCAGGCCGGCCCAGATCTCGGGGGCGCGGTCGCCGTAGGCGGTCTTGACCCAGAGCATCAGCCCGAGGCCCGGGGTGGAGCTGCGGGGGTCGTGGATGACGACGGAGACGTCCGAGGCGATCAGGTCCTCGAAGCTGGTCGGCGGGTTCGCGAGCTTCGTCCTGTCGTAGACGAAGGCGAAGTAGCTCCAGTCGTAGGGCAGGAACACCGGGTCGTCCCAGGCGACGGGGAGCGACAGCTCCGGGGCCTCGAGCCCGTGCGGGGCGAAGAGGCCGGTGGCGGTCGCCTCGGCGGTCAGGTTGGTGTCGAGGCCGAGGACGATGTCGGCGGGCGAGCGCGCGCCCTCGAGGCGGAGCCGGCCGAGGAGCGCCGCGCCGTCGCCGGCGCCGACGAAGCGGACCGTGCAGTCGCAGGTCTCCTCGAA
The DNA here is from genome assembly GCF_017993425.1 of Amaricoccus sp. GTDB lineage: Bacteria > Pseudomonadota > Alphaproteobacteria > Rhodobacterales > Rhodobacteraceae > Amaricoccus. Next base: position 8,410 of record NZ_JAGOMQ010000073.1, read on the forward strand.
CTTCGCGGCGATGGCGGGGCCGGGGCCCCATTCCGAGACGAAGCTCTCGTAGGTGTAGATGACGAGCTCGGGCTTGTCCTCGGCCTGCGCCGCCTGCGCGTTCATCTGGGCGGCGAGGGCGAGGACGAGCGCCGCGGCGGTCGAGAGGATGGGTCGCATGGTGGTCCTCCTTGGGGCTGCGGGGCGAGGAGGAGGACGGGGTTCCCGTCGCGCCTTCCCTCCGCCGGCATGATCCGGTTCAGGTTCGACGGGTCCGCGTGACGCGATCTCAGCCCGGATTCTCACCGGACACCCCGAGGCGAGGCGCACCATAGGGCGCGGGGCGGCGAAGGCAAGGGCGCCGGAGGGGTTGGCGGGGGCCGGCGGGCGTAAACCTTTGGTTTAGGCGGCGTGGGACCTTCGGCCGAGAGGGGCGGGGATAAACCGCAGCGCGATGGCGCGCCGCCCCCGCGGGTTGGCATGGATGGGGAGGCCGGCGACGGATTCGCCGGGAGAAACGGAGGACAGGACATGGTTCGGATCGGGCTTTTTGCGGCGGCGGCGGCGCTGGCGGGTCCCGCCTGGGGGCAGGCGGCGCTCGCGCCGGTGCTGGAGCGGCTGGAGGGGCAGGGCTACGGCGGCTTCGAGGTGGAGAACGAGGGCGGCCGGCTCAAGGTCGAGGCGGTCAAGGGCGGGATCGAGCGCGAGCTCGTCTACGACGCGACGACGGGCCGGCTGGTCTCGGACGTTCAGCGGCCGACCGACGACCGCGGGGGCGCGACCTCGGCGGCGCGGTTCTCGGGGCTCTACACGACGCTGAGCGGGGCGGGCTACACCGACATCGAGATCGAGCAGCGCGGCGGCCGGATCGAGGTCGACGCCACGAAGGACGGCCAGCGCCGCGACCTGACCTATGACGCGGCCAGCGGGGCGCTGGTCTCGGCGCGCGTCGACGACGATGACGACGACCGCCTGGACGGCGACGACCGCGACGACCGCGACGAGGCGGACGACGACCGCGACGACGGGGCGGACGCCGACGACCGCGACGACCGGGACGAGGCGGGCGACGACCGCGACGACGACGACCGCGGCGGCCGCGACGACGACCGGGACGACGACCGGGACGATGACGACGACGACAACCGGGGCGGCTCGTCCGGGCGTGGCGGCGGGTCGGGGTCGGGCGGCGGCTCCGGCTCCGGCGGCGGCTCCGGGTCGGGCGGCGGGTCGGGGTCCGGCCACGGCGGCGGCGGGGACGACGACGGCGATGACGACGATGACGGGGACGACGACTGAGCGTCGGCGAGCGGCGGATCGCGGGAGCCGGGCGGTGCGCCGCCCGGCTCCCGGCGTTGCGCGCCGCGGCGATCGCGGCTAGGCGGGAACGCGTGGAGGAGAGCCGATGCGGGCGCGGAAGCTGATGCAGGTCGCCGTGGCGGCGCTGGCCCTGGCCGGCCCGGCGGCGGCGGCGCCGGTCGACCAGGTGGTCGAGCAGCTGCGCGCGCAAGGGTATCAGGTGCGCGAGGTCCAGCGCACCTGGCTCGGCCGCATCCGCATCGAGGC
>NZ_JAGOMQ010000036.1 GCF_017993425.1 Amaricoccus sp.
CCAGAGACGGGCCTGACGCGCCTGCGCCGTAGGATAGCTCCCGCGCGTCAGGCCCGTCTCTCTAACTGGACAAGGGGGTTAAAATTGGACGCCGATCGGGGGTCGAGTTTGCGCGCCGATTGACAGTTGACCGGCTGATCGGGTGAGTTCTTCTTGGCCACGGGCACCGTGGAGGAGATGCGTCCCGAGCCTGGGCGTCGGAAACGTGTCAGGGTCTTATTTCGATCGATCTTTCGGGGTTGTTCATCGCGACGTTTAGTGAATTCATGAACTCTTCGCGATCCATTTCACGCGACGAGTCGAGTGCTCTCAGGAATACATTGAGCATGACTGGGGACTTCTCGATGACGCCGAGCTGCCCGGCGCTATCGTAGTCGACGACGAACAGGCAGAGGTCGTGGTCGGCGGCGATCGGAGCCCGCCGCCCGGCGGCAGACGCCGTGAACTCGGCGTCCATGCAGGAGAAGAAGTAGCGGTCGACAACCACCGCCACCTGCCGCTCCCAGGATCGCAGCAGCGGAACCTTGATGCCGAGCTGCGGCCCGAGCCGCTTCGGGCCGTTGCTCCGGTAGTCGGGCCGACGTCGGCCCTTCGGATAAGCGGGGTAGGTTGCCCATAGGCGCTAACTTATATAACAGCCCTTTCGGGGGTTTCGGCGCCCCTCGCCCCTTGCGCGCCAACGCGGTCCGAGGCGACGACAGGCGCGACGCGGCGCGTCGCTTTCGTGGGTAGAAGGCGGGGTCATTCGATCCGCTCGACGACCCCATTCGCGGTGAGCGCCATGTTGGTGAGGGTGCGATCGGCGGCGGTCAGGCGCCAGTCGAGGAGCTTTTGGGCGTAGCGCAGGACGATCGGCTGGCAGGCGGGGTCCTCGGCGAGGTTGGTGGTCTCGTGGGGGTCGGCGCGAAGGTCGAAGAGGAGCGGGGGGAGGGCGGCGAAGTGGACGTATTTGTAGTCCTCGTCGCGCACCACGGCGTAGCAGCATTCGTCCGAGGTGATGCCGAGGGCGGTCTCCGGGGCTTGCGAGACCACCTCGCGGAAGTCGTGCTCGAAGAACACCGCGCGCCGCCAGCGCTCCGGCGTGCGGCCGTCGAGGAAGGGGGCGAGCGAGCGGCCGTCCATGGCGCGCGGCGGGCGGGCGCCGATGCGCTCGAGGATGGTGGGGGCGACGTCGATCGCCTCGGTCAGCTCGGTGACCCGCCGGCCGCGGGCGGCGCTCGCGCGGGGGTCGCGGATGACGAGGGGCACGCGGAAGGCCTGGTCGAAGTAGATCTCCTTCGACCAGACGTAGTGCTCGCCCAGCATCTCGGCATGGTCGGAGGTGAAGACGATCAGCGTGTTGTCGTACTCGCCGCTCTCCTTCAGCGCCGCGACGATGCGGCCGAGATGGTGGTCGACCTCGGCGATCAGGCCGAAATAGGTGGCCATCATCTGACGGATCTCGAGGTCGGGCGCCGTCGCCGGGGCGATCGGGCTGTGCTCCTCGTAGGAGCCGGGCCGGCGGTAGCCGTCGATGCGGTATCGCAGGAAGGGATGCTGCGCGGCCTCCGCCTCGGGCGTCGCCGCGCGGTGGGGCATCGCCACGTCCCCGGGGTGGACCAGCGCGTTGTAGGGCTCGGGCGCGACCAGCGGCGGATGCGGGCGCAGGAAGACGAAATGCGCGAAGAACGGCCGGCGCCTGCGGGCCTTCAGCCATTCGAGGAAGCGGTCGGTCAGGAAGGCCGCGTCGCTGTCCTCGGCCGAGAAGGCGGCCGGAATGTAGCGGTAGCCGCGGTCGGGGGGCAGCTCGAAGCCGGCGCGGGGGCGGAACACGTCGGCGCGGCCGCCGGGGAGGTCGTAGCCCTTGCCGATCAGGTGGCCGACCCAGGGCGCCATCTCCTCGGACATGTGGACCGCGGGCGTGAAGCCAGGCAGCACGCCCTCGTCGTAGGCCTGCGTCGCCGGGTCGTGCGGGTCGCGGCCGCGGGGGTCGAGAGAGGTGTCGGTATACCCGAAGAGCGTCGGGTCGTAGCCGCGCCGGCGCGCCTCCAGCGCCACGTTGGTGAAGCGGGCGTCGAGCGGCGTGCCGTTCCGCCCCGATCGGTGGTTCATCAGGTAGAGCCCGGTCAGCAGGCTCGCCCGCGACGGGCCGCAGGGGGTGCATTGCCCGAAATGGTTCTCGAAGAGCACGCCGTCGGCGGCGAGCGCGTCGAGGTTCGGGGTGCGCACGTGCGGGTGGCCGAGCGCGCCGATGCAGTCGGCCCGCCACTGGTCGGCGCAGATGAAGAGCACGTTCGGTCGGTCGTCGTCGGTCATCGCTCACCAGCGCAGGTTGCGGCAGAGGTAGGTCGGCGCATCGCGGGCCGTCGCCACGGCGAGGTCGGCGGAGTCGAGGGCGCCGTGGACGCCGCCCTCGAGGACGAGGAGCGAGTCGAAGCCGCGGCGGCGGGCGCCGACGATGTCGGTCGCGAGGTTGTCGCCGATCGCCAGCACCTCGGCCGGGTCGGCGCCGCCGGCGAGGTCGAGGGCATGGTCGTAGATCGGGTCGAAGGGCTTGCCGTACTCGACCACCTCGCCGCCGAGCGCGGCGTAGCGGGCGGCGATCCAGCCGGGGCCGAGGCGCAGGGCGCCGCCGGAGGGATAGACGACGTCCGAATCGGCGACGAGGAGCGGCGCGCCGCGGCCGCTCGCAGCGGCGAGCTGGCGGGGCAGGCGGCCCGCCTCCGCCTCCGCCTCGGTCGGGTGCGGCATTCCCACGGCGAGGAGCAACTCGGCCGCGTCGATGCCGACGCGGGCGTTGGGCAAGGCGGCGGTCCAGGGCGGCCAGGCGCCCTGCTCGATCACGTGGAGGGTGGCGGCGCGCGCCGCGTTGCGGGCCTCGATGTCGCGCCAGGCGAGCTCGCCGGAGCAGGCGACGTGGTCGTAGCCGTCGCGCGGGAAGCCGAGGCTCGCCATCCGCTGGACCATCCCGTCGGTGCGTTGCGGCGAGTTGGTGAGGATCACCACGACGCAGCCCGCCTCCCTTGCGCGCAGCATCGCCTCGGCGGTCATCGGCAGCGTCGCGCGGCCGTCATGGAGCGTGCCGCAGGCGTCGACGAGGAGCAGGCGGTAGCGGGCGACGATCCCGGCGATGCCGTCGATGCGCCGGGTCACGACGCGGCCCTTCCGAAGTCGGCGGAGCCCTTCGGCGCGATCGTCCCGGCGGAGAGCCCGGCGATCCTGTCCGGCCAGCGGGTCACGACGCGGCCCTTCCGAAATCTGCCGCGCCCTTCAGCGCGATCGTCCCGGCGTGGTGGCAGGCCGACATCTGGCCGCCGCCGCGGTCGGCGAGCTTCGGCTCGGCCTCGGCGCAGATCGCGGTGGCGTGGCGGCAGCGGGTGCGGAAGCGGCAGCCGGAGGGGGGATCGGCGGGGTCGGGGCGCTCGCCCTCCAGCAGGATCGGGCGCAGCTCGGCGTCGGGGTCGGGCTCCGGGACCGCCGACATCAGCGCCTCGGTGTAGGGGTGGCGCGGGGTGAAGTAGACGGCGCGCGTCGGGCCGATCTCGACGATGCGGCCGAGATACATCACCGCCACCCGGTCGCAGACGTAGGCGACGGCGGCGAGGTCGTGGGCGATGAAGAGATAGGTGAGCCCGAGCCGTTCCTGCAACTCGCCGAGGAGGTTCAGGATCTGCGCCTGGATCGAGACGTCGAGCGACGAGATCGGCTCGTCGCAGACCACCAGCGCGGGATTGAGGACGAGCGCCCGCGCGATGGCGATGCGCTGGCGCTGGCCGCCGGAGAAGGCGTGCGGCAGCCGCCCGAGCTGCTCGCGCGAGAGGCCGCAGGCGCCGGCGATCTCCAGCACCTTGGCGTCGACGGAGCGGCGGTCGGGATAGAGGCCGCGCGCCGCGCCGGCGACCAGCGGCTCGCTCAGGATGTCGCGCACCGTCATGCGCGGGTTCAGCGAGGCGTAGGGGTCCTGGAAGATCATCTGCATGTGGCGGCGCGCCCGGCGCAGCGCCGGCTTGTCGAGGGCGGTCACCTCGATGCGGCCCTCGCCGAGGCCGAGGGACACGGTTCCGGCGGAGGGCTCGACGCCGCGCAGGACCGCGAGGCCGAAGGAGCTCTTGCCGGAGCCGGACTCGCCGACGAGCCCCATCGTCTCGCCGCGCTCGACGGTGAGCGAGACGTCGTCGACGGCGCTGACCCAGCCTGTGGTGCGGCCCCAGAGGCCGCCGCCGCGGATCGGGTAGCGGACGGAGAGGTTGCGCACCTCGAGGAGCGGGCCGGTCACGCCGGAACCTCGCCGAGCCCGTGGATGCAGGCGACCTCGTGGCCGCCCTCGCGCGCCACCGGCGGCAGGGCGGCGGCGCAGCGCGGCAGCTCCGCCACCGGGCAGCGCGGGTGGAAGCGGCAGCCGGGCGGCGGCTCGAAGAGCGAGGGCATCGCCCCGGCGATCGGCCGGATCCGCCGCCCGTGCTCCAGATCGCCGAGCCGCGGCACCGCCTCGATCAGCGCCCGCGTGTAGGGGTGCGCCGGGCGGCGGAAGATCTCGCGGACCGCGCCGGTCTCGACGATGCGGCCCGCATACATGATCGCCACCCGGTCGGCCATCTGCGCCACGATCCCGAGGTCGTGGGTGATGAAGAGGATCGCCATCCCCGATTCCTGCTGGAGCGAGCGCAGGAGGCTGAGGATCTGCGCCTGGATCGTCACGTCGAGCGCGGTGGTCGGCTCGTCGGCGATGAGGAGCGAGGGCCCGCAAACCAGCGCGCGGGCGATCATCGCGCGCTGGCGCATCCCGCCGGAGAACTCCTGGGGGTAGCGGTCGAGCGCCGCCACGGGGTTCGGGATGCCGACCTTGGCGAGCAATGCCGCCGCCCGGGCGCGGGCCTCGGCGCGGGGCACGCGCTCGTGGACCTCGACCACCTCGGCGATCTGCCGGCCGATGGTGTGGACGGGCGAGAAGGAGCTCATCGGCTCCTGGAACACCATGCCCATGTGGCCGCCGCGCACCGCGCGGATCTCGCGGCCGCGCGGGTCGAGCCGGGCGATGTCCGCGGTGAAGCCGTCGCGGGCGTGGAGCAGGACCTCGCCGCCCGAGATCGAGAGGCTGGCGCCGAGGAGCTGCATCAGCGCCAGCGCCGTCACGCTCTTGCCGGAGCCGGATTCGCCGACGAGCGCCAGCACCTCGCCGCGGCCGATGGTGAAGGAGACGCGCTCGGTCAGCGCCACCGGGTCGCCGCCGACGTCGAGCGCGATCGACAGATCCCGGACCTCGAGCGTCGCCGGCTCCATCACGACCTCGAATACGGATCGGCCGCGTCGCGCAGGCCGTCGCCGACGAAGTTGAAGGCGAGCACCGCGACGATGACGAAGGCGCCGGGGATCAGCAGCCACGGCGCCTGGTCGATGGCGCGCACCGACTGCGCCGCGAAGAGCAGCACGCCCCAGCTCTCCACCGGCTCGCGCAGGCCGAGCCCGAGGAAGGAGAGCGAGGTCTCGGCCAGCAGGATCTCGGGGAAGGCGACCGAGGTGTCGACGATCAGGTAGCTCATGAAGGACGGCAGCAGGTGGCGGCGGATGATCCGCGCGTCCGAGCAGCCGGAGAGCCGCGCCGCCAGCACGAAGTCCTCCGTCCGCGTCGCGAGGAGCTTCGAGCGCACGGTGCGCGCCAGCCACGTCCAGCCGAGGAGCGCGAGGATCGCGGTGATCGCGAGGTAGGTGGCGAGCGGCCCCCAGTCGCGCGGCATCAGCGCGGCGAGCGCCAGCCAGAGCGGCAGGGTGGGGATGGAGCGGATGAACTCGATCGCCCGCATGACGATGTTGTCGAGCACGCCGCCGAAATAGCCGGCCGCCCCTCCGATGGCGGCGCCTAGGATGAAGGAGATGGTCACCCCGACGAAGGCCACCCCGAGCGAGGCGCGCGCGGCGAAGATCGAGCGCGAGAAGATGTCGAGCCCGGTGAAGTCGGTGCCGAAGAGATGCACCTTGCCCTCGGTCACGCCGAAGAGATGGCGCTCCATCGGGATCAGCCCGAGCAGCTTGTAGGGCTCGCCCTTGGGGAAGAGCACGAAGGGGCGGATCACCGAGGTGTCCGCCGTCCAGACCTTCTGCAGCGTCTGCGGGTCGCGCACGCCCTTGGCGCCGTAGGCGAAGGGGCGGAGGTGGAAGCGCCCCTCGGCGTCGACGAAGTGGATGCCCTGCGGCGGCCCGGCGACATAGGCCGCGTCGCGCTGGCCGCCGGGATAGGGGGCGATGAACTCGGGGAAGAGCGCGCAGAGGAGGAGGACGCCCAGCATCGCCAGCCCCGCCATCGCCAGCCTGTGGCGGCGGAACTTCCACCACATCAGCGTCCACTGGCTGGCGAGGTCGGGACGCCGCGGCCGGCGGCGGGGCCTCGTCTCCACGGCGGGCTCGACCGCGGCCATGGCTCACTCCAGCCGGATGCGCGGGTCGAGAAGCGCCAGCAGCACGTCGGAGACGAAGGTCCCGATCACCGTCAGCGCGCAGAAGATGAAGATCATCGCCCCGGCGAGCAGCATGTCCTGGTTGAGGAGCGCGTTCAGGAACAGCGGCCCGGTGTCCGGCAGCGCCAGCACGAAGCCGACGATCGGCGCGCCGGAGATGACGTAGGTGAGCCGCCAGCCCAGCGTCGCCGCGATCGGGTTGAGCGCGAGGCGCACCGGATAGCGCACGAGCAGCATCAGCGGCGAGAGCCCGCTCGCCTTCGCGGAGAGCACGTACATGCGGTCGAGCTCGTCCAGCATCGCCGCCCGCATCGCCCGGGTCAGGTAGGCCGTGCCCGAGGTGGCGAGCACGAAGACCGGGATGGAGAGATGCGCGGCGAGGTCCTTGAACTTCGCCCAGCTCATCGGCTGCTTCTCGAGCCCCGGCGTGTAGAGGCCGCCGACGCTCCAGCCGAAATGCTGCTGCGCGAGGTAGAGCAGCACCAGCGCCAGCAGGAAGTTCGGGATCGCCAGCCCGACATAGCCGAGCGTCGCCACCGCGTAGTCGCCGGCGGTATAGCGGTGGACGGCGGAATAGATGCCGACGGGGATCGAGACCGCGTACATGAAGAACAGCGTGGTGAAGGCGATGAGCAGCGTCAGCGGCAGCCGCTCGGCGATCACCTCGCCGACGGGCCGCCGCCACGCCCAGGAATAGCCGAAGTCGCCGTGCAGCGCGTTCCAGAGCCAGCTGCCGTACTGCACGAGCCAGGGCCGGTCGAGGCCGAGCTCGCGGCGCACCGCGTCGATGTTCGCCTGCGTGATGATCGCGCCGGTCGCCGCCTTCTTCGCCGCGTAGATCTCGGCGTAGTCGCCGGGGGCCGCCTGGATGATCAGGAACGAGACGAAGGAGACGAGGAGCAGCGTCAGCGCCATGTAGCCGAGGCGGTGAAGCAGGAAGCGTGTCACACCGATCGCCCGCGCCGCGCCCGCCGACCGCCGGCCCCGGGCCTCAGCCCTTGTACCACTGATCCGGCCGGAACGGGTACTGGTAGCCGAAGTTGAAGTGGACGGTGCTGTCGGCCAGCCCGGGGAACACGTTGCGGAGCCCGTTTCCGACGATGACCGGCTTCGGCAGCGCGCCGATGGTGCCGATGATCGTCATGTTCTCCTGGTTGGTCTGCACCAGCGCCTTGCCGACCTCGATCCAGCGGTCGCTGCCGGGCGCGAGGGTCTTCCACTCGTCGGCCAGCGTGAAGAGCTCCTGCGCCCAGGCGGGCGGCTCCTCGCCCTCGGCGCCCTTGCTGTCGTGCCACTGCTTCCACTTCACGCCGAAGAGCGGCGATATGTCGGAATAATAAGGCACATAGAGCTCGACGTTGGCGATCAGCGTCGGCTCGTAGGGCACGTCCCACTCCATGTTGAGGTCGGAACGCCCGGCCTTGGCGTTCTCGCGCGTCGCCTCCGAGGTCAGCTCCTTGGCGTTCACGCTGAGGCCGACGGCGCTCAGGTAGTCGGTCATCAGCTTGACGAACTCGGGCGAGGCGAACTGGCTGGAGTATTCCCACAGGATGGTGAAGGGCGCGCCGTCCGGGAAGGTCCGCTTGCCGTCGGCGCCCTTCTTCATCCCCATCTCGTCGAGGAGCGCGTTCGCCTTTTCGGGATCGTAGTCGATCATGTAGGCGACGTTCTCCGGCGTCGCGAAGGAGAGCTTCGCCGGCATCGCCTGGCTCGGGGTGCCGAGGCCGAAATAGAGCACCTCGTTCATCTCGTCGCGGTTGATCGCGTGCGAGACCGCCTGCCGGAAGCGCAGGTCCCCGTAGACCTCGCGGAGCTTCGGGTCGGCGTGGGTGATGTTGAAGGCGAGGCTCGACCCGATCGAGCCCTGCGGCATGGCCACGCGGAAGCCGCCCTTGGCCTCGTTCTCCTTGTAGGTCGGAAAGTCCGACAGTTCCGGCCCCTGCGCCTTGAAGTCGATCTCGCCGTTCAGCACCGCCAGCGTCTGCAGGTCCGCCGTCAGGAACCGCTCGCTGACCCCGTCGAAATAGGGCAGTTGCTGGCCCGAGCTGTCCACCTTGAAGTAATAGGGATTGGCCTTGAACGCGCGCGCCTGGGTGTTCGGCTCCTCGGACACCACGTAGGCCTCCAGCGTCGGCACCTCCAGCGCCGCCCCCGACACCGTCGCGTCGTCGTGCCACTTCTGGTAGTAGTTGGTGAAGCGCTTCGTCCAGCTCTCGAACCCCGCCGCCTTGGCTTCCTCCTCGGCCTTGGGGTTGTATTTCGGCATGAGCGTCGAGAAGAAATGCTTCGGCTGGAAGGTCGAGAAGTACGAGCCCGAGGTCGCCATGTAGGTGAGGAGCCCCGGAAAGGGCGCGTCGAGCGTGATCTCGACATGGGTCTCGTCGAGCGCCCTGGCGTGGGGGTTCACGCCCCATTCCTTGGTGGTCTCGGGGTTCAGGTCCTTGTTCTGGATGATGTCCTCGAAGAAGAACACCACGTCGTCGGCGGTGAACGGCTCGCCGTCCGACCACCTGTGCCCCTTGCGCAGCTCGAAGGTGATCTTCGTGAAGTTGTCGTTCCATTCCCACGACCGCGCCACGTTCGGCACGATGGTGCGGAGGTCGTCCGACATCCGCACCAGCACCGCCTGCCGCCAGCTCAGGACGTCCGACGTCCCCGAGGTCGGCGCCCGCGACGTGCCGCGGATGACGCCGCCATAGGTCCCGCAGGCCTCGTAGGGCAGCACCACCAGCGGCTGCTCCGGCAGCCGGTCCGCGACGGGGGGCAGCTTGCCCGCCTTGACGTCCGCGTCGAAGAGCGGGTTCTCGGTGAAGGCGAGGCCGGCAGCCTCCTCGATCTCGGCCTGCCCGGGCGCGGCGGTCGTGAGCCCCTGCGCGTCGGCGACCGTCGGGCAGGAGGCCGCGGCGCCGGGCAGCGTCTGGCCGAGCAGGGCGAGGACCAGGGCCGAGCTCTCGCAGGCTCGCAGGCGGAACGTACGCGGCATCGGCCTCTCCCCCTTGGCGGTGCGTCACGGTGACGGCTGCCGCCAGTAGAGTGACTGAATGGTCGTGCGTCAATCTTAGAATTGACTATTCGGTCGCATACGGCGGCCGAGACGGCCGTCTGCCACCGAATCTGCCCCGGAGACGATCACTTCCACGTCCGCGGCGCGCATCGCCTCGCCTAAAAGTTGTGACGGCGCCCGGTCGGTGACCAGCCTGTCGAGCTTGCCGGCGTCGCAGACCTGGAACAGCGCGTGGCGCCCCAACTTCGACGAATCGGCCACGACGGTCACCTCGCGGGCGCTGGCGATCATCGCGCGCGCCACGAAGGCCTCCTCGGCGTTGAAGTCCATGCAGTTGCCGTCCTCGTCCATGCCGCCGATCGTCAGCACCGCGTGGTCGGCCCGGAGCGTGCGGATCTGCTCGACGGTCAGCGGACCCAGCATCTCCTGGCCGTCGCCGGCATAGCGCCCGCCGAGCACGTAGACGTCGCTCTTGTGCGGCGCCCCCCAGAGCTCGGCCGCCACCGCGACCGAGTTGGTGATGACCGAGAAACTCCCCACCTTTCCAAGCGCCTCGGCGAAGAGGGTGGTCGTGCTGCCCGCGTCGATCAGCAGGCTGTCGCCGGGCCGGAACAGCGCCGCGGCCGCCGCGGCGATCGCGGTCTTCTCGGGGCGGGCCGCGGCGCGGCGGTCGTCGAGCGGGCTCTCGCGCGCCGTCTGGGACTCGACCGCGCCGCCATGCACCTTGCGGATGCGCCCCTGCTCCGAGAGGAGGGCGAGGTCGCGCCGCACCGTCTCGCGCGAGATGTTCAGCCGCTCCGCCAGCTCGTCGACGCTGGCCCGGCTCGCCTGCCGCACGATTGCGGAGATGCGCTCGCGTCGCTCCAGCGGCTTCAATCGGTCCATGCGGCGGCTCCTTGCCTGTATGGGCGGATCATGGCAGGAATATGACTGTTCGGTCAACATGCGGGTCCCGTGACGTGGACGCCTCCTCCCCCTCCGGTCGCTTCGACGTCGCGGTGATCGGCGCGGGCGTCGTCGGCTGCGCCGTCGCCCGCAGCTTCGCGGTCCGCGGCTGGCGCGTGCTGGTGCTGGAGAAGGCGGCCGACATCCTCGAGGGCGCGAGCAAGGGCAACTCCGCGCTGCTCCACACCGGCTACGACGAGCCCGAGGGCAGCGAGGAGCTGCGCATCCTCCGCCACGGCTTCGCCCTCTACCGCCGCCTGCACGCGCGGATGAACCTGCCGCTGGTCGAAACCGGGGCGCTGGTCGTCGCCTGGTCGGCCGAGGACGCGGCCCGCCTCGCCGGCATCCGCGACCTCGCCCATCGCAACGGCACCGGCGACGCCCGCCTCGTCGCGCCCGACGAGCTCCTCGACCGCGAGCCGCACCTCGCCCGCGACGCCCGCGGCGCCGTGCTGATCCCCGGCGAGGGCATCGTCGATCCGTGGAGCGCGCCGCTCGCCTACCTGACGCAGGCGGTCCGCCACGGCGCGCGGCTCGTCACCCGCGCCGGGCTCGCCGCCGCGCGGCCCGCCGGCGCGGGCTGGCGCCTGTCGACGCCGGCGGGCGAGTTCGAGGCGCGGATCGTCGTCAACGCCGCCGGACTCTTCGGCGACGAGGTGGAGCGGCTGCGCGGCGCCGACCCGGGCTTCACGATCCGGCCGCGCAAGGGCCAGTTCCTCGTCTTCGACAAGCCCGCCCGGCGCCTCGCCAACGCCATCCTGCTCAAGGTCCCGACCGAGCGCACCAAGGGCGTGCTGGTCGCGCCGACAATCTTCGGCAACCTCCTCCTCGGCCCCACCGCCGAGGACCAGGAGGACCGCCGCCGCGCGCCCTGCGACGAGGCGGTCCTGCGCGCCATCCGCGCCGAGGGCGAGCGGATGATCCCGGCGCTCGCCGGCGAGACGGTCACCGCCTGCTTCGCCGGGCTGCGGCCGGCCACGGAGCATCGCGACTACGTGCTCAAGGTCGATCCCGCCGGCTGGATCACCGTCGGCGGCATCCGCTCGACCGGCCTCTCCGCCGCGCTCGGCCTCGGGGAATGGGCCGCGGGGCAGGGCGGGCGCCTCCTCGGCGACGCGCGCCCGGCCCCGCCGGACGACGCGCTCGACTGGCCGGAGATGCCGAACCTCTCGGCCTCGGCGCCGCGGCCCTACCAGCTTCCCGGCCGCGCGCCGATCGCCTGCCACTGCGAATGGGTGACCGAGCGCGAGGTCGCCGCCGCCCTCGCCTCCGAGATCCCGCCCGGCACCCTCGGCGGCCTCAAGCGCCGCACCCGGCTGATGCTCGGGCGCTGCCAGGGCTTCGGCTGCGCCGGCGCCGCGGCCCGGCTCGCCCCGCACCTCGCCGGCGGCGCATGAGCGTCCTCGTCATCGGCGCGGGTCCCGCCGGCCTCGCCGCCGCCGCCGCGCTCGTCGCCCGCGGCCATCGCCCGATCGTCGTCGACCGCGAGCCGGAGGCGGGCGGCATCCCGCGCTTCTGCCCGCACCCGACCTTCGGTCTCGCCGACGCCTTCCGCCCGATGACCGGCCCGGCCTGGGCCCGCCGCCTCGCCGCCCGCGCCGCCGGGGCCGACCTGCGCCTCGGCGTCACGGTCACCGCCCTCGGCCCGGACGGCGCCGTCACCCTCTCCGACGCCGCCGGCGAGCGCACGATCCGGCCCGAGCGCGTCCTCCTCGCCACCGGCGCCCGCGAGACGCCCCGCGCCGCCCGCCTCGTCTCCGGCGACCGGCCGCGCCACGTGCTGACCACCGGCGCGCTGCAGCGCCTGCTCGCGACCGGCGGCGGCCTGCCGTTCTCCCGCCCCGTCATCGTCGGCTCCGAGCTCGTCGCCTTCTCCGCCGCCCTCCAGCTCCGCGAGCACGGCGCCCGCCCGGTCGCGATGATCGAGGAGGCCCCCCGCATCGCCGCCCGCCGCCCCGCCGATCTCGCCGCCCGCCTGCTCCTCGGCGTCCCGATCCTGACCGGCCACAAGCTCGCCGCGATCCGCGCCCGCCCCGACGACGCCTCCCGCCTCGACTGCGTCCTCCTCCGCGACCCGTCGGGCGCCGAGCGTGCGCTCCCCTGCGACGCCGTCGTCCTCACCGGCCGCTTCGTGCCCGAGGCGGCGCTGCTCCCCGGCCTCGACCCCGGCGCCGGCGGCCCCGCCATCGACCAGTGCTGGCGCCTCGCAGAGCCCCGCCTCTACGCCGCCGGCAACCTGCTCCGCCCGATCGAGACCGCCGGCTGGGCCGCCGCCGAGGGCCGCGCCGCCGCCCATGCCCTCGCCGACGACCTCGACGGCCGGCTGCCCGCGCCCGGGCGCCGCATCCCGCTCGTCGCCGCCGACCCGCTCCGTCTCGTCGTCCCCTCCGCCATAGCCGTGCCCGGCCCGCAGCCCGGGCCGTTGCAGATGTGCGTCCGCATGGCGCGCCCCGCCACGGGGCGCCTCACCCTCGCCGCCGACGGCGCGGTGTTCTGGCGCTCGCGCCGCCTCGCCGCGCTCCCGGAGCGCCGCCTCCGCCTCACCCGCGCCTTGCCCGACCTGACCGGCGTCGCCACCCTCGCCGCCGGCTTCGAGGAGGACTGATGCGCGTCGTCGCCACCCACCGGGGCGCAACCGCGACCACGGCGCTGCGCATCGAGCCCGGCAGCCGCCCTCGGCTCTTGGCGCTCCCGGAGCGCCGCCTCCGCCTCACCCGCGCCTTGCCCGACCTGACCGGAGTCGCCACCCTCGCCGCCGGCTTCGAGGAGGACTGATGCGCGTCGTCGCCATCGACCAGGGCACCACCGCGACCAAGGCGCTGCTCGTCGAGCCGGACGGGAGCCGCCGCCTGCTCGCCACGCGCCGCCACCGGCAGATCCTGCCCGCGCCCGGCCGTGTCGAGCACGACCCCGAGGAGCTCCTCGCCCACGTCGCCGAGCTCCTCGCCCTCGGCCGCGCCGAGGGCGCAAGCGCCGCCGCCCTCGCCAACCAGGGCGAGACCGTCGTCGCCTGGGACCGCGCCACCGGCCGCCCGCTCGCCAACGCCATCGTCTGGCAGGACCAGCGCACCGCGCCCGGGATCGAGGCCCTGCGCGCCGCCGGCGCCGCGCCGGAGGTGCTGGCGCGCGCCGGCCTTCCCCTCGACGCCTACTTCTCCGCCTCCAAGCTGCGCTGGCTGCTCGACCACGTGCCCGAGGCCCGCCCGCTCCTCGCGCAGGGCCGCCTCGGCCTCGCCACCAGCGACGCCTTCTTCCTCCAGCGCCTGACCGGGGCCTACGTCACCGACATCACCACCGCCGCCCGCACCTCGCTCCTCAACCTCGACGCCGGCGCCTGGGACGAGACCCTCTGCGCCCTCTTCGGCGTGCCGCGCGAGACCCTGCCCGAAATCGTCGAATGCGACGCGCCGCTCGGCGAGCTTCCCGGCGGCCTCCCCCTCACGGCCTCCCTCGTCGACCAGATCGCCGCCCTCCACGGCCACGGCTGCGCCGCGCCCGGCGACGCGAAGGTCACCTTCGGCACCGGCGCCTTCGCCCTCGCCGTCACCGCCGGCCGCCCGCGCATCCCGGGCGTCGTCGCCGCCCTCGGCTGGCGCGGCCCCGCCGGCCGCATCCACGCCGCCGATGGCGGGGTCTATTCCGCCGGGGCCGCCGTCGAGTGGCTCGTCCGCCTCGGCCTTGTCGCCGACCCCGCCGCGCTCGACGGGCTCGAAGGCCCGCCCGCCGCCGACCGCGGCGTGTTCTTCGTCCCCGCGCTCAGCGGCCTCGCCTGCCCGCACTGGGACCGCAGCGCGGCCGGCCTCTGGATCGGCCTCGACGCCGCCACCGGCCGCGCCGACCTGGTGAAATCCGTCCTCGAAGGCGTCGCCTTCCGCGTCGCCGAGGTGCTCGACGCCCTCGGCGCCGCCGGCCGCCTCTCCATCGACGGCGGCCTGACCCGCTCCCGCTACCTCACCGGCTTCCTCGCCGCCGTCCTCGGCCGCGAGCTCCACCTTCCCGCCGCCGACGAGATCACCGCCCTCGGCGCCGCCCGCCTCGCCCTCGGGGCCGCGCCGGCCCCGCTCCCCGGCGCCCGCATCGCCCCCGGCCGCGCCGATCCCGGCTGGCGCGAGGCCTTCGCCGAGGCGCGCCGCCGCTCGGCGGGCTGGCGGCGCGCCTAGCGGAACGTCGGCGCCAGCGCCTCGAAGAGCTCCCGATACCGCCCGTAGGCGTCCTCCTGCGCCGCGCGCGCCGCCGCCTGCGGCTCGATCACCCGCACCGCGAGCCGCAGCCGCCCGCAGGCCTCCGCCACGCTTCCCGCCGCCCCGACCGCGACCGCCGCCAGCACCGCCGCGCCCGTCGCCGAGGCGTCGGCCTCCGCCAGCGCCTCGACCGGCCGGCCGAGCAGGTCCGCGCGGATCTGCCTCCAGACGCCCGAGGCCGCGCCGCCGCCCATCACCCGCACGCGGCCCACGTCGACCCCGAGCGCCGCCAGCCGGTCGATCACGTCGCGCATCGCGTGGCTCGTCCCCTCCAGCACCGCCCGCGCGAAATGCGCCTTGCCATGCGCCGCCGTCGCGCCGACGAACCCCGCCCGCGCCGCCGGGATCCAGCGTGGCGCCATCGCCCCGGACAGCGCCGGCAGGAACAGCAGCCCGTCGCACCCCGCCGGCGCCTCCGCCGCGAGCCGCGAGAACGCGCCGGCGTCGGCCACCGAGAACGTGGCGAGAAACCACGTCACCGCCCCGCCGGACAGCCACCCCGGGTTGCCGATGTTGAAATGCCCGGTCGGATAGGCATGCGTCTCGACCAGCCGCTCCGGATCGAGCACCGCGCGGTCGGCCAGCGCCGAGATCGCCTCCCCGGTCCCGAGCGTCACCGCCACCGTCCCCGGCGCCGCAATCCCCGCCCCGAGCGGGTTGGCGAAGTCGTCGCCGGTCCCCACCGCCACGGGAACGCCCGCCGGCAGGCCGGTCAGCTCCGCGCCCGCCGCCGTCAGCCGCCCGGCCGCCGTCCCCGCCGGCGCGATCGCCGGCAGGCTGGCGCGCGCCACCCCGAACGCCGCCAGCAACGCGTCGTCCCAGTCGCCTGCCGCCAGCCCGTAGAGCATGGTCGTCGAGGCGAGGCTCGGGTCCATCACCGCCGCCCCGGTCAGCCGCTCGACCACGAAGCTCACCGGCTGGTGCCACCGCGCCACCTCGCCGGCCCGGTCGAGATGCCGCATCGCCCAGCGGATCTTCGCCCCCATATGCGTCGGATCGCAGACCAGCCCGGCCCGCGCATGGACGAGCCCGGCGTCGATCCCCGCGACCTCCGCCTCCGCCCGCCGGTCCGACCACAGGATCGCCGGCCCGACCGGCTCGCCCGCCGCGGTCACCCCGACGCAACCGTCGAGCTGCCCCGCGATCCCCACCGCGCCCACCTCCCGCGCGGAAACCCCCGCCGCCCGCAGCGCCGCCGCGATCGCCGGCCCGAGCGCCGCGAGCCACAGCCCCGGATCCTGCTCCGCCCGCCCTGCCGCCGGATAGCTGGCGCGATACCGCGCCGCCCCGGCCCCGAGCGGCGCGAGGCCCGCGTCCGTCACCACCGCCTTCAGGCTCTGCGTGCCGATGTCGATCCCGACGAGCCGCATCCGGAAACCCCGCCAGGACCCCCCATCCGTCGCCCCCGGCCCCCCTCCCGAGGCCGGAGCCAGAGCGACGCTACTCCATTATCACATGTATTTCAAATGCTTGCTCGCCTATCACGCGTGTTAGGCCCCCAAAGCCTCCGCCGCTTCCCCCCCGGCGCGGCACGGCCGTCACACCGCGGCGCAGTCCGCGAGGATGTCCTTGAGCTGCGAGCGGATCGAGCCCTTGTGCGGGCTGTAGGCGCCGCTGAACACCGCCGTGCCGATGGTGAACCCGTCCGCTCCGGCCTCCGCCAGCGCCCGGATGCGGTCCTTGCCCGCCACCGATCCCGCGACGATCAGCGTCGCCTCGCCGAGCCCGCGCCGCGCCGCGCGCACCAGCTCGATCGGGTCCGCCTCCGTCGCGCGATAGGCGAGCAGGTCGCACCCCGCGCAGCCCATCGCCACGAACCGCGCCGCCTGCGCCTCCACCTCGGCGGGCGTCCCCCCGAGCCGGGTCGGATGCCCCTCGGGCCGCCCGGGAAACGGAAAATACGCCGTCCGCCCGCCGAGCAGCGCCAAGGCCTCGCCGACGGCGGTGCCGCCGAGCAGCCGGTCGACCCCGATCTCGCGGGCCACCTCGACCGAGCGCAGCTCCGCCGCGCGCGAGGTCGAGACCACCTCCATGTAGCTCATCGCCCCGGTCGCCTTGATCGCCGCGTCGAGCGCCCGCAGCGTCGCGAAATCGACGCCCACGTCCTTGAAGCCGATATGCCCGAGCCCGAGCGGGGCGATCTCCTCGACGAGCTCCAGGCAGTCGTCCACCGTGCGGTCGTCGCGCGTCAGCATGAAGATGAAGTCCATCACAGCGCCCCCGCCAGGCCTGAGAGCCGCCCGGTGTCCCCGGCGAGGTCGAGGCAGGTGTACCGCTCCCGAATCTCGCGCGCCCTGAGCAAGGCCCGCTCGTAGAACCCTCGCGTGAGATGGATCGCCTCCGGCGCCACATCCGCCCCGGCCGCCCGCAGCACGCTCTCCAGATGCCGCGACGGCAGCAGCACCGCCGCCACCTTCTCGCGAATGTCGTCCCACCGCTCGGCTGCCC
The DNA here is from genome assembly GCF_017993425.1 of Amaricoccus sp. Taxonomy (GTDB): domain Bacteria; phylum Pseudomonadota; class Alphaproteobacteria; order Rhodobacterales; family Rhodobacteraceae; genus Amaricoccus. Next base: position 17,070 of record NZ_JAGOMQ010000036.1, read on the forward strand.
GCGCATTCAGCGCCTCCGCCCGACCCGCGTCGAGCCGCTTCTGCCGGTAGGCCGCCCAGCACGACGCCCCGAGCTCCGCGCCGTAGCGCCCGACGAACTCCGCCTCCGTCGCCGCGTCCGCCTTGAACCGCGGCCGTTCCTCCAGCATCCGCTCCTGCAACCGCGCCACCGACAGCGTGGTGACGCCGACCTGCTCGCCGTGGAAGACCAGCGGCCGGTCATGGTCGGCGAACATGTCGATGAAATGGCTGACCAGGTGCTCCCCCTGGCTCGCCGGCTGGCTGTTGCCGACGATCGCCGTCCCGAACCCGGCGAGCAGCAGCGTGCTCACCAGCCGCTCGACGATCTCCGGATCGCCCCGCATCAGCGCCGCCGCCCCGTCGAACAGCGGCCCCTCGTCCTCGGCGAGCAGGTCGAACGGCAGCGCGCGATAGGGCGTGTCGAGGAGCAGATGCGCCATCAGCCAGTCAGCCTGCGCCGTCGTCCGGCACAGGCTGTCGCCGAGCCCGGCACGGAGCAGCCGCGCCGGCGCCGCCCCGAGGACGCGCAAATCGAAGAACGCCCCCGCCGGCGCCTGCGCCGGCAGCGACAGCTTGTGCCCATGCACGGTGATCGCCGCGTTCAGCGACACGAAGCCATTCATCGACGGCGCCGTCGCAAAGACCGCATAAGGCTTGCCGTCGAGCGCGCTCGCATATTTGCCGATGTCGTTGATCGTCCCCGACCCGACCGCGATCAGCGCGTCGTCCCCCGCCGTCGCCGCCCGGACCCGCGCCACCGCCGCGTCGTCGGGATGGACGCCGGCCTCGAGCACCACCGATCGGACCTCGTGCGCCCCCGCGATCGCCCGCTCGACCCGCGCCCCCAGCACCTCGTGCGTCGTCGGGTCGGACACCACCGCCACCCGCCGCCCGAAGCCGAGCCCGCGGACCAGCTCCGCCTCCATGCCGTCGAGCGAGCGCTCGATCGCCAGCGACCGGGTCGCGACGCCGATCCTCTCCCCGGTCTCGCGGTCCACATACGTCCCGCGCAGCAGCGCGTCGATCTTCCCGCCAAGCGCCATCACAGCCCTCCGACCCGCCGGGGATGTTGTGTCTCCAACACCCGATACGACGATCCACCCGCCCCGGCCCGCGTCGGCCGCATCGCATTTGCCTGGCGTCCGCTTGCGCGCATCGGTCCGCCCGCCTCCTCAATCCGCCGCGACGTGCAACGCCGGCCCCGCCCGGCCCGCCTCGAACCCCGGCGGATCGGCCGCGTCCGTCACCAGATGGGTGAACTCCGCGAGCCCCGCGATCCGCTCGAACTGCACCACCCCGAACTTGCCCCGGTCGGCGATCAGCAGGCTGGCCGAGGCCTGCGCCATCATCGCCCGCTTCACCGCCACCGCCTCGGAATTGGCGTCCGACGCCGCGCCGTCGGCGACGCCCCCGGCGCTCGTCACCGCCGCGTCGGCGCGGAAGCGCCCGAGGAAGTCCACCGTGTGCTGCCCGAAGACCGCGTTCTCCCGCGGGTCGAAATCCCCCGGGGCCAGCATGACCCGGATCGCCGGGTTGGCCCCGAGCAGCGCCGCGTGGCGCAGGCTGTTGGTGATCGCCGTCAGCCGCACCCGCCCACCGCGCGGCACGGCCGCCGCCAGCGCCTCGCAGACATGCGCCGCCGTCGATCCGGCGTCGACCATCACGATCGCGCACCCCGCGAGCAGCCCGACCGCCACCCGCGCCATCCGCCGCCGCCCGTCGGGGTTGACCAGCTCGCGCTCGCTCAGCCCCGGCTCGGCGTTCATCGGCGAGGCGACGGCGCCCCCATAGGTGCGCGCCAGCAACCCGCGCGACGCCAGATCGTCGATGTCGCGCCGGATCGTCTCCTTGGTCACCGCGAAGCGGTCGGCGAGGCTCCCGAGCCGGATGCTCGGGTTCGCGCGGAACTGCTCGAGGATCCGCTCCTGCCGCGCCGTCTTGGCCAGCGTCATCCGCGGCCCTGCCCGTAGCTCTCGAAGCGCCGCTGCGTAGCGACGATCTGCGCGTCCGTCAGCACGTTCGGGCCGCCGATCAGCAGCGCGTTGAAGTATTGCCGCGCCAGCGTCTCCACCTCCACCGCCAGCCACAGCGCCTTCCGCAGGTCCGGCCCGGTCGCGATCATCCCGTGGTTCGCCAGCAGGCAGGCCGCCCGCTCCCTCAGCGCCTCCACCACGAGGTCCGCAAGCTCGCGCGTCCCGAAGGTCACGTAGGGCACGCAGGGAATGTCCGGGCCGCCGGCCGCCGCCACCATGTAGTGGACCGCCGGGATGCCCATCCCGCGGATCGCCAGCGTGGTGCAATAGATCGCGTGGGTATGCACCACCGACCCCACCTCGGGCTTGCGCTCGATGATCGCGGCATGGAACCGCCATTCGGATGACGGTTTCACGTCACCCTGGTAGCTGCCGTCATACCGGAGGAACACGACGTCATGCGCCGTCATCCCGGCATAGTCGACGCCCGACGGAGAGATCAGCAGCCCGTCCCGCCAGCGCACCGAGATATTGCCGGAGGTCCCCTGGTTGATCCCGAGCGCATTCATCCGCCGGCACGCCTCGACGATCGAATTCCTTGCCGCCCACTCCCCGCCCATGCCCGCCCTCGGATGTTGCATTGACAACATTCAGCCTATGCCATCTTCTGATCTGCAACAATCCCCGATCTGCGATGCCCGCCATGGACGCCCCCGACCTGACCCCCGCCGAGGCCTTCGCCGCCTACGAATCCGTCCGGTCCCGCCTTCCCGCGCCGCCGCCGGTCGCGGGCGCGTGCCGGGCGGCGGCGAGCCTCGATGCGCTGGCGGGGCAGTTCGACGTGTTCCTGCTCGACGCCTTCGGGGTGCTCAACATCGGGGAGACCGCGATTCCCGGGGTCGTCGAGCGGCTGCGCGGGCTGCGCGCCTCGGGCAAGCGGATGATCGTGCTGACGAACGCGGCGAGCTTCCCGACGGGGGAGCTGGTCGCGAAGTATCGCCGGCTCGGCTACGATTTCGCGGCCGACGAGGTGATCTCCAGCCGCGACGCGCTGCGGGCGGCGCTGGCGGGGCAGGCGGCGCGGCGCTGGGGAGTGATGATCCCCGAAGGCGCGAGCCTCGCCGACATTCCGGGCAAGGCGCTGCTCCCGCTCGGCGACGACGCCGCGCCCTACGCCGAGGCCGAGGGCTTCCTCCTGCTCGGCAGCGGCGGCTGGACGCTGGCGCGGCAGGCCCGGCTCGAGGCGGCGCTGGCGCGGGACCCTCGGCCGGTGCTGGTCGGCAACCCGGACATCGTGGCGCCACGCGAGGCGGGCTTCACCATCGAGCCGGGCCGGTTCGCGCATCTCTGCGCCGACCGGACGCCGGTCGTGCCGAGGTTCTACGGCAAGCCGTTTCCGGATGTCTACGCGATGGCCTTCGAGCGGCTCGGGCAGGTCGACCGGAGCCGGGTGGTGATGGTGGGCGACAGCCTCCACACGGACGTGCTGGGGGCGCGGGTGGCCGGGGTGGCGGCCGCGCTGGTCACCGGCTGGGGCTTCTGGAGCGGCGTGGATCCGGGCCCGGCGATCCGGGCGTCGAGGCTCGCGCCGGACTTCTTGCTGGAGCGGCCCTGAAGGCTTCGCACACGTTGATGCCAATCATCAGATTGATTTCGATAGATAAACCCGAAACTCCGAGTTAACGGCGCCGGACCCGTTCAGGAGGTCAGGGCGGCGTAGGCGCGCAGCGCGGATTCGGGCCCGTCGGGGTGGTCCCAGATCTCGGCGCCGAGGGCGAGGAAGTCGGCGACCGGCGCCAGCGTGGCGGCGAGCGGGAGGGTGAGGCCGCCTTCGGCGACGACGGGGGTCTCGATCATCTCGGACCACCACTCGAAGAGCTCGAAGGGCGCGGTCACCCCGTCGCCGAGGACGCCGGCCTCGACCGGGCCGAAGGCGACGTAGTCGGCGCCGATCTCGGCCGCGGTCATGCCGTCGTGGCGCGAGGCGCGGGCGTGCGCCCCCACGATCCCGTTCGCCCCCAGCGCCTCCCGCGCCGCGCGCACCCGCCGGGGGCCGTCGGCGAGGTGGACCCCGTCGAGCCCCAGCCGCGCCGCCAGGCGGTAATGCTCCGCGACCACCAGCGGCACGTCGCGGGCGTGGCAGACCGCGCGCAGCGCGTCGGCCGCGCGGGTCAGCTCGTCCTCGGAGGCCGTGGCGAGCGACAGGCGCACGCAGGCGACCTCGACCGCGTCGAGCAGCCTTGCGAGCAGCTCGCCGAACGGCTCCAGCGTCAGGATCGGCGGCGTGACCAGGTAGAGCCGCGGCTCGGCCATGGGCGGGCCGCGCTCAGCCCCGGCGCTTGAGGATCGACCGGCCGGCGAAGATCGCGTCGTCGCCGAGATCCTCCTCGAGCCGGATCAGCTGGTTGTATTTCGCGAGCCGGTCGGAGCGCGAGAGCGAGCCGGTCTTGATCTGGCCGCAGTTCGTCGCGACGGCGAGGTCGGCGATCGTCGCATCCTCGGTCTCGCCCGAGCGGTGCGACATGACGGCCGTGTAGCCGGCCCGGTGCGCCATGTCGACGGCGGCCAGCGTCTCGGTCAGCGAGCCGATCTGGTTCACCTTGACGAGGATCGAGTTGGCCACCCCGGCCTCGATGCCGCGGGAGAGCCGCTCGGTGTTGGTGACGAAGAGGTCGTCGCCGACGAGCTGGCAGCGGCCGCCGAGCTGATCGGTCAGCAGCTTCCAGCCCTCCCAGTCGTCCTCGGACATGCCGTCCTCGATCGAGATGATCGGATAGCTGTCGACGAGCGCGGCGAGATAGGCGGCGTTCTCGGCGGGCGTCAGGATCTTGCCCTCGCCGGAGATGTCGTACTTGCCGTCCTTGAAGTACTCGGTCGCGGCGCAGTCGAGCGCGAGGTAGACGTCCTCGCCGGGGCGGTAGCCGGCCTTCTCGATCGAGCGCATGATGAAGTCGAGCGCGTCGCGGGTCGAGGAGAGGTTGGGGGCGAAGCCGCCCTCGTCGCCGACGGCGGTGTTGTGGCCGGCGTCGTGCAGGCCCTTCTTCAGCGCGTGGAACACCTCGGCGCCGATGCGCACCGCCTCGCGCAGGGACTCGGCGCCGACCGGCATCACCATGAATTCCTGGATGTCGATCGGATTGTCGGCGTGCTGGCCGCCGTTGATGATGTTCATCATCGGCACCGGCAGCACGCGGGCGGAGACGCCGCCGACGTAGCGGTAGAGCGGCGCGCCGAGGCTGGTGGCGGCGGCCTTGGCGGCGGCGAGGCTGACGCCGAGGATGGCGTTGGCGCCGAGGCGGCCCTTGTTGGCGGTGCCGTCGAGCTCGTTCAGGATGCGGTCGACATGGACCTGGTCGGTGGCGCGGAGCCCGGTGAGCGCGTCGCAGATGGCGCCGTTCACCGCCTCGACGGCGCCGAGCACGCCCTTGCCGCCGTAGCGCTTCTTGTCGCCGTCGCGCAGCTCGACCGCCTCGTGGGCGCCGGTCGACGCGCCGGAGGGCACGGCGGCGCGGCCGAGGGAGCCATCCTCCAGCAGGACGTCCACCTCGACCGTCGGGTTGCCCCGGCTGTCCAGGATCTCCCGCGCGACGACGTCAATGATGACCGACATGGTGCTCCCCCGAAAGCGGTTCGGGTGAGCCTTTAGCGGATGGCGGGCCGGCGCGGAACTGGAAATTGCGCGGGCGGGCTCAGGCGACGGCGGCCCGCCAGGCGGCGGCGTAGGCGGCGAGGCCAGCCGCGTCCGCCGGGAGCGAGGTCGGGCGCGCGGCGGCGGGGCGGGCGTCGGGCGCGGCAAGGAGGGCGGCGCCGACGCTGGTGCCGGTGCCGCCGGCGGCGGGCAGGAGCACGGGCCGGGCGGTGGCGGCGGCGAGCATGGCGAGGAAGGCGGGGTTCGCGCCGAACGGGCCCTCGACCAGGGTGGGACCCGCGGCGCCGATGGCGTCGAGGCAGGTCGCGGTCACCAGCGCGAGGTAGAGCGAGACGGCGGCGGCGCGCTGGCCGTCGGTCGCGGGCTCGGCGGTCCAGGCGGCGGCGCGGCCCTGGAAGGGGCCGGAGCCGGGCTCGAGGGCGGGCAGGAGCATGGTCCCCGAGGCGAGGACGGCGGCGAGGTCGGCCGGGCTCGCCTCGACGGCGCGGCCGGCGGCGGCGATCTCGCGCTCGCGGCCGCCCATGAAGCGGGCGGAGGGGACGGGGGCGCCGGTGGCGTCGACGTTCATCAGGGTGTCGCGGGCCGGGTCGAGGGCGACGCGGCGGCCGCCGACGGCCATGGCGATCACCCAGGTGCCGGTGGAGACGACCGCGAAGGGGGCGGGGCGGGCGAGGAGGTGCGGCAGCAGCGAGGCGTTGGAATCGTGGATGCCGCAGAAGACCGGGGTGTCGGGGGCGAGGCCGGTGGCGGCGGCGACCTCCGGCGTGACCGGGCCGAGGCGGTCGGCGGCGGGGCGGAGCGGCGCAAGGCGGGCGGCCCAGCCCTCGGCGACGGCGAGCGAGGAGGGCGCGCGGGCGGCGGGGTTCCAGAGATCGGTGTGGCAGCCGAGCGAGGTCGCCTCGGAGGCGGCGACGCCAGAGAGGCGGAAGGCCCAGTATTGCGGATACGGCAGGATGGTCGCGGCCCGGGCGAAGGCGTCGGGGAAGGCGCGGGCCTGCCAGAAGAGCTGGGCGCCGAGGTTGAGGCCGAGGGGGAGGCGGGGCGTGCCGGTCTCGGCGAAGGGCGGGCGGGCGGCGTCGTAGGCGGCGGCGAGGGCGTCGGGGCCGGGATGCTCGTAGTCGAGGACCGGCAGCGCGAGCTCGCCCGCGGCGTCGAGGAGCGCCGCGGCGGCGCCGTGGGTGGTGACCACGATGGCGTCGATCCGGCGCCCGGCGTTCAGCTCGGCGATGCCGGCGAGCAGGAAGGACCAGAGCCCGTCGATGTCGGCGTGGGGGTAGGGCGGCCCGGGCAGGGGGCGGTTCGGCGTCGTCCGGGCGGCGGTCTCGGTCAGGGTCGCGACGTCGACCAGCGCCAGCTTGGCGTTGGTCTTGCCGATGTCGACGACGAGGATGTGGCGGGGCGGCGGGGTCATGCGGGAGAACGTCCCACAGTGGGATGCGAGCCAAGTCTCTGGGATGGCTTGATAAAAGAGTTAACGGGGCAGTTATCCACAGGCTCAGGCCCGGCGACGGGGCAGGCGCGCGGCGAGGCGGGGCAGCGCGATCACCGCGATGAGCAGGAGGCCGATGAAGATCGACATGACGATGCCCGGCACGTTGAGGAGGCCGAAGCCGAAGGTGACCATGCCGAGGACGAGGGCGGCGATGACGACGCCGGGGATCGAGCCCGCGCCCCCGAGGATCGAGACGCCGCCGAGGACGACCATGGTGACGATCTCGAGCTCCCAGCCGAAGGCGATCGAGGGCCGGGTCGAGCCGAGGCGGGAGGTGAGGCAGACGGCGGCGACGCCGGACATCAGGCCGGTCATCAGGAAGAGCAGGAACTTCACGCGGGGGACGCGGACGCCGGAGAAGAGCGCGGCGGTCGGGTTGTTGCCGATGGCGTAGATGGTGCGGCCGAAGGAGGTGGCGTGGAGGAGGACGGCGAAGGCGAGCGCCAGGGCGGCGAAGAGCGTGAGCTCGAAGGAGAGCACCCACCAGACGTAGCCCTGGCCGAAGAAGGCGAAGGCGGGCGGGTAGCCGGTATAGGCCTGGTCGCCGAGGACGATGTAGGCGACGCCGCGGAAGAGGCTCATCGTGCCGATGGTCACCACGATGGAGGGCAGGCCCATGCGGGTGACGAGGGTTCCGTTGACGGCGCCGCAGGCGAGGCCGGTGGCGAGCCCGATCAGGACGAGGCCGGGGGTGGGGACGCCGGCCTGGGCGGCGGCGCCCATGGCGGTGGAGGCGAGCGCGATGATGGCGGCGACGGAGAGGTCGATCTCGCCGGCGATGACGAGGAGCGCCATGGGGAAGGCGATCATCGCCTTCTCGGTGAAGTTGAAGGTCGCGTCGGAGAGGTTCCAAGCGTTGAGGAAATAGGGCGAGGCGAGGCTGTTGGCGACGAAGACCGCGAGGGCGACGGCGAGGAGCAGCGCCTCCCACGAGCGGACGGCGCGCCAGGCGCGGGAATGCAGGCGGTCGGGGATGAGGCGCGGGGCGTCGGGGGCGGCGGTCATCGGGGCCTCCGGGCTGGGATGCGGGAAGGGATGCGGGCGGGCCGCGCCGGGCGCGGCGGACGGGCGGTCGGCGTGGGGGCGAAGGCGCCCGCGGTGCTGTTGCGTGCCCCCGGGACGGGGGGAGGCGGGGTCATGCCGCGGCTTCCGCGGACTTGAGGATCACCCGGCCCTTGCGGCGCTCGGCGCGGGCGTTGACGGCGACGGCGACGATGATCGCGGCGCCGGAGATGGCGAGCTGCCAGAAGGGCGAGATGTTGACGACGGGCAGCGCGTTCTTGATGACGCCGAGGAAGAGCGCGCCCATCACCGCGCCGGCGACCGAGCCGACGCCGCCGGCGATGGAGACGCCGCCGATGACGCAGGCGGCGATGACGTCGAGCTCGAAGCCCGCCGCGATGTCGACATAGGCGACGGCGTAGCGGGCGACCCAGAGGTAGCCGCAGAGGCCGCCGAGGGCGCCGGAGAGCACGAAGGCGGCGAAGCGGGTGCGGCCGACGTCGATGCCGGCATAGGCGGCGGCGTGGGGGTTGCCGCCGACGGCGTAGAAGGCGCGGCCGAGCGCGGTGCGGGTGACGAGGAGCCAGACCGCGACGACGACGAGGACGGCGATCCACGAGAGGAGCGGCAGGCCGAGGAGGAGCGTGCGGGGCAGCGCCTTGAAGGCCGGGCTCATCTCGTGGGCGTTGATCCACTCGCCGCCGGAGAGGACGAAGATCAGCCCGCGGTAGATGGTGAGCGTGCCGAGGGTGACGACGATGGGCGGGATCTCCAGCCGCCAGACGAGGAGGCCGTTGACCGCCCCGAGGGCGGCGCCGAGGACGAGGGCGAGCGCGAGGAGCCCGAGGACCGGCGCGCCGGGGAAGGCCTGGTTCAGCATGGCGACGACCATGCCGGTCAGCGCGAGGTTGGCGGCGACGGAGAGGTCGATGCACTTGGTCAGGATCACCGCCATCTGGCCGAGGGCGAGCACGATAAGGATCGACGTGTCGTTGAACACGTTGGCGAGGTTCGCCGGCCGCGCGAAGGCGGGGAAGCGGGTGGAGATGAGCAGGATCAGCGCCAGGATGGCGCCGGCGAGCAGGATCTCGCGGGACTTGAGGGCGCGGTCCATCAGGCGGGCCTTTGGGTGAGCGGAAGGAGACGGAAGGCTTGGGGGTCGTTGGCCGGACGGCCGGGCCGTGGGGCTCTTCGCCCTGCGAAAGCGACGCATTGCGTCGCGCAGGGCGTCGCCCCGGAGCGCGTTGGCGCGGAGGGGCGAGGGGCGCCGAGCTGTCCCGTTGCGCGCCAATCCGCGCGCGCCTGCCTGGGCTGGCGCGGTAACGCGCCTGCCAAGGGGCAGGCAGGCGCGCGCCCCATCACGCCGCCTCCTCCAGCCCGGCGGCGGCGCGGACGAGCGTTTCCGGCGTCAGGCCGTCGCGGTCGTATTCCCCGACGACGCGGCCCTCGCGCATGACGATCACGCGGTCGGACATGCCGAGGATCTCGGGGATTTCCGACGAGACCATGATGACGGCGAGGCCGGCGGCGGCGAGCTCGGCCATGAACTCGTGGACGGCGGCCTTGGAGCCGATGTCGATGCCCTTGGTCGGCTCGTCGAGGATGATGACACGGGGCTTCGTGGCCAGCCACTTGGCGATCACCACCTTCTGCTGGTTGCCGCCCGAGAGCTGGCCGAGCTCCTGGTCGAGCGCGGCGGCGCGCAGCTCGAGCCGGGTGGCGTAGTCGCGGGCGAGCCGGAACTCCTCGGCCATCCGCAGGAAGCCGCGGCGCGAGGTTCGCGAAAGCGAGGGCAGCGTGATGTTCTGGTAGATCGGCAGCGGCCGGATCGCGCCTTGCAGGCCGCGGTCCTCGGGCACGTAGACGACGCCGCGGGCGATCGCCTCGGCGGGCGAGCGGATCACCGCGATGCGGCCGTCGATCTTCGCGACGCCCTTCGAGGGTCTGGTGACGCCGAAGAGGGACTGCATGAACTCCGACCGCCCGGCGCCGACGAGGCCGTAGAAGCCGAGGATCTCTCCGGCGCGCAAGGTGAAGCCGATGTCGGCGAACTCGGTCGGGTGGGAGTAGCCGACGACCTGGAGGACCTCGGCGCCGGGGGCGCGGGCGCGGGCGGGGAAGATCGCGTCGATGGAGCGGCCGACCATCAGGCGGACCAACTCGGCCTCGGTGACGTCGGCCATCATCCCGTCGCCGACGTGGCGGCCGTCGCGGAACACCGTCCAGCGGTCCGCGATGCGGAAGATCTCGTCGAACTTGTGGCTGATGAAGAGGATGGCCTTGCCCTGCGCCTTCAGCCGCTCGACCAGCTCGAAGAGCTCGGCGATCTCCTTGTGGCTGAGCGCGGCGGTCGGCTCGTCCATGATGACGACGCGGGCGTCGATGGAGAGGGCGCGGGCGACGGCCACGAGGTGCTTGTTGGCGATGCCGAGGTCGCGGAGCGGCGTGCGCGGGTCGACGGCCGCCCCGACCCGGGCGAGCATGGCGCTCGCGTCGGCGTTCATCCGCGCCCAGTCGATCAGCCCGAGGCGGCCCCGGGGCGCGTGGCCAAGGAAGATGTTCTCCGCGACCGTGAGGTCGTCGAAGAGCACCGTCTCCTGGTGGATGGCGGTTACCCCGGCGTCGGAGGCGGCGTGCGGCGTCGGGAAGCGGACCGGCGCGCCGTCGAGCGTGATGGCGCCTTCGTCGGGCTGGTAGATGCCGGTCAGGATCTTGACGATGGTCGATTTGCCGGCGCCGTTCTCGCCGACGAGCGCGGTGACCTGGCCCGGGTAGAGCGCGAGGCGCACGCCGTCGAGGGCGCGCACGCCGGGGAAGCTCTTGGAGACGCCGTCGAGCGCGAGCACGGGCAGGGCGGCGTCGGGCGCGGCTTTTGGCGCGAGGTCGCGGGCGGCGAGCATGGCGGGATCCATCCGTGGGCGCCTCCCGGGCGCGCGGGCCCGGGAGGCGGAGGGGTCGTCAGAAGATCGACTTGAACGCCTCGATGTTCGACTTGTCGTAGACGAAGGGGTCGGCCATCGCGCCCTCGAGGTTGTCGTCGAGCTTCACCTCGCCCATGCGCCCCATCGGGATGGTGCCGCCGGCCTTGGCCTCGGCCTTGTCGGTGGCGAGGTTGTAGGCGATCATCGTGGCGGAATAGCCGAGGTCGATCGGGTTCCAGATCGCGAAGGACTGGCTTGCGCCGTTCTCGACGAAGGCGGCCATCTCCGACGGCAGCCCGAGCCCGGTGACGTTGATCTGGCCGATCTTGCCGGCGTCGGTGACCGCCTGCGCCGCGGCGACGATGCCGACCGAGGTCGGCGCGATGATCGCCTTGAGATCGGGGTAGGTCGCCATCAGGCCTTGCGTCTCGCGGTAGGACTTGTCGGCGAGGTCGTCGCCATAGACCGTCGTGACCACGTTGATGCCGGGGTAGTTCCCCTTGACCTTGTTCATCTCCTCGATCCAGGTGTTCTGGTTCGTGGCGGTGGCCGAGGCCGAGAGCACCGCGACGTCGCCGCCGTCGGGCAGGTGGTCGGCGGCGAGCTTGATGATCATGTTGCCGATCAGCGGGCTCGACGAGGGGTTGAGCTGCATCTCCCGGCCCTCGGGCGCGACCCCGGAATCCCACGAGATGACGGTGATGCCGCGGTCCATCGCCTTCTTCAGCGCCGGGACCAGGGCGTCGCGGTCGTTGGCGGAGATGGCGATGGCGTCGACGCCCTGCGCGATCAGCGCGTTCACCACCTCGATCTGGCCCTCGGCGGTGGTGTCGGTCGGGCCGGTATAGATGATCTCGACGTCGCCGAGCTCCTTGGCCGCCTCCTCGGCGCCCTTGGCGGCGGCCTCGAAGAAGCCGATGCCGAGCGCCTTCGGCACCAGCGCGATGCGCGTCTGCGCCAGCCCCGGGGCGGCGAAGGCCGCGGCGACGGCGGCGGTGGCGAGAAGGGTCTTCCAGATGCTCATGATTTCCTCCCTGAGCGGATTTGTTCTCTAGCCGGCCTGCGCGGCCGGGGCGGCCTCCGGCGCCGCGACCACGAGCCGCACGCCGGCAGCCTCCAGCATGGCGGCGGCGGCGTCGCCGACGCGGTCGTCGGTGACGACGACGGCGATGCGCTCCAGCCCGCAGAGGATGAGGCTGGAGCGGCGCTCGAACTTCGTCGCGTCGACGAGGACGACGAGCTCGTCGGCCTGGTTCAGCATCTTCTGCTCGGCCTGGATCAGCAGCGGATCGGCCTCCATCAGCCCGAGATGGCCGAGGCCCTGCGCCCCCATGAACATGCGCCGCGCATAGAAGTTGCGGGTGACGTCGTTCTCGAACGGCGAGAGCACGATGTTCTGCTCGCGGTAGATGGTGCCGCCGGGGAGCAGGATGGTGTTGCGCGAATGCTTGAGCAGGTGCTCGGCGATCGGGAAGGAGTTGGTCAGGATCTGCAGCCGGCGGGCGGCCAGCGGGTAGACCATCTGGAACGTCGTCGTGCCGCCGTTGACGATGATCGGGTCGCCGTCGTCGCAGAGCGCCACGGCCTCGCGGGCGATGGCCTTCTTCTGCGCGATGTTGGCGGTCTCGTTGAGGCTGAACGGGCGGCCGGCGAGGCCGGGGAACTGCGGCGGCGAGATCGCCTCGGCGCCGCCGCGGACGCGGCGCAGCTTCTTCTGCATGTGGAGCGCGGCGATGTCGCGGCGGATCGTCGCCTCGGACGAGTCCGTCAGCTCGACCATCTCGGCGACGGTGACGACGGGCCGTGCCTGCACCGCCGCGACGATGAGCCGATGCCGTTCCTTCTCGTGCATCCTGCGCCTCCCTAGGCGATCGACATGCCACCGGCGCGGCGGTGCTGTCAATCAGTTTCGATCATGTTCGTTCATATTGCGCTGCAACATGCGCGACTATGATCGAAACTGATTGACAAGCGGGCCCGGGAGGAGGCATGGCTCGGGCGCAAAAGGGAGGATGCGATGCTCGACGCCAACCCCAACCGGCTCGCCGATCTCTGGGACGACGCGAAGGCCGCGGGCATGACCGAGCCGGAGCGCCTGCTCTACCGCTCGAACCTGCTCGGGGCGGACAAGCGGATCACCAACTACGGCGGCGGCAACACCTCGGCGAAGGTCCTGGCCCGCGATCCGCTGACGGGCGCGGAGGTCGAGGTCCTGTGGGTCAAGGGCTCGGGCGGCGACGTCGGCACGATGAAGCTCGACGGCTTCGCCACGCTCTACATGGAGAAGCTGCGCGCGCTGAAGGGGCTCTATCGCGGCCTCGCGCACGAGGACGAGATGGTGGGCTACCTGCCGCACTGCACCTTCGACCTCAACCCGCGGGCGGCCTCGATCGACACGCCGCTGCACGCCTTCGTGCCGCGCGCCCATGTCGACCACATGCACGCGGACGCGATCATCGCCATCGCCGCCTCGGCCGATTCGCGGGCGCTGACGGCGGAGATCTTCGGCGACGAGATCGGCTGGCTGCCGTGGAAGCGGCCGGGCTTCGAGCTCGGGCTGATGCTGGAGCGGTTCTGCCTGGAGAACCCGCAGGCGAAGGGCGTGGTGCTGGAGAGCCACGGGCTCTTCACCTGGGGCGACGACGCGAAGGGCTGCTACGAGACGACGATCGCCATCATCAACCGGGCGATCGAGTGGCTGGAGGCGCGCACGGCCGACGTCGCCGCCTTCGGCGGCGTGGCGCGGCCGGCGCTCGACGCGGAGGCGCGGCGGGCGACAGCAGCGCGGCTGATGCCGGCGATCCGCGGCATGGTGTCCGGCGAGGTCCGCATGGTCGGGCATTTCGACGACCAGCCGGCGGTGCTCGACTTCGTGGCGTCGCGCGACATGGGCCCGCTGGCGGCGCTGGGGACGAGCTGCCCCGACCATTTCCTGCGCACGAAGATCCGGCCGCTGGTGGTGGACTTCGACCCGGAGGCCCCGGACGTGGAGGCGACGCTGGCCGGCCTGCCGGCGGCGGTGGAGGCCTATCGGGCCGACTACGCGGCCTATTACGCGCGCTGCCGGCGCCCCGACAGCCCGGCGCTGCGGGATCCGAACGCGGTGGTCTATCTCGTGCCGGGGGTGGGGATGATCACCTTCGCCAAGGACAAGGCGACGGCGCGTATCTCGGGCGAGTTCTACGTCAACGCGATCAACGTGATGCGTGGCGCTTCTGCGATCTCGGAGTATCGCGGCCTGCCGGAGCAGGAGGCCTTCGACATCGAGTACTGGCTGCTCGAGGAGGCGAAGCTCCAGCGGATGCCGAAGCCGAAGAGCCTCGCGGGGCGGGTGGTGCTGGTCACCGGCGGCGCGGGCGGCATCGGGGCGGCGATCGCCGAGCGGCTGGCGAGCGAGGGGGCCTGCGTCATGCTCGCCGACATCGCGGCGGACGCGCTGGTGGAGGCCTCCGCCGGGCTTGTGGCGCGGCACGGACGCGACGTGATCGCCACCGCCGAGATGAACGTCACCGACGAGGCGGCGGTGGCGCGCGCCTACGCCGAGACGGCGCTCGCCTTCGGCGGCGTCGACATCGTGGTGTCGAACGCCGGCATCGCCTCCTCGGCGCCGGTCGAGGAGACCACGCTGGCGCTCTGGGACCGCAACATGGCGATCCTCTCCACCGGCTACTTCCTCGTCGCGCGCGAGGCATTCCGGATGCTGCGGGCGCAGGGCATCGGCGGGTCGGTGGTGTTCATCGCCTCGAAGAACGGCCTCGCCGCCTCGCCGGGGGCGGCGGCCTACTGCACGGCGAAGGCGAGCGAGATCCACCTCGCCCGCTGCCTGGCGCTCGAAGGCGCCGAGGCGGGGATCCGGGTGAACGTGGTCAACCCCGACGCGGTGCTGCGCGGCTCGCGCATCTGGCAGGGCGAGTGGCTGGAGCAGCGCGCCTCGACCTACAAGACCGACAAGGAGGGGCTGGAGGAGATGTACCGCCAGCGCTCGCTGCTGAAGCGCTCGGTCTTCTCGGAGGACATCGCCGAGGCGACCTACTTCTTCGCCTCGGAGGCCTCCGCCAAGTCCACCGGCAACATCGTCAACGTCGACGCCGGCAACGTGCAGGCGTTCACCAGATAGGGCGCGGCAGAGGATTTCATTCAGGTTAGCTTACCTGGAGAGCAGTCGGTTTTCCGCCAACAGGCGGAAAACAAGCAAAGAAACCACTGCGCGCACCGCGCGCTCGATCTGGCCGCAAAGGCGGCCGCGCGGCGCCAGCCGCGCCCCGGGGGAGGAAACCATGCCGGACACGCTGATCGACGCCACCCTGAGCGAGGAGCAGGCGCTCCGCCGCGACTACGAGACCCTCGGCGAGCGGCTGGCGCGCCGCGGCGTCGAGATCGACCGCATCCGCGACAAGGCGGCCGCCTTCGGCGTCGCCGTGCCGTCCTGGGGCGTCGGCACCGGGGGCACCCGCTTCGCGCGCTTCCCCGGCCCGGGCGAGCCGCGCGACGTCTTCGACAAGCTCGAGGACTGCGCCGTCATCCACCGGCTGACCGGCGCGACGCCGACCGTGTCGCTGCACATCCCCTGGGACCGCACCGACCCGGCGGCGCTGCGGGAAAAGGCGCGCGAGCTCGGCCTCGGCTTCGACGCGATGAACTCCAACACCTTCCAGGACAGCCCCGGCCAGAAGCTCAGCTACAAGTTCGGCTCGCTCAGCGCCGCAGACCCGGCGGTGCGGGCGCAGGCGGTCGCGCACAACCTCGACTGCATCGCCATCGGCGAGGCGATCGGCTCGAAGGCGCTCACCGTATGGATCGGCGACGGCTCGAACTTCCCCGGCCAGAGCCATCTCGGCCGCACCTTCGACCGCTACATGGACGCGATGGCGGAGGTCTATGCCGGGCTGTCGGCGGACTGGCGGCTCTTCACCGAGCACAAGATGTACGAGCCGGCGTTCTATTCGACCGTCGTGCAGGACTGGGGCACCAGCTACATGGCCGCCGAGGCGCTGGGGCCGCAGGCGTTCTGCCTCGTCGACCTCGGCCACCACGCGCCGAACGTCAACATAGAGATGATCGTGTCGCGGCTGATCCGGGCGGGCAAGCTCGGCGGCTTCCATTTCAACGACTCGAAATACGGCGACGACGACCTGGATGCGGGCTCCATCGACCCGTTCCGGCTGTTCCTCGTCTTCAACGAGCTGGTCGATGCGGAGGTCTCGGGGACGCCCGGCTTCCATCCGGCGCACATGATCGACCAGAGCCACAACGTCACCGACCCGATCGAGAGCCTGATGACCAGCGCGATGGAGATCGAGCGGGCCTATGTGCAGGCGCTCCTCGTCGACCGCGCCGCCCTCGACGGGTTCCAGGCGGAGAACGACGCGCTGATGGCGGCGCAGACGCTGAAGGCGGCGTTCCGCACCGACGTCGAGCCGATCCTCGCCATGGCGCGGGCCGGCAAGGGCGCGGCGATCGACCCGGTGGCGGCGTTCCGGCGCTCCGGCTATCGCGCCGAGGTCGCCGCGCGGCGTCCGGCGGTGGCGGGCGGCGGCGGCGGGATCGTGTAGCCCCGCGCGGGGGCGCCGCCGCCGGGTCGAAAAAAATTCCCGGAACGGCGGAACCCGACGCGACCCGCCGCGTTTCGGCTCCAGAGGCGGCGTCTTCGGCGTCGGCTCCCGGAGGAGTGCATTCGCCGCAGCGCCTCGCCGGACCGCCCCGAAAGCGGCCAGGAGACGCTGCGCCCCATGGCCCCGCCCCGGCTTTCCGGCCCCGGCGCCGACCGACCGCGACACGCGGCCGGCCGCGGCTGCGCGTCCCGATCCCTGAAACCGGACAGGAGGCCCTGAGGCCATGCAAGACTTCTTCGCCTTCGCGTACACGCCCGAGGGCTGGGCTGCGCTGGTCACGCTGGTGGCGATGGAGGTCGTGCTCGGCATCGACAACCTGATCTTCATCTCGATCCTGACCAACAAGCTGCCGCCCGAGCACCGGGTGAGGGCGCGGCGGCTCGGCATCGGCGCGGCGCTGATCATGCGGCTGATCCTGCTCGCCACGATCTCCTACATCGTGGCGATGACCGCGCCGGTCTTCACCGCGTTCGGCCACGGCTTCTCGTGGCGGGACCTGATCCTGATCGCCGGCGGCCTGTTCCTGATCTGGAAGGCGACGAAGGAGATCCACCACACCGTCGACCCGACCGACCACAAGGACGAGATGGTCGGCAAGGCGGTCAACGTCACGCTCGGGGGCGCGATCCTCCAGATCCTGCTGCTCGACCTGGTGTTCTCGGTCGATTCGATCATCACCGCGGTCGGCATGACCGAGCACCTCGCCATCATGTACATCGCGGTGATCGTCGCGATCACGGTGATGCTGCTCGCGGCGACGCCGCTGGCGAACTTCATCGAGAAGAACCCGACCATCGTCATGCTGGCGCTCGGGTTCCTGCTGATGATCGGCACGACGCTGATCGCCGACGGCTTCGGGTTCCACGTGCCGAAGGGCTACATCTATTCGGCGATGGCGTTCTCGGCGCTGGTCGAGGGGCTGAACATGCTGGCGCGCCAGGCGACCCGGCGCGGCCGCGACGGGCGCTGACGCGAGGTCGCGCTTTCCCGGCGACGCCGCCGGCCGCTATGGTCGCGGCGGAACCGGGAGGACGGCCGCGATGGGCTACGACACGATCGAGTACGCCGTCGAGGCGGGGGTCGCCACGCTGACGCTCGCCCGCGAGGACCGGCTCAACGCGCTGAACGGGGCGATGCGGCGCGAGATCGCCGACGCGGTCGGCCGGGCGGGCGCGGAGGCGCGGGCGCTGGTGCTGACCGGCCGGGGGCGGGCGTTCTGCACCGGGCAGGATCTCGGCGAGGCGGGGACCGGGCTCGAGGTCGGGCGGGTCCTGCGCGAGGAATACGAGCCGATGCTGCGGGCGATCTACGCCTGCCCCGTGCCGACGCTGGCCGCGGTCAACGGCGTGGCGGCGGGGGCGGGGGCGAACCTCGCGCTCGGCTGCGACGTGGCGATCGCGGCGGAATCGGCCGTCTTCATCCAGGCCTTCGCCCGGATCGGGCTCGCGCCCGACGCCGGCGGCACGTGGTGGCTGCCGCGGCAGGTCGGCTTCGCGCGGGCGATGGGGGCGGCGCTCTTCGCCGAGCCGGTTCCGGCGCGGCAGGCGGCGGAGTGGGGGATGATCTGGCAGGCGGTCGCGGACGCGGATCTCGCCGACGTGGTCGGCGCCCGGGCCCGCCAGCTCGCCGCGGGCCCGACGGCGGCCTACCGGCTGATCAAGCAGGGGCTGAGGCGGGGCATGGAGAACGACCTCGATACGCAGCTCGCGCTCGAGGCGGAGCTGCAGGCCGAGGCCGGGGCGACGCGGGACTTCCGCGAGGCGGTGGCGGCCTTCCTCGAGAAGCGGCCGCCGCGTTTCGAGGGGCGGTAGCGGGCCGCGCCTTGCGGCCGGGCGCGGGGCGTGGTCGAAGGCGGGGAACGAGGCAGGGCAGGGGGCCCCGATGATCGACGGGCTCGACGCGGGCACGCTCGCGACGCTGGTGGCGGCGCTCCTCGCGGCGGGCGCGGTGGTGGGGGTGCTGGCCGGGCTCTTCGGGGTCGGCGGCGGCGCGATCTCGGTGCCGGTGTTCTTCGAGATCTTCGGGATGCTCGGCTATCCGGAGGCGGTGCGGATGCCGCTGGCGGTGGGGACGTCGCTCGCGGTGATCATCCCGACGGCCATCGTCTCGGCGCGCGGGCACTACCTGCGCGGCACGGTGGACGTCGGGCTGCTGAAGCTCTGGGCCGTGCCGGTGGTGCTCGGGGTGGCGGCGGGCTCGCTGGTCGCCCGCTATGCGAACCCGGACCTCTTCAAGCTGGTCTTCATCGCGGTCTCGGCGGTGATCGCGGCGCGGCTTCTGAGCGGGGGGCGGGGATGGAAGCTGCGCGACGGGCTGCCCGGGCGGGCGGCGCTCCGGGTCTACGGCGTGGTGATCGGGCTCCTCGGCTCGCTGATGGGCGTGGGCGGCGGGGCGATGTCCAATTTGGTGCTGACGCTGCACGGGGTTCCGATCCACAACGCCGTCTCGACCTCGGCGGGCGTGGGGATCCTGATCTCGATCCCCGGCGCGCTCGGCTACATGGCGGCGGGCTGGGGCAAGCCGGGGCTGCCGCCGGACGCGATCGGCTATGTCTCGCTGCTCGCCTTCCTCGTCACCATCCCGACCTCGATGCTGACCACCCGGCTCGGGGTCCGGCTGGCGCACGCCCTGTCGCGCCGGGCGCTGGAGGTGGCGTTCGGGCTGTTCCTGCTCGCGGTCTGCGCCCGGTTCGTGGCGGCGATGATCTGGTGAGTCCGGCGGCCTCGTGGCACGAGGCCCACACTGCACGACACCTGTCTGCTCTGCTGGGTCCACGGGGCGCGCGCGCGCCGACCGACCGACCGAAGCGGGCTTGCCCGCGAGGCCCGGCGCGACAGGCGAAAGCACGGCTTTCGCCGCGCCGACGGCTGGAGCGCGTTGGCGCGGAAGCCGTGAGGGGCGCCGATTTCTCCGTCGCGCGCCATCCGTCCGTGAGCGCCCCGGCGAGCGCGGAATCGCGCTCGCCCCCCGAGGGGCGATCGCGGACGGATTTGCCACAGGTCAAATCCGTCGGGCGTCGGCGTCGCGGCCAGCCTCGGGCCGGGCTTCCTCTCCACTGTCGTGCAGTGTGACACGAGGCCAGGCCTCGTGGACACTGCACGACAGGAGCCGGTCGCCGCCCGAGGCCGCGTCGCTCCCCCCGACCGAAGCGGGCTCTGCCCGCGATGCTGCGGCGCGACAAGCGAAAGCAAGGCTTTCGCCGCGCCGACGGCTGGAGC
>NZ_JAGOMQ010000007.1 GCF_017993425.1 Amaricoccus sp.
GTCGCAGACGGCGTGGAGCTTGCTGGTCAGGCCTCCTGCCGACCGGCCGAGCCGCCTGGGCTCGGGCCCCCCTTTTTCAGCGAGGCGGCCGTGCGATGGGCCTTGAGGTTGGTGGCGTCCATCATCAGGCGCGCCTGCGGCCCCTCGAGGGCGGCGAGTTCGGCGAAGATGCGCTGGAAGACCCCCTTGGCGGACCAGCGGGCGAACCGGTTGTAGAGGGTCTTGTGGGGACCGTATTCCGGCGGGGCGTCGCGCCAGCGGAGACCGTTGCGGATCACGTGGATAATTCCGCTGAGAACCCGCCGGTCATCAACCCGGGGTATTCCATGAGACTTGGGGAAAAGCGGAGACAACAGCGCCACCTCTTCGGCGGTCAGCCAAAAGCGATCACTCATGGGACTGCTCCTTTTCCCAGAATGAATCACAAATACCCTGATCAGGGAATCCCCTTAATGGGTCCTGACACTATTTGTGCGCAAATAAGCATGATCGAGATACCGCCCGTTCACATCTGCCCGGGCTCGTCCAGCAGCATCGCCGGGCGGTCGCCAGGGCGACGGGCGCGTCCCGGGAAAAGCGCCCCACCCAGGCGCCGTCACACTTCCGCCCCCGCGAACTGGAGCCGGTAGAGGTCGGCATAGAGCCCCCCATGGACCAGCAGCTCGGCATGGGTGCCCTGCTCGACGATGCGGCCGCGGTCCATCACCACGATGCTGTCGGCGTCGAGGATCGTCGTCAGCCGGTGGGCGATCACCAGCGTCGTCCGCCCGTGCGACAGCCGGTCGAGCGCGGTGCGGATCATCGCCTCGCTCTCGGCGTCGAGCGCCGAGGTCGGCTCGTCGAGGAGCAGGATCGGCGCGTCGCGCAGGATCGCCCGGGCGATGGAGAGCCGCTGGCGCTCGCCCCCCGAGAACGAGGCCTCCGACGGGATGATCATCGTGTCGTAGCCCTTGGGCAGCGCCCGGATGAACCCGTCCGCCGCGGCCGCCTCCGCGGCGGCGACGATGTCCTCGCGCGTCGCGCCCCTGCGCCCGAAGCCGATGTTCTGCGCCACCGTCCCGGTCAGCAGCACCGAATCCTGGCTCACCACCGCGATCTGGTTGCGGAGCGATTCCAGCGTCAGCTCGCGGATGTCGATCCCGTCGAGGCAGATCCGCCCGTCCACCGGGTCGTAGAGCCGCGGCAGCAGGTTGAACACCGTCGACTTGCCCGCGCCCGACCGGCCGACCAGCGCCACCCGCGACCCCGGCTGCACCCGCATCTCGAAATCCTCGAGCGCCACATGCCCGTCGGGATAGGCGAAATCGACGCTCTCGTAGGTGATGAGCCCGATCGTCCGCCCCATGGTCCGCGGCCCGTCGACGATCGAGTTCTGGCTGTCGAAGAGCATGAAGATGCGGTCGAGCGCCGCGCCGCCCGTCGCCACCGCGGCATAGGTCGAGCCGAGCCGCCGCGCCGGCGAGACCGCGACCCCGAGCCCGGTCAGGAGGCCGGTGAAGTCCGCGAGCGTGATCGTGCCCGCGCTCATCCGCATCCCCACCACGAAGAGCAGGATGCCGACCGCGACGGCGCCCAGCATCTCCATCAGCGGCGACAGCCGCGCCTGCCACTTGTTGGCCTTGACCTTGAGCCCGAACAGCCCCTCGAAGACGAGGCCGGCGCTCTCCGCCATCGGCTCCTCGAGCTGGTAGGTCCGCGCCATGCGGATGCCGGACAGGCCCTCGGTCACGGTCGAGGTCATCGAGGCGATCTGGTTCTGGGTCCGGCGCGACACCCGCCGCAGCCGCTGCCCGATGATGATCACCGGGAAGAGCGCGACGAGGAACACCCCGAACATGGCGAGCGTCAGCGGCCAGTCGATCGTCAGCATCATCCCGAAGGCGCCGACCATGGTCAGCACGTTGGTGATGCCGCCCATCAGCGACTTCACCGAGCGGCTGACGAGGCCGATGTCGGAGGAGAACCGCGCCGCCAGCCCCGCCGGCGCCTCGGTCCTGAGATGCGCGAGGTCGGCCCCGACCAGCCGCGCGAACATCGCCTTCTGCAGGTCGGTCTCGGTGCGGATCACCGCGCGCTGCACCGTGGTCTCGCGCATGTAGTCGGTCGAGGCGCTGATCACCGTCAGCCCGATCACCGCGAGCGGCCCCCAGTACATCACCGAGTACTGCCCGTTCTCGAAGGCGTGGACGATCATCTGCATCAGCTTGGCGTAGGCCGCCGTCGCGCCGGCGGTGAGGATCATCAGCCCGAGGCCGAGGATGTAGAGCCGGCGGTTGCGGCTCAGCCATTCGCGCCAGAGCCGCACGTAGGGACCGGTGGTGATCGGCCCGGGCTCGGGCTTGCGCTTGTATTTCGCCATGGCTCCCCCGCGTCGGCGCGAGGGCGTAGCACGCGGGGCGGGCGCGAAAAAGGCTCTTCGCGCATTCCCTCCCGCCGCCTTCCCTCCGACGGCCGGCCGCGATAACGTCGCCGCCGTCTTTCGGGAGCCATGCCCATGTCCCTCGCCTTCGGCCGCGACCTCCGCGTCATGCCCGGCCCCTCGGTCATCCCCGACCGGGTGCTGCGCGCCATGCACCGGGCCGCGCCGAACATCTACGGGGGCGAGCTCGCCGAGGTCACCGAGGGCGTGCTCGCCGGCCTGCGCCGGGTGGCGCGGACCTCGGGCGACGTCGCCCTCTACATCGGCAACGGCCACGCCGCCTGGGAGGCCGCGACCGCGAACCTGCTCGCTCCCGGCGAGCGGGCGCTCGTCGTCGTCACCGGCCGCTTCGGCCAGGGCTGGGCCGACACCGCCGCGCGGATGGGGATCGCGGTCGAGACCCTCGACGAGGGCTTCCGCGCCGCCGCCGACCCGGGCCGCATCGAGGACCGCCTGCGCGCCGACCGCGAGGGAAGGATCAAGGCCGTCCTCGTCGTCCATGCCGACACCGCCTCCTCGGTCCGCAACGACATCCCCGCGGTGCGCGCCGCGATCGACGCCGCCGGCCATCCGGCGCTCCTCGCCGTGGACGGCGTGGCGAGCCTCGGCTGCGACCGCCTCGAGATGGACGCCTTCGGCGCCGACCTGCTGGTCGGGGCCTGCCAGAAGGGGCTGATGACGCCCCCGGGCGTCGCCGCCGTCTGGATCGGCCCGCGCGCCCGCGCCGCCGCGGTGGATTGCCGCTCGCCCTACTGGGACTGGGGCCCGCGCATCGCGCCGGCGCGCTACTACCAGCTCTTCTGCGGCACCGCCCCCACCCATCACATCTACGGCCTCGCCGAGGCGCTGGCGATGATCGAGGCCGAGGGGCTGGAGAACGTCTGGGCCCGCCACGCCGCCTTCGCCCGGGCGGTCTGGGCGGCGGTCGAGGCCTGGGGCGCCGCCGGGGCGCTGGCCCTCAACATCGCCGACCCGGCCCGGCGCAGCCACGCGGTGACCACGGTGCGCCTCGCCGGCGCCGGTGCGCTGCCGCTGCAGCGCTGGTGCGAGGCGGAGGCGGGGCTCACCCTCGGCGTCGGTCTGGTCGGCCCCGGCGAGCGCGAGGAGGATCTCTTCCGCATCGCCCACATGGGCCATGTCGACCCGCCGATGCTCCTCGGCGCGCTCGCCACGATCGAGGCCGGCCTCGCCGCCTGCGGCCTGCCGCACGGCCGGGGCGCCGTCGAGGCCGCGGCCCGCGTGATCGCCGCCGCCCGGCCCGTCGCCGCCCGCCCGGTCGCCGCCGAGGCCTGACGGTCGAGGGGGCCTGACGGGCGAGGCGTGACGGTCGAGGCGTGACGGGCGGGCGGCCGCCCGCCCGGCGGCCGCGACAAGCGACTCTTCCCTAAATTGCATTTTGCCATTTTGCGAATCGTCGTGTATCGTCTCACGAACGACGCGGCCGAATTTCAACCACAAGGTTACGATCGGAACCCCGGCTCCGGCTCGTTGGCCCGCCGCGCGAGGATCAGGATGGCGACGCTCGATTCCTCCATGCACGCGATCGCCGCCGCGGGCGGATCGGCGCGCGACCGCGCGATGATCGCGCACGACGTCCGCTGCGCGCTGCACGGCGTCACCGGCGGCGTCGCCATCCTCGAGCAGGCGCGGCTCGATCCCGGCCTGCGCGAGCAGATCGAGCGCGTCGCCGCGGCCTCGCGGACGCTCGCCAGCGTCCTCGGCCAGCTCCTCGACGAGGCCGCGCCCGACGCCGGCGACGCCCCCGTGGACCTCGACGCCTTCCTGCGCCACCTGGCGCGCCGCTGGACCGGCGAGGCCCGCGAGCACGACGTCGAGTTCGTCGCGCGCGCCGCGCCGGACGCGCCCGCGGCGCTCGACGTCGACCCGGTCGCGCTGGAGCGCGCCTTCGGCAACGTCATCTGCAACGCCGTGCGCCATTCCGGCCCGGGCCGCGTCCGCATCGACGTGCTGCGCGGCGACGACGGCGGCTGCGTGCTGCGCGTGCGCGACGACGGGCCCGGCCTGCCGCGCGCCACGCTCGACCGCGTGATGGGCGAGCGCGGCGGCCTGACGGAGATCCGCGGCGAGGGCAGGGGGCTCGGCCTCCACATCGCGCGGCGCCTCTGCGCCGAGATGGGGGGCCTGCTCACGCTCGGCGACGCCGGCCCCGGCGGCGGCCTCGAGGCCCGCCTCGCCTTCCCGCCGCGCCTCTGCGTCCAGCCGGACGAGCCCGCGGACGCGGCCTCCGCGCCGCCTGCCCGCCGCGACGTGCTGCACGGCCTGCGCGTCCTCCTCGCCGAGGACAACCCGACGAACCAGATGGTCGCCACGCAGATGCTCGCGGCGCTCGGGGCCGAGGTCGAGGTCAGCGCCGACGGCGTCGAGGCGCTGCAGCGCTTCGAGGCCGGCGAGTTCGACCTCGTCATCGCCGACATCGAGATGCCGCGGATGTCCGGGCTCGACGTGATCCGCGCCATCCGCGGCCGTGGCGACCGGCGCGCCCGCGTGCCGATCGTCGCGCTCACCGCCTACGCGATGCGCGAGCACCGCGAGCGCATCGCCGCGGCGGGGGCCAACGGCCTGATCTCCAAGCCGATCGCCAGCATCGAGGCCTTCGGCGCGGCGCTCCGCGAGCACATCGCCGCGGGGCCCGCCGCCGCGGCCGGCGGCGCGGCCGGCCCGGAGGACGCCGACGGCGCGCCGGTCGCGGACCTCGCGATCTTCGACGCGCTCTGCGCCTCGATCGGCATGAACATGATGGCGGAGCTCCTCGACAAGGTGGTCGCCGACCTCCTCCAGGCCCGCGAGGACCTCGCCGCCGCCATCGAGGCGCTCGACCGCAAGGCGATCCGCTCCGCCTCGCACATCCTGATCTCGGTGGCCGGCGCCATCGGCGCGACCCGGCTCCAGGCCTGCGCCCGCACGCTGAACGGCGCCGCCCACGGCGACGAGGGCCCGGGCCTGTCGGCGCTGGTGCGCCGCTGCATGGACGAGATCGAGGCCGCGGTCGCGTTCGCGCGCAGCCGCCGTCCGGCGGGCTGAGGAGCGGCGCCATGCCCGATCGCGTCCTGCTCGTCGAGGATACCTCGTCCCTCTCCATGGTCTACGAGGCGGTGCTGAAGCGGGCGGGCTACCGGGTGACCTGCGCCGCCAGCCTCGCCGAGGCCCGCGCCATCTGCGCGGAGGTCCGCCCCCGCCTCGTGCTCCTCGACCTCCAGCTCCCCGACGGCGACGGCCTCGAGCTCCTCGCCGAGCTGAGCCACGACGCGCCGGAGAGCCGGGTGATCGTCATCACCGCCAACGGCTCGATCAACCGCGCCGTCGAGGCGATGCGCGCCGGCGCCTTCGACTTCCTCGTGAAGCCCTTCGACGAATCCCGCCTGATCAAGGCGGTCGAGAACGCCATCGCCACCCTCGACCCGCTGCTGCCCGACGACCACGAGCAGCGCGAGACCTTCGAGGGCTTCATCGGCCACTCCGCGCCGATGCAGGAAATCTACCGCATGGTCCGCGCCATCGGCCGCTCCACCGCCACGGTGTTCATCACCGGCGAGAGCGGCACCGGCAAGGAGGTCTGCGCCCGCGCCATCCACGCGATGTCGACGCGCGCCCGCAAGCCCTTCGTGCCGCTGAACTGCGCCGCGATCCCGCGCGACCTGCTCGAATCCGAGGTGTTCGGCCACCTGAAGGGCGCCTTCACCGGCGCGCTCTCCGACAAGCCGGGCGCCGCCGCGGTCGCCGACGGCGGCACGCTCTTCCTCGACGAGATCTGCGAGATGGACCTCTCGCTGCAGACGAAGCTCCTGCGCTTCCTGCAGACCTCGCAGATCCACCCCGTCGGCGCCGCCCGGCCCGTCCCGGTCGACGTCCGCATCGTCTGCGCCACCAACCGCGACCCGGCCGAGGAGGTGCGCCAGGGCCGCTTCCGCGAGGACCTCTACTACCGCCTCCATGTCGTGCCGATCCACATGCCCCCCCTGCGCCAGCGGCCGGAGGACATCGTCGAGATCGCCCGAGCGAGCCTCGGCGACTTCGCGGCGGAGGAGGGCAAGAGCTTCGTCTCCCTCGCCCCGGAGGTCGAGCGGCTCTTCGCCGCGCGGGCCTGGCCGGGCAACGTCCGCCAGCTCCTCAACGTCATCCGCAACGTCGTCGTGCTCCACGACGGCCCCGTCGTCCTGCCGGAGATGCTGCCCGCCGAGATCGCGCTCGGCGCCGGCCCCGGCGCCGAGGATCGGGCCGCGCCGCCGCCCGCGCCGCCGCCCGCCGCGCTGGCCGCCCTCGCGCCGCAGCAGCCGGTCTTCGGCACGCGCAACCACGTCGCCGCCCTCGTCGGCACCCCGCTCGCCGAGGTCGAGCGCGAGCTGATCGAGGCGACGATCGAGCATTGCCACGGCTCCATCCCGCGCGCCGCGCGGATGCTCGAGCTCTCGCCCTCGACGATCTACCGCAAGCTCGAATCCTGGGCCGCCGCCGGCCAGCGCCAGGCCGGCGAATAGCGCCGCCGGCGCTTGCCAATCCGTCCGGCGCCGTCCCATAGTCGGGGCCGTCCACGAGCCGGGAGAGCCCCATGAGCCTGCACGAGGTCGCGCTCGCCGCCCGGGAGAACGCGCACGCCCCCTATTCGGGCTTCAAGGTCGGGGCCGCGCTGCGCGCCGCCGACGGCCGCGTCTTCGCCGGCTGCAACGTCGAGAACGTCGCCTATCCCGAGGGCACCTGCGCCGAGGCCGGGGCGATCGCCGCCATGTGCCTCGCCGGCGCCCGCGAGATCGCCGAGGTCGTCGTCGTCGCCGACAGCCCCGAGCCGACGCCGCCCTGCGGCGGCTGCCGCCAGAAGCTCGCCGAGTTCGCCTCCCCCGACACCCCCGTCACCCTCGCCGACCTCGCGGGCGCGCGCTTCCACACCACGGTCGGCGACCTGCTGCCGGGAGCCTTCACGCTCAACCACATGGCCAGGGTCGGCGCGTGACCGCCGGGCTCCGGAACGCCGCCCGCCGCGCCCTCGTCTGCCTCGACCTGACGAACCTCGACGACGCCTGCGACGCCGACGACGTCGCCGCCCTCTGCCGGCGCGCCCAGACCCCGAAGGGCTCCGTCGCCGCCGTCTGCGTCTGGCCGCGCTTCGCCGCCCAGGCGAAGGCCGCCCTGCGCGGGACGGGCGTCCGCGTCGCCACCGTCATCAACTTCCCCGCCGGCGACGACGACCTCGACGAGGCCAAGGGCGAGGCCCGCGCCGCGATGTTCGCCGGCGCGGACGAGATCGACATGGTCATCCCCTGGCGCAAGCTCGCCGCCGGCGGCGACCCGATGATCGTCGCGGGACTTCTCCGCGAGATCAAGGATATCACCGGCGCCATCCCCCTGAAGGCGATCCTCGAGACCGGCGCGCTCGCCGACCCGGTCCTCATCGCCCGCGCCGCCGAGGCGGCCATCGCCGGCGGCGCCGACTTCCTCAAGACCTCGACCGGCAAGACCCCCGTCGGCGCGACGCCCGAGGCTGCGCGCATCCTGCTCGGGACCATCGCGCGCCTCGACCGCGGCGTCGGCTTCAAGGCCTCCGGCGGCGTCCGCACCGTCGCCCAGGCCGCCGAATACCTCGCGCTCGCGGATACGATCCTCGGCGCCGGCTGGGCCGGCCCCCGGCACTTCCGCATCGGCGCCTCCGGCCTCCTCGACGCGATCCTCGCCGAGCTCGGCGTGGCGGACGACCCGATGGAGGGGGACGAGGCCTACTGATGCTGCCGCAGGAGATCATCGTCGCCAAGCGCGACGGCGGGACCCTCTCCGCCGCGCAGATCCGCTTCATGGTCGAGGGCCTGACCTCCGGCGCGATCACCGAGGGCCAGGCCGCCGCCTTCGCCATGGCCGTCTTCTTCCGCGGCATGTCGACCGACGAGCGCGTCGCCCTCACGCTGGCCATGCGCGACAGCGGCGAGGTGCTGCGCTGGGACCTGCCCGGGCCGGTCGTCGACAAGCACTCCTCCGGCGGCATCGGCGACAACGTCTCGCTGATGCTCGCCCCCGCGCTCGCCGCCTGCGGGGCTTACGTCCCGATGATCTCCGGCCGCGGGCTGGGGCATACCGGCGGCACCCTCGACAAGCTCGACGCGATCCCCGGCTACGTCACCCAGCCGGACGCCGCCACCTTCCGCCGCGTCGTCGCCGAGGTCGGCTGCGCGATCATCGGCCAGACCGCCGACCTCGCCCCCGCCGACAAGCGGCTCTACGCCATCCGCGACGTCACCGGCACCGTCGAGTCGATCGACCTCATCACCGCCTCGATCCTGTCGAAGAAGCTCGCCGCCGGCCTCGACGCCCTCGTCCTCGACATCAAGGCCGGCTCCGGCGCCTTCATGGCCACCCGCGACGACGCCCGCGCGCTCGCCCGCAGCCTCGTCGACGTCGCCAACGGCGCCGGCTGCCGCACGGTCGCCCTCGTCACCGACATGAACGAGCCGCTGGCCTCCGCCGCCGGCAACGCCGTCGAGGTGGCGAACGCCATCCGCTTCCTGACCGGCGAGGAGATCGACGGCCGGCTCTGGGACGTCACCCTCGCCCTCGGCGGCGAGCTCCTCGCGCTCGCCGGCCTCGCCGCCGATCCCGCGGAGGGCGCCCGCCGCATGGCCGGGGTCTTCGACAGCGGCGCCGCGGCCGAGCGCTTCGCCCGCATGGTCGCCGCCCTCGGCGGGCCGCGGGACATCCTCGAGAACCACCACCGCCACCTCCGCCGCGCGCCCGTGATGGGCGACGTCGCCGCGGGGCAGGGCGGCCACGTCGCCGCCATCGACGGCCGCGCCCTCGGCTACGCCGTCGTCGAGCTCGGCGGCGGCCGCCGCCGCGCCGCCGACGACATCGACCATTCCGTCGGCTTCGAGGGCCTCGTCGGCCTCGGCGCCGTGGTCGAGCCCGACACGCCCATCGCCCGCCTCCACGCCGCCGACGAGGCCGCCTTCGCCCGCGCCGCCGACCGCCTCCGCCTCGCCTACCGCATCGAGGGCCGCGCCCCCGACGAGGGCGCGCTCATCGTCGAGCGGATCGCGTGACCGCGCCCGCCCACCGCCGCACGGCCGCTGGGCCGCGCCCGCATCGCGGAGCGGGTCGCAGGACCGCCCCCGCCCGGACCGCCGAGCCCGCGTCGCGCCCGCCGCGCGGACCGCGCCCCGGGCCTCGGCGCGCGCGTCGCGGAGCGGATCGCGCGACGGTCCCCGCCCCCACGCGGCCCCCGGCCACGGCGCACAGGATTTCATTCAGGTTTGCTAACCTGGAGAGCAGTCGTTTTCCGCCAACAGGCGGAAAAAAAACAAAAAGACCCTGCGCGCACCTGCGCGCTCCTCTTGGCGGCAAAGGCCGCCTCCCCCGGCCGGCCCCGGGCGATCCCGCTCCGGCCCGGGACGCCGCCTGATGCCCCGCGCCGCGCTCCTCGTCCTCGACTCGGTCGGCTGCGGCGGCGCCCCCGACGCCGCCGCCTTCGGCGACGAGGGCGCGAACACCCTCGGCCACATCGCGCTCGCCTGCGCCGGAGGCCGCGCCGAGGACGGCCGCTCCGGCCCGCTCCACGTCCCCAACCTCGCCGCCCTCGGCCTCGGCCCGGCGATCCGTCTCGCCTCCGGCCTCGAGACCGGCCTCCCCGACACCGCGAACGGCCTCTGGGGCGCCGCCACCGAGATCTCCCGCGGCAAGGACACCCCCTCCGGCCACTGGGAGCTCGCCGGCGTCCCCGTCCCCTGGGAGTGGCATTACTTCCCCCGCACCGATCCGGCGATCCCGCCCGAGGTCCTCGACCCGCTGATCGCCCGCGCCCACCTTCCGGGCACGCTCTGCAACGCCCATTCCTCCGGCATGCCGGTGATCCGCCGCTTCGGCGCGGAGCACATCGCCACCGGCAAGCCCATCCTCTACACCTCCGCCGACAGCGTCCTTCAGATCGCCGCCCACGAGACGCGTTTCGGCCTCGACCGCCTCTACGAGACCTGCAGCATCGCCGCCGGGATCGTCCACCCGCTGCGCGTCGGCCGCGTCATCGCCCGCCCGTTCACCGGCGAGACCCCGGAGACCTTCGTCCGCACGGCGAACCGCCGCGACCTCGCCATCCCGCCGCCCGAGCCGACCATCCTCGACCGCGTAGTGGCGGCCGGCGGCCGCACCCACGCCGTCGGCAAGATCGGCGACATCTTCGCCCACCGCGGCATCACCACGCTGGCCAAGGGCAAGGACGACATGGCGCTCCTCGACGCCACCCTCGCGGCGCTCGACGCGGCCGGGGACGGCGACCTGATCTTCGCCAACTACGTCGACTTCGACACCCTATGGGGCCACCCCCGCGACGTCTCCGGCTACGCCCGCGCGCTCGAGGCCTTCGACGCCCGCCTGCCCGAGATCCTCGCCCGCCTCCGCCCCGACGATCTGCTGATCCTGACGGCGGACCACGGCAACGACCCGACGCATCCCGGCGCCGACCACACCCGCGAGCGCGTCCCCGTCCTCGCCCTCGGCCCCGGCGCGCCGGCCCCCCTCGGCCTCATCGCCTTCGCCGACGTCGCCGAGACCATCGCCCGCCACCTCGGCCTGCCTCCCGGCCGCCACGGAACCCCCCGCCCGTGACCCCGCGCCGCCAACCGCCGCTGCATTTCTGGCTGCCGCCACCGCCCGCCGCAGCGAGGCCGGCGCCAGGATCCGCGCCCGTCACGCGCTTTCGCGGCCTGCCGCCGGATCCCCGCGGGACCGTCCGCCCATGACCGCCCCCGCGCCACGACAGCGGGCCGCCGCCTCCCGTCCCTCGGCCTCCGCGCGGGCCGTCCCATGAGCGCCTGCCGCACCCTCCGCCTACTGCTCCGCCGTCCCGCGGCCCGCCGATGACCGCGCCCGGCGACTGGACCGCCCTCCCGAAGGTCGAGCTGCACCTCCACCTCGAAGGCGCCGCGCCGCCCGCCTTCATCCGCACGCTCGCCGCCGAGAAGCACATCGACCTCTCGCGCCTCTTCACCCCCGACGGCGCCTACCGCTGGTCCGACTTCGCCGGCTTCCTGCGCACCTACGAGGCCGCCTGCTCCGTCCTCGCCACGCCCGACGACTTCCGCCGCCTCGTGGCCGCCGTCCTGCAAACCTCCGCCGCCCAGGGCGTGATCTACGCCGAGCTCTTCCTCGCCCCCGACCTCTGCGCCGCCGGCGACCCCGCCGCCTGGCCCGACTTCCTCGCCGCCATGGGGCAGGGGGCCGACGCCGTCCCCGCGGTCGAGGCCCGCTTCATCCCCGTCGCCATCCGCCACCTCGGCCGCGACCGCGCCGAGCGCGCCGCCCGGACCGTCGCCGCCACCCCCCACCCCCGCGTCACCGGCTTCGGCCTCGCCGGCGAGGAACGCGTCGGCCACCCTTCCGACTACGCCCGCGCCTTCGCCGCCGCCGCCGAGGCCGGGCTCGGCCTCACCGCCCATGCCGGCGAGGTCGCCGGCCCCGAGAGCGTCGCCGCGGTCCTCGACTGCCTGCCGGTCACCCGCATCGGCCACGGCGTCCGCGCCATCGAGGACCCCGCCCTCGTCCGCCGCCTCGCCGCCGAGGAGATCCTCCTCGAGGTCTGCCCCGGCTCCAACCTCGCCCTCGGCCTCTACCCCGACTGGCCCTCCCACCCGGTCGCCCGCCTGCGCGCCGCCGGCGTCCGCGTCAGCCTCTCGACCGACGACCCGCCCTACTTCCACACCACGCTGTCCGCCGAGTACGCCGCCCTCGCGCAGGCCTTCGGCTGGACCCCGGCCGACCTCGCCGCCCTCAACCGCGACGCGCTCGCGGGCGCCTTCTGCGACGACGCGACCCGCGCCCGCCTCCTCGCCCGCCTGGAGAGAGAATGACCCAGCTCACCATCGTCGACCACCCGCTCGTGCAGCACAAGCTGACGCTGATGCGCGACCGCGAGACCTCCACCGCCGGCTTCCGCCAGCTCCTGCGCGAGATCTCGCTGCTCCTCGCCTACGAGGTCACCCGCGACCTGCCCATGACGACCATGGAGGTCGAGACGCCCCTCCAGCGCATGGAGGCCCCGACGCTCCTCGGCAAGAAGCTGGCGCTGATCTCGATCCTGCGCGCCGGCAACGGCCTCCTCGACGGCGTGCTCGAGCTGATCCCCTCGGCCCGCGTCGGCTTCATCGGCCTCTACCGCGACGAGAAGACCCTCCAGCCGGTGCAATACTACGACAAGGTCCCCGCCGACCTCCACGAGCGCGTCACCATCGTCCTCGACCCGATGCTCGCCACCGGCAACTCCTCCGCCGCCGCCGTGACGCTGCTGAAGGAGAAGGGCGCCACCGACATCCGCTTCCTCTGCCTCCTCGCCGCCCCCGAGGGCGTGAAGCGCATGGCCGAGGCCCACCCCGACGTCCGCGTCGTCACCGCCGCCCTTGACGAGCGCCTGAACGAGAAGGGCTACATCATGCCCGGGC
Organism: Amaricoccus sp.; assembly: GCF_017993425.1. Classification (GTDB taxonomy): domain Bacteria; phylum Pseudomonadota; class Alphaproteobacteria; order Rhodobacterales; family Rhodobacteraceae; genus Amaricoccus. The sequence continues at coordinate 12,847 of NZ_JAGOMQ010000007.1, forward strand.
TGGGCGACGCGGGGGACCGGATGTTCGGGACGAAGTAGCTGTCGATCAGCTGCACGCCAGGAGGGCGCATGGATTCTGAACAGAGAGACAGTTTTCTGAAGGATGAGTATATACTTCTTCAAAATCTCTACGAAGATTACGATCGTCGATCCATAACTATAAAAGGATGGGTCGCCAGCGGCGCAATAGTTGCGATTGCCCTAGGATTCAATGAGTCGTATAGTTTGAATTATCTCATCCCAATAGCTGTAGCTATTGTCACGATCTCAATCTGGTACGTTGAAACCTACTGGAAGATGTTCCAAGCGGCTCTACGCCCCAGGATCAAAGTGATCGAGGCACACTTTCGATCAGATCCATACAGGATCTTCCCTGATCCAGCGCCGTTCCAGAGCTACGATTGGTAGTTCAGGGGCTATAAAACGTACTATCCGGTGGTTTCTGAAGGAGATCGCGAGAAGTACTGGAAAGAGCAAAGCAATCCGTGGCGTGTCGCTTTCCAGCCCTTTGTTATGATACCATACGCGCCGATATGCGTCGTGTGCGCGGTTAGCTCAATGATTCTCATCTTTGGAAGCCAGTAGATACGCGCCGAGGAGACGGCTATGCACCTCGAAGGCTCCTGCCACTGCGGCGCCGTCCGCTTCGCGGTCGAGGCGCCGCATCCCTATCCGTTCCTGCTCTGCTACTGCTCGATCTGCCGCAAGACCGCGGGAACCGGCGGCTTCGCCATCAACCTCGGGGCCGAGGCGGCGTCGCTGAAGGTCGAGGGCGAGGCGGAGGTCCGCCGCTTCCACGCCGTCCTCCACGACGAGGGCGACGCGCTCAGCCCCGGCGAGCGGGCGTTCTGCGGCCGCTGCGGCACGGCGCTCTGGGTCTGGGACCCGCGCTGGCCGGAGCTGATCCACCCCCACGCCGGCGCCATCGACACGCCCCTGCCGGTCCCGCCCGAACGCACCCACCTCATGCTGGCCGGCCGCCCGGCCTGGGTCGAGCCCTGCCTCGGCCCCAAGGACCGCAGCTTCGACCGCTACCCCGACGAGAGCCTCGCCGAGTGGCACCGCCGCCTCGGCCTCGAGGGCTGACGGCGGAGACGAAGAAGCGGCGTGGCTGGCGTTTCGCCGGGATTCCGGCGCCTTCAGCAGGCGCCCGCGCAGGCGGGCGCGTCGGAGCCGCAGCCCGAAGCGCCGATAGCCTCAGGCCCGCGGCCGGCGCAGGTCCCGCAGCTTCAGCGCCAGCAGCACGGCGACGAGCAGCAGCGTCACCCCGTTGGAGAGGATCACCGGCAGCTGGCCGGTCCCGACGCCGTAGAACGTCCAGAGCAGGATGCCGGCCGACAGCACGAGCAGCATCGGCAGGTTCAGCCCCTCGGTCGAGCGGCTCCGCCAAGTCTGCACGACCTGGGGCAGGAAGGCGAACGTCGTCAACGCGGCGGCGACCAGACCGATCACCTCGTACAGGGCGGACATCATGGATGAACCCGAAACAGGAAGGCCAACAGGAATGGCATTCTTGCACCGGTGTCGCCGCCGCGCCACTCGGCGTTTTTGCAGACCCGCCTTGCGCCAGACGCATGACGGCCCGTCAGGCGGGCGGCGCCGCCTCCTCCGGCGGCCCGAACAGCGCATCGAGAAACCCCGCCAGCCGCGCCGCGCCCCCCGGCCGCCAGCCGAGCGCCCGCAGCCGCTCCGTCGCCATCTCCCCCGGCGCCGGCCCCGGATCCGGCCCGGGCGGCGCTCCCGCCGCCCCCGTCCGCGCCTGCACCGCCGCCAGCAGATCGCCCCGGTCGACCATCAGGTCCGAGACGTTGAACGCCCCCTCCGCCGCCGGCCGCGCCAGCATCAGCACGACCGCCGCCGCAAGGTCGTCGCCATGCACCTCCGTCGCCCGCCGCGGCGCCACCGGCCGCCCCGCCAGATACTCCGCGAAGAGCCCCGTCCACTTGTGCGTCGCCGCCCCGGGCGCGAGCCCATAGACCCCCGTCGCCCGCAACGCCACGCCCCCCGGCGCCGCCAGGACCGCGGCCTCCACGTCGCGCTTCATCGCCCCGTAGAGCGAATCCGGCGCCAGCGCATCGTCCTCCCGCAGCGCCTCCCCGCGTCGCCCGTCCCCATAGACGGCCCGGCTCGACAGGAACACCACCCGCCGCACGCCCCCCGCCCGCGCCGCCGCCACGAGCGCCAGCGAGCCGCCGAGGTTCGCCGCGAGGAACCCCTCCGCATCCTCGCCCTCGCCGCCGCGATAGCGTCCCGACACATGCGCGAAGGCGAGATGCACCAGCGCCTCGGCCCGGGGCAGGGGGCCCGCGTCCCCCAGCGCCCAGCGCGCCCATTCCCCCGCCGCCGGCGGTCGCCGCGCCAGATGCACGACCTCGTGCCCCGCCGCCGCCAGCGCCGGCGCCACGAAGGCCCCGACCTGCCCGGAGCCGCCGGTCAGGAGGACGCGCACGCGTCCGGTCCGGGCAGGGCGTCGATGTCCGGGATCTCCCCGCCGTCATGGAAGGCCCGCCACAGCGCGATCAGCGGCGCGAGCCGCCCGGCCTTCGGGTTCGCCGGGTCCCAGGGCTTCTCGTACTGGAAATGCACCACGTTCGCGAGCCGCCAGTCCCACAGCTCCGGCAGGTTCAGCCACACGTATTGCAGCAGGTTGTCGTAGACCGGCAGCCCCTGCCAGCGCGGGAAGAACGCCTCGAGGAACGTCTGGTCCGTCCGCCGCCACACCGCCCCCGGCGCGTCGAGCCGCGCCAGCATCGCCGCGAAGGTCGCCGTCGACGGCCGCGCCGCGAACACCCCCGAGTTCAGCCGCCGGAAATCCGTCACGCTCTCGTAGACGTTCGGCGCCGCCGAGAACTCGGGATAGTCGAGCAGCCGGTCGATCGGCCGCAGCACGATCGTGTCGGCGTCGAGGAACACCACCCGCTCGTAGGGCAGCTGCCACAGCCGCAGCTTGACGAAGTTGTCGAGCGGCGTGTGGAACGCCGGCTTCTCGCCCTTGGTGAAGGGCGCCCGCTCATGCACCGCCCGCCGCGAATGCGCCGCGTTGAACCCTTCCGAGGTCGGCAGCAGGTCGGCCTCCGCCAGCCGCGCCCCCAGCGCCGCCAGCGGCGCGAGCGCCCCCGCCGCCACCGCCGGCGTGTGCATCGCCACCACATCCGCCGCCGTCCCGGTCCGCACCAGCGAGCGCACCAGCGCCAGCGCCCCGGGCAGGTAATCCGCATTGGTCACCAGCGTCACGAACGCCGCCGATCCCCCCGGCGCCCCCTCGAGCGCCGGCGCCCCGTCACCGCCCGCCACGGCTCAATCCGCCCACAACGCCGACAGCGGAAACCCCACCGCATCGAACGGCGCCGCCCGCACCTCGTCGTCCTCCTTCAGCGCGGCGACCAGCGTCCACGCCCCCTCCCGCAGCGCGAACGCCTCCAGCGTCCGCGCCAGCGGATCGACGAGCCACAGATGCGCCACCCCGGCCGCCCCGTAGAGCCGCCGCTTGTCCGTCAGGTCGATCCGCCGCGTCCCCGGGCTCAGGACCTCGCACACCCAGTCTGGCGCGATCTCCGTCCAGGCCGTGGAGGGGAGCCGGTGCATCCGCTCGCGCCGCCAGCCCGCCAGATCGGGCACCAGCACGTCGTCGCCGAGATGGAGCTCCGGCTCCACAAGGATGATCCACCCGCCCGGTCCCCCCCGTCCCTTGCCGAACGGAGAGACGATCTCGTCGCCGAGCGAGGTGGCCGCGTAGGCGTGCAAGAGGGCAGGGCGGGGATGCACATGCAGCGCCCCCTCTATCAACTCCGCGACCATATGCTCCGGCGCGTCGAGCACGTCCTGATAGGTCGCGGGCCGGGGAGCGGGGGCGTGCCGGTTCATCGCATCAATCCGCCCACGACGCCGACAGCGGAAACCCCACCGCCTCGAACGGCGCCACCCGCACCTCGTCGTCCTCCTTCAGCGCGGCGACCAGCGTCCACGCCCCCTCCCGCAGCGCGAACGCCTCCAGCGTCCGCGCCAGCGGATCGACCAGCCACAGATGCTCGACCCCCGCCGCGCCATAGAGCCGCCGCTTGTCCGTCAGATCGATCCGCCGCGTCCCCGGGCTCAGGACCTCGCACACCCAGTCCGGCGCCAGATCGAACCACGCCGCATCGGGAAACGCCGGCATGCGCTCCCGCCGCCAGCCGGCGATGTCCGGCACGAGCACATTCTCGCCCAGATGCAGCTCCGGCTCGTCGAGGATCCACCACCCGCCGGGACCGCCGCGGCCGCGCTGGAAGGCCCCGTTGAGCTCCCCGCCCAATACCGAGCCCGCCAGGGCATGCCGCGAAGCCGGGCGCGGATGCACATGCAGCGCCCCCTCTATCAGCTCCGCGACCATATGCTCCGGCGCGTCGAGGACGTCCCGGTAGGTGGCGCGGCGCGGGGCGGGGGCGTGGCGGTTCATGCCCGCATCCTAGCGCGTCTGCCCCGCGAGAGGAACGCTCCCCGGCCGCGACCTCAGGAAACCGACTTCAGCCCGCGATGCTCCGGGTCGCGCTCGACGATCTTGGCGATCTCCCGCGTCCAGGCCGACACCGCCGGAACGCGCGAGCGGTCCACCCGGTAGGCGTACTTGCGCGCCACGTCCACCACCTCGGCGAGGAGCCCCTCGGCCAGCGTGACCGGCTCGAGCCCCAGCGCCAGGAACTGGTCGTTCCGCACCACGAGGTCGTTCTCCGCCGCCTCCTTGCGCGGGTTCGGCAGCCAGGCGATCTCCGCCCCGGTCAGCCGCGACACCAGCTCGGCGAGGTCGCGCACCCGGTGCGTCTCCGTCATCTGGTTAAAGATCTTCACCCGCTCGCCGCGCTTCGGCGCGTCGCCGAGCGCCAGCTCGATGCAGCGCACCGAGTCCTGGATGTGGATGAACGCCCGCGTCTGCCCGCCGGTGCCATGCACCGTCAGCGGATAGCCGATCGCCGCCTGGATGAGGAAGCGGTTGAGCACCGTCCCGTAATCCCCGTCATAGTCGAAGCGATTTATCAGCTGCACATGCCGCCGCGTCTGCCCGGTATGCGTCCCCCAGACGATCCCCTGATGCAGGTCGGTGATCCTCAGCCCGTCGTTCTGGGCGTAGAACTGGAACAGGATCTGATCGAGGCTCTTGGTCATGTGGTAGATCGAGCCCGGCCGCGTCGGATAGAGCACCTCCTGCGGGACCGTCCGCCCGTCCAGCGTCTCCACGCCGACGGTCAGATACCCCTCCGGGATCGCCGCCCCCACGGTGGAATAGCCATAGACGCCCATCGTGCCGAGATGCACCAGATGCGCGTCCGTCTCGGTCTCCACCAGCGCGTTCAGCAGGTTGTGCGTGGCGTTGACGTTGTTCGAGACGGTGTAGTTCTTGTGCCGGTCGGACTTCATCGAATAGGGCGCGGCGCGCTGCTCGGCGAAATGCACGATGGCGTCCGGCTTGTGCTCGCGCAGCCAGCCCTTCAGCAGCTCGTAGTCCCGGGCGAGGTCGAGCAGGTGGAAGCGGATCGTCCGCCCGGTCTCCTGCCGCCAGATCCGCGTCCGCTCCTGGATCGAGTCCATCGGCGTCAGCGACTGCACGCCGAGCTCGGTGTCGATCCAGCGCCGGCTGAGGTTGTCGAGGATATGGACCTCGTGCCCCTGGTCCGAGAGATGCAGCGACGTCGGCCAGCCGCAGAAGCCGTCGCCGCCGAGAACCGCGATCCTCATCTTCGTCCTCCCCCGTCGGTCGCCCGCGCTGCGGAGCCCTAGCTCCCTTATGTGACGTTGCCGCGACCGCGCGCAACCGAAGGGCCGCTTTCCGGCGCATTTTGGCCGTATCGTTGGCGCCGCCGCCGGGGGTAAGGCCGCGCCGGGTTCCCGGAGCCGGCGCGAGCCGTCACGCCGACTATATCGACCTTCCTGGCGCATCTTCGCCCTGTCGCCGAGGTAAGGCAGCGGCCGGCCCGTCGGGCTCCCGGAGCCGGCGCGAGCCGTCATGCCGACCGCGTCAGCCTTCCCGGCGCATTTTCGCCGTGCCGCCGGGGAAAAGCCGCGATAGGCTCGACGGGATCCCGAGAGCCGCCGCTTGAGCCGCCATGCCCGACTACGTCAACCTCCTCCCCGGCGACCCCGCGCCGTGGTTCCGCGCCCGCACCGCCGGCAACCCGCGCTACGCCTTCGACAGCGCCGGCGGCCGCTATCTCGTGCTCCTGTTCTTCGGCACCGCCGCCGACCCGCACGCCCGGGCCGCCCTCGCCGCGGCGGCCGCCCGCCCCGACCTCTTCGACGACGCCCGCGCCTCGCTCTTCGGCGTCACCGCCGACCCGGCCGACGAGGCGCAGGGCCGCGTCGCCGACCGCCTCCCCGGCATCCGTTTCTTCCTCGACTTCGACGGCGCCGTCGGCCGCGCCTTCGGCGCGCTCCCCGTGGCCGCGCCCGCCCCCGGCGAGGGCCTCGCGGTGCGGCGAATGTGGATGATCCTCGACCCGACGCTGCGCATCATCGACGTCATCCCCTTCGCCCCCGACCGCTCCGACATCGCCGCCGCGCTCGACCGCCTCGCCGCGCTGCCGCCGCCCGCGCGCTTCGCCGGCGTCGAGCTCCAGGCCCCGATCATCCTCCTGCCCGGCGTCTTCGAGCCCGAGCTCTGCGCCCGGCTGATCGCCCGCTACGAGGCCCATGGCGGCGAGGAATCCGGCGTCATGCGCGACGTCGAGGGCAAGACCGTCGCGGTGATGGACCAGCGCCAGAAGCGCCGCAAGGACCACGTCATCGAGGACCAGGCGCTGATCGGCGAGCTGCAATCGCGCTTCCTGCGCCGCGTCGTCCCCGAGATCCGCAAGGTCCACCAGTTCGAGGCGACGCGCATGGAGCGCTACCTCGTCGCCTGCTACGCCGCCGAGGACGGCGGCCACTTCGCCGCGCACCGCGACAACACCACCCATGGCACGGCGCATCGCCGCTTCGCCGTCTCGGTCAACCTCAACGACGCCTTCGACGGCGGCGAGGTCAGCTTCCCCGAATACGGGACCCGCGGCTTCAAGGCCCCGCCCGGCGGCGCGGTGGTGTTCTCCTGCTCGCTCCTCCACGCCGTCAGCCGCGTCACCTCGGGCCGCCGCTACGCCTTCCTGCCCTTCCTCTACGACGAGGCCGCCGCCAAGCTCCGCGAGGCCAACATGGCCAAGGTCTCCGAGGACATCTCTGGCTACAAGGCCTGACCGCCCCGCCGCCTCGACGAGGGACGCGCTGCTTTGTGGGGCGGCGCGGCCGGTCCCGCGACGGCGCCCGCCGGGAGAAATGCACATGTCTCCCGGCTCGACTCGGAGCGGCAGGGGCGGGGACGGCGGGACCTCACACGCCGGACGTCAAGACGCCCGGCCACGGATCGCGACGGAGCGGACCGCGCGCCCGGCATTACCCCACCTCACCCCTGCCGCGCCGCCGTCCGCCGGGCCGGCGCGGCGGGCAGGGGGCCGGAGACCCGCGGATCCCCGGGCGTCACCATCCCGCCCGAGATCACCACCTTCGCCGCGTCCTCGATCGACATCTCCAGCATCAGCACCTCCGCCCGCGGCACGAAGATCAGGAACCCCGCCGTCGGGTTCGGCGTGTTCGGCACGAAGACGCTGACGAACTCGCCCCCCAGTTGCGCCGCCACCTCGCCCCGCGTCGGCCCGGCGACGAAGGCCACCCGCCAGCAGCCCTTGCGCGGATGCTCGACGAGGCACGCCTGCTGGAACGAGGTGTTCGTCTGGCTGAACACCGTCTCGGCGATCTGCTTCAGCGCGTTGTAGATCCGCCGGATGATCGGCGTCCGGTCGACCAGCCCCTCGCCGGCCCGGATGATCCGCGCGCCGACATAGCCCTTGGTCATCGCCCCCACCAGCGTGGTGAAGACCACGAACATCACCAGACCGAGCCCGAAGATGTTGCGCCCGAAGACGTTCTCCGGGTTGTACTGCCGCGGGATCAGCGGGATCACCCGCGCGTCGACGATGCCGACGATCACCCAGACGAGGTAGATCGTCAGGAACACCGGCAGCACCACCACGAGCCCGGTCAGGAAATTGCCGCGCAGCCGCTGCCCCAGCGGCGTCTTGGGCGGGCGCGGACGCCGGACTGTCTTTCGGGCCATGCGCGAAACCTTCCTTCCGCCGCGAGCCTAGCGCGCTTTCCGCCCCGGCGGAATCGCACGACGATCAAGAATTTACGACACGCCCCCGCCTGCCTCCGCCGCCAGCCGCGCCAGCGCCACGGCGATCGCCGTGGCCACCCGGGCATTGTCGCGCACCAGCGCCACGTTGGTCGCGAGCGAGCGCCCCTCCGTCGCCGCCAGCACGCGGCCGAGCAGGAACGGCGTCACCTCCTTGGCCGAAACCCCCGCCGCGTCCGCCGCTTGCAGCGCGGAGCCGATATGCGGCGCGATCTCCGCCGCCGGGATCTCCGCCGCCACGGGGACCGGATTGGCGACCAGCTGCCCCCCCGGCAGCCCGAGCCGCGCCCGCATCAGGTGCGCCCGCGCCACCGCCTCCGGCGTGTCGAGCCGCAGCGGCGCCCTCAGCCCGCTGTCGCGCGACCAGAACGCCGGCAGCGCGTCCTGGCCATAGGCGATCACCGGCACGCCGCGGGTCTCCAGCGCCTCCAGCGTCTTCGGCAGGTCGAGGATCGCCTTCGCCCCGGAGGCCACCACCGTCACCGGCGTCTGCGCCAGCTCCTCGAGGTCCGCCGAGATGTCGAAGCTCGTCTCCGCCCCGCGATGCACCCCGCCGATCCCGCCCGTCGCGAAGACGGCGATCCCGGCGAGCCGCGCCGCGATCATCGTCGCCGCCACCGTGGTCGACCCCGTCCACCCCTCCGACAGCGCCACCGCGAGGTCGGCCCGGCTGAGCTTGCGCACGTCCCGCGCCGCCGCCAGCGCCTCCAGCCGCGCCTCCGGCAGTCCCACCTCGATCGCCCCGCCCGAGACGGCGATGGTCGCGGGAACCGCGCCCCCCGCCCGGACGACGGCCTCCACCGCCCGCGCCGTCTCGACATTGGCGGGATGCGGCATCCCGTGGGTGACGATGGTCGATTCCAGCGCGACGACCGGCCGCCCCCCGGCGAGGGCCTCCGCGACCTCGGGCGACACCCGCAGCGGCGCGCTCACGACGCCGCCTGCGGGCTGTCCCGGCCGACCGACGCGGGCTCCGCCCGCGAGGCTACGGCGCGACAGGCGAAAGCCCGGCTTTCGCCGCGCCGGCGGCTGGAGCGCGTTGGCGCGGAAGCCGGGAGGGGCGCCGATTTCTCCGGGAGCGCGCCATCCGTCCGCGAGCGCGGAAACGCGCTCGCCCCTCGCAGCGCTACGGCATTCACACATCCCGGCTGAAGCCACGGATCGGGAGGAATGGGCCGCGACGGCGACGCCCGACGGATTTGACCCGCGGCAAATCCGTCCGCGATCGCCCCTGCGGGGGGCGAGCGCGTTGCCGCGCTCGCCGGGGCGACCACGGACGGATTGCGCGCTCCCGCAGAAATCTTCACCCCTGACGGCTTCCGCGCGCAACCGCGCTCCAGCCGTCGGCGCGGCGAAAGCCGTGCTTTCGCCTGTCGCGCCGCAGCCTCGCGGGCGGAGCCCGCTTCGGTCGGCCGGCTATCGGCTTCCTGTCGTTCGGTCCATGGCGGCTGGAGGAGAAGCGTGAATTCGCCAGCCCGCAGGGGCGATCGCGGACGGATTCGCCACGGGTCACATCCGTCAGCCTTCGACGTCGCGACCCGCTTCCGGCCGGGGTCGCGCTCCGCCGACGCGCCGCATGGGCGGCAGGAGCCGGGGCAGGGGCTTCCGGGCATCAGGGGACCTCGCAGGCGTCGGAGCGCGAGACATGCGCCGCCGCGGCGGCGAGCGCAACCGCGAGCGCCGCCGCCGGGTCGCGCCCCTCCGCCCGCGCCACGAGATGCGCCGCGACCAGCACGTCGCCCGCCCCGGTGACCGACCGCGCCGCCACCACGGGCGGCGCCGCCTCGGCCCGGCCCCCGGCCCCCGCCCATGCCGCCCTCCGAGGCCCGTCCGTCACCAGCGCCTCGGACCACCCCTCGGCCCGCAGTGCGGCCGCCGCAACCGCTGCCGAGGGCAGGGGCCGCCCCAGCGCCGCCGCCGCCTCGCCGAGGTTGAGGTAGATCGCCGCCCGGCCGCGGAACGCCGCCCCGGCGAGCGCCCCCGCCTTCGCCGGGCTCGCCGGCACGACCGCCAGCCCGCCGCGCCCCGCCGGCGTCGCGGCCAGCCCGGCGAGGAGGGCAGGGGAGAGGTTGCCGTCCGCCACCACCGGCCCCGGCCACGCCGCCGCCAGCGCGGGCGACGCGAGGATCGCCTCCCCCGCCGCCTCCAGCCCCGCGCAATCGGCGACGGCGGCGACCAGCGCCCCGTCCGGCCCCTCGACGCCGACATAAGTGTCCGTCACGCCCCGCCGCAGCACGTGGGCGCAGTCCACCCCGCGCGCGACCGCCGCCGCGACCAGCGCGGCGCCCTCCGCATCGGCGCCGACCGCGCCGAGCAGCGCCACGGGCCGCCCCAGCCCGGCCAGCGCCAGCGCCACGTTGAGCGCCACGCCCCCGGGCCGGGCCGAGACCCGCCCCGGCGCGTCGTCCCCGGGCAGCAGCGGCCGGGCCGCGCGCGCGATGACGTCGCGATGGACCGCGCCGACGCAGAGCGCCCAGCGGCCCGGCGCAGCGATCAAGCCGCCCCCTTCACGCTGCCCCCGTCACGCCGCCGCCGGCTCGGCGCGCCAGCGGCTCGCCGTGGCGCACCTCGGTGCCGAGCACCGTGTTGCAGTCGCGCATGAACGCCGCCAGCGCCGTCCAGCCCTTGGCCGAGACCATGTTGCCGTCTATGAGCGACTCGGTCGGCGACAGGTCGACATAGGTGCCCCCCGCCAGCCGCACCTCCGGCTCGCAGGCCCCGAGCGCGCCGACGCGCTTGCCCTTCACCACCCCGTCGACCGCCACGAGGATCTGCACCCCGTGGCAGATGGTGAAGATCGGCTTGCCCTCGTCGTGGAAGTGCTTGACCATCGCCTGCACCCGCTTGTCGGTGCGGATGTATTCCGGCCCGCGCCCGCCGGCGCAGTAGACCGCGTCGTATTCCGTCACGTCCACCTCGGCGAAGGTCTTGTTGATCTCCGCGAGATGCCCGTAGCGCTCCAGATAGGTCTGGTGCCCCTCGAAATCGTGCAGCGACGTGCGGATCATCTCGCCCTTCTTCTTGTCCGGGCAGACGACATGCACCGTATGCCCGATCGCCTCCATGCCCTGCTGGTAGACGTAGATCTCGTATTCCTCGGTGAACTCGCCGGTCAGCATCAGGATCTTCGGCATCCTCTCTTCCTCCCCGTGTCGCGGACCTCCGGGCCCGTCGCGCCCGAATCTGACCCCATGCGGGCCCACGAGGCAAGGCCCTGATATATCAGATCCGCGCCGCGCCCGGATCCCGCTGCCCCGGCCGACGGCACACTGCACGACGGTGAAGCCGAAGCCCGGCCGGAAGCAGGCCGCGACGGCGCCGCCAGACGGATTTGACCCGCGGCAAATCCGTCCGCGATCGCCCCTCGGGGGGCGAGCGCGATTCCGCGCTCGCCGGGGCGCTCACGGACGGATTGCGCGCGACGGGGAAATCTTCACCCCTGACGGCTTCCGCGCGCAACCGCGCTCCAGCCGTCGGCGCGGCGAAAGCAATGCTTTCGCCTGTCGCGCCGGGCCTCGCGGGCAAGCCCGCTTCGGTCGCTCGGCACGCGTGCCCCGTGGATCCGGCAGGGCAGGCGTCGTGTAGTGTGGGCCGACAGCAAGCTCCCGTTAACGATTGCACGAAATCAATGGCTTGGCGAGTTTTCACGCGTGAACACGCGGCGCCGACACGGACGCCCGCATCTGCTAATCAGCCCCGGGGGACGCGATTCCCCCAGGGGCTGGAGGGAGACGACGCATGCGGCAGACCTGGCGGTGGTTCGGGCCCAAGGATCAGGTCTCGATCGACGACATGCTCCAGGCCGGCGTCGAGGGCGTCGTCTCGGCGCTCCACCACGTCCCGACCGGCGCCGTCTGGGAGCCCGCCGAGATCGCCCGCCGCCAGCAGGAGATCGCGACCCGGACCGACGGAACCCCCTCCGGCATCGCCTGGGAGGTGGTCGAGAGCCTCCCCGTCTCCGAGGACGTCAAGAAGCAGAAGGGCGCCTGGCGCGAGCACCTCGCGAACTACCGCGCGAGCCTCGGGAACCTCGCCGCCGCCGGCGTCGAGGTGATCTGCTACAACTTCATGCCCGTCCTCGACTGGACCCGCACCGACCTCGCGTACCGCGTCGCCCACGGCGGCACCTGCATGCGCTTCGACCTCGCCGACTTCGCCGCCTTCGACCTCCACATCCTCAAGCGCCCCGCCGCCCCCGACGACTACCCCGAGGACCTCCGCGCCGAGGCCGCCGCCCGCTTCGCCGCCATGGACGACGCGGCCCGCGCCCGCCTCGCCCGCAACGTCGCCTTCGGCCTGCCCGGCGCGGCCGACAACATGACCCTCGACGACCTCCGCGCCCATCTCGACGAATACGGCGCGATCAGCCCCGACCGGCTGCGCGCCCACCTCGTCGCCTTCCTCGAGGAGGTGGTCCCCGCCGCCGAGTCCCTCGGCCTGCGCCTCTGCTGCCACCCCGACGACCCGCCCTTCCCGCTCCTCGGCCTGCCGCGGGTGATGTCGACCGAGGCCGACTACACGGCCGTCATGGCCGCCGTCGACAGTCCGGCGAGCGGGATCACCCTCTGCACCGGCTCGCTCGGCGCGCGGCCCGACAACGACCTGCCCGGCATGATGCGCCGCCTCGGCGACCGGGTTCACTTCCTCCACCTGCGCAACGTCGCCCGCGACACCGACGCGGTCCGCGGCTCGTTCCACGAGGCCGAGCACCTCGGCGGCGCCACCGACATGGTCGCCGTCATTGCCGCCGTGGTGGCCGAGGAACGCCGCCGCGCCGCCGCGGGCCGCGCCGACGCCTCGATCCCGATGCGCCCCGACCACGGCCAGGACATCCTCGACGACCTCCGCCGCCGCGGCCAGCCCGGCTACCCCGCCATCGGCCGCCTCAAGGGCCTCGCCGAGCTCCGCGGCATAATGACCGCGCTCTCCCACCCCGCCCACGGCCTCCCGGCGGCGGGATGACCCCCCGCCCGCATCGCGTTGCCTGCCGGGGGGAAATGTGCGATCACCGCAGGAAAGCCCCGAGGGATGCCTGAAATGGTCGATTTCGCCGCCGCCCGCGAAGCCATGGTCGATTGCCAGGTCCGTCCGTCCGACGTGACCCGCTACCCGATCATCCTCGCCATGCTCGAGGTCCCGCGCGAGGTCTACGTCCCCGACGCGCTGCGCCCCGTCGCCTACTACGGCGAGCACGTGCCCCTGCCGAACGGCCGCGTCATCCTCGATCCGCGGGTGTTCTCCAAGATGCTCGACGCCGTCGAGATCGGGCCTTCGGACCTCGTCCTCGACGTCGGCTGCGCCCTCGGCTACTCGGCCGCCGTCATCGCCCACATGGCCGAGGCGGTGGTCGCCGTCGAGGAGGACGCCGCCATGGCGGCGGCCGCCGAGGCCGCCCTCGCCGCCCAGGGCGTCGAGACCGCGGTCGTCAAGGCCGGCCCGCTCGCCGCCGGCGTCCCCGCCCACGGCCCCTACGACGTCATCGTCGTCGAGGGCGGGGTGGAGCGCCTGCCCGAGGCGCTCGCCGACCAGCTCAAGCCGGGGGGCCGCATCGTCGCCGTCTTCCTCGACGGCGCCCTCGGCCAGGCCCGCCTCGGGCTGAAGATCGACGGCGCCATCGCCTGGCGGCGCGCCTTCGATGCAACGGCGCCGGTGCTTCCGGGCTTCGCCGCCACGAAAGAGTTTGAGTTTTGAGGGGAGGCCCCCCAATACTCCCGCGAGCCCCCGGCAGAGGGGCGCCGAGGTCGAGCATGTCAGAAACGCGCACCCGCCTATCCACCCTCGCCGCGGCGCTCCTCGCCGGCGCCATCGCCTGGTCGCCGCCGGCGCTCGCCGAGACGCTGACCGACGCGCTGATCCGCGCCTACCAGACGAGCCCGCTCCTCGACTCCAACCGCGCCTCGCTGCGCGCGCTCGACGAGAACATCGCCCAGGCCCGCTCGGCGCGCCGCCCGCAGGTCCAGGCCGGCGCCTCGGCGGCGGGCGAGACCGACATCTCCGACTTTCCCTTCGACAACAGCGCCCAGGTCGCGCTGCAGGCGAGCCTGCTCCTCTTCGACAGCGGCGAGAGCAAGGCCGCGATCGAATCCGCCCGCTACGGCGTCGCCGCCGGCCGGGCGAGCCTGGTGAACGTCGAGCAGGAGGTGCTCTTCGCCGCGGTCACCGCCTACATGGACGTGATCCAGGCGCTGGAGTTCGTCCGCATCGCCCAGAACGACGTCCGCGTCCTCGGCGAGCAGGTCGACGCCACCAACAACCGCTTCGAGGTCGGCGAGGTCACCCGCACCGACGTCAGCCAGACCGAGGCCCGCCTCGCCGCCTCGCGCGGCAACCTCGTCGACGCCACCGGCAACCTCGAGGTGGCCCGCCAGGCCTACCTCGCGGCCGTCGGCTCGCTCCCCGGGACGCTGGAGCCGCCGCCGGTGCTGCCCCAGCTGCCGCCCTCGGCGGCGGCGGCGGCGCAACTCGCCGTCCAGCAGAACCCGGCCATGGTCGCGGCCCGCTTCAACGAGCGCGCGGCGGTCTCCGACTTCGACCGCGCCCGCTCCGCCTCGAAGCTCTCGATCACCGCCTCGAGCCAGGTCGACTACACCTGGCAGCGCGTCTCGCCCAACGTCGCGCCGAACACGAGGCTGACCAACGACAGCTACAACCTCAGCGCCTCGATCGACGCGAACCTGCCGCTCTATTCCGGCGGCCGCAACTCGTCGCTGATCCGCCAGGCCCAGCAGGTGCTGGAGCAGCGCAAGTTCGAGGTGCAGGATTCCGGACGGCAGGTGACCGAGCAGGCCAACAACGCCTGGACCCAGCTCGAGGTGGCGCGCGCCTCCATCGTCGCCAACCGCGAGCAGGTCGTCGCGGCGCAGATCGCCTACGAGGGCGTCAGCGAGGAGGCCCGCCTCGGTGCCCGCTCGACCCTCGACGTGCTCGACGCCGACCAGGAGCGGCTGCAGGCCGAGGCCGAGGTGGTCCGCGCCCGGCGCAACGAGTACGTCGCCCATTACGCGGTGCTCCGCGCCATGGGCCTGCTCACCGTCGAGCACCTCAACCTCGGCATCGAGAGCTACAACCCCGACATCTACTTCCGCCAGGTCCAGCGCGCCCCGGTCGGCGGCTACGACACCAGCGTGGTCGAGAAGATCCGCCAGCGCTGGGAGAAGCCGTGAGCGATCCCGAGGAGCCGGGGCAGCGACGCACGGGCGAGGAGACGCCCGAGTCGCTCGCCGAGGTCCTCGCCTCGATCCGCGCCCTCGTCTCGGCCGAGACCGGCGCCCGCCTCGACAACGCGCCGGGCGGCGACGTGATCCTGCTGACGCCCGAGATGCGCGTCGATGCCGCGGCCCCGCCGCCGGCGCGGGCGGGCGAGCTTCTCTCCGACGGCCTCGCGGTGGCGCGCCCCCGCCCGAGCCCGGCGCCGATCTTCGACGAGGAGGCGCTGCGGCAGACGATCAACGACATCGTCCGCGAGGAGCTGCAGGGCGAGCTCGGCGAGCGCATCAGCCGCAACATGCGCCGCCTGATCCGCCGCGAGATCGCCCAGATGCTCGACGAGGCGCAACGCCCCCCCGACGCCGAGGCCTGACCCGTCGCGCCCCGCCCCGGCCGGGCGCAGCGCCGCCCTCGGGGACCCCGCAGGGGGGTCCCGCTCGGCCGCCGCTTGGCGGTCGGCCGGCTGCGCGGCCTCCCTCGATCGGGGGCGCGGCGCCGCTCCCCCTCCAACCTGCGGGTCGTGAGGGCTCGCCTCGCGCCCCAAGGCCGGCGCTCCGGGCGCCCCCGGTCCCTGCCGATGCCCCCTTGAGATGTCGCCGGGCCCGGGCGCAACCCGCGAGGCCGGGCGGGGCGGCCGCCCCGAGATGCGGCCGGCGTCAGTATCAGGCCTCGACCGTATACCCCGCCGCCGCCATGACCCGCTCCAGCTCGCGGTGCCCGACCTTCGCCATCTCCAGCGGCGGGCTCACCTTCGGGTCCTGCTCGGCCTCGACGACGAACCAGCCCTCGTAGCCGTGGGCGGCCAGCCGCCTCACGATCGCCTCGAAGTCGAGGTCGCCGTCGCCGGGCACGGTGAAGGCTCCCTTCACCACCGCGTCGAGGAAGCTCTCCCGGCTGCGGTCGAGCCCGTCGATCACTCTGCGCCGGACGTCCTTGGTGTGGACATGGCTGATCCGGGCGTGGTGGTTGTCGATCACCCTGAGCACGTCGCCCCCGGCGAAGGCCATGTGGCCGGCGTCGTAGAGGAGCGGGATCCCCTCGCCGGAATGCTTCATGAAGAGGTCGAGCTCCCGCTCCGTCTCGATCGCCGCCGCCATGTGGTGGTGATAGGCGAGCGGCATCCCCTGCCCGGCGCACCATTCCCCGAACGCGGTCATCTTCCGCCCGTAGGCGGCGATCTCCTCCTCCGAGAGCTTCGGCTTCGTGGCGAGGGGCTTCGAGCGGTCGCCCTGGATCGACCGCGCCGTCTCGCCGTAGACGATGCACGGCGCGCCGGCGGCCTTGAAGAGCGCCATCTGCGCGGCGATCCGGTCCTTCTCGGCCTCGATCTCGCCGTCGAGCAGCAGCCCGGAGAACCAGCCCCCGCAGACGCTGATCCCGTAGCGCCCGAGGATCGGCCCGAGCACCGCCGCGTCCATCGGGAAGCGCCGGCCGGTCTCCATGCCGGTGAACCCGGCCTCGCGCGCCTGCCGCAGGCATTCCTCGAGGCTCACGTCGTCGGACAGCTCCGCGAGGTCGTCGTTCCACCACGCGATCGGGGCGATGCCCAGCCTCGCCTTCATCGCCTCACACTCCCACCCGCTGCCTCGCCCGGATCTCGACCTGCCTCGCATGCGCCTCCCGCACGCTGTCGCGCTCCGAGACCTCCGGCACGCCGACGTCCCAGTCCGCATCCCCCGGCGCCCAGGCGAAGGCGTCGGTGTCGATCGAGATCACCGTCGTCCGGTCGGTCCCCTGCGCCCAGGCCATGGCGTCCGCGAGATCGGCGAGGCTCTCGCAGCGCCGCGCCAGCGCCCCCATCGATTCCGCGTGCTTGACGAAGTCGACGGCGAAGGGCGCCGTCACCCGGCAGTCGCGGATCAGGTTGTTGAAGCCCGGCGTCCCCTTGGCGTTCTGCAGCCGGTTGATCACCGCATAGCCGCCGTTGTCGCAGACGACGAGGATGAACTTGTGCCCCGCGAGCACCGAGGAATAGATCTCCGAGTTCATCATCATGTAGGTGCCGTCGCCCACCATCACGATCGGCGTCGTCCCCGGCCGCGCCATGGCGTAGCCCCAGCCGGCCGAGATCTCGTAGCCCATGGTCGAGAAGCCGAACTCGCAGTCGAAGGTGTTCGGGCTCTTCACCCGCCAGCCCTTGACCAGCTCGCCCGGCAGCCCGCCCGCCGCGGTGAGGATCGGATCCGTCGGCCGCGCGGCGGCATGGACCGCCGCGATCGCCTGCGCATAGGTCGGCGTCTCGGCGTTGGTCGGCTTCTGCAATTCGTCGAGGATGCCGTTCCACTCCGCCATCAGCGGCCGGATCCGCGCCGTCCACGCCGCCGGCGCCTTCCAGTCGCCGAGGCCTGCATCCATCTCCGCCACCGTCTCGCGCGCGTCGCCCACCACCGCGAGCGAGCGGTGCTTGGTCGCGTCCCAGCGCGCCGCGTTGATCCCGACGATCCGCGCGTCGTGGTTGAACACCGTCCAGGACCCGGTGGTGAAGTCCATCAGCCGGGTGCCGATCGCCAGCACCACGTCCGCCTCGGCCGCCAGCGCGTTCGCCGAGGTGGAGCCGAGGATGCCGATCGGCCCGGCATGGGCGGGATGGTCGTGCGCGACCGCGCCCTTGCCGGCGATGGTCTCGGTCAGCGGGATGCCGCGGTCGGCCGCGAACTTGGCCACCACCTCCTCGGCCAGCGAGTAGCGCACCCCGCCGCCCGAGATGATCAGCGGCTTCTTCGCCCCCTTGAGCAGCGCCACCGCCTCGGCCAGCCGCACCCGGTCCGGCCGCGGCCGCGGCACGGTCCAGACATTGGGCGCGAAGAACGCCTCCGGGTAGTCGAACGCCATCTCCTGGGCGTCCTGGCAGAGCGCGAGGAACGCCGGCCCGCAATCCGCCGGGTCGAGCATCGCCGCCACCGCCTGCGGCAGCGAGCCGATGATCTGCTCGGGGAGCGCGATGCGGTCCCAGTAGCGCGTCACCGCCTTGAAGGCGTCGTTCACCGTGATCGTCGGGTTCCCGAAATGCTCCACCTGCTGCATCACCGGGTCCGGCCGGCGGTTGGCGAAGCTGTCGCCGGAGAGGAGCAGCACCGGCAGCCGATTCGAGTGGGCGAGACCGGCGGCGGTGACCATGTTGGTCGCCCCCGGCCCGATCGAGGAGGCCGCCACCATGATCTGCCGCCGCCGCTTCGCCTTGGCGAAGGCGATGGCGGCCAGCGCCATCGACTGCTCGTTCTGCCCGCGCCACGTGGGCAGTATTTCCTGAACCGGCTCAAGCGCTTCGCTGAGGCAGGTGACGTTGCCGTGGCCGAAGATCGCGAACACCCCGGCGAAGAGCGGGACCTGCTCGCCGTCGATCTCGGTGAACTGGTTGCAGAGATAGCGCACCAGCGCCTGCGCCATGGTCAGTCTGATCGTCGACGCGGTCATCTCGCTCCTCCCGCAGCGGTTTCCGGACGTCTTACGGAATGGTTGTTGACAAAGCAATGGGTATGCAACAAACGTTGCGCGACGCCGGGCAGAGACCCGGGGGCAGGGGGCGTCCACGGGGGGAAGGCGATGTACCGGAGCTTCGGATTGTTCATCGACGGAGCCTGGACGCAAGCCGCCGGCGGCGCCGCCGAGCCGGTGATCAGCCCGGTGAGCGGCAAGCCGCTCGGCGACGCGCCGAGCGCGGCCGTGTCGGACACCGAGGCCGCGATCGACTCCGCCGGCCGCGGCTTCATCGCCTGGCGCGCCCGCTCCGCCTTCGAGCGCGCCGACGCGCTCCACGCCATCGCCGACGAGATGCTCCGCCGCAAGGCCGAGGCGGCGCGGATGATCTCGACCGAGACCGGCAAGCCGATCGCCCAGTCCGAGCGCGAATGGGGCCTCTCCATCGACCAGTTCCGCTGGCACGCCGAGGAGGCGCGCCGCATCTACGGCCGCATCGTCGAAAGCCGCGTCCCCGGCGGCCGCTTCGAGGTCACCCGCGAGCCCGTCGGCGTCGTCGCGGCCTTCACCGCCTGGAACTTCCCCGCGGCGCTCCTCGCCCGCAAGATCGCGCCGGCGCTCGCCGCCGGCTGCGCGGTCATCGCCCGCCCCTCGAGCCAGACCCCGGGCGTCGCCATGGCGCTGGTCGACTGCTGCCGCGCCGGCGGCCTGCCGCCGGGGACGGTCAACCTCGTCGTCGGCGCGACCGAGGCGACCTACGCCCCGATCATGGCCGCGCCCGCCGTCCGCAAGGTCTCGCTGACCGGATCGACCCGCGTCGGCCAGCAGATGATCCGCGACGCCGCGGCGACGATGAAGAAGGTGACGATGGAGCTCGGCGGCAACGCGCCGCTGATCGTCTTCGACGACGCCGACCTCGCCACGGCGCTCGACGTCTCCGTGCCGACCAAGTTCGCCAATGCCGGGCAGGTCTGCGTCACGCCCGACCGCTTCCTCGTCCACGAGAGCCTGCACGACGCCTTCGTCGAGGGCTTCGCCACGCGGGCCAAGGCCCTGAAGCTCGGCGACGGGCTCGACCCGGGCGTGCAGATGGGGCCGTTGATCAACGCCCGGCGCCTCGCCGAGATCGAGGCCGTCGTCGCCGGGGCCACGCGCGCGGGCGCCCGCGTCGTCGCCGGCGGGGGCAGGGCGGCGGGCTTCAACGCCGGGTTCTTCCACGAGCCGACGGTGCTCGCCGACGTGACCGACGACATGCCGGTCTTCGCCGAGGAGAACTTCGGACCCGTAGCCGCCATCGCCAGCTTCCGCGACGAGGACGAGGCGCTCGCGCGCGCCAACGCCGGCGAGATGGGCCTCTCGGCCTACGCCTTCACCCGCAGCCCCGACCGCGCCCGGCGCGTGGTGGCCGGGCTCAAGGCCGGGATGGTCGGGATCAACAGCTTCGCGCTCGCCGCCTCCGAGGCGCCCTTCGGCGGGGTCCGGCATTCCGGCATGGGCCGCGAGGGGGGCACGGAGAGCATGTCCGACTATCTCGATGTCAAGCTCGCGCAGATCGTGTTCTGAGACCTTGACGGATGGTTGACGGGATATGGAATCATGAATGATATGAATGACTTGATCTCACTATCACGCGTGTTAGCCGCAAACGGCGGCGTGCCGGGGAGGCGCGGATGATCCCGAACCGGCTGCGGGCGATCTGGGCCGAGGGGCGGCCGACGATCAACGCCTGGCTCTCGATCGGCAACCCGTTCACCGCCGAGATCATGGCGGCGCAGGGCTACGACAGCGTGACGATCGACGTCCAGCACGGGGCGCTCGACTACACGGACGTGCTGCCGATGCTCCAGGCGGTGCGGGCCTCGGGGGCGACGCCGCTGGCGCGGGCGCCCTGGCTCGACCCGGGGATGATCATGAAGCTGCTCGACGCGGGCGCCTACGGGGTGATCTGCCCGATGGTGAACACCGCCGCGCAGGCGGCCGAGTTCGTCTCCTGCGTCCGCTATCCGCCGCTCGGCCAGCGCAGCTTCGGGCCGACGCGGGCGGTCTACGCCGCCGGGGCGAACTACGCGGCGGAGGCCAATTCCGAGATCCTCACCTTCGCCATGGTGGAGACCGCGGAGGCGATGGCGAACCTCGACGCCATCGCCGCGACGCCGGGGCTCGACGGCATCTATGTCGGGCCGGCGGACCTGACGCTCAGCCTCTCGAACGGCAGCCGCGCCCCCGGCTTCGACCGCGAGGAGCCCGATCTCGTCGACGCGCTCCGGACCATCGTCGCCGCCTGCCGGCGCGCCGGCATCCGGGCGGCGCTGCATTGCGGGACCCCGGAATATGCGGCGCGGGCCATCGGCTGGGGGTTCGACATGACCACGGTGAGCGGCGACGCCCGCCTGCTCGCCGCCGGCGCCGCGGCGAGCGTGGCGCGGTTTCGCGAGCTCACCGGCGGCGGCGCGACGGCCGCCGCCAGCGGGAAGGCCGGCTACTGATGCCCCATGTCCTCGTCGCCGGCGCGCTGCACCCGAGCGGGCTCCGGCTCTTGCGCGACTGCCCGGACCTGACCTTCGACTACGTCGAGGAGGTCTCCGAGGCGAGCTACGCGCCGCTGGTCGACCGGGCGGACGCGCTGGTCATCCGCACCCAGCCGCTCACCGCCGCGACGATCGCGCGGGCGCCGCGGCTCAGGATCGTGTCGCGGCACGGGGTCGGCTACGACACGGTCGACGCGGCGGCGCTGACGGCGCGGGGAATCGCGCTGGCGGTGTGCGGGGACGTCAATTCCGTCTCGGTCGCCGAGCAGGCGATGATGCTGATGCTCGCCGCGGCGAAGCGGGCGCTCCGGGCCGACCGCTCGGTGCGCGCGGGGGACTGGAGCTGGCGCAACCGGCTCGAGCCCTGCGAGCTCGGGGGTAAGCGGCTCCTGATCGTCGGCTACGGCCGGGCGGGGCGGCACGTGGCGCGGATGGCGGCGGCGTTCGGGATGGAGGTGCGGGCCCATGATCCGTTCCTCGCCGGGCGCGGCTGGCCGGAGGGGCCGGTCGCCGCGGTCTCGCTGGAGGAGGGGCTGCCCTGGGCGGACTTCGTCACTCTCCACGCGCCGCGGACGGACGGGGCGCTGCTCGGGTCGGCGGAGCTGGCGGCGATGAAGCCGACCGCGATCCTCGTCAACACCGCGCGCGGCGGGCTGCTGGACGAGGCGGCGCTGGTCGCGGCGCTGACGGAGGAGCGGCTGGCGGCGGCGGGGCTCGACGTCTACGAGGACGAGCCGGTCGCGCCGGAGAACCCGCTCCTCGCGCTCGACCAGGTGGTGCTGTCCCCGCATGTCGCGGGGCTGACGACCGAGTGCGCCGAGCGGATGGCGCTGGGCTCCGTCCAGAACGTCATCGATTTCTTCGCCGGGCGGATCGACCCGGCGCTCGTGGTCAACGGAGCGCCTGTCCATGCCGGGTGAGAAGCCGCAGCTTCGCATTGGGCTGATCGGCTCGGGGTTCATGGGCAAGACCCACAGCTTCGGCTTCGCCACCGCCCAGCGGGTGTTCGACCTGCCCTATGACCTCGTGCTGCACACCCTGGCGGACCGCGACGAGCCGGCGGCGACGGCGGCGGCCGCGGCGCTCGGGTTCGCCGGGGCGACGGGGGACTGGCGGGCGCTGGTCGCCGATCCGGACATCGACCTCGTCGACATCACCGCCCCGAACGCGCTCCATCGCGAGATGGCGCTGGCGGCGATCGCGGCGGGCAAGCACGTCTATTGCGAGAAGCCGCTCGCTCCGCGGGCGGCGGAGGCGCGCGAGATGGCGGAGGCGGCGGAGGCGGCCGGGGCGCGCACCCAGGTCGGGTTCAATTATATCTGCAACCCGATGCTGCGGGTCGCGCGGGAGATGATCGCGGCGGGGGAGCTCGGCGAGATCAGGAGCTATCGCGGCGTCCATGCCGAGGACTACATGGCCGACGCGGCGGCGCCCTTCAGCTTCCGCAACGACCCCGTCGGCGGCGGGGTGCTGGCGGACATCGGGAGCCATGCGCTCGCCACGGCCGAGTTCCTGCTCGGGCCGATCGAGTCGGTGATGGGCGACGCGGTCACGGCGATCGCGCGGCGGCCCGACGGGGCAGGGGGGACGCGGGCGGTGGAGACCGACGACGTCGCCCGGGCCTTCGTGCGCTTCGCCGGGGGCGCGTCGGGGTCGATCGAGGCGAACTGGGTCGCCATGGGCCGCAAGATGCAGCACGACTTCGAGGTCTACGGCTCGAAGGGGGCGCTGCTGTTCACCCAGGAGCGGCTGAACGAGCTGCATTTCTACAGCGCCGCCGACGCAGCGGGGCGGCGGGGCTTCCGGCGGATCGAGGCGGGGCCGGACCATCCGCCCTACGGGCGCTTCTGCGTCGCGCCGGGGCACCAGCTCGGCTTCAACGACCTGAAGGCGATCGAGGTCGCCGGCTATCTCGACGCCATCGCCGGACGGATCCCCGAGCCCTTCAACTTCCGCGCCGGGCTGCGGGTGCAGGAGCTGGTCGAGACCATCCTGCGCTCGTCGCGGGAGCAGCGTTGGCTGGCGACGGCCTGAGGGCGCCTGCCGCCACGGGCATCATCGGAGACTTCGCGGCCCGTGAAACCGAAACTGGCGCGCCCGGCCTTCGACGCGCCGCCTGGCCGCAAGCACCGGGTGCGCGGCGATCACGACCCGGACCGGCTGGTCCGTTCCTCGCATCAACCGACGTTCATCCGTTCCCGCAAGGCCTGCGCCAGGTCGCGGGCGGTATGGAATACGGCCAGTATCGTCACCGCCTCGGCGTCGACCTCATAGACGATCAGATAGGGCAGTCCCGAAACGCTCAGCTCGCGGGTTTCGGGGTGGCGGCCGGGACGCCCAAGCGCCGGGAACCGGGGCAGCTTCAGCGCCGCCGCCACTATCCCGCGATAGACCCCCTCGGCGGCGACGGGATTGTCCATCGCAATGTAGTCCACGATGCCTTCGAGATCGCGGGCGGCGGGTTCCGCAATGACCAGATGCTTCAACGCGCCCAGCCGTGCTTCGCCGCGATCCCGGCAAAGACCTCATCGGCAGGCTGCACCTCGCCCGCCCGCGCGGACTCGATTCCCGCCGCGATCCGCTCCATCTGCCACGCGTTGGCTTCCAGATACTGCTCGATCGCCTGATTGACGATGTAGTTGCGGGAACGGTCCATCGCCCGCGCCAGGGCGTCGATCTCCGGCACCTTGGCCGTGCGGATGGTGATGGGTTCGGTTGCAGCGTGTCGCGGCATGATGTGCTCCGTTGTAATCACCTGTAATCATATAGCGGAAGCCACCTGCGCGGAAGCCCCGCAGGGGATCGCGGCTTTCCTTGAAGCGAAAACCACCCTCACTCCGGGGCGCGATTCCTGAAGGCCCTCGGGCCCCCTCCGTCACCCGAGGCGGCCCACGTCGCGCAGCACCAGCCCGACGGCGCCGAGGAGCGAGTCCGTCTCGGTGAAGCGCCCCACGGCGATCCGGGTGCGCTGCGCCGGCGGCAGGCCGCGGGCCTTGATGAGCGCCTGCCGCTCGTAGGCGCGGACGAGGGGGGCCATCAGCAGGTCGCCCGCCAGCGCCATCCGGCCGCCGATCAGGATCAGCGGCGGGTTCAGCATCGTGCCCACCATGGCGAGGCCGCGCCCCGCCCGCCCGGCGGTGTCCTCGATCAGCCCGAGCGCGCCGGCGTCGCCGGCCTCGGCCATGCGGATCGCCGCGTCCATGTCGACGGCGCGGCCGGCGAGGCGCGACAGCTCGGCCAGCGGGCGGGCGAAGCTCGCCGAGATCTCGAGGCAGCCGCGATTCCCGCAGCGGCAGAGCTCGCCCGCCGGGTCGAGCGAGACATGCCCGAACTCGCCGCCGCCGCCGGCGACGCCCTTGACCAGCCTTCCGTTCGCGACGATCGCCCCGCCGACGCCGAGATCGACCTTGAAGAGCACGAAGTCCGGCTCGCCGACCGCCGCGCCCCAGGTCATCTCGGCGATGGCGGCGCAGTTGCTCTCGTTGTCGGCGAAGATCGGCCGGCCGAAGGCGGGCTCGAACACCTCGCGGATGTTGAGCCCGGCCCAGCCGGGGATGATGCTCGCCCGATGCACCGTGCCGTCGGGCGCCACCGGCCCGGAGACCGAGACGCCGACCCCGATCATCCCGGCCGGCGCCAGCCCGGCCTCGGCGTAGGCGGCGGCGGCGGCGGCGCGCGCCGCCTCGGCCGCCGCTTCCGGCGCATAGTCGAGCGAGAGCGGAATGGTTTTTTCGGAAATGACGGAATGGGAGACATCCGCGACCATGACGCGGACGTCCTCCAGGCCCAGGTGGAGCCCGACGCAGGTGCCGGCCTCCGGGTTGAGCGTGAGCGCGGCCGAGGGCCGGCCGACGCCGCGGGCGGCGGGCGCGCCCGCCGCCTCGACCACGAGGCCCGATTTGCGCAGCCCCGCCAAGGCCGTCGACACGGTGGAGCGCGCAAGGCCGGTCGCCCGCGCCAGCTCGGCGGCGGAAAGCGGCCCCTGCGCCCGCATCGCCCGTACGATGCGGCCCTGGGCGCTGTCGGCGCCGCCGCCGCTCGTCAGCCTCTCCAGCCCGGTTCCGGTCATGGCGACCTTTTCCTCGTCCGCGCGCCGGTCCGGCGATTGACAACCGGGATATGTTCGGAATAGGAAAAATTCAACCCTCGCAGAAGGGGGCGTCGCAAGGGGCGGCGCAGCGAAGCCGGCGCAGGGATCCGCGCCGCAGCGGGAGGAAGAACATGCGGACAAGAACGGCGCTCGCCGCCATCCTCGGCGCATCCGTGCTCGCCGGCGCGGCGGCCGCGCAGGACGCGCCCCACGTGCTGATGCTGCACCAGTGGGCGACCGGCTCGGACGCCGCCGCCATCGCCAAGCTCGGCGAGATGTTCACCGCCCGGGGCGGCGTCTGGGAGCAGACCGCGGTCGCCGGCCACACCGCGAACACGCTGGCCAAGCTCCGCGCCGACGTCCTCGCCGGCAACGCCCCCACGGCCGTGCAGCTCAAGGGCCCCGAGATCGCCGAGTGGAACGCCACCGGCAAGACCGCCAACCTCGACGAGCTCGCCGCCGCCGAGGGCTGGGACGCGCTGGTCGCGCCGGAGCTCCTCGAGGTGATGAAGCCCGACGGCCACTGGGTCGCCGCGCCGATGAACATCCACCGCATCAACTGGCTCTACGCGTCCGTGCCGACGATGGCGGCCGCCGGCGTCGCCGAGCTGCCGAAGACCTGGGCGGAGTTCAACGCCGACTGCGACAAGGCGATCGCCGCCGGCAAGATCTGCCTCGCCCACATGAGCGCCGACTGGACCGACGCCACCACCTTCGAGGTGGTCGTCTACGGCACGGACATCGACCTCTACCGCAAGGCCTTCGTCGAGGGCGACCCCGAGGCGCTGCGCTCCGAGGGCATGGTCAAGGCGCTGGAGCAGTTCCGGCTGATGGTCGACAAGTACATGGACCCGGCGATCGCGGGCCGCGACTTCGACACCGCCCTCGGCATGGTCGCGAACGGCGACGCGATGTTCTTCATCATGGGCGACTGGTCGATCGGCACCTTCAACGCCGGCGGCTATGCCTACGGCAAGGACTACACCTGCGGCGCGGCGCCGATGGACTGGGGCGGCCCTGGCTTCATCCTGAACGCCGACTCGGTGGTGTTCTTCGAGCAGTCGAAGCCCGCCGACATCGAGGGCCAGAAGATGCTGGCGACGCTGATCCTGTCGCCGGAGTTCCAGGTCGCCTTCAACCAGGCCAAGGGCTCGATCCCGGCGCGGATGGACGTCGACCTCAGCCAGGGCTTCAACCCCTGCCAGCAGCTCAGCCAGCAGGACCTCAAGGCCTCGATCGAGGCGGGGACGCTGGTGCGCTCGATGGCGCACAACATGACGGTGCTGCAGAAGTATCGCGGCGCGATGATGGACGTCATCACCGAGTTCGTGAACTCCGACATGAGCCCCGAGGACGCCGCCAACGCCATGGCCGACGAGGTCGAGGCGCAGATGTGACAAGGCGGGGCGGCGGCCCGGCCGCCGCCCGCAGGAAGCGGCGATGACCTACACGACCGTTCCCGTCCCGGCCGCCGAGCCGGCCTGGCGCAACCGGCTGCGGAGCCACGGGCCGCTCCTCGTGCTCCTGCCGTCGTTCCTCGCGAGCTTCGTCTACGTCGTCGTCTTCACGCTCTGGACGTTCTACATCTCGCTCTCGGACTCGACGCTGCTGCCGACCTACGGCTTCGTCGGCTTCGAGAACTACGCCGCGCTGTGGGCGAACCGGCGCTGGAACATCGCCTATACCAACCTCTTCCTGTTCTCGGGCTTCTACGTGGCGGGCTCGATGGCGATCGGGCTCCTGCTCGCCATCCTGATCGACCAGCGGGTGCGGGCCGAGGCGGCGTGGCGGACGATCTTCCTCTATCCGCTGGCCGTGTCGTTCGTGGTGACCGGCACGGTGTGGTCCTGGCTCTACTCGCCGACGGCGGGGATCGAGTTCCTGGTGCGCGCGCTCGGCTGGAGCGACTTCTCGTTCGCGTTGACCACCAGCCGCGAGCACGCGATCTGGGCGGTGATCCTGACCGGGATCTGGCAATCCTCGGGCTTCGCCATGGCGCTCTTCCTCGCCGGGCTGCGCTCGGTGGACGGCGATCTGGTCAAGGCCGCCGCGATCGACGGGGCGAGCGCGTTCCGCACCTATCGCAAGGTGATCCTGCCCTCGATCCGGCCGATCTTCATCGCGGTGGCGGTGGTGCTGTTGCAGTTCGCCATCAAGACCTTCGACCTCGTGGTGGCGCTGACCGGGGGCGGGCCCGGCATCTCCACGACGTTCCCGGCGATCTTCGTCTACGACCTGATGTTCCAGCGCGGGCAGATCGCCATCGGCGCGGCGGCGGCGATCATGATGCTGCTGGCGCTTGCCGTGGTTCTCGTGCCTTACGCGCTCTTCCTCATCTGGCGGCGCAGGCAGGAGGCGGGGGATGGCTGAGGCGCTGGTCCTCGATCCCGAGGCGGCGGCGGCGCGGCGGCGCCGGCTCGGCGGGCTCGTGGCGGTCTACGGGCTGCTCGGGCTCTTCTCGCTCGTCTACCTGCTGCCGCTCTTCGTGGTGATCTTCAACTCGTTCCGGCCTCTGCCGGAGATCCTTCAGAACGGGCTGATCGCCTTTCCGCGCTCGATCGGCTTCTCGGCCTGGGGGGACGCCTGGTCGTCCTACTGCATCAACGGGCTCTGCGAGGGGATGCGCGGCAACTTCGTCAACTCGCTCAAGATGGCGATCCCGGCGACGATCATCTCGACGCTGCTCGGGGCGGTGAACGGCTACGTGCTGTCGAAGTGGCGGTTTCCGGGGTCGGAGACGCTGTTCACGATCATGCTGTTCGGCGTGTTCATGCCGGGGCAGGTGGCGCTGATGCCCTGGGCCTACGTGCTCGGCGCCACGGGGCTCTCGAACACCACGGCGGGGCTGGTGCTGATCCACACGGTGCAGGGGATCTCGTTCACGACGCTGTTCTGCCGCAACTACTACGTCAACATTCCCGACGACCTGATCAAGGCGGCGCGGATCGACGGGGCGGGCTTCTGGCGCATCTTCCGCAAGATCGTGCTGCCGCTGTCGCCGCCGATCCTGATCGTGACGGTGATCTGGCAGTTCACGGGGATCTGGAACGAGTTCCTGTTCGGCGTGGTCTTCACTTCCGGCAAGGCGCAGCCGATCACCGCGGCGCTGGTGGCGCTCGCCTCGGACCAGACCAACGTGCGCAACTACGACGTGATGAGCGCGGGCGTGCTGATCGGGGCGCTGCCGCCGCTGCTGATCTATTTCTTCGGCGGGAAGTACTTCGTGCGCGGGCTGACGCAAGGGGCGGTGAAGTGAGCGTGGACGCTGCGCGACGCTGGAACGCAAACCCCGCCGGAAGCAGGTCGCGACGCGTGACGCCAGACGGATTTGACGCGTGGCAAATCCGTCCGCGATCGCCCCGCGGGGGGCGAGCGCGATTCCGCGCTCGCCGGGGCGATCACGGACGGATGGCGCGCAACGGGGAAATCGGCGCCCCCGCCGGCCTGCGCGCCAACGCGCTCCGGCCGCCGGCGCGGCGAAAGCCGTGCTTTCGCTTGTCGCGCCGGGCCTCGCGGGCAAGCCCGCTTCGGTCGGTCGGCGCCGCGTACATTGCCGTGCACAAAAAGTCTGGTATAATGAAATCAATGACTTACGTAATATTCACGCGTGAACACCATACGGGGGCGGCATGGCGACCCTGAGCATCCGGGGCGCCCGGAAGAGCTACGGGGCGCTCGAGGTCCTGAAGGGCGTCGACATCGAGGTGGGCGACGGCGAGTTCATCGCGCTGGTCGGACCCTCGGGCTGCGGCAAGTCGACGCTGCTGGCGATGATCGCCGGGCTCGAGAGCGTCACCCGGGGGGAGATCTGGATCGGGCCGCGGATGGTGAACTCGGTCCCGCCCAAGGACCGCGACATCGCCATGGTGTTCCAGTCCTATGCGCTCTACCCGACGATGACGGTGCGCGAGAACATCACCTTCGGGATGGAGAGCCGCGGCGTGCCGAAGGCGCGGCAGGACGAGGCGGTGGCCCGCGTGGCCGCGCTCCTCCAGATCGAGCCGCTGCTGCGGCGCAAGCCGGGCCAGCTCTCCGGCGGCCAGCGCCAGCGCGTCGCCATGGGGCGGGCGCTGGTGCGCGATCCGGCGCTGTTCCTGTTCGACGAGCCGCTCTCGAACCTCGACGCGAAGCTGCGGGTCGACATGCGGACGGAGATCAAGAAGCTCCACCACCGCATCGGCAAGACCACGGTCTACGTCACCCACGACCAGGTCGAGGCGATGACGCTCGCCTCGCGGATCGCGGTCATGCACAAGGGCGAGCTCCAGCAATACGACGAGCCGCAGGCGATCTATCGCCGGCCGGCGAACCTGTTCGTGGCGGGGTTCATGGGCTCGCCGGCGATGAACTTCATCCCGGCCGAGCTGGTGCGCGAGGGCGACCGCACCCATGTCGCGATCGCCATGGGCGAGGGCCGGGCGCTGCTGCCGCTCCACGGCGAGCCGGCGGCCGCGGCCGGCGGGCGGCGGGTGATCCTCGGGGTGCGCCCCGAGCACCTGTTCCGCCACGGCGCCGACATGCGCTCGCAGAAGACCGGCGTCGCGCGGCTGACGGCGCCGGTCGAGGTGGTGGAGCCGACCGGCTCGGAGACCCATGCCGTCATGCGCTTCGGGGCGGTCGAGGTCACGGGCCGCTTCGATCCCGACAGCGCGCCCGCCATGGGCGAGGTTGTCGAGCTCGGCGTCGACATGGCCAACGCCTGCCTGTTCGATCCCGACACCGAACGCCTGATCCGGGAGCGCCCATGACCTTCGCCGCCTATCCGAGCCTGCGCGACCGCGCCGTCCTGATCACCGGGGGCGCGACCGGCATCGGCGCCGACCTCGTCCGCGCCTTCGCCGGGCAGGCCGCCCGCGTCGCGTTCCTCGACATCCAGGACGAAGCCGCCGAGGCGCTGGTCGCCGAGCTGCACGGCGCGCCGCACCGGCCCGTGGCGCTCTCCTGCGACATCACCGACATCGAGGCGCTGCGGGCCGCGATCGTGGTCGCCCGGGCGGCGATCGGCCCGATCTCGGTGCTGGTCAACAACGCCGCCGACGACCGCCGCCATCCGATCGACGCGCTGGAGCCCGAGGACTGGGACCGCGCCCAGAACATCAACATCCGCCCGCACTACTTCACCGCGCAGGCGGTCCATCCCGACATGCAGGCGCTGGGGGGCGGGTCGATCATCAACTTCTCCTCGATCGCCTGGCGCTTCGGGGCCGGCGACATGGCGGCCTATGTCACCGCCAAGGCGGCGGTGACCGGGCTGACCGGGGCGCTGGCGCGGGCCTACGGGCCGGACGGCATCCGGGTGAACGCCATCGAGCCGGGGGCGGTGATGACCGAGAAGCAGCTCCGGCTCTGGTATCCGACGGAGGAGTCGGTCCAGGCCATGATCGACCGGCAATGCATCCCCCGCCTGCTGGTCGGCGAGGAGATCGCCCGCGCCGCGCTGTTCCTCGCCGCGGACGACAGCCGGATGATCACCAAGCAGACGATCGTCGTCGACGCGGGGCTGCGCTGATGCGGGTCGGGCTGAACCCCTACGGGCTGACCTGGACGCTGGGGTTGCAGGGCAGGGGCACGCCGCGGGCGAACCCGGAGGGCGCGGGGCTCGAGGGCTTCCTCGCCATCGCGCGGGAGCTGGGGGCGAAGGTCGTCGAGATCTTCGATCCGTGGCTCCAGGAGATGTCCGACGACGCGATCCGGCGGCTGCGCGACCGGCTGGCGGAGCTGGACATGGTTCCGGTGGCGAGCGCCGGGCTCGACATGATGGGGCCGATGGAGGCGGCCTTCCGCTCGGCGCGGCTCCTCGACGCCAAGGTGATCCGGCTCGGGCTGTCGCCGGTGCTGTGCGGCGACCGGGCCGCGCATCCCGACTGGCCCGGGCTCCTGCAAACGATCACGGCGGCTCTGGCCGAGTGGGGGCCGCGGGCGGCCGACGAGGGGCGCAAGCTCGGGATCGAGAACCACCAGGACTTCGGCTCGGCCGAGCTGGTCGGGTTTTGCGCGGCGCAGCCGGGGGTGGGGATCACCTTCGACATGGGCAACACCTTTCCGGTCGCCGAGGCGCCGCTCGACTTCGCCCGGGCGATCGCGCCGCATGTGGTTCACCTGCACCTGAAGGATTATCGGGTCCAGCTCTCGCCCGAGGGGTTCCGGCTGGTGCGCTGCGCGATCGGGGACGGGTGCGTGCCCCATGCCGAGATGATCCGGCTGATCCACGCCGCCGGCGCGACCCCCGACGCCGTGCTGGAGCCGGCGGCGCTGGAGGCGCGGCACGTGCGGCTCCTCACTCCGGGCTGGTGGCGGGGCTACCCGGCGAAGGACGCGCGGGGGCTGGCGGCGTGCCTTGCCGCGGCGCAGGTCAACCGGCTGCACGAGGACGACGACGTGCTGACGCCGTGGGAGCGCGGGGAGGACGCGGCGCTCGGGGCGTACGAGATGGCGATGATCCGCCGCAGCGCGGAGAACATGCGGACGGCGGGGATATGGGATGAGCGGGCTATCACGCGTGACAGCGTCGGCTAACACGCGTGATAGCGGGGTCAAGAGGCTGATAAGGCTTGGGTATTCGGAAGCATTCACCAAGCGTTCACGTTTGGGCGCGCGCGGGGAGCGGCTGTAGGGCGGGTGAATCACCCGCCCTACGCGGGCCCGGCGGGGTCGCTGCGAGGGAGGAAAGATGGACAGGGAACTGAGCGGCAAGACCGCCTTCGTCACCGGGTCGGGCCGCGGGCTCGGGCGCTACATGGCCGAGCGGTTGGCGGAGCTGGGGGCGGACGTGGCGATCCACGACCTCGACGCGGCGGGGCCGGCGAAATACGGCGAGTTCCGCGACATCGAGGAGGTGGCCGACCGCATCCGGGCCCACGGAGTGCGGTGCGTGGCGGTCACCGGCAATATCGGCGACAAGGACGCCGTGGCGCGGATGAAGGCGGAGATCGACGCGGGCCTCGGCGAGGTGCATGTCCTCGTCAACTGCGCCGGCGGCGACATCGGGGCCTCGGGCGGCAAGCCGAACCCGAACGACGCGCTCAACGTCGCCTTCGAGGACATCAAGGTGCTGACCGAGAACAACCTGATCGGCACGATGCTGGTCTGCCAGGCCTTCGTGCCGGCGATGGTGGCGCGGGGCTCGGGGTCGGTCGTCAACATCGCCTCGGCGGCGGCGCATCTCGGCTGCTCGCCGGAAGTGGTCTACTCGACGCTGAAGGCGGCGGTGGTGCATTACACCCGCTGCCTCGCCAAGGAGCTGATCGAGAAGGGGGTGCGGATCAACGCCGTCTCGCCGGGGCCGACGAAGTCGGCGCGCTTCCAGGCGACGCGGGTGGTGGACCCGGAGCGGATGCGCAGCGACAAGGTTTCGCTCGACCGCTACGCCGAGCCGGAGGAGATCGCCGACGCCGTCGCCTTCCTCGCCGGGCCGCGGGCGAAGTTCATCAACGGCCAGGTGATCCGGGTCGACGGCGGCATCACCCTCTTCCCGGGGTAGCTCCCTGTCGCTCGTCGGTCTCGCCGGGGCCTGGCGCTCGTCACCGGCTCCTCTCGCGGCCGGACAACCGCCGGTCTGATGCAAATATGAGCAATTCTTGGCATGTCGCACGAGCGTCACGCGCAATTATCTTGCCAAGGGCGAGCGGTCAATCCTACACTCGCGGCAAAAGAACGGGAGGAAGGCCGTGGACGGCGGGATAAGCACCCCTGCTGGCGAGCTTGCTTTGGATCGCGGCGTCCTGACCGCGCACGCGCCGGTGGCCGACGCCGCCGGGGCGCTGGCGGATCTCGCGGCGCGCGGGGCCGAGGGCGGGCTGGCGCTCGTGGCGATCTTCGTGGCGCCGGAGGCGGATCTGCCGCGGCTGGCGGGCGAGGCGGCGGCGGCGTTTCCCGGGGTTCCGGTCATCGGCTGCACGACGGCGGGAGAGATCTCGCCGAACGGCTACGCCTCGGGCGAGGTGGTGGCGATCGGCTTCGCGGCGACGCATTTCGCGGCGCGGGTGGAGCTGATCGGGGACCTGCGCGGCTTCGACGCGGGGCGGGTCGGCGACCGGGCGCTGGCGATGCGCGGCGAGCTGGCGGCGGAGAGGCCGGACTGGACCTGGGAGATCGCCTGGCTGCTGAACGACGGGCTGGCGCAGCGCGAGGATCTGCTGGTGGCGGCGCTGCGCTACAGCCTCGGCACGGTGCCGCTCTTCGGCGGCTCGGCGGGGGACGGGCTGGATTTCCGGCGCACCGCGGTGCTGGCGGGCGGGGCGGCGCACGAGAACGCGGCGGTGCTGGCGGTGCTGCGCAGCCGCTGCCCGGCGCGGGTGTTCAAGTTCGACCATTTCCGGCCGACGCGGGCGACGATGCGGGTGACGCGCGCCGACGCGGCGCGGCGGATCGTCCACGAGATCGACGGCCGCCCGGCGGCGGCGGAATACGCGCGGCGGATCGGGCGCGAGATCGGCGAGCTCACCCCGCACGTCTTCGCGGCGCATCCGGTGCTGGTCACCGCGCCCGGCGGGCACGGGGTGCGGGCGATCCAGAAGGTGGAGCCGGACGGCGCCTTGAGCTTCTACGCCGCGATCGAGGTCGGGTTGACGCTGACGCTGGCGGAGCCGACGGACATCTGCGCGCACCTCGCGCGCTCGCTCGACCGGCTGGCGCATCCGGTGCGGCCGGCGGCGATCATCGGCTGCGACTGCATCCTGCGGCGGCTGGAGGTCGAGCAGAAGGGCGCGCGCGCGGAGATGTCGCGGGTGCTGTCGGAGCGCGGCGTGGTCGGCTTCAACACCTATGGCGAGCAGTTCAACTCGGTCCACGTCAACCAGACGTTCACCGGGGTCGCCATCTATCCGCCGGAGGACGGGCTCGACTGACCCCGCCGCGGCGGGGTCAGAGGAAGAGGCTGGCGTTGTTGATGAGGACGATCCGGATCGCGTAGAGGCAGAGGATCGCCACCAGCGGCGTGAGGTCGAGCCCGCCGAGGTTCGGCAGCACGCTGCGGATCGGCCGGTAGATCGGCTCCAGCAGGCGCTCCAGCCCGTTCCAGATCTGCCAGACCAGCGGCTGGCTGCGGTTCAGCACGTTGAAGCCGATCAGCCAGCTCATGATCACGTGCGCGATCACCACCCACCAGATCACGTCGAGGAGAAGGAGCAGGATCTGCAGCAGCGACGTCATGGTCTCGTCCACCTGGGCCCGGGCGACCTGAGGTAGCCCGCGCGCCCCGCGACTTCAAGGCCGAGGTCAGGCGAGCGCGGCGCGCAGGGCGGCGAGCGCGGGCAGGGCCGCGAGCGCCGCGAGCGCCCAGCGCGGCGCGGGCGGGGCGCCGAGAACGAGGGGCGCGGCCGCGGCGAGGGCGGCGACGACGAGGCCGGGCGGGCCGCCGGTCATGATGGCGGCGAACCCGAGCACGAGCCCGGCGGCGAGCGGTCCGCCGCCCGCCATGCCGCCGAGCCCGGCGGCGACCAGCGCCGTCCAGGCGATCAGCGCCGCCCGCCCCCATTCCGCCGGCGCATCGCGCATCAGCGTCAGCGCGGCGAAGGCGAGCGAGGGCAGGAGCAGCGCGGCGGCGGCGAGGGGCGAGGCGAGGAACGGGGACATATCGCGGGAACCTCGGGCGTGGTAGGGTCGCGGCATTGGAGCATAGGGCATAAGGGGGACATTCCGATGCCTGATGTCTATTTCGCCACCAACCGGGACCTGCTCGTCGGATCGAAGCCGGGAGAGACCGTGGCGCCGGCCTCGGAGATCTTCGGCCGCCGGTTCAACGCGGCGGGGCCGCAATGCTTCCGGGTCGGCGTCGCCGAGGCGCGGCTGAAGGGCAAGGATCCCAAGGACGACGACGCCTGGAGCGTCGGGAAGGTGCGCATCTTCGCCGAGACGCTCGACGCGACCAAGCCGGAGGACGCCGGCCAGAAGCTCGGCTCGGGCAAGATGTTCGAGGAGCTGCGGGAGCGGCTCAAGGCCGAGAACCTCGACGTCATCGTCTACCTGCACGGCTTCGCCAACACCTTCGAGAACTCGGTGGTCCGGGCGGCGGCGTTGCAGGAGCTCTACTCGACGGCGCGGCAGAAGGTGATGGTGGTGCTGTTCTCCTGGCCCTCGGACGGGCAGGTGCAGCCGTCGTGGAGCTATTTCTCGGACCGCGAGGACGCCGAGGCCTCGGGGCTCGCCATGGGGCGGGCGCTGAAGCGGCTGGTGGAGTTCCTCGAGGAGATGCGGAGCGACGACCGGCAGACCATCCTCGAGGCGCAGCGGCGGGGCGAGGTGCCCGACCGCAACGCGCTCCGGCAGTGCACGCGGCGGCTGCACATCCTCGCGCACAGCATGGGGAACTGGGCGCTGCGGCACGCGGTGCGCAAGTTCGTCGAGCTGAACGAGGGGCGCACGCCGCGGGTGTTCGACTGCGCCTTCCTGATGGCGGCGGACGAGGACCACGACGCGCTGCAGGCGGCGCTGAAGCTGAAGGCGCTCGACCAGCTCGCCAACCGGGTCTTCGTCTACCACGCCAGCAACGACGTGGCGCTGACCATCTCGGACCGGACCAAGGGCATGGCCGACCGGCTGGGCGCCGACGGGCCGCAGACGCTCGACAACGTCGGGGAGCGGGTCTTCGCGGTCGATTGCCGCGAGATCTCGGAGACGGCGCTGTCGCACGGCCGGCACCAGTATTACCGGCTGCGGCCGGAGGCGATCGCCGACGTGCAGGCGACGCTGGCGGGGCAGTCGCAGGACGACCGCAAGTGGCGCGACGTCGTGCGCCCGGGCCGGAGCTGGCGGCTGAAGCCGGCGGCGGCGCGGACCCCGCGGCAGAGCGGGCCGCGGTAGTGTTCACGCGTGAAAATTCAGCAAGCCATTGATTTTATTAGGGCGGGTTTGGCGGGTGAGCCGACCGCGCACACTGCACGACAGTGGAGAGGAAGCCCGGCCCGAGGCTGGCCGCGACGCCGACGCCAGACGGATTTGACCCGCGGCAAATCCGTCCGCGATCGCCCCTGCGGGGGGCGAGCGCGATTCCGCGCTCGCCGGGGCGCTCACGGACGGATGGCGCGCGACGGAGAAATCTTCACCCCCCACGGCTTCCGCGCCAACGCGCTCCAGCCGTCGGCGCGGCGAAAGCCGTGCTTTCGCCTGTCGCGCCGGGCCTCGCGGGCAAGCCCGCTTCGGTCGGTCGGTCGGCGCGCGCCCCCCGTGGATCCAGCAGAGCAGACAGGTGTCGTGCAGTGAGCCGGCCGCGCTACGCGACGGAGGCGGCGGCAAGGGTCGACCAGCGGCGCCGTCCCGCCTCGTGGCAGCGTCGATCCGACGCGCCCGGGCTGTCCTTGTCCCGCCGCTGTTGCGGGGCGCCTCAGCTGAACACCGCTCGGAGGTTCACCGAGCTTTCGACGCCGATGGCGGCCCAGTGCTCGCGCAGGAAGTTGTCCATGGCGGCGCGGCCCGCCTCCTTGAGCTGGAGGAGCAGGCCGCGGTTCGGGGTGAGCTTGGTGGCGACGCCGAGCTGGCGCATCAGCGCGTCGTCGCTGACCGAGTGGATTCGGACGTCCTTCATCGCCGTGGGGTCGACCTTGCCGGCCTCGATCAGGCGATGGACGAACTCGATCACCCGAAGCTCCTGCAGGAGCGAGGCGTTGAAGCTGATCTCGTTGATCCGGTTCAGGATCTCGGTCGCGGTGTCCGGCAGCTCGTCGCGGCGGATCGGGTTGATGTGGACGATGACCACGTCGTTCGTGCCGGTGTTGTAGAAGAGCGGGAAGAGCGCGGGGTTGCCCATGTAGCCGCCGTCCCAGTAGGCCTCGACCACGCCGGTCGCCGGGTCGGGGATCTGGATCGCCTGGTAGAGCGTCGGCAGGCAGGCCGAGGCGAGGATGGCGTCGGGGCCGATCTCGGGGCCGGAGAACACCTTGATCTTGCCGCTGCGCACGTTGGTGGCGCAGATGAAGAGCTTCGGCCAGGCGTCGCGGGCGATGGCGTCGTAGTTCATCATCCCGGTCACGATCGACCGCATCGGGTGGTAGTTCGTCGGGTTGAACTGGTAGGGCGAGAGCACCCGCGTCACCGCGTCGGCGGCGAGCGCCGCCGGGCTCAGCTCGAGGATGCGGGCGGTGACGGCGGGCGAGGGCGCGACGGCGCGCAGCCAGTCGAGCACGCCCTCCGGCAGGAAGCCGTCGAGGCCGGCGACCTTGAGCCAGAACTTGTCGAGGCAGGCCCGCGCGCCGTCGCGGCCGCCGGCGACGTAGCCCGACTTCAGCGCGGCCGCGTTCATCGCCCCGGCCGAGGTCGCGGTGATGCCCTCGATCTCGACCTGCTCCTCCTCGAGCAGGCGGTCGAGCGCGCCCCAGGTGAAGGCGCCGTGGGCGCCGCCGCCCTGGAGCGCGAGGTTGACGACCTTGCGGCCCTGCCGGCCGGCGCTCACGGCGACGGCCTCCGGCGACCGCCGGCGCTCACCGGGCCGGCCTTCCGGGCGGCCCCGCGCGCGGCGGCGGTCACAGCGCCGTCCATCCGCCGTCGACGGAGATCGCCGTGCCGGTGATCTGCTCGGCGGCGGGCGAGCAGAGGAAGGTGACGACGCCGCCGAGCTGCTCGACGGTGGCGAACTGCTTCGAGGGCTGGCGCTGGAGCAGGATCTCGCGGATCACCGTCTCGCGGTCCATGTTGTACTGCTTCATCGTGTCGGGGATCTGCGCCTCGACCAGCGGGGTCAGCACGTAGCCCGGGCAGACGGCGTTGCAGGTGATCGCCTCCTGCGCCGTCTCGAGCGCGCAGACCTTCACGAAGCCGATCTGGCCGTGCTTG
The DNA here is from genome assembly GCF_017993425.1 of Amaricoccus sp. Lineage (GTDB taxonomy): Bacteria > Pseudomonadota > Alphaproteobacteria > Rhodobacterales > Rhodobacteraceae > Amaricoccus. The sequence goes on from NZ_JAGOMQ010000007.1 coordinate 51,046, forward strand.
GCGGCGACGTAGGCGGACTTGAACGGCGAGGCGGTCAGGCCGTGGGCGGAGGCGATGACGACGATGCGGCCCCAGCCGGCGGCGCGCATGATCGGGAGCGCCGCGGCGGTGGTGTGGAAGGTCGAGCCGAGGATGATCGACTGGAGGCGGTCCCACATCGCCGGGTCGAACTCGTCGATCGGGGCGACGTGCTGGATGCCGGCGTTGGGGACGAGGATGTCGACCGAGCCGAGCTTTTCCTTCGCCGTGGCGATCAGCGCCCGGCAGGCGGCGCCGTTCGACATGTCGGCCGGGATGTAGACGGCCTTGACGCCGTGCTCGTCGGCGATCCTCGCGGCGAGCGCATGGTCCTCCGGCCGGTCGGTGAAGGAGTTGATCGCGACGCTCGCGCCCTGCGCGGCGAGCGCCTCGGCGATGCCGAGGCCGATCCCCGAGTTCGATCCGGTGACGACCGCCACCTTGCCCTTCAGCGACATATCGCCTTCTCCGCCGGTTGTTGCCGTGCGGCAGCATAGTCGCTGCGGTTGCGAAGGCAACCGGCGGCGGCGGGGCCGGAGCGGATCGCCGGCTCAGATCTCGGCGCGGCCGGCGGGCAGGTAGCCGCAGCGCCAGCGGCGGACCTCCCAGCCGGGGTGCTCGCCGGCCCAGCGGGCGACCTCGACCTGGCCGCCGGCGACGCACATCATCAGCGACACGTCGCGCGGGTCGTAGAGCTGCGAGAAGTCCCGGCAGGCCCCGGCGGAGAGGCAGGCGACGATCACGAGCTCGAGCATGGCGTTCTCCCCGATTCTTAGGGAAAGCCTGCGCCCGGCCGGCCCGACGGTCCCGAGATCGCGCCGATGAAACGCCGAAATTCGCCGAACGCCGGGGGATTTGCGCCGGTTTCGCGTCACGGGGCGGTGCGGCCTCGTGTATGATGGGGCGTTCGCTCCTCGGGGGACGAGTGAATGGCGACAGCCGCAGGGACGCCGCGCGGAGCCGTCAGGATCGGGCGCGCCGTGATCGACCTCGACGCCGGGCGGGTCGTCGACCCGGCCGGGCAGGCGGCGGCGCTCCGGCCGCAGGCCTTCGCGGTGCTGCGCCACCTGATCGCGAATCCCGGCCGGCTCGTCACCAAGGACGAGCTGATGGAAGCGGTCTGGCCCGGGATCGCCGTGACCGACGACAGCCTGGTGCAGTGCGTCGGCGAGATCCGCAAGGCGCTCGGCGACGAGGGCAGGACCCTCGTCGAGACGGTCCCGCGCCGCGGCTACCGGCTCGCCGTCGGGCCGGAGGGGCAGGGGGACGCCGCCGCCCGCGGGGCGCGGCGCGCGGCGATCCTCGCCGCGGCGGCGGTGGTCGCGGCCCTGGCGGTCGGCGCGTGGCGGATGTTCGGCGACGATCCGGTCGCGACACGGACGCCGGTGGTCGCGGTGCTGCCGTTCACGAGCATGGCGGGGGAGGCGCGTGACTATCTCGGGCCGGGCGTGGCCGAGAACGTCATCACGATGCTGGCGCGCTCGCCGGACGTGGTGGTCATCGCGCGCGGATCGGCCTTCGCCCACGGGGACGGTCCGCGGGACGCGCGGGCGGTCGGCGCGGCGCTGGGAGCCGATTACGTGCTCGAGGGAAGCGTCCGGCGCGAGGGGGACAAGCTGCGGGTCACGGCGCAGCTCGAGGACGCGCGCAGCGGCAGGAGCGTCTGGGCGGAGCGGTTCGAGCGCGTCGGCCCCGACCCCTGGGCGCTGATCGACGAGGTCTCCGACAAGATCCTCGGGGCCGTCGCCGGCGAGGGCGGGCAATTGCGGCTGGCGCAGTTCCGCGACGCCTGGGGCAAGGACAGCACCTCGCTCGGCGAGTACGACTATTTCCTGCGCGGGCTCGACGTCTACTACAACGCCGAAACGGCCGAAGAGAACGCGCGCGGCGGGCGGATCTGGGAGGAGGGGCTGGCGCGGTATCCGGACTCGGCGCTGCTCGCGGTCAAGCTCGCCTGGTATCACTGGACCGCCGCCTGGGATTTCTGGGACGGCGACATCGCCTGGCACTACGCCGAGGCCGACCGGCTGGTGAGCGGGGCGCTGGCGCGCGACGACCTGACGCCAGAGACGCAGCGGGTGGCGCACTGGCTCAACGCCATGGTGCTGATGCAGAAGGGCGCGTTCGACGCCGCGGTCGGAGAGGCGGAGCTGACGATCGCGATGGCGCCCTATGACGGCCACGTCCTGCGCTACCTGACCAACGTTCTCATCGCCGATGGCCGCTACGAGATGGCGCTCGACTGGCTGGACCGCGCGGAGCTGCGCGAGCCGCGCATGGAACGCGTCTATGCCCAGATGCGGCACTGGATCTATCGCCTGATGGGGCGCTACGAGGAATCGGCGGCAGCGCTCGCCGGGATCGAGAACCTCTCTCCCTACAACAAGCTGTCGCTTGCCATCGCGCTCGTCCGTCTCGGCCGGATCGAGGAGGCGAAGGCCTACGTGCGGCAGGCGCAGGCCGAGTATCCGCAGCTCACCCGGAGCGTCTGGCGCGAAGGCAGCTTCTATAGCGATCCGGCGGTGCTGGATGCCGAGGTCGCCGCCCTCGCGCAGGCGGGCCTGCCCGAGTCGTGAGCCGGGATCAGATGTCGGCGCTGCCGGGGGCGCGGAAGCCGCAGGTCCAGCGGGCGACCTGCCAGCCGGGATGCGTCTGCGACCAGACGGCGATCTCGCGCTGGCCGTGGATGGCGCAGGCCGTCACGGTCAAGTCCTGCGGGTCGTAGAGGAGGGAGAAGTCGCGGCACTCGCGGGCGCCGGTGGAAAGGCAGGCGGCGATCAACAGCTCGATCATTACTCGAATCCTCGTTCCGCGGTGAATTCCTCCCCTTGAACGTCGAGCCTACCCGAAAGGACGAGACTCGCGACTTCACGAATTCCTTCGACGGGAGGTCTCGGGGCCGGAATTCGACATGGATGCTGCAATTGCGAACAACGGCGCCCGCGCATGCGGCAGGGCAAAAAAAGACGCCCTCACGAGGAGGGCGTCAAGTCGTTGAGGCAGGTTTCATACAGGCAAGAAACCTATCGAGCAGTGATCCTCTTATACGAAATCAATGGCCTACCGCCAAGCCAAAAATCTTGCTGCGGGCCCCGGGGGGCGGGGTTAAAGCTGGGGCCGGTTAATCGGAATCCGGGATGTGACGCATATGACACGCCTGCTCCGGGTGGCGGGGATCGTCGCCTGCGCCGCGCTTCTCGCCCCCGACGCGACGATCGCCCAGCCGCAGCACGCGATAGCTATGTATGGCGAGCCGGCGCTCCCACCGGATTTTGTGGCGCTGCCCTACGCCAACCCGGACGCGCCGAAGGGGGGCAGCATCCGCATCGGCGAGACCGGCGGCTTCGACAGCTTCAACCCGTTCATCCTCAAGGGCCGCGCCCCCTGGGCCGTCCAGACGATGGTTTTCGAGACGCTTATGGGGCGGAACTGGGACGAGCCCTTCACGCTCTACGGGCTGCTCGCCGAATCGATCGACGTGGGGCCGAATCGGGAATGGGTCGAGTTCACCCTGCGCCCGGAGGCGCGGTTCTCGGACGGCAGCCCGGTCACGGTCGAGGACGTGATCTGGTCGATGCAGACCCTGAGCGAGAAGGGCCTGCCAAGATACGCCACCGCCTGGAAAAAGGTGGCGGGCGCCGAGCAGACCGGCGAGCGCTCGGTGCGCTTCACCTTCAACGCCGCCGATTCCGAGCTGCCGCTGCTGATCGCCTGGCGTCCGATCCTGAAGAAGGCGGACTGGGAGGGGCGGGACTTCGCCGAATCGAGCCTGCAGAAGCCGGTCGGCTCCGGTCCTTACGTGATCGGCGAGTTCGAGCCCGGGCGGTTCGTGAATTTCGACCGGAATCCCGACTACTGGGGCAAGGATCTGCCGCTCAACCGCGGCGTGAACAACCTCGACCGGGTGCGCTACGAGTATTTCGTCGACGGGGGCGTGCTCTTCCAGGCCTTCACCGCCGGCGAGCTGTCGCTCTACCGCGAGCTCGACCCGCAACGCTGGGCGACCGGCTACAATTTCCCGGCCGTGACTTCCGGCCAGATCGTGAAGTCGGAGATCCCGCACGGGCGGCCCTCGGGGATGGAGGGCTTCGTCTTCAACACCCGCCGCCCGATCTTCCAGGACTGGCGGGTGCGCGACGCGCTGCTGCACGCCTTCAACTTCGAGTTCGTCAACGCCACGCTGAACGGCGGGGCCTTTCCGCGGCGGGCGAGCTACTTCGGCAACTCGCGGCTGGGGATGGGGCAGGGGCCGGCCGAGGGCGAGGCGCGGGCGCTGCTGGAGCCCTTCGCCGCCGAGCTCGCGCCGGACGCGCTCGACGCCTACGCGCTGCCGGCCTCGGACGGCTCGCAGCGCAACCGCGCCAACATGCGCAAGGCGACGCAGCTGCTGGAGGCGGCCGGCTGGAAGGCCGAGGGCGGGGTGCTGCGCAACGCCGCCGGCGAGCCCTTCGAGTTCGAGATCCTCGCGCAGGCGGGGCAAGTGACGCTCTCCTCGGCCAATGTCGAGGCGGTGGCGAACCTCTACGTCGACGCGCTGCGCCAGCTCGGCGTGCAGGCGCGGGTGAAGGTCGTCGACCAGGCGCAGTTCACCGAGCGGCGCAACGCCTACGACTACGACATGATCGTCGGCGGCTGGGCGACCAGCCTGAGCCCGGGCAACGAGCTGACGCTCTATTTCGGCTCGGGCGGCGTGACGACGCCGGGGACGCGCAACTATCCCGGCGTGGCGAGCCCGGCGGTCGAGGCGATGATCGCGAAGCTGCTCGCCACCCGCGACGAGGCGGAGTTCGTCGCCGCGACCCAGGCGCTCGACCGGGCGCTGACGACCGGGCGCTACGTCATCCCGTTCTGGTTCTCCGACGTCAGCCGCATCGCCCATGTCCGCCAGGCGCGCTTCCCCGAGACGCTGCCGGTCTATGGCGACTGGACCGGCTGGCTGCCCGACGTGTGGTGGTGGCAGGAATGAGCCGCCGGGTCAGAACTCCACCTCGAGCTCGATGATCTCGTCGGGCTCGGCGCGAGCGCCCTCCGTCCATTCCTGCATCAGTGGCCAGTCGAAGATCGTCTCGCAGTAGGCGGACAGCAGGGGCGAAAGCTCGACGGAATAGGTGCGGAACCGCGTGCAGACCGGCGCGTACATCGCATCCGCCGCTGTCGGGGCGCCGAACAGGAACGGCCCGCCGTAGCGCTCCAGACACTCCGTCCAGATCGTGCGGATCCGCTCGATGTCGGGCCGCGCCCCGGAGAACACCTTGAACTTATCGTGGCGGGCCCGGAGATTCATCGGCAGGGCCGAGCGCAGGTTGTAGAACCCCGAGTGCATCTCGCCCGCTACCGCCCTTGCATGGGCGCGCGTCGCGCGGTCCGCGGGCCAGAGCCCGGCCTCGGGGAAGACCTCGTGCAGGTATTCCGCGATCGCCAGCGTGTCCCAGACCTCGACGCCCTGGTGCGAGAGCCGCGGCACCAGCACCGAGGGCGAGAGCAGCAGGAGCTCCTGCCGCTGGCTCGGGTCGGCGGTGTCGACGGGCTGCTCGTCGAAGGCGAGCCCGGCCATGCGGCACAGCAGCCAGCCGCGGAGCGACCAGGAGGAGTAGTTCTTCGAGGACAGGGTCAGGGTGGCGCGCGGCATCGCGGGGGCGGCCTCTCATACGTTAGGTTGCATCGCACAAACATTCTTGCCGCGGCGCACAAGGGAATGCATTAATTATTTCGCGCCCGTCCAGCCAGGGGATTCCCGCCCGATGCTCTACGAGACCTACCAGCTCAACGAGGACCTGCTGTCGCCGGTGCGCCGCTTCGCGCAGGCCGCCTCCCGGCTGCCCGGGCTGCCGGGGAGAATGCGGCTCGGCTCGCGGATGGCGCGCGAGATGGCCGCGATGTGGGAGCTTCTGAGCCGGTTTCGCCTCACCCATGTGCGTCCCGAGTTCGGAATCCGCTCGGTGCCGAGCGGAAACGCCGAGGTCGCGGTGGTCGAGGAGGTGGCGCTGAGCCTGCCCTACGGGAACCTCCTGCATTTCGCCAAGCCGGAGGTCGACGCGCCGCAGCCGAAGATTCTCGTCATCGCGCCGCTCTCGGGGCATTTCGCCACGCTGCTGCGCAACACGGTGGCGACGCTGCTGCGCGACCACGACGTCTACATCACCGACTGGGCGAACGCCCGCGACGTGCCGGTCTCGGCCGGCTCGTTCGGGGTCGACGACTACATGGACTACGTGATTCGCTTCCTGGAGGCGATCGGGCCGGGCGCCCATGTGCTGGCGGTGTGCCAGCCCTGCGTGCAGACGCTCGCCGTCGTCGCGGTGATGTCGGAGCAGGACCACCCGGCGACGCCGCGCTCGATGACGCTGATGGCCGGGCCGATCGACACGCGCGAGAGCCCGACCACGGTCAACGACCTCGCGAACGAGAAGACCATCGACTGGTTCCGCTCCAACGTGATCGGCCGGGTGCCGTGGCGCTACAAGGGGCGGGGGCGGCGGGTCTATCCGGGCTTCGTCCAGCTCTCGGCGTTCATGGCGATGAACATGGACCGCCACCGCAGCGCGCATGCCCGGCTCTACCAGCACCTCGCCCGCGGCGAGGTCGACGAGGCGGCGCGGATCAAGGAGTTCTACGACGAGTATTTCGCGGTGCTGGACCTGACCGAGGAGTTCTACCTCGAGACGATCGACCGGGTGTTCCAGCGCGCCGACCTCGCCAGCGGCGAGTTCCTCTACCGCGGCCGCCGGGTGAACCCCGGGGCGATCCGCAGGACGGCGCTCCTGACCGTCGAGGGCGGCCGCGACGACATCTGCGCCCTCGGCCAGACCGCGGCGGCGCACGAGCTCTGCGCCTCGCTGCGCCCGCACCTGCGCCGCCACCACCTCCAGGCCAATGTCGGCCATTACGGCGTGTTCTCCGGCCGGCGCTGGGAGCAGGAGATCTACCCGGTGGTGCGCAACATGATCCTCGCCATGGAGTGACCCCTGAGCGACCCCGCGCCGATCTGGCGCGCGGGTCGCGAAGCGGCTACGACTCGCCCTCGCCGGAGGAGTGGCGGAGCGGTCGATCGCGCCGGTCTTGAAAACCGGAGACGGTTCACGCCGTCCGTGGGTTCGAATCCCACCTCCTCCGCCATGAGGACTGCCGGGGGGAAGCGAATGGCGGATAGCGGGCGGGAGGGCGGCGGGGCGCCGCGGGTCGTGGACCTGGCGGGGCTCGCGGAGGCGCTGGCGGCGGGGCAGGGGGCGGGGCGGCGGATCGTCGGGGTCGCCGGCGCGCCGGGCTCGGGCAAGAGCACCTTCGCCGAGGCGCTGGCCGCGGCGCTGGAGGCGCGGGGCGTGGCGGCCGCGGTGCTGCCGATGGACGGCTTCCATTTCGACGACATGGTGCTGAACGCCCGCGGCCACCGGCCGCGCAAGGGGGCGCCGCACACCTTCGACGTGGACGGGCTCGCGGCGCTGCTCGGGCGGCTCGCGGCGGACGACGGGCGCGAGGTGGCGGTCCCGGTCTTCGACCGCGCCATCGAGATCGCGCGGGCCGGGGCGCGGATCATCGGGCCGGAGGTGCGGCTGGTGGTGGTCGAGGGCAACTACCTGCTGCTCGACGACCCGGCCTGGGCGCGGCTGCGCGACGCCTTCGACGCGACGGTGTTCCTCGATGTCCCCGAGCCGGCGCTGGAGACGCGGTTGCAGGCGCGCTGGACGGGCTACGCGCTGACGCCAGACGAGATCGTGGCGAAGCTCGAGGGGAACGACCTGCCGAACGCGCGGCTGGTCGCCCGGTCCTCGGCGCCGGCGGACTTCGTGGTGCGCAACGTCGCCGCGGGCGAGGCATAGGCGCGGGCAAGGGGCGTAGCGGCGGTTTTTGCTGGCGGCGGGGCGGAGATCGGTCCATCCTGCAATGAAAATTGCGGGAGCACCCTTCGTTGGAAAAACCGGCGCCGCCGGCGAACTACGAGGACCTGATCCGGGCCATCCACGACCAGTACGAGGGGATGAGCAAGGGCTACCAGGCGATCGCGCTCTACCTGACGCAGAACCCCAACGACGTCGCGGTGCGCTCGGTCAACGCCATCGCCGAGCGCTGCGGGGTGCATGCCTCGAACTTCGTGCGCTTCGCGCAGGCGCTCGGCTATTCCGGGTTCCGCGACCTGCAGGAGCTGTTCCAGCGCCGGCTCTCCACCGCGGCGCCCGGCTTCGAGGCGCGGGTCAAGGCGCTGGAGAGCGAGCTCGGCGCGCGCGAGGACCGCAGCGCCCACGGCTTCCTGCGCGACCTCGTCGTGCGCGACGTCGCCTCGCTGCAGGAGATGCTCGACGAGATCGACCCGGCCCAGCTCACCCGCGCCGTCGACCTGCTGGAGGCGGCGGAGACGGTGTGGCTGGTCGGGCAGCTGCGCTCGGCGCCGGTGGTCGAGCTGCTGCGCTACGTGCTGACCATGCTGGGCAAGCGCTGCGTGCTGCTCGATCCGAGCGGCGGGCTCGCCACCCACATGGCGCGGACGATGCGCCCGGCGGACCTGCTCGTCGCGGTCGCCTTCCGCTTCTACGCAACGGAGGTCGTCAACATCGTCGAGGAGGCGGCGGCGCGCGGCGTGCCGACGGTCGCCATCTCGGACAGCACGCTGTCGCCGCTCGCCAAGGGCGCGGCGGCGCTCTTCGCGGTGCCGGAGCACGCCTACACCTTCTCGCGCTCGCTCGCGGCGCCGATGTGCCTCGCCCAGGCGCTGACCGTGGCGCTCGCCGCCCGCCTGCAGGACGACGCCGAGGAGCCGCGGATCCCCACCGTCACCGGCTCGCGGTCCTGAGGGGCCCCGGGAACGCCGACGCCCGGCCGCGGGCGGCCGGGCGTCGAACGAACGGGCAGGCGGGGCGGTCAGCCCTCGCGGAAGGCCTTGGCGAAGTAGTCGGTCATCGGCTTCACCAGATAGCCGATCGGGCTGCGCTCGCCGGTCTGGATGAAGGCCTCCACCGGCATCCCGGGCAGGATGGTCAGGCCGGAGAGCTTCTGGCGCGCCTCGTCGGTGATGTCGATCTCGACGAGGTAGTAGCGCGTCCGGGTCTGCTGGTCCTCGATCGCGTCGGCCGAGACCTTGGTGACGTGGCCCCAGACCTCCGGCGTGGTGCGCTGGTCGAAGGCGGAGAAGCGCATCTTGGCCTCCTGCCCGATATGGACCTGGTCGATATGGGTGGTGTCGACCCGCGCCTTGACGATCAGCCGGACCTCCTTCGGCACGATGTAGAGCACCGGCTCGGCCGGACGCACCACGCCGCGCAGCGTGTCGGCGGTGTTGGCGTAGACGATCCCCGAGACCGGCGCGCGCAGCTGGAGCTTGCTGATCTGGTCCTTGAGCGAGATGCGCTTCTCGCGCAGCTCGATCTCGCGGAACTCGAGCTCGCGCAGCTCGGCGATCGCCTCCTCGCGGGTCTTCGACACCAGCCGGACGCGCTCGATGTTGGTCTCGGCGATCTTGCCGCGGTTCTCGGAGATCGCCGCCTCGACCTGGCTCTCGCTGCCCTTGAGGCGGGCGAACTCGCGCTGCGGCGTCAGCAGGCGGGTGAGCTGGGTCAGGCCCTCGTTCAGCAGCGTCTGCTGCGCGTCGATCTCGCGGCCGAGAAGCTCGATCTGGGTGTGGGTCGCCGCCTGCAGCGCGATCAGGCCGTCGATCTGGTTGGAGATCTGGGCGGCGCGCTCCTTGAGCTGCGAATCCTCCTCGCCCTGCACCTTGCGGCGGGCGTCGAACTGCTGCTGCTGCGCGGTCATCAGCTTGGCCACCTCGGGATCGACCGCGGCGCGGGCGACCAGCTCGGGGTCGAAGGTGATGACGTCCTTGACGTCGCGCTCGGCGGAGAGGCGGCTCTTGCGGGCGAGGATCTCGTACCACTGGCCCTCGACGATGCCGAGCTCGGTGCGGAGCTGGTCGCCCTCGAGCTCGACGAGCACCTGACCCGCCTGCACCTCGTCGCCGTCGCGGACATGGATCGCCGCGATCACCCCGCCGGTCAGGTGCTGGACGACCTGGCGGTTGCCCTCCACCTCGACGAAGCCGTGCGCGATCACCGCGCCGGAGATGCTCGTCAGCATCCCCCAGAACACGAGGCCGCCCAGCAGCGCGAAGAGCGTGGCGTAGCCGAGGACGAGGAAGCCGCGGACGTTCCAGTGCGACTCGTGCGGGGCGCGGTCGACGGCGGCCATCACTGCGCCTCCGGGGCGATGCGGCCGGCGACGGCCGCATAGTTGCGCACATGCGCCTTGAGCACCTCGTCGCGCGGGCCGAAGGCCTTGGTCATGCCGCCGTCGATGATCAGGATGAGGTCGCACTCGGCGATGCCGGCCGGGCGGTGCGCCATGATGACGACGACGCGCCCCTCGGACTTCGCCTGGCGGATCGCCACGTTGAGCGCGTCCTGGCCGGCGGCGTCGAGGTTGGAGTTCGGCTCGTCGAGCACCAGCATCACCGGGTCGCCGTAGAAGGCGCGGGCGAGCCCGATGCGCTGCTTCTGCCCGCCGGAGAGCCGGGCGCCGCCGGCGGAGACCGGGGTGTCGTAGCCCTGCGGCAGCTGCAGGATCATCTCGTGCGCGCCGGCCCGCTGCGCGGCGGCGACCACCGCCTCGGGGTCGGGGTTCGGGTCGAGGCGCGCGATGTTCTCGGCGACCGTGCCGTCGAAGAGCACGACGTCCTGCGGCAGGTAGCCGATGTAGCGGCCGAGCGTGTCGGGGTCGTACTGGTCGAGCGCCGCGCCGTCGAGCCGGACCGAGCCGGAGGCCGGCCGCCAGACGCCGGTCAGCACGCGGGCGAGCGTCGACTTGCCCGAGGCCGAGGGCCCGATCACGCCGAGCGCCTGGCCCGGGCGGATCTGGAAGTCGAGCATCCGGAGGCTCGCCTTCTGCTGGTCGGGCGGGAAGACGGTGATCTGGGTGATGTCGAGGAAGGCGCGCGGCCGGGGCAGGGGGGTGACGGCGGCGTGGTCGGGCGTGGAGGAGAGGAGCGTGCGCAGGTGGTCCCAGCCGATGCGGGCGCGCACGAAGAGCGGCCAGCCGCCGATCGCCTGCTCGACGGGCGCGAGCGCGCGGCCCATCAGGATCGAGCCCGCGATCATCGCGCCGGCGGACATCTCGCCCCGGAGCACGACATAGGCGCCGAGCCCGAGCATCGCCGACTGCAGGAAGAAGCGGAAGGTCTTGGAGATCGTGGAGAACTGGCCGACGCGGTCCGACGAGGCGAGCTGCGCCCGCGTGGCGCGCTGGCGCAGCTTGCTCCAGCGCGAGAGCGCGGCGTCGCGCATGCCGAGCGCGTGGATCAGCTCGCCCTGCTGGCGGATCGTCTCGGCGAAGCCGTCGCCGTGCATGGTCGCCTGGTTCGCCTCGGCCTCGTGCTTGCGGGTGAAGTGCTGGTTGAGGAGCGTGATGATCACGAGGATCACCATGCCGGCGATGGCGAGGTGCCCGAGCAGCGGGTGGAACGTGTAGATGAGCGCGATGAAGAACGGCGCCCAGGGCATGTCGAAGATCGCGAAGAGCACCGGCGAGGACATGAAGCGCTGCACCGCCTCGAGGTCCTTCAGCCCCGAGGCCGGGCGGGCGCGCTCGCTCGACAGCACCGAGCGGCGCAACACGGCGCGGAACACCCGCTCGTCGAGCCGGCTCTGCACCGTGGCGCCGATGCGCGAGGCGACCCGGGCGCGCACGTAGTCGAGCACGCCCATGATGGCGAAGAGCCCGGCGACGAGGATGGTCAGCGCGACCAGCGTCTCCCTGGAGCTCGACGACAGCACCCGGTCATAGACCTGGAGCATGTAGAGCGATCCGGTCAGCATCAGGATGTTCACCACGGCGGAGAAGATCCCCACCGTGACGAACAGGCCGGTCATGCCCGAGAAGCCCGTCTCGGGCCCATTCGCCGCGCCACGCATACCCTTTGTCCCCCTGGTCGCCAATAGAACGTCCGCCACCCGCGGCGTATCATACGCAGCGTGACGCGGGCGTGATAGCGCCAACTTGTTTAATGCGGCCCGTCGTGATCCGCCCTGCGCCCAAATAAGTCCCCGGCGGGGGCCGCAAAACCCCCGATCGCCCCGGGCCGGCGGGCCGGCGGGAACCCGCCTCCCCGCCGCGAGGGATTCGCGAGGGACTCAGGCGGCGTCGACGCGAATCACCGGCTCCATCGCGGCGAGGACGTCGTCGGGCAGGTGGCAGCGGATCTCGTGGCCCTCCGCCAGCCGGCGCATCGGCGGGACCACGGTTTCGCAGAGGTCGCCCGGAACCTGGCGCTTGCGCGGGCAGCGGGTCTGGAACGGGCAGCCGGGCGGCGGGTTCACCGCCGAGGGCACGTCGCCCTGCAGCAGGATGCGGTTCTTCTCCACGGTGACGTCGGCGATCGGCACCGCCGAGAGCAGCGCCTCGGTATAGGGATGATAGGGCGGCGCGAAGACCTGCTCCGTCGTGCCGATCTCCACGACGTAGCCGAGATACATCACCATCACCCGGTCGGCGAGGTAGCGCACGATCGAGAGGTCGTGGCTGATGAAGAGCATGGTGGTGCGGTTCTTGCGCTGCACGTCCATCAGGAGGTCGGTCACCGCCGCCTGCACCGAGACGTCGAGCGCCGAGACCGGCTCGTCGGCGACGACGACGCGCGGCGCGCCGGCGAAGGCGCGGGCGATGCCGATGCGCTGCTTCTGGCCGCCGGAGAGCTGGCGCGGCATCCGCCGGGCGAAAGCGCGCGGCAGCCGCACGAGGTCGAGGAGCTCGAGCATCTTGGCCTGGCGCTCGGCGTCGGAGCGGCCGAAGCGGAACTTCTCCAGCACGCGCACGATCTGGCCGCCGATGCTGTGGCTCGGGTTCAGCGTGTCGAAGGGGTTCTGGAACACCATCTGCAGCGAGGCGACCGTGCCGGTGTCGCGCCGCTCGACCGGCAGCGCGCCGATGTCGATCTCGCCGAGGGTAAGCGCCCCGTCGGTCGCCGTCTCGATCCCCATCAGCACCTTGGCGAGCGTCGACTTGCCGCAGCCCGACTCGCCCACGATGGCGAGCGTCTCGGCCTCGCGCGCCTCGAAGGAGAGCTCCTCGTTGGCCTTGACCACCTTGCCGGCCCCGCCGGTGAGCGCGCTCGCGGCGACGTCGTAGTACTTGCGCAGCCGGTCGGCCTTCAGCACCACCGGCCCGGGCGGGGCGGCGGGCTCGACCGGCGGCGGGGCGGGCGGCGAGGCCCAGTCGATCTCGTCGAAGCGGATGCAGCGCGAGGCGTGGTCGGGCCCCGCCGGCAGCATCGGGATCTCCTGCGCGTCGCAGCGCCCGGCGACGAAGTAGCTGCAGCGCGGCCCGAAGTTGCAGCCGGGCGGGCGCTCGTGGGGCAGGGGGAAGTTCCCCGGGATCGGCACCAGCGGCCGCGTGGTCTTGTCGGCGCCAGGGAGCGGGATCGAGCGGAAGAGGCCCTGCGTGTAGGGGTGGCGCATCGAGGCGAACACCTCCTCGATCGGCCCGGTCTCCACCGCCTCGCCGGAATACATCACGCAGATGCGGTCGCAGACCTCGAGCACCAGCCCGAGGTTGTGGCTGATGAAGAGCATCGAGGTGCCGAACTCGCGGCCGAGCTCCTTGACGAGATCGACGATGCCGGCCTCGACGGTGACGTCGAGCGCGGTGGTCGGCTCGTCGAGGATGAGGAGCGCGGGCTTCGACATCAGCGCCATGGCGATGACGATGCGCTGCTGCTGGCCGCCGGAGAGCTGGTGGGGATAGCTGTCGAGCACCCGGCCGGCGTCCGGCAGCCGCACCGCCTCGACGATCGCCTTCGCCTCCGCCCGCGCCGTCGTGGCCGAGGCGCCGTCATGGATCATCGGCACCTCCATGAGTTGCCGCCCGATCTTCATCGCCGGGTTGAGGCTCGCCATCGGCTCCTGGTAGATCATCGCGATCTCGCGCCCGCGGATGCTGCGCAGCTCCGCCTCCGGCATGGTCACGAGGTCGCGGCCCTTGAACATCAGCCGCCCGCCGACGATCCGCCCCGCCCGCCCGAGGTCGCGCATCACCGCGAGCGCCACCGTGGACTTGCCGCAGCCGCTCTCGCCGACGAGCCCCAGCGCCTGCCCGGGCATCACCGCCGCCGAGAAGTCCATCACCGCCGGGATCTCGCCGGCGCGGACGAAGAACGAGATCGAGAGGTTCTCGATCGACAGGATCGGCTCAGCCATGGCTCCGCGCCTCCCACATGCCTCGCGCCCCGCGCGCCTCCGCCCGTCGCCGCCGGCCGTTCCGGCCGCCGCCGCCGGCCGGACCCAGGCGCCGCGTCGAGGTCGCGCGCGCCCGAGCGTTCCGCCCGCGGCGCGCTGCCCCGTCGCGCCGGCGGCGCCGTCTCTCCGCCCCGGACGACGGGGCCGGCCCCGGGGGCGGTTCCATGCCGCTCAATCCCTCAGGCTCTGCTCGCGCATCGCGTCGGCGAGGAGGTTGAGGCCCAGCACCAGGCTCATGATGGCGAGGGCAGGGGGCAGGGCAGGGTGGACGTAGACGCGCAGGAGCTTGCGGCCCTCGTTGATCGTCGAGCCCCAGTCCGGGCTCTCCGGGCTGACGCCGAGGCCGAAGAAGCCGAGCGTCCCGAGGAGGATGGTGGTGTAGCCGATGCGGAGGCAGGCGTCGACGATCAGCGGGCCGCGGGCGTTCGGCAGGATCTCCCACATCATCACGTACCACGGGCTCTCGCCCCGGGTCTGCGCCGCGGCGACATAGTCGCGGGTCTTGATGTCGAGGGTGAGCCCGCGGACGATGCGGAACACCGTGGGCGAGGAGATGAACACCACGGCGAGGAAGATGTTGAGCGTGTTGGCGTCCATCGCGATCCGCCCCGTCGGATCCCAGACCCCGATCACCCCGAGATAGACGAAGCCGCCGACGAGGAGCGTCGGCCCGAGATAGAACCACAGCGTCTCCGGCCGCTCGCGGAAGCGGCTCCAGAAGAACATGACGAAGAAGAGCACCGGAAAGACGAAGAGCACCGCCGCCATCGTGCCGGGGATCGCGGTCTGCCGGATCTCCGGGGTAACCAGCAGGTAGAAGAGCAGGATCACCGGGAAGGCCAGCACCAGGTTGGCGAGGAACGACAGCACCGTGTCGAGCCAGCCGCCGAAATACCCCGCCGGCAGGCCGAGCATGATGCCCACCATGTAGGCGAAGAGCGTGGCGAGCGGCGCGATCACCATCACCGAGCGCGAGCCCCAGACCATTCGGCTGAACACGTCGCGCCCGAGCGCGTCGCCGCCGAAGAGATAGGGCAGGCCGGAGGCGGGGTCGATCGAGCCCGGCGGCTTGTTGCGCAGCGCGCTGATCTGCGCATAGGGGTCGAACAGCGCCACGTGGTCGGCGAGGATCGCGGTCAGCGCCCAGAACACCACCAGCGTGAAGCCGACCGTGCCGATCACCGTGTAGAAGATCCGCCCGTAGAGCCCCAGCCGCCGCCTGCGCGCGCAGCTGACGGCGAGGATCAGCGCCAGCCCGATCCAGACCGGCCAGAACTGCGCCAGCGTGCGGGCGAGGATGGCGAGCGGCGTCAGCGCCTCCATCAGCCGCTCACCCGGATGCGCGGGTTGAGCCAGACATAGCCGATGTCGGAGATGAGCTGCGTGACCAGCACGATCACCACCGCGACGATCGAGCAGGCGAGGAGCAGGTTGATGTCGTTGTTCGCCGCGCCCTCGATCAGCAGCCAGCCGAAGCCGCGGTAGTTGAAGAGCGTCTCGACGATGACCACGCCGGTCAGCAGCCAGGGGAATTGCAGCATGATCACCGTGAAGGGCGCGATCAGCGCGTTGCGGAGCGCGTGCCGCATCACCACGCCGCGGAAGCTCACGCCCTTCAGCCGCGCGGTGCGGATGTATTGCTGGGTCATCACCTCGGCCATCGAGGCCCGCGTCATCCGCGCGATGTAGCCCATGCCGTAGATGGCGATGGTCAGCACGGGCAGGGCGAAGTTGTAGAGGGTGATCCCCTCGTCCGCCGCCGAGGTCGCCGAGCCGGAGAACCATTGCAGCCCGACCATCTGGCTCGCGAAGATCACCGTCAGCACCACGCCCGAGACGTATTCCGGCGTCGAGGTCGTGGCGATGGCGATGGTCGAGAGCGCCCGGTCCTGGAACGAGCCCTCGCGCATCCCCGCCAGCACCCCGATCAGCAGCGCGCCGGGGATCATCACCACCATCACCCAGAACATCAGCTTGGCGGTGAGCCACAGCCGCGGCCACAGCACCTCCGAGACCGGCGCGTTGAACCGCGACGAGCGCCCGAAATCGCCCTGCACGGCCCCGCCCAGCCACTCGCCGTAGCGGACGAGGAAGGGTCGGTTGAAGCCGTTCTGGTCGAGCCAGACCTGGACCTGCTGCTCGGTGATGCGGCTGCCCGTCTGCTCCTTGGCGAGCTTGACGAGGTTCGGCTTGAGGTTGACCAGCGAGAACACGATCAGCGTCAGGCAGAGCGCCGTCAGCAGGATCACCCCGATGCGTTTCGCGAGAAAGACGACCACGGCCCCTTGCTCCCTCGGTAAGCCCCGGCGCGAACGCCGGGGCGGGTGGCGTGGGGATGGCTCAGGAGGCGAGCCAGGTCTTCTCCAGATGGATCTCGAAGGTCGGGTGCATGACGAGGCCGTGGACGTCGTCGGTCATGTGCCGGAAGGTCGAGCGCCAGTAGGCCTGGATCAGGATCCCGCTGTCCTGGATGATCTTCTCCATCTTGGCCATCACCTCGCGCCGCTTGTCCGGATCGGCGATCGCATAGGCCTCGGCCAGGAGCGCGTCGAACTCCGGATCGGCGAATCCGGTCTCGTTCCATGGCTCGCCCGAGCGATAGGCCAGCGCATAGACCTGCACCCCGAGCGGCCGCATGTTCCACTCGGTCGAGGAGAAGGGATAGCCCGTCCAGTTGTTCCAGAAGGTGTTGCCCGGCAGCACCGTGCGCTTGCAGTTGATCCCCGCGTCGCGCAGCTGCGCGGCCACCGCGTCGCAGGTGTTGCGGTTGAAGTCGTCGTCAAGCGAGATCAGCTCGATCTCGGTGTCGGCGTGTCCGGCCTCGGCCATCAGCGCCTTGGCCTTGGCCGGGTCGCGGGCCGGGGCAGGGAGCTCGAAATACTCCGGATGCATCGGTCCGACATGGTGGTTGTCGGCCTTGCGCCCCAGCCCCTGGTAGCCGAGGTCGAGCACCACCTGGTTGTCGACGGCGAGCTGCACGGCGTTCCGGACCTTCTGGTCGTCGAACGGCGGCTGGGTGACGTTCATCCGCACGCAGAGCGTGTTGGCCGTCACCGCCTCGGACTTGGCGAGACCGAGCCCGTCGAAGATCTCGACATAGGAGGGCGGGGTCTCGTAGCTCGTGTGGATCTCGCGCGCCTCGTAGGCGGCGATCGTCGCCGAGGGATCGGTGCCGTAGTCGACATACTCGACCCCGTCGAGGAAGACCGGCCCCATGTCCGGCACGGCGTCGCCCCACCAGGCCCCGTTCGTGCGCTTCTTGTAGACGCCGCGCACGCCGACCTCGGTCGAGACCAGCTCCCACGGGCCGGTGCCCACCGGATCGACCGACAGGTCCCCCGTGAAGCCGCGGTGCACGATCAGCGCCGGATAATCGGCGAAGTTCGGGATGATGGTGATGTCCGGGTTGGCGAGATGCAGCCTGACGGTGAGGTCGTCGACCTTCTCGATCGCGCCGTCGCGCGCGCCGAAGATCTCGCGCACCTGCTCCTCCTGCACGACGGTGCCGTCCTCCTTGGTGACGTCGCCGACGAACTTCTCCTCGCCCTTCTTCTCGAGCAGGGCGGCCATGCGCGTGCCCATCGAGTTGTTCGGCACATGGCTCTCGCACCACCGCGACAGGTTGAACACCACGTCGTCGGCGTTGAACGCGTCGCCATTGTTCCAGGTCACGCCCTTGCGGACATGGAGCGTGTACTCGTCCGCCTTGTCGTTGACCTCCCAGCTCTCGAGGAGCCAGGGCTGGAAGGTGAAGTCCGCGGTGTAGCGCACCAGCGGCTCGACGATCAGCCGGCCCTGGTTGCCTTTCTGCGACCAGTCGAAAATGCGCGGGTCGTCCATGCGCATCACCTGCATGGCGATCTTGATGACGCCGCCGGGCACGGGCTCCTGCGCGCGCGCCCGGGTCGGCATGGTCAGCCCGAGCATCCCCCAGGCGCCGGCGCCGGTGACGCCGAGCGCCGTCGCCGTGGCGAGGAACTCGCGGCGATCGAGCCGGCCCGCGCGCGCGGCCGCCGCCATGCGCAGGACCGCGGAATGCGGCGGCTTGCCGTTGATCGTCGGGATGTCCATGATCGTCGTCTCCCTGTTGTTTTTTCGGCCGGCCCCCATGGCATTGCAGAACGAAAACCGCCCGCGGTCAACCGGTCATTCCGTGAGCGACGCCCTGAGCGGCGGGGCCACGGCAGGGGACAGCCATCACGACCCCGCGCCTATATCGGATAAGCGAGATTATGTAACCAATCCCGACAACCCCTGACGGCGCGGCCCGGCGCCCTTGCCTCCCGCGCCGGAAAGCGCCACCACTCCCGCAACTCCCGCGACGGCGAAGCCCCCCGATGCCCACACCATCCCCTGTGGCCCTGACCAAACCCGCGCCGAAACCCGCGCCGGGCTTCGGTCCCACGGCGAGCTTCGCCGAGCTCTACACCCCGAAGCTCGTCACCGTGCTGCGCGAAGGCTACGGGCCCCGGCAGCTCCGCTCCGACGCCGTCGCCGGGCTCACCGTGGCGATCGTCGCGCTGCCGCTCAGCATGGCCATCGCCATCGCCTCCGGCGTCACGCCGGCCCAGGGCCTCTTCACCGCCATCGTCGGCGGCTTCCTCGTCTCGGCGCTCGGCGGCTCGCGCTTCCAGATCGGCGGCCCCGCCGGCGCGTTCATCGTGCTCGTCTCCGCCACCGTCGCCGAGCACGGCGTCGACGGGCTGATCCTCGCCACCGCGATCTCCGGGCTGCTGCTGGTCGGCGCCGGCTTCCTGCGCCTCGGAACCTACGTCAAGTTCATCCCGTTCCCGGTGACCGTCGGCTTCACCGCCGGGATCGCCGTCATCATATTCGCCAGCCAGTTGAAGGAGATATTTGGCCTTTCGCTGGAACACGAGCCCGGCGCGCTCCTCGAGCGTCTGCCCGCGCTCTGGGGCGCGCGCGCCACGGCGCACCCGGCCGCCATCGCCGTCTCGGCCGGGACCATCGCCGTCATCCTCGCGCTCCGCCGCTTCCGCCCGCACTGGCCGGGGATGCTGGTCGCCGTCGGGCTCGCCGCCGCGGCGACGGCGGCGTTCTCGCTGCCGGTCCACACCATCGGCAGCCAGTATGGCGGCATCCCCTCGGGCCTGCCCTCGCCGCACCTGCCCGAGCTCAGCCTCGAGCTCGTCTCCGCGGTCCTGCCCGCCGCCGTCGCCTTCACCCTCCTCGGCGCGATCGAGTCGCTCCTCTCCGCCGTCGTCGCCGACGGCATGACCGGGCGTCGGCACCGCTCGAACTGCGAGCTGGTGGCGCAGGGCGTGGCCAATGTCGGCTCGGCGCTCTTCGGCGGCTTCTGCGTCACCGGCACGATCGCCCGCACCGCCACCAACGTCCGCGCCGGCGCGCACGGGCCGGTGTCGGGGATGCTGCACTCCGCCTTCCTGCTGCTCTTCATGCTCGTCGCCGCGCCGCTCGCCGCCTTCATCCCGCTGGCGGCGCTCGCCGGCGTGCTGGCGGTCGTCGCCTGGAACATGATCGAGAAGCCGGCCATCGCCGTGCTCGTCCGCTCCGGCTGGGGCGACGCCGCGGTGCTCGGCGTCACCTTCCTGCTGACGATCTTCCGCGACCTGACCGAGGCGATCATCGTCGGCTTCGCGCTCGGCTCGGTGCTCTTCATCAACCGGATGAGCCAGCAGGCGGCGGTCGAGACCGAGACGCCCTTCGTCGGCCAGGACGTCGCCGACGCCGGCACCGGCTACGACGAGGCGACGGCCGCCAACCCCGCCGTCGTGGTCTACCACATCACCGGCGCGTTCTTCTTCGGCGCGGCCGCCTCGATCGGCTCGGTCCTCGACTCGATCCAGGACACCAACCGCGCCCTCGTCCTCGACTTCGCCCTGGTGCCCTTCCTCGATTCCACCGGCGCCAACGTCGTCGAGGGCCTCGCGCGCAAGTCGCATCGCCGCGGCGTCCGTCTCTACATCGCCGCCGCCAACCCCGAGATCCGCCGGGCGCTGCTCACCCACGGCGTCCGCCCGCCCGAGGCCCGCTTCACCTCGACCGTGGCGAGCGCGCTGGCCCGCGAGGCCGAGCGCGCCTCGTGAGCGCATCCTGAGCCGGAGCCGGACGCCTTGCGCCCGATCCTGATCGCCGGCCCGACCGCCAGCGGCAAGTCGGCGCTGGCGCTGGCGCTGGCCGAGCGCGACGGCGGCGTCGTCGTCAACGCCGACGCGCTGCAGGTCTACGCCTGCTGGCGCGTGCTGACCGCGCGACCCTCCGACGCCGACCTCGCCTGCGCGCCGCACCGCCTCTACGGCCACGTCCCCTGCGACGCCCCCTACTCCGTCGGCGCCTGGCTCGCCGAGGCCACGGCCGCGCTCGCCGAGGCCCGAGCCGCCGGCCGCCGGCCGATCGTCGTCGGCGGGACGGGCCTCTACTTCGAGGCGCTGACCCGCGGCCTCGCCGTCATCCCGCCGACGCCGCCCGAGGTGCGCGCCCGCGCCATGGCCCGCCTCGCCGAGGGCGGCCGCGCCGCGCTCGAGGCCGACCTCGCCCGCGACGACCCCGAGACGCTCGCCGGCCTCGACCGCCGGAACCCGATGCGGCTGATGCGCGCCTGGGAGGTCGTCGCCGCCACCGGCCGCGGCCTCGCCGCCTGGCGGCGCGACCCCGCCCCGCCGGCCCTGCCCCTCAATGCCACCGCGCACGTGGTCGTCGAGGTCGACAAATCCCGCCTCGCCAATATCATCCGCGCGAGAATTGATAAGATGATCGAAGCCGGCGCGGTCGACGAATGCCGCCGCTTCCTCGCCGGCGGCCACGACCTCGCCGCCCCCTCCGGCCGGGCGATCGGCGCGGCCGAGCTCGCCGCCTTTCTCGACGGCCGCCTCCCCCTCGACGCCGCCCGCGAGGCCATGGCCATCGCCACCCGCCAATACGCCAAACGCCAGCGCAGCTGGCTGCGCAACCGCATGGCCGACTGGCCCCGCATCGACGCGGGCGGCATCGGCAATATCAAATGATGTCAATCCTCTGACGCCATAACCTCCGCTGCTTCCGGACGCTTTCCCGCCGCGTCACGCGCATGCGCCAGCCACGCAGGCGCGCGCGGATCGGCGGCACAGGCTCACCCCGACACCGGCGCCACCCGCTTGCGGTGCGCGCTCATCAGCACCGCCACCGCGCAGGAGGCGAGCCGGCTCTCCACGCTGTCCGCCCGGCTGGTCAGGATGATCGGCACCCGCGCCCCGAGCACGATCCCGGCGGAATCCGCGTCCATCAGGAAGGTCAGGCTCTTCGCCAGCATGTTGCCCGCCTCGAGGTCCGGCACCACCAGCACGTCCGCCTGGCCCGCCACCGGCCCGCCGATCCCCTTGATCCGCGCCGCGTCCGGGCTGATCGCGTTGTCGAAGGCGAGCGGCCCGTCGAGGACGCCCCCGGTGATCTGCCCCCGCTCCGCCATCTTGCAGAGCGCCGCCGCCTCGATCGTGGTCAGGAGCTTGGGGTTCACCGTCTCCATCGCCGACAGGATCGCCACCTTCGGCGCCTCGTTGCCGATCGCATGCATCAGGTCGATCGCGTTCTGCACGATGTCGACCTTCTCCTCCAGCGTCGGCGCGATGTTGATCGCGGCGTCGGTGATCGCCAGCACGTTGTCGTGCCCGGGCACGTCCATGATGAAGCAATGGCTGAGCCGCCGCTCCGTCCGCAGCCCGCTCTCCCGCCGCACCACCGCCGCGAGCAGCTCGTCGGTGTGGAGAGAGCCCTTCATCAGGATCTCCGCCCTGCCCTCCCGCACCAGCGCCACCGCCTTCTCCGCCGCCTCGTGGCTGTGCGCCGCGTCGACGATCTCGTAGCGCGAGACGTCGATCCCCGCCTCCCGCGCCGTCGCCGCGATCTTCTCCCGCGGCCCGACGAGGATCGGCACGATCAGCCCGAGCTCGGCCGCGTCGGTCGCGCCCTCGAGCGCCCCCGGCGAGCAGGGATGCGCCACCGCGGTCACCGCCGGCGGCAGCTCCCGAACCTGCGCGATCAGCCGGTCGTACTTGCGCGCCGCGCCGGGGATCGTCTTGCTCACGGGGGGTGTCCTTTCGAGAAACCGCGTCAGCCCTCGACCACCACGTACTCGGCGATGGCGGTCGACTGCAGCGCAAAGAAGTTGTCGTCGGCGATCAGCGTCACCCGGGTCGCGCCCGCGTCGTCGCGCCAGACCGAGATGCCCTCGTAGTTGTCGACGCTCCCCGGACCGGTCTCGAGCAGCGTCACGCCCTCGTCGAACCCGTCGGCGCCGAGCTCGTAGCGGCGCACCCGCGTCGCGAAGCCGCTGTACCAGGCGAAGGCCCGCTCCAGCACGTAGAACCTCCCGTCCGGCCCGAAATCCGCGCCCGACACCAGGAACTCGCCCGAGCGCGGGATCTGCAGCTCCTTGTCCCAGATCCCGTCGCGCAGGCGATAGACCGGGAACGGCCGGTCGAGCTTGCCCGACCGCTCGGGGATCGCATAGAGCGCGCCTGCCCCGTCGATGGCGATCGCCTCCAGCGCCGAGTTGCCCTGCATCCGCTTGAAGTCGGGATGGCTCGGCACCCGGATCGCCGGCCCGTCGATGTCGTCGTAGCGCCGGATGCGGTGGAACCCCTCGAAGCTCACGTAGACCCGCCCCTCGGCGTCGAGCGCCACGCCCTCGGCGTCGGCCTCCTCGCCGCTCGGCAGCGGGTCGCCGTCGATGGCGTGCAGCCGCCCGATCCCGGTCAGCTCCGCCGCCTCCGGCGCGCCGTCCCCGCGCTCGAAGCGTCCCGTGGCCCAGCTGCCGCGGTCGCTGATCGCGAGGAAGGTCCGCCCGCCGTCCGCCACCTCGATCGCCGAGAAGCCGCCGAAGGCCGGGTCGTCGGCCGTCCACACGATGCGGCGCGCCAGCTCCAGCCGCGGCCCCGGCGAGGCCGCCTCGGCGAGCCCGATCGCGAGCGCGACGGCGAGCGTCAGCCCCCGGATCAATGCCGGCGTCACTTCCAGTTCAGCACGGCGGCGCACTGCTCCGGCAGGTCGGCGAGGCGCAGCGGCGGCCGCTTCGGCGGGACCGGCGCGTTCGGGTCGGGCGGCTCCAGCGCCTCGGTCACCCACCAGACCGCGTCGGCGCAGCCGTCGCCCGGCGGGATCGGATCGTTCGCGATGCACCCCGCCGCGCCTGGCGGGCACTTCAGCCGCACGTGGAAATGGTCGTCATGCCCCCACCACGGCCGCACCTTGCGCAGCCATTCCCGGTCGGACCGCTTCGCGTCGGCGCACATGGCGAGCTTCGCCGGCGCGGTGATGAAGATGCGCTCGACCTCCGGGTCGCGCGCCGCCGTCTCGACGATCGCCGCGAGCGCCGGGGTCCAGTTGCCGTTCACCTCGCGCTGGTTCGCCGCCTTGATCGTGTTCGACGACAGGCTCTCGCGCTGCGCCCGGCTGAGGTCGAGCCGCGTCGCCGGCAGCGTCCAGATGTCGACGTCGAGCCCGATCTGGTGGCTGGCGTGGCCCTTCACCGGCCCGCCGCGCGCCTGTCCGATGTCGCCGACATAGAGCCCCGCCCAGCCGTAGCGCGTCGCCTCGCGGCTCAGCCGCTCGATGAAGGCGATCATCTCGGGATGGCCCCAGTGATGGTTGCGCGACAACCGCATCGCCTGCCAGGTCGGCCCGCTCTCCGGCAATTGCACCGCCCCGGCGATGCAGCCCCGCGAGTAGCCGCCGATCGGCGTCGCCCGGTGGTCGGTCGGCGTCGACTTCGCCGCGAAGAGCGCCTGCGCCGTCTGCGCCCCGGCCATGGGCGCAAGCGCGGCGAGCGCGGCGAGCGCCAATGCGAAGAGCCGTCCGGTCATGCGGCCTGTCCTCGATGCTGCCCGGTTGTCGTTTTGATCCGGTATAGCAGCACCAGCCCGACGAGGAAAAGCAGGATCACCGGGCTGAGCCCCAGCCGCTGCGAGCCGGTCGCCGCGGTCACCGTGGCGATCAGCGTCGGCGCGAGGAAGGCCGTCGCCTTGCCGGAGAGCGCGAAGAGACCGAAGGCCTGCCCCGGCGCCATCCGCCCCTCGGCGAGGTGGATGAGCAGCGTCCGCGACGCCGCCTGCAACGCGCCCCCCGCCGCGCCGAGCAGCCCGCCCGCGACGAAGAACACGATGTCCGGCAGGCGGGAGCCGGGCGCGACCGGGATCGTCAGGACGGTCCCGCGCGTCGTCGTCACCAGCACGACGCAGAGCCCGACCAGCGTCCAGATGCAGCCGAGGATCACCGGCCGCGGTCCGAAGGCGCGGTCCGCCCGCCCGCCGAGCCAGGCCCCGACCGCGCCGACCGCCGCCGCCACGATGCCGAAGAGCCCGAGCTGGAACAGCCCCCAGCCGAGCACGCCCGCCGCATAGATGCCGCCGAAGGTGAAGACCCCGACCAGCGCGTCGCGGTAGACCATCGAGGCGACGAGGAAGAGGAGCAGGTCCCCCCGTCCCCGTCCCGATGCCGAGCGGATCGTCGCGGCGAGGTCGGCGATCCCGGCCCTGAGCGCGCCCCGCAGCGGCCGCGCCGGCGCGTCCGGCGTCCACAGGAACAGCGGCAGCGCGAAGACCACGTACCAGAGCGCCGCCAGCGGCCCGGTGGCGCGCGCCGGCTCCCCCTGCCCCGGGTCGAGCCCGAGGATCGGCGGAATGCCGATCAGCGTCGTCGTCGCCCCCGGCGCCGGCGCGAGCAGCGCCAGCGTCAGCACGAGCGACGCGACGCCCCCCACGTAGCCGAGCGCCCATCCCGAGCCGGAGATCCGCCCGAGCTCGGCCCGCGGCGCGAGCCCCGGCAGCATGGCGTTGACGAAGACCTGCCCGAGCTCCGAGCCGACGAAGGCGAGCCCGTAGGCGACGAGCACGATCGCCGGATCCGCCATCCGCGGCGTCGCCAGCCAGAACCCGAGGCAGCCGACCACGTAAGGGACCGACAGCGCCAGCACCCAGGCCTTGCGCGCCCCCGTCCGGTCCGCCACGGCGCCCAGCACCGGCGCCAGCACCGCCGTCAGCGCCCCCGCCCCGGCCGCCGCCGCCCCCCACAGCGCCTGCCCCCGCGCTGGGTCGCCGACCGCCTCGGCGACGAACCAGGGCGCGAAGACGAAGGTGACGATCAGCGTCTGGAACGGCTGGTTCGCCCAGTCGAACAGCATCCAGGCGAACACGCCCCTGCGCCCGGTCCCTGTCGGCATCGCGTCCCCGCCTCAGCTGCTTGCGCGTCTCATACGGGGTTCGGCCGATCCGTTCACCGGAAGATTTGATGCCGGGAATGGCGGCAAGGCCTCGCCGCGCCACGGCGCCAAGATGGCATGCGCATGTCATCCTGCTCCACGCGGAGCGGTTCGGGCAGGGAGGGCGCGAGCTTCAAGTGAATCGAACGGCGCCGCGAAATGCGGCGCTGATGACTGTGCAATGATTTTCACCGTTTATATTCAAAATATTTCGAAATATATTTGCGCGCAAATCAGCTTAGCCTAGATACGACGCCGATTTTTTGTGAATATCCAACAATGCTGGTAAATCGGTTCCGCGTCGCAACCCCGATCCAATCTGGGGATAACCCTGTTGATAAGCCTGTGCGTATCCTGTGAATATCTTGAAATCACAATTATATCAATGATATGACCGGCATCCCACAGTGCTACATTTCCTAGCCCAGCCGCACCCGCGCCTTGATCGGCAGGTGGTCGGAAGCCTTCCGGGCCAGCGGGCTGTCATGGGCGACGACCGGCCCGAGGATGCCGCCCGGGGTGGCGAGGATGCGGTCGAGGGCGAGGACGGGGAAATACGAGGGAAAGCTCGGCGCCCCGAGCCCGAGCGGGCCGAAGCTCGCCGAGAACCCGTGCAGCGCCGAGCGCCGCCCGTGCCGCCATTCGTTGAGGTCGCCCATCAGCACCGTCGGCCGGTCCGCCCCGTCGGCGGCATGGGCGAGCAGCCGCTCGACCTGCAGCCGCCGCGACTGCCGGAGCAGTCCCAGATGCGCCCCCACCACCCGCACCGGCCCGGAGGCGAGGTCGACGTCGGCGACCAGCGCCCCCCGCGGCTCCAGCCCCGGCAGCGTCACCTGGTGCAGGTCGCGCAACATCCCCTCACGGACGAAGATCATGTTGCCGTGCCAGCCCTTGCCGGCATGGCCGCTGACCACCGGCAGCGGCATCAGCCCGGCGTCGCGCTCGATGGCGGCGAGATCGAGCAGGCCCGCCCGGTCGCCGAACCGCCGGTCCGCCTCCTGCACCGCGAGCACGTCGGCCCCGATCTCGGCGATGACGGCGCCGATCCGGTCGGGATCGAACCTTCGGTCGATCCCGACGCACTTGTGGACGTTGTAGGAGGCGAAGAGCGCGCCGTCCTCGGCAGGCGTCATGTCGTCTCTCACCCGGGCCGCCGCGACCTTGCGGCGGCCCCTTCTATGCCCCCGCCCGGGGCCTCAGTCGAGGAACACGGCGTCGAGCGGCGGGAAGCCGTTGAAGCCGACCGACGAGTAGCTCGTCGTATAGGCGCCGGTGCAGAGGATCCGCACCTTGTCGCCCTCGCGCAGCCCGAGCGGCAGCTGCACGGGCCGCTTCTCGTAGAGCACGTCCGCCGAATCGCAGGACGGCCCGGCGAGGATGCACGGCCCGGTCTCGTCGTCGCCGTGCCGGGTCTCGATCTGGTAGCGGATCGCCTCGTCCATCGTCTCGGCGAGCCCGGAGAACTTGCCGATGTCGAGATAGACCCAGCGGGCGAGGTCGTCCTGGTCCTTCCTCGCGACCAGCAGCACCTCGGCGCAGATCACGCCCGCCTCGGCCACGAGCCCGCGGCCCGGCTCCGCCATCACCTCGACCGCCTCGCCGAAGCGGGCGCGCACCATCCGCATCACCTCGGCGCCATAGGCCGACGTCTCCGGCAGCGGGCTGCCGTAGAAGGCCGGGAAGCCGCCGCCGATGTTGAGGACGCGCAGCCGGTGCCCCTGCTCCGCCGCCTCGGTCCACAGCGCCAGCGCCGCGTCGAGCGTCGGCGCCCACAGCCGCGGCTCGCGCATCTGGCTGCCGACGTGGAACGAGATGCCCGCGACGTCGAGCCCGAGCAGCCGCCCGAGCCCCATCAGCCGCAGCGCCTCGCGTCGCGACGAGCCGAACTTGCGGCTGAGCGGCCACTCCGCCTCCGAGGTCTCGACCAGCATCCGCAGGATCACCCGCGCGCCCGGGGCGTGCTCGGCGATCTTGTAGAGCTCGGCCTCCGAGTCGGCGGCGAACTGCTCCACGCCGACGGCATGGGCATAGGCGATGTCCGAGGTCCGCTTGATCGTGTTGCCGAAGGCGACATGCCGCGCCGGCACGCCGAGCGCGAGGCAGAGCTCGATCTCGCCGCGCGAGGCCGCGTCGAACCGCGCCCCCTCCTCGGCCAGCGCCGCCACCACCTCGGGCGCCGGGTTGGCCTTGACGGCGTAGTGGATCGCCGTCGCCTCGCCGAGCCCCTCGGCGAGCGCGCGGTACTTGCCCCGCAGCATGGCGAGGTCGAACACCATCGTCGGCCGCTCGAACTCGCGGCTGCGGATATAGGCGTCCTGCCGCGGCGAGACCGCGCTGGCCTGGGGGTGGGCGTCGAAGGCGACGGGAATGCCCGTACGGGCGGCGACATGCATCATGGTCATCTCCATCAGACCGAGGGGCCCCGCGGGGCCTCGACGTTTCCAAAAGAGACGTTACCGTCGCTACTTGAGTTCGCGGTTCTTAGGCGCGCCCGAGCAGAGGTGCGTGCGTTGGCGTCAGGGGCCGGCATATGGGGCCGGACGACCCCGATGGCAAGCAAAAACTTACCCCTCGGCCGAACTTTTTCCGCGCCGCGGCGAATCCGTTAAATTCACGTTACGTCAATGTGATAATTCGTGAACGTGACGTTAACCAACGCGGGGTCAGCCGCCGTGGCCCATCCCGTGCTCCATGCCTCGCATCGGCGCGCCGACATGGACCTCCGCCGCGATCTCGACCCGGCCGGCGGTCTCGAAGACCAGCGTCAGCGGCAGGGTCCCGCCGTCCTCGAGCGGCGCGGCGAGGCCCATCAGCATGACGTGGGCGCCGCGCGGCGCGAGCGTCGCCGCGCCCCCGGCCGGCGCCTCGACGCCGTCCCCGAGCGCGACCATCCGGGCGACGCCGTCGGTGACCACGGTCTCGTGCAGCTCGGCCCGCCGCGCGGCCGGCGTCTCGACCGCGACGAGCCGGTCCGCCGTCGCGCCGGCGTTGGCGATGGTGAGATAGGCCGCGGCCGTCGGCGCGGCCGCGGTGGCGGCGACCACCTCCGCCCCGCTGATCGTCAGCGCCCCGGCGCGGATTGTCGCCCCGGACTGGGCTGCGGCGGCGACAGGCCCGAGAAGGGCGCCGGCGATCGCCAGCGCCCGGAACGGCGACGTCATGGCGGGCCTCAGGCGGCCGGCTGCGCCTTGGCGATGTCGCGCTTGATCTTCAGCGCCTTCGGCGACAGCTCGGCGTCGTCGGCGCGGGCGAGGAAGGCGTCGAGCCCGCCCCGGTGGTCGATCGAGCGCAGCGCCGCGGCGGAGATGCGCAGGCGGTAGCTCTGGCCGAGCGTCTCGGAGGCGAGCGTCACCTCGTTGAGGTTCGGCAGGAAGCGCCGCTTGGTCTTGTTGTTGGCGTGGCTGACGTTGTTGCCCGTCATCACGCCCTTGCCGGTCAGTTCACAACGACGGGACATAGGCTCGGTCCTTGCACGCCAAGGGGGCCGGCTCCGGCCGCACCTCGGAAATTCGGAGGTGCGTGCGTTAGCCCAACCCGCGCCGAGCGTCAACCCGGCGCGGCCCCGCAAGTCGACGCGCGCTCAGGCGAAGGCGTCGTCGGAGGCGAAGATCTGGGTCGCCGGGTCGGCGACGATGTCGGCGAAGCTGTCGGCGTTCGGCGGCGCGCCGCGAACGTCGATGATGAGCGCGCCGATGGTCACGCGCAGGTCGCCCGGCCCGCTCGGGGCGAACGTGGCGATGGCGTCGAGGTCGTCGACGAGGCCGGGCGCGCCCAGGTCGGAGAGGCCGAGGATCTCGAAGCGATCGACGGCGCCGTTGAAGTCGAGCAGGCGCGTGCGCTGTCCCGTCGCGGCGAACGGCTCGATGACGAAGGTGTCGATGCCGGCCCCGGTACGGATTTGGTTCGCGTTGCCGCCGCTGACGTAGATCCGATCGTCCCCATCGCCGCCGGATACCGTGTTGAAGCCGAGGGCGACGGTGATCACGGCGAAGAGGGTGTCATCGCCAGACCCGCCGTAGAGACCGTTGGCGTAGCCCTGGTTGCCGTCGAGGGGGCTGGTGACCTCGATGCGCGCGCGCAACTCGTCGTTCCCGTTCTCGCCAGACAGCGAGTGGCTTACGTTGCGGTGACGCGCGAAGGGCGCGGCGCTGCTCGCCACGATCTTGTCGTCGCCGTCGCCGCCCCAGACGAAGGTGTGCTGGGTCGCGGAGAAGCCCGGCTGGGCAGTCTGCCGGACCCAGATGTCGTCGTCTCCCGCCTGCCCATATACCCAGGAGGTCTGATCCATGTCCCCGAGGCTCGAGGCGCTCGTGCGCAAGCGGACCGTGTCGTCGCCGCGGCCCGCATCTACGCTCGTGACGCACCTCAAATCCTCGTCGCCGGTAAACCGCAAACGGACGCCGATCATGTCATTGCCGGAGCCGCCGGAGAGCGCGAGCCTGCTGACCTCAGGCGGTCTCATGCCGATCCTGTTCATGGAGAAGTCGAGCAGAACGGTATCGTCGCCCGCTCCTCCGAGGATGGCGATGTCG
Organism: Amaricoccus sp.; assembly: GCF_017993425.1. Classification (GTDB taxonomy): domain Bacteria; phylum Pseudomonadota; class Alphaproteobacteria; order Rhodobacterales; family Rhodobacteraceae; genus Amaricoccus. The sequence continues at coordinate 81,018 of NZ_JAGOMQ010000007.1, forward strand.
TAGTAGCCGCCGCTGGAGAACCGCTCGAGCGACAGCGCGACGTCGATGACGTCATTGCCGGCGTTGCCGTTCAGCCGCAGCGTGGAGTAAAGCGCCGACCCCTCGTCCAGGCCGTCGAAGTCGAAACGCGCGCCGAGATCGTCGTCGCCGTCGCCGCCGCTCTGGGTCACGTCATAGGACCATCCGAGCCGGTCCTCGATGCTGAGCCATGACCGCAGCGTGTCGTCGCCGTCGCCGCCGAGCAGGGTCGGGTCGCTGTAGCCGCTCTCCAGGTAGTCGTCGCCGCCGAGGCCGTCGAGGGTCTGGCCGTCCTCGGTCGCGGTAAGATGATCCGGCCCCGGCGTGCCGAGGTAGAGAGCCTCGAGCGGCGTCGCCACCGCGGCGCGCTCGGATTTGGCAGTCATGGCGTTCCTCCTGTTATGGCGATGGCGGCCGGACGTGGCCGCTTTCAGGCGAAGGCGTCGTCGGAAGCGACGATCTGCGTCGCCGCATTGGCGACGAGGTCGGCGAAGCTGTCGGCGTTCGGCGGCGCGCCGGAGCCCCGCCGAGAAGGAGGAAGTCGAAGGAGAGCTCGGGATAGATGGCATAGCTGTCGAAGCTCGCCGTGACGTTGATCCGGTCGTTCCCGTCGCTGCCGCTCGCGAGGAGGGACGCACTGCCCGCGTAGGCGGACGGCGAGCTTTCGGCGGCGTCGAGCCTGACCGTCAGGCGATCGTCGCCGACGCCGCCGTCGAGCGTCGCAGCCCAAGCCGGCGTCGCGGCGCCGAGCGAGTACGTCGAGAGCATCCGGTCGTCGCCGGCGCCGCCGAACAGGGAGGTGTCCGTGAAGGCGGTGCTCAGCCGATCGTTCCCCCGCTGGCCGGCGACGGTCTGGCCGTCAGCGGCGACAGCGATCGTGTCGGGGCCAAGCGTCCCGCGGACTATGTCCGCCAGGGCGGTCACCTCACGGACGCGGTTGAGTCGAGGGGCCATGATTTCCTCCCGGTTCCTCAGGTCCGGCCCCGGTCGGCGGGGACCGGTCGAGGCGCCTTCGGAGCCGGCGGCGGAGCCGTCCCCCGTCGCGCCGACGCCTCCGCCGCGCAGTCGCCCTTAGTCCCGGAACACCCCACCCTCCCGCAGGCTCCCGGCAAAGGATAGCACAATGCGCGATTCCTTCCATCGTCCGGAGCGCCCGGCGGAGCCCGGGGGAGCGCGAGGCCGGCCCGGACCGAGGACCCGCAGGCTCGCGGGAGCGGGAAACGGCTCCGGACGGGGGGCGGAGATGCTGCGGGCCGCTCCGCGGCGTCTCCGGGCGCGAAGTCGCTTGACCTGCGCCGGGGCTCATCTACCAATCGGCACGAGGGAGACTTAACTCCGACAGGGGGCTCGACATGCGGAAACTGCTCGCGGCGACGGCGTTGTGCCTGGCGACCACGCCGGCCTTCGCCCTGAACGTCTGCGTCGAGGGCGCCTACCCGCCTTTCTCCGAGACGGCGTCGGACGGCTCGATCGTCGGCTTCGACATCGACATCGCCAACGCCATCTGCGAGCAGATCGGCGACACCTGCAACCTCGTGAAGGTCGACTGGGACGGCATCATCCCGGCGCTGCTCGAGAAGAAGTGCGACGCCATCGTCGCCTCGATGTCCTCGACCGCCGAGCGCAAGCAGGTGATCGACTTCACCGCCAAGTACTACCAGGTCCCGAACGAGTTCGTCGGCCGCGCCGACAGCGGCATCGACCCGGCGGCGCCGGGCGGGCTCGACGGCAAGGTGGTGGGCGCGCAGCGCGGCACCATCCACCAGGCCTACGTGGAGAAGCACTATCCGGGCGTGCAGCTCACCCTCTACGGCAGCCAGGACGAGGCGATCCTCGACCTGACCTCCGGCCGCATCGACCTGATCGTCGGCGACGCGATCCAGCTCGAGGAGGGCTTCGTCAACACCCCGGCGGGCGAGGGCTACGCGCGGATCGGCGAGCAGTTCTACGACCCCGAGATCCACGGCGAGGGCGCCGCTATCGGCGTCCGCAAGGAGGACACCGAGCTGCGCGACAAGCTCTCGGCGGCCATCCTCGCCATCCGCGACAGCGGCAAGTACCAGGAGATCGAGAAGAAGTACTTCAAGATCGACATCTACGGTTCCTGACGCCCGCGGCGGGACGCACGGATGACGCAGCTCATCGCCTACGCGCCGCTGCTCGCCAAGGGCGCGCTGATCACCATTGCGCTCGCGCTCCTGTCGCTGGCGGTCGCGACCGCCCTCGGCGCGCTCGGCGCCGCCGGCAAGATCGCCGGCGGCCGCATCGCCCGGATGGTGGTGCAGCTCTACACCACCATCGTCCGCGGCGTGCCGGACCTGGTGATGATCCTGCTCATCTACTTCGGCGGCCAGCGGCTGGTGAACATCGTGATGGGCGTCTTCGGGGCCGGGCCGCTGACCGTCTCGCCCTTCGTGGCGGGCATGCTCGCCATCGGCTTCATCTACGGCGCCTACCTGACGGAGACCTTCCGCGGGGCCTACATGACGATCCCGCGCGGCCAGACCGAGGCCGCGCAGGCGCTCGGCCTCGGCAGCTGGCCGATGGTGCGCAAGGTGATCGCGCCGCAGCTCGTCCGCTTCGCGCTGCCGGGCTACGCCAACGTCTGGCAGGTGCTGGTGAAGTCCACGGCCGTCGTCTCGGTGATCGGGCTGCAGGATCTCGTCGGCCTCGCCAACGACGCCGGCAAGACCGCGCGGCAGCCCTTCGTGTTCTTCACCGCGGTGCTGCTCGTCTATCTCCTCTTCACCTTCCTCTCCCAGCAGGTCTTCGGCTGGCTGGAGCGGCGGCACGCGCTGGTGGGCCATCATGCGCGTTGACCTCGTCCTCGAGAACTGGCGGCTCTTCGCGGCGGGCACGTGGATGACGCTGCAGCTGACGTTCCTCGCGCTGCTGGTCGGCTTCTGCATCGCGCTGCCCTCCGGCATCGCCCGCGCCCGCAAGACGCCGGTCTGGTCGCAGCTGATCAACGGCTACGTCTACCTGTTCCGCGGCACGCCGCTCCTGGTGCAGACCTTCCTGATCTACTACGGCCTGTCGCAGTTCGAATGGATCCGCGACAGCTGGGCCTGGACGTTCCTGCGCTCGCCCTGGTGGTGCGCGCTCATCGCCTTCTCGCTGAACTCGGGGGCCTATGCCACCGAGATCATCCGCGGGGCGATCGAGACCACGCCGCGCGGCGAGATCGAGGCGGCGAACGCGCTCGGGCTGTCGAAGCGGCAGGTGGATTTCCTGGTGCTGATCCCCTCGGCGATGCGGCGCGCCCTGCCCCAGTATGGCAACGAGGTCGTATTCATGGTGCATGGCACGGCGGTGGCGAGCGTCATCACCATCCAGGACATCCTCGGGGCGGGCCGCACGCTCAACGCGCGGTTCTACCTCGCCTACGAGGGCTTCCTGACCGCCGCGGCGCTCTACATGCTCATCACCTTCTGCCTCGTGTTCCTGTTCCGCCAGCTGGAGCGGCATTACCTCAGGCACCTGCGGCCGCGGTCGGCCTGAGCGATGCCGGACGAGGAGGACGGCGCGCCGCGCGGCCGGCCGGTGGCGCGGCTGACCCAGAAGGCGCCGGCGCAGCAGATCCGCCGGGGCGCGCCCTGGGTCTACGCCGACCAGCTGGCGATGGACCGGCGCACCCGCGCCATCCCGGCCGGTTCGATCGTCGAGCTGCAGGACGCGGCGCGGGCGCCGCTCGGCGTCGCCGCCTTCAACCCCGGCTCGAAGATCGCGGCGCGGATGCTCGACCGCGACCCCGGCGCGACGATCGACGCGGGCTGGTTCGCGGCGCGGCTGCGGCGGGCGCTGGCGCTGCGGGAGACGCTTTACGAGGCGCCCTGGTATCGTCTGGTCCATGCGGAGGCGGACGGGCTGCCGGGGATCGTGATCGACCGCTTCGGCGACGCGCTGGCGGTGCAGCCGAACGCGGCCTGGGCCGAGGCGCATCTTGGCGCGCTGGTCGCCGCCCTGCGGGAGGTGACGGGCGCGCGGACGGTGGTGAAGAACGCCGGCGGGCGGGCGCGGGCGCTGGAGGGGCTGTCGGAGGAGACCGTCCTCCTCTCGGGCGGGCTCGACGGGCCGGTGGCGACGCCGATGAACGGGGCGACCTACCTCGCCGACCTGCTCGGCGGGCAGAAGACCGGGCTCTTCTACGACCAGCGGCCCAACCACGCCTTTGCGGCGCGGCTGGCGAAGGGGCGGAGCGTGCTCGACGTGTTCTGCCATGTCGGGGGCTTCGGGCTCGCGGCGCTGGTCGGCGGGGCGGCGCGGGCGCTCGGGGTGGACGGCTCGGCGCCGGCGCTGGCGCTGGCCGAAGGAGGCGCGCGGGCCTCGGGGGTGGCGGACCGCTACGAGGTCCGCAAGGGCGACGCCTTCGACGCCATGGCGGCGCTCGCCGCCGAGGGGGCGCGGTTCGGCGTGGTGGTGGCCGATCCGCCGGCCTTCGCGCCGAGCCGCTCGGCGCTGGAGGCGGGGCTGCGGGCCTATGAGCGGGTGGCGCGGCTCGCGGCGGCGCTGGTCGAGCCGGACGGGTTCCTCGTGCTCTGCTCGTGCAGCCACGCCGCCGACCTCGGCCGCTTCCGCGAGGCGAGCCTGCGCGGGGTCGGCCGCGCCGGCCGGGCGGCGCAGATCCTGCACACCGGCTTCGCCGGGCCGGACCATCCGACCCATCCCGCGCTCGCCGAGACGGCCTACCTGAAGGCGCTGTTCCTGCGGCTCGGCCCGTGATCCGCGGCGGGTGTTCACGCGTGAATATTCGTCAAGCCGTTGATTTGTTTCATTGTGTTATACTGTAACAATCGACCCCGGCGCGCTCCGCGACGGGGGCATGGGTGGGACCAGGGGCGCCGCCTCGCCTCGCGACGGCTCCCGCAGATCTACGCATTTCAACCCGCTCGACGCGGGGCGGTCGGGACAGGGAGGGCGCCCGGCGCCGGCGTCGTGTCCCGGCGCGGCGCGCCGTGAGGGTCCTCCTCGACGCGAACGTGCTGATGCCCTCGATCCTGCGGGCGGTGCTGCTCGGCGCGGCGGCGGCCGGCGGGTTCGCCCCGCTCTGGTCGGCGCGCATCCTCGAGGAATGGGCCCGCGCCGCGCGCCGTCGCGGGCCGGAGGTGGAGGCCGAGGCGCGCGCGGCCATCGCGGCGCTGCGGGCCGAATGGCCCGGGGCCGAGGTCCCGGCAGACCCGGACCTCGAGGCGACCCTGGCGCTCCCCGATCCGGACGACCGGCATGTGCTCGCCGCCGCGGTGACCGGCGGCGCCGGCGTGCTCCTGACCCGCGACCGCGCCGACTTCCCGCCGCGGACGCTGGCGCGCCACGGCGTCCTGCCGCGCGAGCCGGACGGCTTCCTCTGCGACCTCCTCGCCGACGGGGTCGATCTCGCGGCGGTGGCCGCAGCCGTGGCGGCGCGCACGGAGACGCGTCCCGAGCCGCGGGCGCTCCTGAAGCGGGCGGGCCTGCCCCGTCTCGGCAAGGCGCTGGCCGCGCGCTGACGCGCGATCACGGCCTTGCGCGGCCGCGGGTCGTTGTGCCCCGGCGGCGGCGCGGCTAGGGTCCGGCGCGACGCGGCGGGGCCCTTCATGCAGGCAGGAGCGATGTTCTGGATCGTGGCGACGGCGCTGCTGCTCGCCGTCGGCGCCACGGTGCTGCGGCCGCTGCTGCGCGGCGGCCGCGGGGCGGAGCGGCGGGCGAGCTACGACCTGCGCGTCTACCGCGACCAGCTGCGCGAGGTGGAGAGCGACCTTGCCCGCGGCGCGATCACCGCGGACGAGGCCGCGGCAGTCCGCGTCGAGGTCTCGCGCCGGCTCCTCGCCGCCGCCGACGCCGAGGCGACGGAGGCCTCCGCCGTCGAGGCCCCCGAGCGCGCCTCGCGCGCTGCGGCGATCGCGGCGGCGGTGGCCCTCGTCCTCGCGGCGGCCGGCGTCTATGCGACGCTCGGCGCGGCGGGCCGGCCGGACGCGCCGCTGACCGAGCGGCTGGCGGCGCTCGCCCGCGCCCGGGCCGAGCGGCCGAGCCAGGCCGAGGTCGAGGCGATGGCCGCGGAGGCGGGCCACCCCTCGCCCCCCCGGCCGCCGGCGCTCGCGCCGGACGACGCCGCCCTGCTCGACCGGCTGCGCGTGGCCGTGGCGGCGCGGCCGGACGACCCCACCGGGCAGCGGCTGCTCGCCCGGACCGAGCTGTCGCTGGGGAACTGGGCGGCAGCGCGCGAGGCGTGGCGGCGGGCGGTGGATCTCGCGGGCGCGGAGGCGACGGCGGAGGATGTCGTCGGCCTCGCGGAGACGATGATCCTCGCCACCAACGGCTATGTCTCGCCGGAGGCCGAGGCGTTGCTGACCCGGGCGCTGACGCTCGCGCCGGACGATCCGGCGGCGCGCTACTATTCCGGGCTGGCGCTGCTGCAGGGCGGCCGGCCGGACATGACCTACAGCCTGTGGTCGCGGCTGCTGGCCGAGGGGCCGGCGGACGCGCCGTGGATCCCGCCGATCCGGGCGCAGATGCCCGAGGTCGCGGCGCTCGCGGGGCGGCAGCCGCCGCCGGAGGCGTCCGGCGCGCCCGGGGCCGCGACGGACGAGGACCGCGACGCGATGATCGAGGGCATGGTGGCGGGTCTCGCCGACCGGCTCGCCGCCGATGGCGGCCCGCCGGAGGACTGGGCGCAGCTCATTCGCTCGCTCGGCGTGCTCGGGCGCGGCGACGAGGCGACGGCGATCTGGCGCGAGGCGCGCGAGGTCTTCGCCGCCGATCCCGCGGCGCTGGCGCTCCTGCGCGAGACCGCGACGCAGGCGGGGCTGACGGAATGACCGCGGCGTTCGACGACCCGGTCGCCTTCGCCGCGGCGCTGCCGGCGCGGGGGGCGCTGGCCGGCCTCGACCTCGGGACGGCGACGATCGGGGTGGCGGTGTCGGACGTCGACCGCCGCATCGCCTCGCCGCTGCGGACGATCCGCCGGAAGAAGTTCGGCGAGGACGCCGCGGCGCTCCTCGCGCTGGTCGCCGAGCGGGGGATCGCCGGGATCGTGCTCGGCCTGCCGCGCAACATGGACGGCAGCGAGGGCCCGCGGGCGCAGTCGACCCGCGCCTTTGCGCGGAACCTCGGGCGGCTGACCCCGCTGCCGCTGGCGTTCTGGGACGAGCGGCTGTCGACGGTGGCGGCGGAGCGGGCGCTGCTGGAGGCCGACGCCTCGCGGCGCCGGCGGGCCGAGGTGATCGACCACGTGGCGGCGGGCTACATCCTGCAGGGGATGCTCGACCGGCTGGCGAGGCTCGCGCCGTGAGCGACGAGATCTGGAAGCGCGAGGAGGTGGAGAGCCCCTGCGTGAAGGTCTGCGTCATCCACCCGGAGGCGCGGCTCTGCGTCGGCTGCCATCGCAGCATCGACGAGATCGCCCGCTGGTCGCGGATGACCCCGGCCGAGCGGCGGGCGGTGATGGCCGAGCTGCCGGCCCGGGCCGCGCTCGTCGCGCCGAGGCGGCGCGGCGGCCGCGCCGGGCGGCTGGGGCGGGAGCCCGGGGCGGGGGAGTGATCCCGGGGCAATTCACGGAATGTGCTCGCAGAGGCCTCTGCGAAAGGCCCTGACGAGGAGCGGACCGAGGCGGGCGAGGATGCGGGGCGCGCGGCTAACACGCGTGTTAGCCGGGTCAACATGCTGGAATATATTGGTATTCCGATTCCTGTTTATCCAATGGCAGACTGCACGACAGTGGAGAGAAACCCCGGTCGGGAGAGTGCGGGACGGTGAAGCCAGACGGATTTGACCCGTGGCAAATCCGTCCGCGATCGCCCCTGCGGGGGGCGAGCGCGTTGCCGCGCTCGCCGGCGCGCTCACGGACGGATTGCGCGCGACGGAGAAATCTGGACCCCCTACGGCTTACGCGCCAACGCGCTCCAGCCGTCGGCGCGGCGAAAGCCTTGCTTTCGCTTGTCGCGCCGCAGCCTCGCGGGCAGAGCCCGCTTCGATGGGGGGGAGCGACGCGGCCTCGGGCGGCGACCGGCTCCTGTCGTGCAGTGTGATCCAATGGCAACGAAGGTTGATGCGCGGGAAACCCTCGGGCCGTGGGTTTTGCGCCCACCCGGGTGAGGATGTCACGCGGCGGGCGCCGTCGCGGGACGGACCTTGCCGCCGGCTACGGGCCGTCAGCGGCGGAGACTGGAGGCGGCGTTGGCGGCGAGGAGGAGCACGATGGCGGCGACGACGATGGTCGGGCCGGTCGGGCTGTCGAGGCGGATCGAGGCGGAGAGCCCCCCGAGGGCCGCGAGCGTCCCGGCGGCGGCGGCGGCGATCGCCATCGCTTCGGGGGTGCGGGCGAGGGCGCGGGCGGCGGCGGCCGGCACGATCAGCATCGCGGTGATCAGGAGGACGCCGACGACCTTGATGGCCACGGCCACCAGCGCGGCCAGCGCCAGCGTCAGCGCGAGGCGCTCGCGGGTCGAGGAGAGGCCGGCGGCGGCGGCGAGGTCGGCGTTGAGCGTGGTCAGGATCAGGCTGCGCCAGCGCCAGGCGAGGAGGCCGACCACCAGCGCCGCCCCGCCCCAGATCACCGCGAGATCGCCGCGCGTCACCGCGAGGATGTCGCCGAAGAGGTAGGATTGCAGGTCGACGCGCACCCCGGGCAGGAAGCCGACCGCGACGAGGCCGACGGCGAGCGCCCCGTGCGCCGCGACGCCGAGGAGCGTGTCCGCGGCGTAGGTGCGCCCCGAGGCGGCGGTGATGGTCAGCGCCATCGCGAGCGCGGTCAGCCCGACCCCGAGGGTCACGGGCAGCGCCGTCGCCAGCGACAGCGTGACGCCGAGGAGCGCGGCATGGGCGGTGGCGTCGCCGAAATAGGCCATGCGCCGCCAGACGACGAAGCAGCCGAGCGGGCCGGCGGCGCAGGCCACGCCGACGCCGGCGAGCGCCGCCCGCACGAGGAAGTCGTCGAGCGGGCTCACCCGCCGGTCCCGTGGACGTGGTGGTCGGGGTCGTGGTCGTGCGCATGGGCGTGCCCGCCGGCCGCGTGCTCGTGGTCGTGCTCGTGGCGGTAGAGGGCGAGCGCCCCCTGGGTGCCGAGGCCGAAGAGCGCGCGGTATTCCGGGGCCGCGGAGACGACCGTCGGCGCGCCCTCGCAGCAGACGTGGCCGTTGAGGCAGATCACCCGGTCGGAGGCGGCCATGACGACGTGGAGGTCGTGGCTGACCATGAGGACGGCGCAGCCGAGCTCGGCGTGCAGCTCCTCGACGAGGCGGTAGAAGCGGGCCACGCCGGGCTGGTCGAGGCCCTGGGTGGCCTCGTCGAGGACGAGGATGTCGGGGCGGCGCAGCACGGCCTGGGCGAGGAGCGTGCGCTGGAACTGGCCGCCGGAGAGGTCGATGAGCTGGCGACCCCCCTGCCCCGCCAGCCCGACGCGGGCGAGCGCGGCGCGCCGCGCCTCCGGGCCGGCATGGTCGCCGGCGATGGCGAGGAAGCGGTCGACCGTCATCGGCATGGTGTGGTCGAGGGCGAGCCGTTGCGGGACGTAGCCGATGCGCAGCCCCGGCGCGCGGGCGATCGCGCCGGCGTCGGGGCGGTCGGCGCCGATGAGCAGGCGCAGGAAGGTGCTCTTGCCCGAGCCGTTCGGCCCGACGATGGTCACGATCTCGCCGCGGCGGATGGCGAAGTCGACGCCGGTCAGGATGGCCTGGCCGTCGCGCGCGAAGCCGAGGCCCCGCGTGGCGAGGAGCGGCGGCGGGAGCGGCGCGTTCACGCCGCGGCCGTCGCGGCGCAGCGGGCGCAGAGGCCCTCGACCTCGACCACGGTGCGCTCCGGCACGAAGCCGAACGCGGAGGCGCGCTCGGCGAGGCCCGGCTCGACGTCGAGCGCGGTCTCGGCGACGGCGCGGCAGGCGCGGCAGACCATGAAGGCCGCCGGATGCGCGCCCTCGCCCGTGCAGGCGACATAGGCGCCGAGGCGCTCGATGCGGTGCGCGAAGCCGTTCTCGACGAGAAAGGCGAGCGCCCGGTAGACCACCGGCGGCTGGCCGCCATGGCCGGCCTCGCGCAGGCGGTCGAGGAGCTCGTAGGCCGTCATCGCCCGGTGCGATTCCAGGAGCGCCTCGAGCGCGGTGGCGCGCGCCGGGGTCAGCCGCAGCCGGCGCGCGCGGCAGCGCTCCTCGGCGGCCGCGAGCGCGCGCGAGCGGCAGTGGGCATGGTCATGCGCTGCGAAGGCGCGGAGATCGGCGGTTGACGGGTTCATGGTTACATTATAACAGAAGCTCGCCCGATGGCATAGTAGGCGCGGCCCTCGCGCCCCACAAGCTCCGCCGGGCGCTGCATCGGAGAGGTTCCATGGCCGGGCTCACTCGTCCCGGCGGGCTTGCGCCCGCCCTGTCGCTTGCCGTGTCGCTCGCCGCCGCGCCGGCGCTGGCAAGCCCGCGCGTCGTCGCCGACATCGCGCCGGTGCATTCGATCGTCGCGGCGGTGATGGGCGGTCTCGGCGCGCCGACGCTGCTCGTCCAGCCGGGCGCGTCGGAGCACGACGCGGCGCTGCGGCCCTCCGACGCCGCCGCGCTCGACGCCGCCGACGTCGTCGTCTGGATCGGTCCCGGCCTGACGCCGTGGCTGGAGGGCCCGATCGACTCGCTCGCGGGCGACGCGGCGCGGGTGACGCTGGCCGATGCGCCGGGGATTCGGCTGCTGCCGCGGCGCGTCGGCGGGACCTTCGAGGCGCACGAGCACGGGCACGCGGAGGAGGGTCACGACGACCACGGCCACGACGACCACGGCCATGACGACCCCGGCCATGACGATCATGACCACGACGATCATGACCACGACCACGACGAGACCGGCGCCGACCCGCATCTCTGGCTCGACCCGGCGAACGCCGCGGTGATGGCGGGCGTGGTGGCGGAGGCGCTGGCCGCGGCCGATCCGGCGAACGCCGACGCCTACCGCGCCAACGCCGCGGCCTTCGGCGCGGACGCCGAGGCGCTGACGAGCCGGATCGCCGCCGAGACGGCGCCGGCGCGGGGACGTCCCTTCGTGGTGTTCCACGACGCCTATCACTATTTCGAGGACCGCTTCGGGCTGCCGGCCGCCGGGGCGATCTCGACGAGCGACGCCGCGCCGCCGGGCGCCGTGCGGATCGCCGAGATCCGCGCGCTCGTCCGCGACGCGGGCGCGGTCTGCGTGTTCTCGGAGCCGCAGTTCGACCAGGGCCTCGTCGAGACGGTGATCGAGGGGACGCCGGCGCGGGCCGGGGTGCTCGACCCGCTGGGCGCCGGGCTCGCGCCGGGGCCGGAGCTCTACACCGCCCTGCTCGACCGGCTGGCGGACGGACTGGTCGGCTGCCTGGCGCCGCCGGTCTGACCGCCGCCCTCGCGGGTGGTGACAAGCGCCGCGCCGGAGCGTATCCCGCTCGCCGACGCGGGAGCGGACGATGGCGCGGAGACAGGATCGGGCAAGCCGGGGCCGGGCAAGCCGGGGCGGGACGCTGCGGGCGGCGGCCGTCGCGGCGCTGCTCGCGCCGGGCGCGGCGCTCGCGCATCCGCATGTCTTCATCGACGGCGGCGTCGATTTCCTGTTCGACCCGCAGGGCCGGCTGTCGGAGCTGCGGGTGACCTGGGTCTACGACGCGATCAGCTCGCACACGATGCTCGAGGATCTCGGCATCGACGCCGGCAAGGCGTTGACCGCGGACGAGGAAACCCGGCTCGCCGCCTACCAGACCGAATGGGTCGAGGGGTTCGCGGGGGATTCCTACCTGTCGAGCGACGGCCGCCCGGTGGGGCTCGGCGGGCCGGAGGCGGCGGAGGCCGAGGTGCAGCCCGACGGGCGCGCGGTGATCCGCTTCAACCGTCGCGTGGCCCAGCCGTTCCGCCCGCGCCACGCGGTGGTCGAGGTCTACGACCCGACGTACTTCACCGGCTATGCCGTCACCGACGCCCCGAGGATCGAAGGCCCCGCCGAGGGCTGCGCCGCCGAGGTCGAGCCCTTCAAGCCGACGGAGCGGCTGGTCGCGCTCCAGCTGAGCCTCGCCGAGATCGGCGTGGACGAGGATCCGAAGGACGACGTCGGCGCCCTCTTCGCCGACAAGGTGCGGCTGGAATGCCGTTGACCGCCGGCTGAGACGGCCGCCCGTGGCGGACGCCGGGTGGGCGGCGCTGGCGCATCTCGGCGTGGCGGCGGCGCGGCGGCGGCGAAGCAGTACTGCGACGCTCGGCTCACAATTATGTGAGGAGGCCGCAACTATAGATAGATCAGCGTGGAATGGGTCGCGCGGTGCAATCTCAGGTTGCGGCGCACAAACCAGAACGCGGAAAACGAGAAGGCCGCCCGGCTTTCGCCAGACGGCCCCTCGACTACGAACAACGCTACCGGATTACCTGATGCACCATTTACGCTTGTCATCAACATAGCCTTGCTGCGGTGCAGTATCAAGGAAAAGCGCGCGGTTTCCGTCGCGTGGCGGCCGGCGCCCGGCGGATAGGCAGATTTCTGCCGCACCTGCCCAGGAATGGCGCGCGCTTCACGCTCATACCGTCATCCAGCGGCGGACCTCGTCGGGGTCCACCTCGGCGGCCGGGCCGGCGAGGACGACTCGGCCGCGGTCCATCACCGCGTAGCGGTCGGCGAGCTCGGCCGCGAAGTCGAAATACTGCTCGACCAGCACGATCGCCATGCGGCCCTGATCGCGCAGGTAGCGGATGGCGCGGCCGATGTCCTTGATGATCGAGGGCTGGATGCCCTCGGTCGGCTCGTCGAGCAGGAGGAGCCGCGGGTCGGTGACCATGGCGCGGCCGATGGCGAGCTGCTGCTGCTGCCCGCCGGAGAGGTCGCCGCCGCGGCGGCCCATCATCTCATGAAGGACGGGGAAGAGGTCGAAGACGGTATCGGGGATGCGCCGCTCGCGCCGCGGCAGGAGCGAGAAGCCGGTCTCGAGGTTCTCGCGCACCGTGAGCAGCGGGAAGATCTCGCGGCCCTGCGGCACGGTGGCGACGCCGAGGCGGGCGCGGGCGTCGGGGCGCAGGCGGGCGATGTCGGCGCCCTCCCACATCACCCGGCCGCGGCTGACGGCGTGGCGGCCGGAGATGGCGCGCATCAGCGAGGTCTTGCCGACGCCGTTGCGGCCGAGCACGCAGGTCACCTGCCCCGGCTCGGCGACGACGGAGACGCCGCGCAGCGCCTGGCTGGCGCCGTAGGTGAGGTCGATGTCCTCGACGGAGAGCATGTGTCAGCGCCCCAGATAGACCTCGACCACCTCGGGATTGGCCGAGACGTGGTCGAGGGAGCCTTCGGCCAGCACCGCGCCGCGATGGAGCACGGTGACCTTGCAGTCGAGCGCGCGGACGAAGTCCATGTCGTGCTCGATGACGACGACGGAGTGCCTGCCGGCGAGCGAGACGAGGAGCTCGGCGGTGCGCATGGTCTCGGCGTCGGTCATGCCGGCGGCGGGCTCGTCGACGAGGAGGAGCTGCGGGTCCTGCGCCAGCAGCATCCCGATCTCCAGCCATTGCTTCTGGCCGTGGCTGAGGCTGCCGGCGAGGCGGCGGCGGGCCTCGGTCAGGCGCACGGTCTCGAGCAGCTCGTCGATGCGGGCGCGGTCGCGGCCGGTGAGGCGGTGGAAGAGCGAGGTGGGCACGCCGCGCGGCCCGGCGAGCGAGAGCATCAGGTTGTCCTCGACGCTCTGGGTCTCGAAGACGGTGGGCTTCTGGAACTTGCGGCCGATGCCGAGGCGGGCCGTCTCCGCCTCGTCGAGGCGGGTGAGGTCGACGTCCTCGTCCCAGACCACGCGCCCCGTATCGGGGCGGGTCTTGCCGGTGATGATGTCGAGCATCGTGGTCTTGCCGGCGCCGTTCGGGCCGACGACGGCGCGCAGCTCGCCCTTGGCGATGGCGATGGAGAGGCCGTTGATCGCCTTGTAGCCGTCGAAGGCGCGGTGGACGTCCTGGAGGTAGAGCTGGGTTTCCTTCATGGGCGCTACTCCGCGGGCTCGGGCGCGGCGATGGCGGCCGGCGCGCCGCGGCGTTTCGCCGCCACGTCCTCGATCAGGCCGAGGACGCCGCGCGGCAGGAAGATGGTGACGAGGACGAACATCGCGCCGAGGACGAAGACCCAGGCCTCCGGCGCCGCGGAGGTGAGCCAGGACTCGACCGCCGAGACGATCAGCGCGCCGAGGGCGGCGCCGACGAGGGTGCCGCGGCCGCCGAGGGCGACCCAGATGACGATGACGATCGAGCTCGCCGGCGAGAACTCGGAGGGGTTGATGATGCCGACCTGCGGCACGTAGAGCGCCCCGGCGAGGCCGGCGAGCATGGCCGAGACGGTGAAGACGAAGAGCTTGTAGTGCTCGACGCGGTAGCCGAGGAAGCGGGTCCGGCTCTCGGCGTCGCGCACCCCGACGAGCACCTTGCCGAGCTTCGAGACGGTGATGGCGCGGGCGAGCAGGAGCCCGCCGGCGAGCGCGAGGCCGGAGAGGACGAAGAGCGCGGCGCGGGTGGTGTCGGCGGAGAGGGGGAAACCGAGCACGTCGCGGAAGTCGGTCAGGCCGTTGTTGCCGCCGAAGCCCATCTCGTTGCGGAAGAAGGCGAGCATCAGGGCGTAGGTGAGCGCCTGGGTGATGATCGAGAGGTAGACGCCGGTGACGCGGGAGCGGAAGGCGAACCAGCCGAAGACGAAGGCGAGGAGGCCGGGGACGAGGAGCGTCATCAGGCAGGCGAACCAGAACATGTCGAAGCCGTGCCAGAACCACGGCAGCCGCTCGTAGGAGAGGAAGACCATGAAGTCGGGCAGCTCGGGGTTCGCGTAGACGCCGCGGGCGCCGATCTCGCGCATGAGGTGCATCCCCATCGCGTAGCCGCCCAAGGCGAAGAAGGCGCCGTGGCCGAGGGAGAGGATGCCGGCGTAACCCCAGACGAGGTCGAGGGAAACCGCCAGGAGCGCGTAGGTGAGGTACTTGCCGAGGAGCGCGACCAGCGTCGAGGGGACGTGGAGCGCCGAGCCGGGCGTGGCGAGGAGGTTGCCGGCGGGGACGGCGACGATGACGACGAAGAGCGCGGCGAGGAAGACGCCCATGCGGGCGTCGATCAGGCGGTCGGACTGCGGGGCCATCGTCACGCCTCCGCCGCGCGGCCGCGCTGCGGGAAGAGGCCGCGGGGACGCTTCTGGATGAAGAGGATGATGAAGACGAGGATCAGGATCTTCGCCAGCACCGCGCCGGCCCAGGGCTCGAGGAGCTTGTTGGCGATCCCGAGCGAGAAGGCGGCGGCGAAGGCGCCCCAGAGGTTGCCGGCGCCGCCGAAGACGACGACGAGGAACGAGTCGATGATGTAGGCCTGCCCGAGGTTCGGCGAGACGTTGTCGATCTGGCTGAGCGCCACGCCGGCGAGCCCGGCGATGCCGGCGCCGAGGCCGAAGGTCAGCGCGTCGACGCGGCCGGTGCGGATGCCCATCTCGGCCGCCATGGCGCGGTTCTGGGTGACGGCGCGCATCTGCAACCCGAGCGCGGTGCGGCGCAGCAGCAACAGCAGCCCGAAGAACACGGCAATGGCGAAGAGGAGGATGCAGAAGCGGTTCCAGGTGATCGAGAGCTCGCCGAGCTGGAAGGCGCCGGCCATCCAGGACGGGTTGCCGACCTCCTTGTTGGTGGGGCCGAAGATCGTGCGCACCGTCTGCTGGAGGATCAGGCTGACGCCCCAGGTGGCGAGCAGCGTCTCCAGCGGGCGGCCGTAGAGATGGCGGACGATGCCGCGCTCGATGGCGACGCCGACGCCGCCGGCGACGAGGAAGGCGACCGGCACGGCGATGAGCAGCGACCAGTCGAAGAGCTCCGGCGCGTGGGCGCGGATAAGGGCTTGCGTGACGAAGGTGGCGTAGGCGCCGAGCATGATCAGCTCGCCATGGGCCATGTTGATGACGCCCATCACGCCGAAGGTGATGGCGAGGCCGACGGCGGCGAGGAGCAGGACCGAGCCGAGCGAGACGCCGAACCAGACGTTCCGGGCGTGGCTCCACATCGCCTGGCGGGCCTCGATGGCGGCGACGGCGTCGGCGGCGGCCTCGGCGACCGCCGGGTCGGGGTCGGCGGCGACGGGCGTCAGCGCGGCGACGGCGTCGCGGGCCGGCGCGGCGGCGACCCGCTCGACCGCGGCGACGCGCTCGGCCGAGGGGGCGTCGGATTTCAGGGTGGAGATGGCGATGGCGGCGTCCAGCGCCGTGGCGATGGCGGCGTCCTTCTCGGCCGCGCGGGCGGCCCGCAGGGCGGGCAGCGCCTCGGGATCGGCGGCGCGGAAGGCGGCCGCGGCGGCGTCGAGGCGGCGGGCGGGGTCGGGGTCCGCCAGCGTCATGGTGCCGAGGGCGGCGCGGATGGTGCGGCGCAGGCCGTTGTTGATCTTGATCGCCTCGGTCGAGCGGGCGGCGACGGGGCCGAGTCCGGCGCCGGTCAGCGGGTCGAAGCCCTGGGCGCGGCTGCCGCGGCCGGTGACGCGCAGGATGGCGCCGTCGTCCTTGCGCACTTGCAGCTCGCCCGCCCCCAGCGCCTCCAGCACGCCGACGGCGCGCGGGTCGCCGGTGCGGGCGATTTCCCCGACCACCTCGGCGCGGTCGCTGAAGCTGCCGTCGGGAAGGCGGACCATCAGCTCCTCGAGCGTCTGGGCGAAGCCCGGGGCCGCGAGGAGCGCGAGCCAGACGAGCAGGGCGGCGAGGGGACGCATCATCGGGGCGCGGGCTCCGTCGGGGAAAAGCCGCGCCGGGCCCCGGGGGGCGGCCCGGCGCGGCGCAGGCTCGGGAGGTCAGTTGGTCGCGCCGCCGCACTCGCCGGTCGCGGTGTTGAAGTTCCCGCACTGCATCGGCGCGCGCCAGACGCCGACGAGGTCCTTCGACTCGGGCAGGTAGTCCGACCACTCGTCGCCGAGCACGAGGCCGTTAGTCTCCCAGACCACGTCGAACTGGCCGTCGTCGCGGATCTCGCCGATCAGCACCGGCTTGGTGATGTGATGGTTGACGCTCATCGCCGAGAGGCCGCCGGTCAGGTTCGGCACCGCGACGCCGTTCATCGCCTCGATCACCGCGTCGGTGTCCGTCGTCCCCGCCGCCTCGACCGCCTTCACCCACATGTTGAAGCCGATGTAGTGGGCCTCCATCGGGTCGTTGGTCACGCGGTCGTCGTTGCCGATGAACTTGTGCCAGGCGTCGATGAACTCGGCGTTCTCCGGGGTGTCGACGGACATGAAGTAGTTCCACGCCGCGAGGTGGCCGACCAGCGGCGCGGTGTCGAGCCCCGCGAGCTCCTCCTCGCCGACCGAGAAGGCGACGACGGGGATGTCCGCGGCGGAGACGCCCTGGTTGCCGAGCTCCTTGTAGAAGGGCACGTTGGCGTCGCCGTTGATCGTCGAGACCACGGCCGTCTTCTTGCCGGCCGAGCCGAAGGCCTTGATGTCGCTCACGATCGTCTGCCAGTCGGAATGCCCGAACGGCGTGTAGTTGATCATGATGTCCTCGGCCGCGACGCCTTTGCCCTTGAGGTAGGCCTCGAGGATCTGGTTCGTCGTGCGCGGATAGACGTAGTCGGTGCCGGCGAGCACCCAGCGCTCGACGCCTTCCTCGTTCATCAGGTAGTCGACCGCCGGGATCGCCTGCTGGTTCGGCGCCGCGCCGGTGTAGAAGACGTTCCGCTGGCTCTCCTGGCCCTCGTACTGCACCGGGTAGAACAGGATCGAGTTCAGCTCCTCGAAGACCGGCAGCACCGACTTGCGGCTGACGGAGGTCCAGCAGCCGAACACCACGTCGACGCCCTGGGTGGCGATCAGGTCGCGCGCCTTCTCGGCGAAGAGCGGCCAGTCGGAGGCGGGGTCGACTACCACCGCCTCGAGCGGCCGGCCGAGCAGGCCGCCCTTGGCGTTCTGCTCCTCGATGAGCATCAGCATGACGTCCTTGAGCGTCGTCTCGGAGATCGCCATCGTGCCGGTGAGCGAATGCAGGATGCCGACCTTGATCGGCTCGCCCTCCTGCGCAAGCGCCGGGGCGGCGGCGAGCATCGCCGCAAGCGCCGCGCCGAGCCGGAAACTGGTCAGTCCCTTCATCGATCCCCTCCTCGTTCGGGTATTGTGGTCGCAGGCGAGCCATTGGGCCGCGCGCCGCCATCGGCGGTCCGATGCCGGCACGCTGACGACGAGGGGAAACTAGCGTCAAGGATGGACGCCCTAATTTTTGGCGAACCATCCTGATTGATGGAATTTTGGGCTTATTGGTTTCACGTATGCGATCATCTGCGCCTTGCGTAGGCGTTTACGTCCGCTCCGCGCCGGCCAGCGTCTCCAGGTCGACCGGCCCCTGCGCCGCGGCCCGGCCGGCGAGGGCAGCGAGGAGGCGAACGGCCTGGAGGCGGCGCGGCGCATGGTTTCCCCTTTCGGCGGTCGCCCGACGAGGGCGCGCCGGGGGGCGCTTCCGTCAGCCCGCGGCGTGCAGGGCGGGCCCGGCGGGGCCGATCGCGGCGAGGGCGCGCTCGACCAGCTCCGGGCCGGCGTCGGGGCGGTGGGCGCCCTCGGAGAGGATGCGCCGCCACGTCCGCGCTCCCGGCCGGCCGGCGAAGGCGCCGAGCATGTGGCGGGTGATGCGGGCGAGCGGCGTCCCGGCGGCGCGCTCGGCCTCGATGTAGGGCAGCATCGCTTGCACGGCCGCCTCGGGGGGCACGTCCGGGGTGGCGGCGCCGTAGAGGCGGCGGTCCGCGGCGCCGAGGAGGGCCGGCTCGTGATAGGCGGCGCGGCCGATCATCACGCCGTCGAGCCCGGCGGCGAGATGCGCCTCGGCCGCGTCGAGGCCGGGGACGCCGCCGTTGAGGATGATGTCGAGGCCGGGAAAGGCGGCCTTGACGCGGCGGACGAGGGCGTAGTCGAGCGGCGGGATCTCGCGGTTCTCCTTCGGGCTCAGGCCCTGCAGCCAGGCCTTGCGGGCGTGGACGGCGACCCGGCGGACGCCGGCGGCGGCCATCAGGGCGACGAAGGCGGGGAGCGTGGCCTCCGGGTCCTGGTCGTCGACGCCGATGCGGCATTTGACGGTGACCTCGACCGGGCCGGCGGCGGCGATCATCGCGGCGACGCAGTCGGCGACGAGGCCCGGGGTGCGCATCAGCGCGGCGCCGAAGCAGCCGGACTGCACGCGGTCGGAGGGGCAGCCGACGTTGAGGTCGATCTCGTCGAAGCCGAGATCGCGGGCGATGGCGGCGGCGCGGGCGAGCGCCGCGGGCTCGGACCCGCCGAGCTGGAGCGCAAGGGGGCGCTCCTCGGGGTGGAAGGCGAGCAGGCGCTCGCGGGGCCCGTGGAGGACGGCGCCGGTGGTGACCATCTCGGTGTAGAGGAGCGTCCGCCGGGTGAGGCGGCGGTGGAAGAACCGGCAGTGGCGGTCGGTCCAGTCCATCATCGGGGCGACGGACAGGCGCCAGGCCGGCTCGGGGGCGGGTTCCATCGGCAAGCGGCGGTCCTCTCGGCGGGGCGCCCCGACGGCGCCCGGCCCGCTCATAGGGCGGGCGGCGGGCGGAATGCAAATCGCATCGCGCGGAGACGCAGGCCCGGTCGCGCGCGGTGGCAGGCCGTGCGCGGTGGCAGGCCGTGCGCGGTGGCAGGCCGTGCGCGGGGCAGGCCGTGCGCGGTGGCAGGCCGTGCGCGGTGGCAGGCCGTGCGCGGGGCAGGCCGTGCGCGGGGCAGGCCGTGCGCGGGGCAGCCGCCGGGCGCCGCCGAGGCCGGGCCACGCGACGGTCGGCCGCGGCCGGGGGAGGCGCATGGGTTGGCCGGCGGCGTCGCAGGGCCCCGCCGCCGAAGGCCGGCTCGGGCCGGAGCGGCGCAGGGGATGGCCGCCGGCGTCGCCGGGCGGCCGGCGAGCCCGCCGGCGGCGGGCGCGACGGCGGGGCGCGCCCTCGCCCGGCGTCAGCCGGCGGCGTCGCCGAGGATGCGGTGGCGGAGGCGGCCCATGTCGGCGGGGGTCTCGACGATGTCGTCGAACGATTCGGGCCGGTCCGGCGCGCCGAGGGAGACGAAGAGCGCGCCGGGGTGGCGGGCGCGCAGGCGGGCCATCAGCGTCTCCTCGGCGAGGCTGGAGGCGTCGACCAGCACGACGTCGACCGGGCCCGCGTCGTCGCGGTCGACGAAGCTCACCCGGTCGGAGCGGAGCGACGCGCGGTAGATCGCGGCGAGCGCTCCGGAGCGGGTCTCCAGCCAGATGCGCAGCGGCTCCTGGCGCACGGACGGCGCGGGGATGACGACGCGCATCGAGCGGCGCTGGCCGGCGCCGTCGCAGAGCTCCAGCACCCCGGCGGCGGCGGCGATCAGGCCGCGGGCGATCAGCGGGCGCAGCGCCTCGGAGGTGAGCTGGTCGGGCGTCGGCTCGTTGAGGCCGGTGACGAGCTCGAGCTTCCAGTCGGCCGAGGGATCCGCGGCGACGAAGCGCAGCTCGCCGACCAGCGTCCCGGCCTGCCGCGCGAACGCGATCTCGACCGTCCCGGGCCGGGCGCTGGCGCGGACGTAGGCCCCGAGGTTGACGAAGATGTCGCGCAGCCGGACGAGGTCGCCGAGGAGGACGTCGCCCGCCTCGCTCGTCGCCTCGACCCGGATCCCGGTCTCCCCCGCATCGGCCAGCGCCGCCCCCACTCCCTCCGCCAGCGCGCCGAGCCGGAAGGGCTGGCGGCGCATCCGCAGCCGCCCGTCCTGCAGCTCGGCATGGTCGAGGAGGCCGGAGAGCATCTGCAGCGTCGCCGCCCCCGACTGCTGCGCCTGCTCCACCAGCCGCCGCTGCCGCGCCGGCAGGTCGCTCTGGCGCAGCAGCGCCAGCGGGCCGAGGACGCCGTTCAGCGGGTTGCGCAGCTCGTGGCTCATCGTGGTGAGGAAGCGCGACTTGGCGCGGCTCGCCGTCTCGGCCTCCTGGGCGAGGCGGCGGTCGAGCTCGGCCATCTCGCGCTGGCGGCGGTTCTCGCGCAGGATCAGCGCCAGCGCCAGCGCGCTCAGCAGGATGGCGGCGAGGCTGATCGCCGCGGTCATCTGCGAGCTGAGCTGAAGGCGGTCGCGCACCGCCGCCGCGGCCTCGGTGTCGCCGCGCACCACGCGCAGCGTATAGAGCCGGAGGTCGTGCTGGAAGGTGACCAGCTCCTGGCGGATCACCGCGACCTGCGCGGCGTCGTCGGGACGCAGCGCCGCCAGCACCGGGTCGAGCTCCTTGAGGTATTGCTGGAAGCGCGGGATCGAGTCGAAGCCCTCGTCGTAGCGCTCGATCAGCTCGCCGATCCGGCCGGCGCCCATCATGAAGACGCGGCTCCACAGGATGTTGAAGCGCTCCCGCATCGCGTCCAGCGCCTCCGGCGTCGGCGCGGCCGCGAGGTCGGCGACGCTCAGCTGGAACCGGAGCAGCTCCACCTCCATCTGCGTCGCGGTCCAGAGGATGTTCTCGCGGCTGATGGCGCGCAGGCTCTCGACGTCGCGGCGGATCGACTGGTAGCCGAGCGCGGCGAAGCCCGCCATCGCGAGGAGGACCACGAGTCCGAGGTATCGCTGCGGCGCCCGCATCGGCTCAGGGCGCCTCGATCTCGACGAGCTGCCAGATCAGCCGCTCGGTATATTCGGGCGCGTCCAGCTCGGCGTTGCCGGAGATCGGATACATGAGCCAGAGCGGCCCCTTGTCCCGGCGCGACAGCCGCACGCCGTTCGCCTCGGTCGCGACGATGACGTCGTAGCGCTCGAAATCCTCCGTCGGGATGTCGATGTAGTAGTCGTTCGCCGCGGTGAAGCGCAGCGTGTCGAACTCGAAAAGCGCCAGCAGCGCGATCACGTCCCGGATGAGAGGGCCGCGATAAGCCACTGGTCCGTCCGAGAATTCATTCTCGGTGACGATGGTCGCCTGCGGCAGCGCGTCGAGCTCGTCGATGGTGAGCGCATAGACCTCGGCGCGGCGGCGCAGGGTGAGCGCGGGGTCCTCCGTCGCGGCGGCGAAGGAGGTCCCGGCCAGCAGGCCGTAGAGAAGGAGGCCGGCAATCGATCTGCCCGACACGACCATGCGAGAGCGCCCCCGGCCTCCGTCCCGCCGCCCGCCAGACCACGCTTGAGGCGTGCTGCACTTGCGATATTCAACCAGAGATTATCAGGCTCGCACAAAACGCAAGCGGATTCTCGCATTCCGCGGCGGCCGAACCAGGTTCGGGCGCCGCCGTGTCGTGTCCGGGTCAGGCCTTGGCGGGCAGGCCGAGCCGCGACAGGCTCTCGCCGATCTCGCCGAGGATGGCCGGATCGTCGATCGTCGCCGGGGTCTTGTAGTCCTCCCCGTCGGCGATCTTGACCATGACGCCGCGCAGGATCTTGCCCGAGCGGGTCTTGGGCAGGCGCTCGACGACCACGGCGGTCTTGAACGCGGCGACCGGGCCGATCTTGTCGCGCACGAGGCGGACGCATTCCTTGATCACGTCGTCCGGGCTGCGCTCGCAGCCGCGGTTGAGGCAGAGGAAGCCGAGCGGCGCCTGGCCCTTCAGCGCGTCGGCGACGCCGATCACCGCGCATTCGGCGACGTCCGGGTGGCTCGCCAGCACCTCCTCCATCGCGCCGGTGGACAGGCGATGGCCGGCGACGTTGATGACGTCGTCGGTGCGGGCCATGATGTAGAGGTAGCCGTCCTCGTCGATCATGCCGGCGTCGCCGGTCTCGTAGTAGCCGGGGAAGGTCGTCAGGTAGCTCTTGATGAAGCGCTTCTCGGCGTTCCAGAGCGTCGGCAGCGTGCCGGGCGGCAGCGGCAGCCGGATCGTCACCGCGCCGAGCTGGCCCGCCGGCAGCGGCGTCCCGTCCTCGGCGAGGATCTGCACGTCGTAGCCCGGGAGCGGCAGGGTCGGCGAGCCGAGCTTGACCGGCAGGAGCTCGATCCCGGCGGGGTTCGCCACGATCGGCCAACCGGTCTCGGTCTGCCACCAGTGGTCGATCACCGGCACCTTGAGCTGGTCCTGCGCCCAGAGGATCGTGTCGGGGTCGGCGCGCTCGCCGGCGAGGAACACGAGGCGGAGCCCGCTCAGGTCGTACTTCCGCACGAACTCGCCGGAGGGGTCCTCGCGCTTCACGGCGCGGAAGGCGGTCGGGGCGGTGAAGAACGACTGCACCTCGTGCTCGGAGATCACCCGCCAGAACGTGCCGGCGTCCGGCGTGCCGACGGGCTTGCCCTCGAAGACGATGGTGGTCGCGCCGATCAGCAGCGGCGCGTAGCAGATGTAGCTGTGGCCGACGACCCAGCCCACGTCCGACGCCGCCCAGAACACGTCGCCGGGCTTCACGTCGTAGACGGCGCGCATCGTCCAGGCGAGCGCGACCATGTAGCCGGCGGAGGGCCGCACCACGCCCTTGGGCTGGCCGGTCGTGCCGGAGGTGTAGAGCACGTAGAGCGGGTCCATGCCGCCGACCGGCACGCATTCGGCCGGCGCCACCCCCGCCTGCGCGGCGTGCCAGTCGAGGTCGCGGCCGGGGGTCAGATCCGCGGCGAGCTGCGGGCGCTGGAAGACGATGACGGTCCCGGGCTTGTGGTCCGCCATCTCGATCGCCGCGTCGACCAGCGGCTTGTAGGCGACGGTCCGCCCGGGCTCGAGCCCGCAGGAGGCGGCGAGGATCGCCTTCGGCTGCGCGTCGTCGATGCGCACGGCGAGCTCCGGCGCCGCGAAGCCGCCGAACACCACCGAATGGATCGCCCCGATCCGGGCGCAGGCGAGCATGGCGACCAGCGCCTCGGGGATCATCGGCATGTAGATGATCACCCGGTCGCCCTTGCCGACGCCGCGCGCCTGAAGCGCGCCGCCGAGCCGCGCGACCTGGTCGCGCAGCTCGGCGTAGCTGGTCGTGCTCTTCGTCCCGGTGACGGGGCTGTCGTGGATGATCGCCGTGCGGGCGCCGTTTCCGGCCTCCACATGGCGGTCGACCGCGTTCCAGCAGACGTTGCACAGGGCGTCGTCATACCAGCCGTAGAGGGGCGCCCGCGTGTCGTCGATGGCGCGGCTCGGCGGCCGCACCCAGTCGATCGCCCCGGCGGCGTCCAGCCAGAACCGCTCCGGATCGGCCTTCCACCCCTCGTAGACCTCACGATACCCCATGCACGTCCCCCCTTCAGCCGTAGCTCTGCACCGGCGCCCCCGCGAGCGCCGAGATGTTGAGCAGCCCCCGCGCGGTGATCGAGGGCGTCACGATATGCGCCTTGTTGCCCATCCCCATCAGGATCGGCCCGACCTCGAGCCCGCCGGCGACCATCTTGATGATGTTGCGCACGCCGCTCGCCGCGTCGGTGTTGGCGAAGATCAGCGCGTTGGCCGCGCCCTCGAGCCGCGAGTTCGGGAAGATGCGGGCGCGCAACTGCGGGTCGAGCGCCGCGTCGGAGTGCATCTCGCCCTCGTAGACGAAGCCCACCTCCTGCGCGTCGAGGATGTGCAGCGCGGCGCGCATCCGCCGGCCCGAGTCGGTGTCAAGGTTGCCGAACTGCGAGTGCGAGCAGAGCGCGATCTTCGGCTCCAGCCCGAAGCGGCGCACGTGGCGGGCCGCGGCGATGGTGATCTCGGCGATCTGCTCCGGCGTCGGCTCGGCGTTCACCTGGGTGTCCGCGACGAAGAGCACGCCCTTCTCGTGGATCATCAGCGACAGCGCCCCGATCGGCTTCAGCTTCGGCGAGCCTATCACCTGGCGGACGTAGTTCAGGTGCCAGAGATACTGCCCGAA
Source organism: Amaricoccus sp. (assembly GCF_017993425.1). Lineage (GTDB taxonomy): Bacteria > Pseudomonadota > Alphaproteobacteria > Rhodobacterales > Rhodobacteraceae > Amaricoccus. The sequence goes on from NZ_JAGOMQ010000007.1 coordinate 105,694, forward strand.
GGTGCCGCAGATCAGGCTCTCGGCCTCCTCGCGATGCACCATCACCGAGCCGATCGCCGTGGTGTTGGTGCGCATGATCGCGCGCGCGAGGTCGGGCGTGACGCCGCGCCGCTCCATGATCGAGAGATAGGTGCCCCAGTACTCGCGATAGCGCGGGTCGTCCTCGGGGTTCACCAGGTCGAAGTCGCGCCCGACCTTGATCGGGATCGCCAGCCGCTCGCAGCGATGCTCGATCACCTCGGGCCGCCCGATCAGGATCGCCCGGTCGTCGAGCTGCTGCTCGCCCATGGCGAGCACGGTGCGCAGCACCCGCTCGTCCTCGCCCTCGGCGAAGACGATGCGCCGCACCGAGGACTTCGCCGCCTCGAACACCCGGCGCATGATGAAGGCCGAGCGGTAGACCGAGCGGCTGAGCTGCTCCTTGTAGGCGTCGAGGTCCTCGACGGGCCGCGTCGCCACGCCGCTCTTCATCGCCGCGTCGGCGACGGCGCCGGCCACGATGGCGAGGAGCCGCGGGTCGAAGGGCTTCGGGATCAGGTAGTCGCGCCCGAAGGACAGCCGCTCGCCCTGGTAGGCCGCCGCCGCCTCGGCGCTCGACGAGCCGCGGGCGAGCGCCGCGATGCCCTCGACGCAGGCGATCTCCATCTCGTCGTTGATCTCGGTCGCGCCGACGTCGAGCGCGCCGCGGAAGATGAACGGGAAGCAGAGGACGTTGTTGACCTGGTTCGGATAGTCCGACCGCCCCGTCGCGATGATCGCCCGCGGGTTGGCGGCGCGCGCCGCCTCGGGGTCGATCTCCGGGTTCGGGTTGGCGAGCGCGAGGATGATCGGATCCTCCGCCATCTGCCGGACCATCTCCGGCTTCAGCACGCCGGGGCCGGAGAGGCCGAGGAAGAGGTCCGCCCCCGGGATGACGTCGGCCAGCGTCCGCAGGTCGGTCGCCTGGGCGAAGGCGGCCTTCTCGGGGTTCATGTCCTCCGCCCTGCCCTGCCACACCAGCCCGTGGATGTCGCAGAGCCAGACGTTCTCGCGCTTCGCCCCGAGCTTCAGCAGCATGTTGAGGCAGGCGATGCCCGCCGCGCCGCCGCCGGTGGAGACGATCTTGACCTCGCCGATGTCCTTCTTCGCCACGCGCAGCGCGTTGATCGCCGCCGCGCCGACCACGATCGCCGTGCCGTGCTGGTCGTCGTGGAAGACGGGGATCTTCATCTTCTCGCGGCAGAGCCGCTCGACCACGAAGCAGTCGGGCGCCTTGATGTCCTCGAGGTTGATGGCGCCGAAGGTCGGCTCCAGGCTCGCGACGATCTCGGCGAGCTTCTCCGGGTCCTTCTCGTCCACCTCGATGTCGAAGCAGTCGATGTTGGCGAACTTCTTGAAGAGGACCGCCTTGCCCTCCATCACCGGCTTCGAGGCCAGCGCCCCGATATTGCCGAGGCCGAGCACCGCGGTGCCGTTCGAGACCACGGCGACGAGGTTGCCGCGCGTCGTGTAGCGCGCGGCCATCGACGGGTCGGCCTTGATCTCCAGGCAGGCCTCGGCGACGCCGGGGCTGTAGGCCCGGCTGAGGTCCTGCTGGTTCGCCATCGGCTTGGTGGCGCGGATCTCGAGCTTACCCGGGCGCGGGAACTCGTGATATTCCAACGCCGCCTGTCGCGCGTTCTCCCTGCCGCTCGTCTCGGTCACAATGTATTCCCCCTTCTTTTTCCCGTTCTGAGGCGGGCTCGGGCTACGGCAGCTTTCCCCCGTAGCGGATCCAGTAGTCCTTGACCCATGTCACGGGCCGATCGCCAGACCTTCGTTTCGAGCCCCAGCGCACGCCCTCCGGCCCCATGACGTCCATGGGCCGCGGCTTGCCGTGGAACACGATGATGCGCGCGCCTTGCGGCAATCTGGCGTCCGGCTGCACGATGTTGAGCGGCCAGGGCGCGAGGCAATGGTTCTTGAAGCTCAGGCACCAGTCATAGGGCAGATAGCGCGGGTTCCTGGCGACCTTCGGCAGGTAGAAGCGGTCCGACCAGTAGCTCGCCCGCACCTCCTCCACCCGGCTGGTGAAATCGGCGAAGACATGCCGCTGCTCGCCGGCGCGCCAGACATAGACCGAGCCCTGGCTGCCCCGGTCGGGCCGCATCGACACGGGCAGCAGCCGCAGCAGCGCCGGGTTCCATTCGCGCAGCGTGTAGAAGGCGCTGTCGTTCTCGAGGAGCTTCGGGAAGGCGTCGAGATCGCCCACCACCAGCACGTCGAGGTCGAGATAGAGCACCACCTCGTCGTCGGCGAAGACGCCCTCCTTGAAGAGCGCCACCTTGGGCCAGCAGCCGCGCTTGGTCCATTCGACCTCCGGCACGCCGAACTCCGGCACCGGCATGACCTCCACGCCCGGGTCGATGCCCTCGGGCTGGTTGGTCAGGCAGACGAAGCGGTGCGGGATCCCCAGCTTCTCGCGCACCGCGCGATAGATGACGTTGACGTAGTCGGGGCCGAAGCGCGTGCCCCACTTGACCGTGCCGACCGCGACCTTCACGCCGTCCGCTCCGCATAGTCGATCCGCACCGGCCGGGCGCCGCGGAACAGCATCGCCCCGAGCTGCGAGGGCGCGAGGTTGACCTCGTACCAGCCGCGCCGCAGCTGCGCCGCGAGCGGCCGTGGCTCGGCCTTGCGGGTCGCCGCGATGTCGGAGGAGAACTGCCCCCAGGCCTGCCGCGCCAGCGCCGGCACCACCATCGCCACGCCGACCTCGCGCGCCAGCGGCGAGATGTTGAGGTTGAAGAGCAGGTGGTCGATCGGATGGCGCAGGATGCCCTTGGCCTCCAGGATGCGCGCCGCCGCCGCCCGGGTGATGACGTAGGCCCCCGAGCCGCCGATCCGCGAGTAGAGCCGCCGCAGCGTCCGCCCCGGCGCCGGGCTCCGCCCGATCTCCGGCCCGAGCAGCTTCTTCGTCGCCCGCCGCGACCACTTCTCCAGCCGGACGATGCCGATCCCCTCCGGCAGCCAGTCGCCGCTCGCCGCGAAGCCGGCGAGGTCCGGCGACAGCTCGATGTCGTCCTCGAGCGTGATGGCGGCGGGGGCGTCCGAGGCGACCAGCCGCCGCATGATCTCGAAATGGTTGAGCGCGTTGCACTGGCTGCCGCGGCCCATGCGGATCAGATGGTCGCTCAGCGCCACCTCCGCGGCGATCTCCGCGTCGCTCACCGTCTCGGCGTCCTTCGCCGGGATGCGCGTCGGCGAAAGCCCCATGGCGGCGAGCTGGCCCTCCATGTAGGCGCGGCGGTCCGGGCGACGGTCCAGATTGATGAGAAAGACCGGCAGCCCGGACATGCCCCCTACTCCGCCGCCTGCGCGCGGGCGCTGCGGATCAGCCCGAGGATGTTGCGCGCCGCGTCGGGGATGTTCGTCCCCGGCCCGAAGATCGCCTTCACCCCCGCGCCGTGGAGGTAGTCGTAGTCCTGCTGCGGGATCACGCCGCCGCAGATGACGATGATGTCGTCCGCGCCCTGCGCCTTCAGCGCCTCGATCAGCTTCGGCGCCAGCGTCTTGTGGCCGGCCGCCTGCGACGAGATGCCGACGACGTGGACGTCGTTGTCGATCGCGTCCTGCGCCGCCTCCTCGGGGGTCTGGAACAGCGGGCCCACGTCGACGTCGAAGCCGATGTCGGCGAAGGCGGTCGCGATCACCTTCGCGCCGCGGTCGTGCCCGTCCTGGCCCATCTTCACCACCAGCATCCTCGGCCGACGCCCCTCCTCCTCGGCGAAGGCCTCGACGTCCTTCTGGATCGCCGCGAAGCCCTCGTCGCCCTCATAGGCCGCGCCGTAGACGCCCGCCAGCGTCTTGACCTCGGCGCGGTGGCGTCCGAACACCTTCTCCATCGCGTCCGAGATCTCCCCCACGCTCGCCCGCGCCCGCGCCGCCTCGACCGCCGCGGCGAGCAGGTTGCCGCCCTCGCGCGCCGTGCGCTCCAGATCGGCGATGGCCTTCTCCCAGGCCGCCGCGTCGCGCGTCGCCCGGATCCGCTCCAGCCGCGCCACCTGCGCCTCGCGCACCGCGACGTTGTCGACGTCGAGGATGTCGATCGGCTCCTGCTCTTTCAGGCGGTACTTGTTGACCCCGACGATCACCTCCTCGCCGCGGTCGACCGCCGCCTGCCGCCGCGCCGCGCTCTCCTCGATCCGCAGCTTCGGCATGCCGCTCGCCACCGCCTTGGTCATTCCCCCGAGCGTGTCCACCTCCTCGACCAGCGCCCAGGCCTTCGCCGCCAGCTCCGCCGTCAGCGCCTCGACGTAGTAGCTCCCCGCCAGCGGGTCGGCGACTTGGGTGATCCCGGTCTCCTCCTGGAGGATGAGCTGGGTGTTCCGCGCGATCCGCGCCGAGAATTCCGTCGGCAGCGCAATGGCTTCATCGAGCGCGTTCGTGTGCAGGCTCTGCGTGCCGCCCAAAGCCGCCGCCATCGCCTCGTAGGCGGTGCGCACCACGTTGTTGTAGGGGTCCTGCTCCTGCAGGCTAACGCCGGAGGTCTGGCAATGCGTCCTGAGCATCAGGCTCGACTGCTTCTGCGCCCCGAACCCGGTCATCACCCGGTGCCACAAGAGCCGCGCGGCGCGGAGCTTCGCCGCCTCCATGAAGAAGTTCATCCCGATCGCGAAGAAGAAGCTCAGCCGCCCGGCGAACTCGTCGACGTCCATCCCCGCCGCGATCGCCGCCTTCACGTATTCCTTGCCATCGGCGATGGTGAACCCGAGCTCCTGCACCAGGTTCGCCCCCGCCTCCTGCATGTGATAGCCGGAGATCGAGATCGAGTTGAATTTCGGCATCTCGCGGGCGGTGTAGCCGATGATGTCCGAGACGATCCGCATCGAGGGCTCGGGCGGATACACGTAGGTGTTCCGCACCATGAACTCCTTGAGGATGTCGTTCTGGATCGTCCCCGAGAGTTGCGCCCGCGGCACGCCCTGCTCCTCGCCGGCGACGATGAAGTTCGCGAGGATCGGGATCACCGCCCCGTTCATCGTCATCGACACCGAGACCTTCTCCAGCGGGATGCCGTCGAAGAGGATCTTCATGTCCTCGACGCTGTCGATGGCGACGCCCGCCTTGCCGACGTCGCCCACCACCCGCGGGTGGTCGCTGTCATAGCCGCGATGCGTGGCGAGATCGAACGCCACCGACACGCCCTGCTGCCCCGCCGCCAGCGCCTTGCGATAGAAGGCGTTCGACGCCTCCGCCGTCGAGAACCCGGCATATTGCCGGATCGTCCACGGCCGGCCTGCATACATCGTCGCCCGCGGCCCGCGCACGAAGGGCGCGATCCCCGGCAGGCCGCCGAGATGCGCCACGCCCTCCAGATCCGCCGCGGTGTAGAGCGGCTTGACCACGATCCCCTCGGGCGTCGCCCAGTCGAGGCTCTCCGGCGCGCGCTTCAGCTCCTTCTGCGCCAGCTCGCGCCACTTGCCGAGATCCGCCCCGCTCATCGCCCCGCCTCCGATTTCCTCTCGCATCCCGTCCGGATGCGATTATCTCTCTCGTGGGAGAGAGACGCCATGCCGATCCGCCTTGCCGCCGCGCTCGTGGCGACCCTCGCCGTGCCCGCCCTCGCCGCCGACCCCGCGGCGGACGCGGCGCCCGTGCCCGTGGCCGCCGAGACGCCGGCCGAGACGCCGACGCTCGCCGAGCTCCTCTGGGTCGCCCGGCCGCTGGTGATCTTCGCCGACACGCCGCACGACCCGCGCTTCGCCCAGCAGATGGCGCTCCTCGACGAGAACATGCCCGCGCTCGACGAGCGCCTCGTCGTCGTCCTGACCGACGTCGACCCGGCGGCCAACGGCCCGCTGCGCCGCCAGCTCCGGCCCCGCGGCTTCGGGCTGGTGCTCCTCGACACCGACGGCTCCATCGTGCAACGTCGCCCCGCGCCCACCACCGTGCGCGAGCTCTCCGGCATGATCGACCGGCTGCCCTCGCGCCGGCAGGAGACCGGCTCGCGCCGCCGCTGACCCGCACCCCGAGAGGAGACCCCATGACGCGCCCCCTGCCCCTGCTCGCCGCCGCGCTCCTCGCGACGCCGGCCCTCGCCCAGGTCCTGCCGCCCGCCGACGCCCTGCCCCTGTCGCAGATCGTCGCCAGGGTCGAGGCGCTGCCGGACGTCGCGCGCGTCCTGGAGGTCGACTGGGACGACGACGGCTACTGGGAGGCCGAGACGATCGACGCGGCCAACCGGGTGCGCGAGATCCGCATCGACCCGCGGACCGGCGCCGAGATCCCGCACCGCCGACGCTGACGGCGGCGGCGCTGAAGAAGGCGGCGCGGCCCCGGGCATCACTCGAACTCCAGGATCACTTCGTCGACCGCGAGGCTGTCGCCCGGCTTCGCCCGAACCTTGGCGACCTTCGCCTTGCGCTCGGCGCGCAGCACGTTCTCCATCTTCATCGCCTCGACCATGGCCAGCGCCTGCCCGTCGAAGACCTCGTCGCCCTCGGCGACGTCGATGCGCACCACGAGCCCCGGCATCGGGCAGAGCAGGAACTTCGACGTGTCCGGCGGCGCCTTCTCCGGCATTCGCGCGGCCAGCTCCGCCATCCGCGGCGTCCGCACCATCACCTTGAGGTCGGCGCCGCGCACGCGCATCCGGTAGCCGCCCGCGATCCGCGCCACCTTGATCGCCAGAAGCTCGCCGTCCACGTCGAGCCGCGCCAGCGGCTGGCCCGGCGTCCAGTCCGAGACCACTCGCTTCCGCGTCCCGTCGGCGAAGGCGACCGTCGCGCCCGTCCGGTCCGCCTCGATCGTCACCGGAAAGGCCTCGCCCTGCAGCGCCACCACCCAGTCGGCGCCGACCTTGCGCTCGTGGTTGTCCATGCGGTCCGAGATGCGGGTGCGCCGGATCTCCGCCACCCGGTGCATCGCCGCCGCAGCCGCCGCGATCCGCCGCAGCGTCGGCTCCGGCAGCGTCACGCCCTGGAACCCGTCCGGATATTCCTCGGCGATGAAGGCGGTGGTCATCTGCCCGGAGACGAAGCGCGGGTGGTCCATCACCGCCGACAGGAACGGCAGGTTGTGGCCGATCCCCTCGACCTCGAAGCTGTCGAGCGCCGTCCGCATCGCCGCGATCGCGCCCTCGCGGTCCGGCGCCCAGGTGCAGAGCTTGGCGATCATCGGGTCGTAGTACATCGAGATCTCGCCGCCCTCGAAGACGCCGGTGTCGTTCCTCACCGCGACCGAGGCCGACCTCCGCTCCGCCGGCGGCCGGTACCGCGTCAGCCGCCCGATCGAGGGCAGGAAGCCGCGATAGGGGTCCTCGGCGTAGAGCCGGCTCTCGATCGCCCAGCCGTGGATGCCGACGTCCCCTTGGGTCAGGCCGAGCTTCTCGCCCGCCGCCACCCGGATCATCTGCTCGACGAGATCGAGCCCGGTGATCAGCTCCGTCACCGGATGCTCGACCTGGAGACGGGTATTCATCTCAAGGAAATAGAAGTTGCGGCTGCCGTCGACGATGAACTCCACCGTCCCCGCCGAGCAGTAGTCGACCGCCTTGGCCAGCGCCGCCGCCTGCTCGCCCATGGCCTTGCGCGTCGCCGGGTCGAGGAAGGGCGAGGGCGCCTCCTCCACCACCTTCTGGTTCCGCCGCTGGATCGAGCACTCGCGCTCGTTCAGGTAGAGGCAATTCCCGTGCTTGTCGCCGAGCACCTGGATCTCGATGTGCCGCGGCTGCGTCACGAACTTCTCGATGAAGATCCGGTCGTCGCCGAAGCTCGACGCCGCCTCCGACTTCGACCGCTCGAAGCCCTCGCGCGCCTCCTCGTCGGTCCAGGCGATGCGCATCCCCTTGCCGCCGCCGCCGGCCGAGGCCTTGATCATCACCGGATAGCCGATCTCGCCCGCGATCTTCACCGCGTGCTCGGCGTCGTCGATCAGCCCCATGTAGCCCGGGACCGTCGACACCCCCGCCTCGGCGGCGAGCTTCTTCGAGGTGATCTTGTCGCCCATGGCCTCGATCGCGCCGACCGGCGGGCCGATGAACGCCACCCCGATCGCCTCGAGCGCCTGCGCGAACTCCGCCCGCTCGCTGAGGAAGCCGTAGCCCGGATGCACCGCCTGCGCGCCGGTCGCCTTCACCGCCTCGAGGATCCGGTCGATGACGATGTAGGACTGGCTCGCCGGCGGCGGGCCGATATGCACCGCCTCGTCGGCCATCTTGACGTGCAGCGCGCCGGCGTCGGCGTCGGAATAGACCGCGACCGTCTTGATGCCCATCCGCCGGGCGGTCTTGATGACCCGGCAGGCGATCTCGCCACGGTTCGCGATCAGGATCTTGTCGAACATTCCTCGTCCCTTCTCTGGGGCCGCGCCGCCGTCGCTCGCCGACGCCGCGGTCCCGGTGTCTTGCAGCTGCGGCTCAGTATCCGCCGCCCCCATCGCTGCCGCCGTCGCCGTCGTCGGGGGCCTGGTCGACCGGCGGCGGGGGCGGCGGCGAGGAGCAGGCGTGAAGCGCCAGGAGGGCAGCGAGCAGGATCAAGATGCGGGTGGTCACGGCGTCTCCTTTCTTGCTGGCAGGCTTGCGGTCAGGCGTCGTCGAAGATCTCCGGGAAGGCGGCGCGGGCGCGGTCGAGGTCGACGCGCAGCCGCGCCTCGTAGCTCGCCGGGTCGAATTGCGTGTCGGCGGGCACCACCTCGCGCCCGATCAGCCAGTTGAGCCGGCCGGCGTCGAGATTGCCGCGCTCGAAGGGCGCGTCGCCGAAATGCTCGATCAGCGCGGCGAGGAAGGTGGCGTCGGCCTCGCGGTCCTGCGGCCGGCGGTCGCGGTAGCGCTCCCGCGCCTTCAGCGGCGTCGCGCCCTTGGGGTCGGCGCGCCGGATGACGAATTGCAGGTCGGTGCCGGGCAGCCGTCCGGGAAAGCCGCGATGCTTCAGCACGAGCCGCCCCCTCCCTGCGGGAGGGCTACTCGTCCTCCGCCAGGTTCATCACCGCGACGCCCATCGACACCGCGCCGAAGGTCAGCGCGGTCTGGAAGAACAGCACCGCCGTGGCGAGGCCGGAATGGTCCTTGGCGAGCGCCGTCCCGAGCCCGAACACGTCGAGCCAGATCAGCGCGAGCGTGAAGGCGCAGCCGATCGCCATGCCGTTGGCGATATGCGTCAGCATGAAGCGGATCAGCTTCGGCAATGCGAGCCAGCGTCGTCGGAACATGACGCAACCCCCGGTGGTTCACCTCGGGATCTAGGACGTTCCCCGCACGAAGTCCAACCCCCGCGGACGGGTTCACCAAGGTTGACATCTGGTTGACGACTTTCGTCAACATGCTGATCCAGTTGCCTTTTCTCGATCGTCCCACTGTGTGACGATCGGCTCACAGCGGGATGTTGTCGTGCTTCTTCCACGGATTCGCGAGCTTCTTGCCCCGGAGCGAGGCGAAGGCCCGCGCAACCCGCTTGCGGGTGGAATGCGGCATGATCACGTCGTCGATGAAGCCGCGCTCGGCCGCCACGAACGGATTGGCGAAGCGGCTCTCGTAGTCCGCCGTCCGCGCCGCGATCTTCTCCGGGTCGCCGAGCTCGGAGCGGTAGAGGATCTCCGTCGCGCCCTTCGCCCCCATCACCGCGATCTGCGCCGTCGGCCAGGCGTAGTTGAAGTCGCCGCGCAGGTGCTTGGAGCTCATCACGTCATAGGCGCCGCCATAGGCCTTGCGGGTGATGACCGTCACCTTCGGCACCGTCGCCTCGCCATAGGCGAAGAGGAGCTTCGCGCCGTGCTTGATGATGCCGCCGTATTCCTGGCTGGTGCCCGGCAGGAAGCCCGGCACGTCGACGAAGGTCAGGATCGGGATCTCGAAGGCGTCGCAGAACCGCACGAACCGCGCCGCCTTGCGGCTCGAATCGATGTCGAGGCAGCCGGCGAGCACCATCGGCTGGTTCGCCACCACGCCCACGGTCGAGCCCTCGAGCCGGATGAACCCGGTCAGGATGTTCTTGGCGAAGTCCGCCTGGATCTCGAAGAAGTCGCCCTCGTCCGCGACCTTCGCGATCAGCTCCTTCATGTCGTAGGGGGTGTTGGGGTTCGGCGGCACCAGCGTGTCGAGGCTCTCCTCGCTCCGCGCCGGATCGTCGTAGAACGGCCGCACCGGCGGCTTTCCGCGGTTCGACAGCGGCAGGAAGTCGACCAGCCGCCGCACCTCGACCAGCGCCGTGATGTCGTCCGCGAACGCCCCGTCGGCGACCGACGACTTCGACGTATGCGTCCGCGCGCCCCCGAGCTCCTCCGCCGTCACCATCTCGTTGGTCACGGTCTTCACCACGTCCGGGCCGGTGACGAACATGTACGAGGAATCGCGGACCATGAAGATGAAGTCCGTCATCGCCGGCGAGTAGACCGCCCCACCCGCGCAGGGCCCCATGATGACGCTGATCTGCGGGATCACCCCCGAGGCCATGATGTTGCGCTGGAAGACGCCGGCATACCCCGCGAGGCTCGCCACCCCCTCCTGGATGCGCGCGCCGCCCGAGTCGTTGAGCCCGATCACCGGCGCGCCGTTCTGGATCGCCATATCCATGATCTTGCAGATCTTCTCGGCATGGGCCTCCGAGAGCGAGCCTCCGAACACGGTGAAGTCCTGCGAGAACACGTAGACCAGCCGGCCGTTGATCGTCCCCCAGCCGGTCACCACGCCGTCGCCCGGGAACGTCGTCTCCGCCATGCCGAAGTCGACGCAGCGATGCGCGACGAACATGTCGAACTCCTCGAAGGAGCCCTCGTCCAGCAGCGCCTCGATCCGCTCGCGCGCGGTGAGCTTCCCCTTGGCGTGCTGGGCCGCGACCCGCTTCTCGCCGCCCCCGAGCCGCGCCTCGGCGCGACGCCCGGCCAGCTCCTCAAGGATCCGCTGCATCTGGCCTCCCCGCATTGTGCGACTGCACACTTACGAGAGGGCACGCCGGCTCACAAGGATATTGCGCGGGATCCGCATCCGCCGGCCGGATGTCTCCCGGCCGCGCCCTCAGGCCCCCGCCCCGCCCTCGCCTTCGCCCGCCTCGGCCTCCTCGAGCGCCACCGGGAAGGTCACCACGTAGCGGGTGCCCTGCCTGCCCGTCTCCACGACGATCTCGCCCCGCACCTGCCGCACCAGCGCGTCGACGACGCGAATCCCCGAGCTCCGCGTCGGCTCCTCCGGCAGCCCGGAGCCGTCGTCGGCGACGGTCATGGTCGCCTGCGGCCCCGCGCGGCGCAGCAGGACGTCGATCCGCCCGCCCTCCGGCCCGAAGGCGTGCTTGACCGCGTTGGTGACCAGCTCGATCGCGCAGAGCGCCAGCGGCGTGGCGAGCGCGGCCTGGATCGACATGCGCTCGCAGTCGCAGGCGATCCGCACCTTGCGCTCCGGCGGCACCACGGCGTCGCTGCGGCAGATCGCCTCGAGGAGCCCGGCGAACTCGATGTCGAAGGAATCCGCCGAGCGGTGCAGGAGGTCGTGGATGCGCGCGATAGCCAGAACCCGGGTGGTCACCTCGTCGACGTCCGGGCCCCCCGGCCGGGTCTTTTGCAGCCGCAGCATGGAGGCGATCATCTGGAGGCTGTTCTTGATCCGGTGGTTGAGCTCCTGGAGCATCATCTGCCGCATCTGCGCGGTGTTCTCCGCCTCGGCGAGCAGCTTGCGGTCGAACTCGGCGGCGGCCCGCCCCGATTCCGCCCGCATCGCCCGCCCGGCGTAGCGCGCCGTCGCATAGCCCGCGACCGCCGCCGCGCCGAGCATCGCCGAGACGAACGCCACCCGCCAGAGCCAGGCGTTGCGCACCGTCCGGGCGCCGACCCCGAAGGCCCCGAACAGCCCGAGGTCGCCCACCCGCTCGGTCGCATAGAACCGCCACACCCCGTCCGCCTGCGCCACGATCTCATAGGAGCCGCGCTCCGCCGTCTGCGCGATCCGCACCGCGGGATTGTCCGGCGCGAGCACGATCGGCTCCGGCATCGCCAGGTTGCGGATGATCACCTTGCCGTCCGGGCGGTAGAGCGAGGCCGAGTCGCCCTCGTCGGTCGCGATGCCCTGCAGGAAGCTGCGCAGCGTGTCGACCTGCAGCGCCGAGACCCAGACCCCCGACGGCGGATCCGCGCGCCGCTGCGCCACGATCACCGCATCGACGTCGCCGGGCTGGAGGTGGACGCGGTCGAAGAACAGCCCCGCCGCGGTCGTGTCGCGCGACAGCTCCTCGTATTCGTGCGTGCCGCCGTCGCCCGCCACCGGCCAGTTGGCGCTGACGAGGAGCGGCTGCCCGTCCGGCGCGAAGAGCCCGATGCCGAGCCCCTGCCCCGAGCTCTCCTGCATCGCGGTCAGGAACTCCGCCGCCCGGTCGTCGAGCGGCGCGCCGGCGTAGTAGCGCGAGAGCAGCAGGTCGGCCGCGCCGATCTGCTTCTGCTGGACCAGCGCCTGCCGGTGGGCGAACTCCGCGATCAGCCGCGCGTTCACCACCGCCCGCGCCCGCGCGTCCTTCTCCGCGACCCGCCAGCTGAGCGCCGCGAAGAGCACCGCGAGGATCGCCGGGATGACGAGGCTGCCGATCCGCAGGATGCGCAGCGTGCTGCCGGCCCTCAGCCGGGTCGTCCGGTGCGCCATGCCTCAGGCGCTCCCCGCCGCCGCAGCGCCCGCACCAAGGCGGAGCGGCTGACCGGCTGCCCCGTGGCGATCCTTCATGCCTGCCCAAGCTCCAGCCCGGCGCCCGGGCCACCCTGTCCAATGTCCCGCCGCCGCGGCTTGTGCCGCGCGCGGGGTCCCCGAGACACTGCGTCCTCGCCGCCGCGCGGTCAAGCAATGGCGCGACCGGGTAGTGTCTCAGTTTGAAATCGGGCGCGCCCAACGCGGGTGTCGCGCAGCCAGCTCGGACCCTATTATGCTTGCCGCAAAGCACATGGAGGCGACCATGCACCACAAGCGCGGGAAGGCACGCAATGCCAGGGCGGGCTGCAAGCTCTGCAAGTCGTGGAAGGTGAACGGCTTCCGCACGGGCAGGCTGGACGGCGAGAAGTTCAGCGATCACAAGCGCCGGGTCGCAGTGACGGTAGAGGCACGTTCCCATGCCTAAAGGACCGAAAGGGGAGAAGCGCGCCCTGCCGACGTGATCGGCGCGGCCGTCATGGTGGCGCGGATCGCCACGGGCGAGATCGAGGACACACCCGAGGACGACGGGAAGGACGAGGCCGCCCAGGCGCTCGGGCGCAAGGGTGGGAAGGCGCGGGCGGAGAGTATGACAGCGGAACGCCGCCGCGAGATCGCTCAAGCAGCGGCGGCCAAACGCTGGTCAAAGAACTAGAGGATACTGACGAGGTAGGCGATTTCGCGCTGATAACGCTGAGCCGAAGAGTTCACCTGCAGACGCTTCCCCTCAACGCTATGGAAGCTGCCGATCTTGAGCTTTGAAATCGGAATGCTCTTGGCGCCGCTGATCCGGCCCGCCGACACGAAGTCATCAGTAACCACGAACGCCTTTGCCGGATCGTCGTAGTCGAAAAGGTTGGCGTGCCTTTCTGCGATGGAAATCGCGCGCTCGATGTACATTCGCGAAGCACGGTCAGGCGTCGCGCGCAGTTGGCTCTTCGAGCCGACCATCGTCATTACGATAGCGGCAACGCGGGGGCCAGCGCGCCCACCTGCACGATCGTTCCAAACGCCAAAATCCTTCGTCGGATTGTCGAGCAGATCGAGGGTCAGCTCGAGAGACTCCAGCGAGTGCTCGTCAACGCGCACGGGAATGATAACCGCGTCGGCAGCGCACCACGCAAGGTGGGTGCCGCCCGCATAGAATGGGCTCGTATCGATCAGGATACCGTCAGTTTTCTTCTCCGCCGCTTCCTTATCCATCGCGGTCTTTAGGCTCTCCAGCAGCGCCTTAACGGCAGCGACGTTCTTCTGCGCGTGAGCGGTCTGGAGCTGCTGGTAGAGCATCGACGGAAAGGCGAAGAGTTCGGCGTTGCCCGGCATGAGGAAACTCGGCTTCGCCATCTTGAAGGAATCGCAATACGTGGAAACACGATAGGACGCGTCGCTCGGAGCGGTGCCGAACGCTGGCCCCAACAGAATGGGCTGCAGCGTTTCCAGCACGGTCACCTCTGGCTCCTGCTCGCGCATGAGGTTCTCGGTCAAATTGCATTGTGCGCACATGTCAGCCAGCAGAAGCGAGCGTTGCTGCGCTAGTTCGTAGGCCAGGTTGAACGTGATCGTCGATTTACCGACGCCGCCTCGAAGGGTGGAAACGGCATAGGAGCGATAGCCCTTGCGCTGGACCTGGTCGGCGATGCCCCGCGCCGCGAGCCGCCGGCGCGTCTCCGCCGCCGAACAGGCGGCGTCGGCGTAGAGCGCCGCCTCGCCGCCGGTGAGCAGCCCCTCCCAGCTGCGGATCTCGTGGTCGTTGCCCGGCGTCACCGTCTGGGCGTGGATGAAGCCGTCCTCGTCGACGTTCACCTGGAACTGCCAGCCCCAGGTCGCCACCTGGCGCCCGCGGGCGTTGACCTTCACGTGCACCCCCGCCTCCCCGTCGCGACTGTCGCTCTCGCCCTCGG
>NZ_JAGOMQ010000098.1 GCF_017993425.1 Amaricoccus sp.
AGCGCCGCCGCCTCGCCGCCGCTCGTCCACCAGTGCAGCACCTCGACGTCCGCCGCCACGGCCATCCCCGCCGACAGCCCCAGCGCCGCCGCCCCCAGCATCGCGCCCCGTATCGTCCGCATGTCATTCCCTCCGCTGTTGTCAGTATTTGTCCTTCGGATCGTTCACGCCACGGCCACCCAGGGCGCGCGCGTCCGGCCGATCCGCATCTGCACGGTCTTCACCTCCAGGAACTCCTCGAGCCCGTAGCGCCCGAGCTCCCGCCCCTGCCCGCTCTCCTTCACGCCCCCGAAGGGCAGCTCCGCGAAGCCATCCATCCAGGTGTTGGTCCAGACCGTCCCGGCCCGGGCCGCCCGCGCGAAGGCGAGGCAGGTATGCACGTCCGCGCTCCACACCCCCGCCGACAGCCCGTAGGACGCCGCGTTCGCCAGCGCGATCGCCTCCTCGAGGGTGCGGAAGGTCAGCACCGACAGCACCGGGCCGAACACCTCCTCGCGCGCCACCGCCATGTCCGGGGTGACCCCCGCCAGCACCGTCGGCTGGTAGAACTGCCCGGCGAGTCCCGGCGCCTCCAGCGGCGCGCCGCCGAGCCGCACCGTCGCCCCTGCCGCCACGGCGCCCTTCACGTAGCCGTCGATCTTCGCCAGATGCTCCGGCGACACGATCGCGCCGACCTGCGTCGCCTCGTCGAGCGGATCGCCGAAGGCGACCTTGCGCGACAGCGCCACCACCCGCGCCGTGACCTCCTCGGCCACGTCGGTATGGACGATGATCCGCGAGCCGGAATTGCAGCACTCGCCCGCGTTGAAATAGACCCCGAACACGATCGCATCGACCGCGGCGTCGAGATCGGCGTCCGGGAACACCACCTGCGGATTCTTGCCGCCCAGCTCCAGCGACACCTTCTTCAGCGTCCCCGCCGCCGCGGCGACGATCCCCTTCCCCACCGCGGTCGAGCCGGTGAACGTCACCATGTCGACCCGCGGATCCGTCACGAGGATCTCCCCCACCGGCCGCCCGTAGCCCAGCACGATGTTGACCACCCCCGCCGGCAGCCCGGCCTCGACCAGCAGCTCGCCGAGAATCACCGTGGTCGAGGGCGTCATCTCCGACGGCTTCACCACCGCCGTGCAGCCCGCCGCCAGCGCGAAGGGCAGCTTCTGGCTCACGATCAGAAACGGGAAGTTCCACGGGCAGATCACCGAGACGACGCCGACCGGCTCCTTCAGCACCACGCCCAGCATGTCGCGCCCGAGCGCATTGTGGCTCTCGCCCGCCACCGTCCGCGCCAGCGCCGCGGCATAGCGCCACAGGTCGGCCGCGCCCTCGATCTCCGCCCGCGCCTGCGCGATCGGCTTGCCCGCCTCCAGCGTCTCGACCCGCGCGATCCGCTCGCGCTCCCGGTCGATCAGGTCGGCGACCCGCAGGAGCAGCGCCGCCCGCTCCTTCCCCGACCGCGCCGACCAGCGGCCGTCGTCGAAGGCCGCCCGCGCCGCCGCGATCGCCGCCGACGCTTCCGCGGCCCCGCCCTTCGCGGCCCGCGCCACCACCCCGCCATGCGCCGGCGAGCGCCGCTCGAAGGTCGCGCCGTCGGCGCTGGCGCGCCATTCCCCGTCGATCAGGTGCCGCGCCTCGAAGGGCGCCCCGAGCGCCGCCCCGGTCCCGGCCACCAGCGTCAGATCGAGCATCGTCATCTCCCCGGAAACTCCGGCTTGCGCTTCTCGACGAAGGCGCCGACGCCCTCCGCCCGGTCCGCGCTCGCCGAGATCATCCCCGCCCCCAGCGCCTCGATCAGCGCGGCGCGGTCCTCGCCGACGCCGGCGGCGATCATGTACTTCGCCACCTCGACCGCCCGCGGCGACAGGCCGGCCGCCCTCTCCGCGATCGCCCGCGCCGCCATGCCGACGTCCTCGGCCACCTCCGCCGCGAAGCCGAGCGCCACCGCCCGCTCCGCGCCGATCCGCCGCCCGAAGAGCGCCATCTCGCGCACAACCGGCTCCGGCAGCAGCCGCGCCGTGCGCTGCGTCCCCGACCAGCCCGGCACGATGCCGATCCCCGCCTCCGGCAGCCCCAGCGTCGCCCGCGGCGCCATGACCCGGATGTCGCAGCACGAGGCCAGCTCCAGCCCGCCGCCGAGCGCATGGCCGTTCACCGCCGCGATCGTCGGCTTCGCCAGCCGCGCCAGCCGGTCGAAGATCCGATGCCCCTCGCGCACCCAGTGCCGCGCGAAGTCGAAGGGCGCCATCGGCCCCCAGGCCGTGATGTCCGCCCCGGCGCAGAACGCCTTGGGCCCCGTCCCGGTCAAGATCACCACCCGCACCTCCGGGCTCCGCTCCAGCGCCGCACAATGCGCATCCAGCGCCTCCAGCATCGGCACGGTCAGCGCGTTCAGCTTCTCCTCGTTGTCGAGCCGCAGCTCCGCCACGCCCCCGTCGACGCTCAGCACCAGCCCGCTCACGGCTTGACCTTCCTTGCCACCGGGTGAATCCGTCTCAATTTCACAAGCGTTTCCAGCCACATGACCCAAGTTTTACGCGCGCAGCGCGCCCCGAGGCCGCGCCGCTCGCCGGCCCGCCGGCCCCGCCGCTCCCCTCCGTCCCGCGCCCGCCGCGACCCGGCCTCCCC
Organism: Amaricoccus sp.; assembly: GCF_017993425.1. Lineage (GTDB taxonomy): Bacteria > Pseudomonadota > Alphaproteobacteria > Rhodobacterales > Rhodobacteraceae > Amaricoccus. Next base: position 2,626 of record NZ_JAGOMQ010000098.1, read on the forward strand.
GGCACGGCTCGCCGCCGACCCGGTCCGGCCCCCGCCGCCATCCCCCCGT
>NZ_JAGOMQ010000074.1 GCF_017993425.1 Amaricoccus sp.
CGGCGACAGCCTCGCCGACAACATCAGGGAGGACCTCACCGCCTGAACCAGCCGCCGCAGCAGGCCATCACCGGCCAACTTGGTTGTCGGTGCCGGACATCGAGGTTGACGCGCTACAATGGGGTGCTGCCTACACCAAGAACAGCCTCGCCGAGACTTCAGAGACATCCGCAAGCTCGTGTTCCCAGGAGACACGCGGCAGTTGCAAGACATGCGCCGCACCGGGGCCGTCGAGGCCCAGTCGGGTGGCGCTGATCTCAGAGCCTGTGAATCTTTCCGTCGGCAAGGGCCGAACGGTGATGTTTGGGGGAGTCAGGCGTGACTGTGCTGGGTAGGATGGGCATGATGATTGTCCTTTTGAGTGAGGCCCGATGGCTGCCGATGAGCAAGACGGACTGTTCGATGGGCTTCCGGAGCGGGCTGCGCCGGCTTGCGAGGGCGGCGGGCGGCCGCGATTGCGCAAGGCGGTGCGCGGTCAGGTCGAGCTGCGGGCCTTGAGCCTCGACGACCTGGTTCCGGCCGGTCATCGTGTCCGTCTTGTCTGGGCCTTCGCCGAGCGGCTCGATCTCGGGCCGCTGTATGGGGCGATCAAGGCGGTTGAAGGGCATCCGGGCCATCCGCCCGCCGATCCGCGGGTGCTGATGGCGGTGTGGCTGTATGCGACGACCGAGGGAGTGGGGAGTGCGCGGGCGCTGGCCCGGCTGTGTCGGGAGCACGTCGCCTACCAGTGGCTGTGTGGTGGCGTCGGTTTGAGCCACAAGACCCTGTCCGATTTCCGGGTCGATCACGGCGCGCTGCTGGAACGGCTGCTGATCGACAGTTTCGCCGCCCTGCTGAAGGCCGGGGTCGCCAGCCTCGCGCGGGTGGCGCAAGATGGGGTGCGGGTTCGGGCGAGCGCCGGGGCGGCCTCGTTCCGCCGGCTCTCGACCCTGAAGGAGTGCCGCCAGCGGGCGGAGCAGGCGGTCGCGCGGCTGCGCAGCGAGCTCGAGGACGACCCCGCCGCCGCCAGCCGGCGCAGGACGGCGTGAGGCATGTGCATGTCTTGCCCTAAGAGTGCGGCCAACGCCCTCCACGCGGGACGAATGGCGCACCGATTTTAGGCTGACAGTTTCCGACGGACTCCTCGAGCGAGGAGGTCAGGTATTTACCGGCACCCGTTGTCGCGATCTGGGGTCAGGATGCGTCCCAGGTAGTGACGTTAGTCCGCCTCGCGTGGAGGTCGTCTCGGCCGCTTCTCGTCCCGGCGGTGGTCCCACTACGAGACATGCCTACCGCCGTCGTCGTCGTCAATCCCCTCCGCACAACAACATCGCTCGTCCCCGCAAGGCCTCGCCGCCGACCCCGTTGCGTACGGCCAACGCTGCGGCGGGGCGGGCCGCCCTGCCGCATAACTCAGTCCGCCGCAATCGCGGAGCGGCGACAGGCGCAGAGCAGCGTATGGCGTCAGATCACAGACGTGGGGCAAGCACCGGCCCGAAAGAAGGTGATGACTCGAAGGCCCATGCGTAGGACGGGCGACAGAGCAACGGTGAAGGGGGGCGGCCCGCGTCTTAACCAGCCGCCAGGAAGCGCACACAATCGCGCCAAAGTGGGCGGGCTAGTGGGAGGTGCTCCGGCCTTGCCGGAGAAAGTTTCAGCAATAACAGCCTGTTCTGGGAGTTAGTGGCGCGGTTGACGGGGCTCGAACCCGCGACCTCCGGCGTGACAGGCCGGCACTCTAACCGACTGAGCTACAACCGCGCACCGGCGCGAACCGCAGGGGCGCGCCGTGGCTCGCATGTAGAGAGACCCGAGGGGGGCGTCAAGCCGCATTCTCGCACGGGGCAACGCCCGCGCGCCGCAGGCTTCCGCTTGAAGGGATGCCGATAAGGCGCCACGGTCGGCGCAAGAACCGGGGGGAAGCCGCATGTCCGATGATGCATTCTGGGCGTCCGCGCTGGCAGCGGCCGTGGCGGAGGACGCGAACGACGCGCTTGCAGGGGCGCGGGGTCGGTTTCGCCTCCCGCCGGGGATCATCTATCTCGACGGCAACTCTCTCGGTCCCGCGCCGGAGGCGGCGCTCGCGGAGATCGAGCAGGCGGCGACCCGGGAATGGGCGCGCGACCTGATCGGCAGCTGGAACAGCGCCGACTGGTTCGCGCTGCCGACGGAGTACGGCGACCTGCTTGCCCCGACAATCGGAGCGGAGCCGGGCGAGGTCGTCGTCTGCGACACCGTCTCCATCAATATCTTCAAGATGTTGCACGCCGCCTTCGCGATGCGCCCGGACCGGTCGGTCGTCGTGGCCGAGGCGGGGAGCTTCCCGACCGACCTATACGTCGCCGAGGGAGCGGTCGCGACCTGCCCGGGGGCGCGCCTCCGGCTCGAGGGGGTCGACGGGCCCGACATCCTCGATCTGATCGATGCTGACGTGGCGGTCGTGCTGGTCAACCAGGTTGACTACCGTACGGGTCGGTTGCGCGATCTCGCCGCGGTGACGGCGAAGGCGCATGCGATGGGCGCACTGGCGATATGGGACCTCTGCCACAGCGCGGGCGTGGTCGAGGTCGGGCTGAACGCCGGTCGCGCGGACATGGCGGTCGGCTGCACCTACAAGTATCTCAACGGCGGGCCGGGCTCCCCCGCATTCGTCTTCGCCGCGCGGCGGCATCACGCGGAGATCCGTCAGCCGCTCTCCGGCTGGTGGGGTCATGCCCGCCCCTTCGCCTTCGACCGCGGCTATTCCCCCGACCCGGGGATCCGCAAGTTCCTGTGCGGCACGCAACCGATCCTATCGTTCCGCGCCATGCGGGCAGGACTCGCGATGTTCCACGACTTTCCCATGGCGGCGATCCGGGCCAAGAGCCAGGCGCTGACCGACCGCTTCATCGCGCTGACGGGCGATACGCTGGGCGCCTACGAGGTCGATCTCCTCAGCCCGCGCGAGGCCACCGCGCGCGGCAGCCAGGTCGCGCTGACCCATGCCGAGGCCTACGCCGTAACGCAGGCGCTCATCCATCGCGGCGTCGTCGGCGACTTCCGCGCGCCCGACGTGATGCGCTTCGGCTTCGCGCCCCTCTACCTCTCGCACGCAGACGTGGTCCGCGCGGCGCGCACCCTGCACCAGGTGCTGGCGGGCGGCTGCTGGGACGCGCCGCAGTACAGGGCCAGGGCCGCCGTCACCTGAGCAACGCTCGGGGCGGATCGACGGCGCCATGTGCGCGGCGCCGGCGCGCGCCGCGGGCAAGACGGCGAAACCCGCGCGAGGTCGACGCGGCGCCATGGGTCCGGCCGGAGGCGGCGGCATTTGCCGCTGGCGCGCCGTCAACTCTTGCGGCGCTCGGGGCGGCGCTTGCCCGGGATCGGGTCGGGGGCGGGATGGTCGTCGTAGCGGCCCGAGAGGATGCGGGCGGCCTCGCCCTCCGGATCCTCGTACTGGTTCTTGCGCAGCAGCCACAGGAAGCCGGCGAGTCCGATGCCGCCGAGAATCAGCGAGGCCGGAATTAGGACGACGAGCACGTTCATCGCCGATCACCGCCGAGGCGGAAGGCGTTGAGGCACACGGCGAGCGAGCTGCCCGACATGGCGAGGGCGGCGAAGAGGGGGGTCACCAGCCCGGCGAAGGCGACCGGGACGGTGATGACGTTGTAGGCGAAGGCGAAGACGATGTTCTGGACGATCCGGCGGCGGGCGGTGACGGCGATGCGCCAGGCCTCGGCGACGGGCGCGAGGCGCGAGCCAACGACGATCATGTCCGCGGCGCTGCGGGTCGCGTCGACCGCCGAGGCGGGCGAGATTGAGACGTGGGCGGCCGCGAGCGCCGCGGCGTCGTTGAGGCCATCGCCGACCATGAGAACCTTGCGCCCCGAGGCGCGCATGGTCTCGAGGCGGGCGACCTTCTCCTGCGGCGTGGCCCCTGCGATCCAGTCGTCGATGCCGAGCTCCGCAGCGAGGGCTGCGACCGGCTCGGGCGCGTCGCCGGAGAGGAGCGTGATCGACAGGCCCGCGGCGCGGAAGACCGCAACGACCGCCGCGGCGTCGCCGCGCGCCTCGTCGGCGAAGAGGAAGGCCACGGGCTCCGCCTCGTCGACGCGCAGCCAGGCGACGGTGTGGGCTCCGCCGTGCTCGGCGCCGATCCACTCGGCGCGACCGAGACGGACGGGGACGTCGTCGACGAAGCCTGCCGTGCCGAGTCCGGCATGCTCGGTCACCTCGGCCGCGCGCGGCACGTCGAGGCAGGCCGCGGTTGCGGCGGAGACGACGGCGCGCGCAAGCGGATGGGCGCTGTTCTCTGCGAGCGCGGCGGCGAGCGCGAGATCGCGCCGCGAGATCGCCTCGGCGTTGACGAGCATCGGACGGCCGGTGGTCAGCGTTCCGGTCTTGTCGAAGACGACGGTGTCGATCTCGGCGAGGCGCTCCAGCGCGGCGCCGTCCTTGATGAGCACGCCCTCGCGGTAGAGCCGACCCGAAGCGGTGGTGAGCACGGCCGGGACGGCAAGGCCAAGGCCGCACGGGCAGGTGATGATGAGGACCGCCGCGGCGACGTTGGCGGCGACGCGCCAGTCTTGCGCCCCGAAGCCCCAGACGAGGAAAGCGAGGATCGCCAGCGCATAGACCATCGGCCCGTAGATGCGCGCGGCGCGGGAGGACAGCGTGGCGTAGCGGGTGCGGCTGCGCTCCGCCGCCTCGACGAGCCGGCCGATGCGGCGCAGGAGGGTGTCCTCGCCCAGAGCGTCGGCGCGTACCTCGATCGGGCCTGCGAGGTTGGTCATGCCGGCGCGCACCCCGGCGCCCGGGCTCACGGTTTCCGGCATGGTCTCGCCAGTCAGCATCGAGGCGTCGACGTCGGATCGCCCCGCGACCACGGCGCCGTCGACCGGAATGCGGGCCCCCACCGGGACGGCGACGAGGTCGCCGGGACGAAGCGCGTCGACAGGTACGGTCTCGCGGCCGCCGTCGGGGCGAATCCGGGTGGCCAGGCGCACCTCGAGCGCGGCGATCTCGGCTGCGGCCGAGCGCGCGGCGGCTCGGGTGCGGTGGGCAAGGTAGCGGCCGATCAGGAGGAAGAAGGTCAGCATGATCGCGGCTTCGAAGAAGGCTTGCCGCCCACCGAGGATGGTTTCCCAGAGCGAGACCGCCGCCGCCATCAGGATCGCGGTCGAGATCGGCACGTCCATGTCGAGGCGCCGCGCCGCGAGGCTGCGGGCGGCGGAGGCAAAGAACGGCCAGGCCGAGAACAGCACGGCCGGTAGCGCGATCGCGGCCGACAGCCAGTGCATCAGTTCGCGCGTCGAATCGGTGGCTCCGGACCAGACCGCGATCGACAGGAGCATGACGTTCATCGAGGCGAAGCCCGCCACGCCGATGCGGGCGAGGAGATCGCGGCCCTCGGCGTCGATGCGGGTGGCGTCGAGCACGGCGGGATCGAGCGTGCGCGCGGGGAAGCCGCGGCGTTTCAGGGCGGCGATCAGCCGGTCCTCGGCCCCGGGCAGGTCCTCGGCGGTGACGGAGACGCGCTTCAGCCCGAGATGGACGCGCGCCGCGGCGACGCCGGGCTCGGCCGCAAGTGTCGTCTCCACCCCCTCGATGCAGGCGGCGCAGTGAATCCCCGGGAGCGCCAGGTCGAAGCGGCGCAGCGCCGCCGTGGCGGCGGGTCGGGCGGCGGCGTGCGGCGGCTCGGGGGCGGCGGCGCAGGCCGGGCAGGCGGCGAGGGCGGGAGAGTCGACGTAGGTCATGGCGTAAGACTTACCGCTCGGGTGCGAGATAGAGCGGCTCGCGGCGGTGGTAGGCGGCGCCATTGGCGGCGACGGCGTCGACGCGCACCGTCCAGATGCCGTCGGCGAGCGGCGCCACGGCGGTCCAGCCGCGCGGCGTCTCCACGAGGGCGAGCGCGAGATCCTCGCGCACGGTGGTCGGGCGCCCGACGACGACGGACAGCGTCGCCGGGCGAACCACGTGGCCGGCGGCGTCGACGATCTCGACGTCCAGCGCCCCGTCCGCGTGACCGAGCGCCAGCGTCCAGCCCAGGGCCTCCTGCGCCCTGCGGTCGCGGTCGAAGGTCTGGCTCGACACGTAGCTGTTATCGACGGCGACCCCGGAGAAGGTCGAGACGGCGAGATAGGCGAGAAGCAGGTTGACGCCAATGATCACCCCGAAGGCGGCGAGCGCCATCGCGAGAACGTGGCGGCCGGTGATCGGCCGCCCGGCGTCGGAGCGCCCGTTCATTGCCCGCGCCCCGTGAAGACGGTAGCCTCGCGCGCCTGCCGGCCGCTGCCCGTATCGCTGACCACGATATCGACCGGGGAGAGATCGCTGTCGGCGGCAGGGCTGTCCTTCGGCGCGGTGAGGTAGGCGCGCTGGCGGAAGGTGCTGTCGGCCGGCACCGACACGACGAGGCCGTCGGCGCCCTGCAGCTCGAGCGCGATGTCGCCTTCTCCCTCGACCGACAGACGGAAGTCGCGGTCGTAGCCGGTCATGTTGCGCAGGCGCAGCTCGTAGGCGTTGCGCACAGACCCGTCGGACAGCGTTATGTTGACCGGGTTCCGCACCTTCTCGATCGAGAAGGTAAGGTCCGTGCGCAGGAAGAGTGCGGCCACGAGGGCGAACCCGATCCCCGACCAGAGCGCGAAGTAGATCAGGATGCGCGGGCGGAAGATGCGCCTTGCGACCGGCGTGTGCGGGCCGCCCGCGGCCTCGGCCTCCAGGTCGTGCAGGGTGACGTAGTCGATCAGCCCGCGCGGCCTGCCGATCTTGCCCATGACGTCGTCGCAGGCGTCGATGCAGAGCGCGCAGGTGATGCAGCCCAACTGCTGGCCTTCGCGGATGTCGACGCCGGTCGGGCAGACGTTCACGCAGGCCGAGCAGTCGATGCAGTCGCCGACCGACTCGGCTTCGGGGCCCTTGCGGAGCTTGCCGCGCGGCTCGCCGCGCCAGTCGCGATAGGCGACGGTGAGGGTCTGTTCGTCGACCATCGCCGACTGGATGCGTGGCCAGGGGCACATGTAGATGCACACCTGTTCGCGCATGAAGCCGCCGAAGACGAAGGTCGTGGCGGTGAGGATGCCTACGGTGGCGTAGGCGACGGGCGGCGCGGAGAGGGTGACGAATTGCCGGGCCAGGGTCGGCGCGTCGGCGAAATAGAAGATCCAGGCGCCGCCGGTGGCGACTGCGATCAGCAACCACACCGTCCACTTGAACGCGCGTTTGCGAATCTTCTCGGCGTTCCAGGACTGATTCCACAGCCGGACGCGGGCGTTGCGGTCGCCCTCGATCCAGCGCTCGACCAGGATGAAAAGGTCGGTCCAGACCGTCTGCGGGCAGGTGTATCCGCACCAGACGCGGCCGAGCGCCGCCGTGAAGAGGAAGAGGCCGAGACCGGCCATGATCAGCAGGCCGGCGACGAGGTAGAACTCCTGCGGCCAGATCTCGATGAAGAAGAAGTAGAAGCGGCGGTTGGCGAGGTCGACGAGCACCGCCTGGTCGGGCAGGTTGGGCCCGCGGTCCCAGCGGATCCAGGGCAGGATGTAGTAGATGCCGAGGGTGATCCCCATGATCCACCATTTCAGCGTGCGGAACTTGCCGTAGACTCGTCGCGGGAAGATCGGCTCACGAGCGGCGTAGAGCGACGGCGGCTCAGCTGCGGAATGGGTCATCGGTCGGCTCTCCAGGCTGCTGGGCCGACCCTATACCTAGAAACGGGGATGTGCGACGGCATTGATCGCGATCAAGCCACGCCCGGCCGGCGCTCGCGTGCGCCAGCCACGCGACCAAGCCGGAATGCGCGAGAAAGGCGAATGACGTCGCGTCATGTTGACGCAAGCGTCAGCTTTTCGCCTTGCGCCACGCATGAGGCGTCGTCATCTTCCGGTACGCGACAGGCGGCGAAGGAGGCGGCCGTGGGCGACTCCGGCATGGAGAGTGCGGCGGAAGGGTTGCTCGGCATCGGCGAGATGCGGGCGCAGTTCGACGTCACCGCGCGGACGCTGCGCTTCTATGAGGCGAAGGAGCTGTTGTTCCCGATCCGCGAGGGGCAGAAGCGGCTCTACACCCGCCGCTGCCGGGCGCGGCTCGAGCTGATCCTGCAGGGCAAGCGCTTCGGCTTCAGCCTCGAGGAGATCCGCCAGCTCCTCGGCCTCTACGACCTTGACGACGGCCAGACGACCCAGCTCGCGCGGACCGTGGCCATTGCGCGCGAGAGACTGCGCGCCATGATCGCCCGGCGCGACGAGATGACGCTGGCCATCGACGACCTGGAGCGCCAGATCGCCTGGGGCGTCCGCACGCTATCCGGGCGCGGCGTCGCGCTCGCCGCCGAGTAGGAGTTTCCATGGCCGCCTATACGCCGCCCCTGCGCGACCTCGATTTCATCCTGCACGACGTCCTCGCCATCTCGGCGGACGACATCCCAGGTTACGGTGATCTCGATCGCGAGACGACCGGCGCGATCTTCGAGGAGGCGGGCAAGATCGCGAGCGACGTGCTCGCCCCGCTCAACGCCGTCGGGGATCGCGAGGGTTGCCGGCTGGAGAACGGCGTGGTGCGCACGCCCGAGGGGTTCAAGGCGGCTTATGACGCGGTGGCCGAGGGCGGATGGATCGGGATCGACCTCGCGGAGGAATACGGCGGTCAGGGGATGCCGCACATCCTCAACACCGCGATCGGGACCATGCACGCCGCGGCGAACATGGCGCTCAACATGTACTGGGGCCTGACCCACGGGGCCTACAACGCCATCGAGGCCCATGCGAGCGACGAACTGAAGGCGAAGTGGCTGCCGAAGCTCGTTACCGGCGAATGGTCGGGCACCATGAACCTGACCGAGCCGCATTGCGGCACCGACCTCGGGCTGCTGCGCACCCGCGCCGAGCCTCAGGAGGACGGAGCCTACCGCATCACCGGGCAGAAGATCTTCATCTCGGCGGGCGAGCACGACCTGACGGAGAACATCGTCCACCTGGTGCTGGCGCGCATTGCGGGCGCGCCGGAGGGGGTGAAGGGGATCAGCCTCTTCATCGTGCCGAAGTTCCTGGTGAAGGAGGACGGGGCCCTTGGCGACCGGAATGCGGTCTCCTGCGGCCACATCGAGGAGAAGATGGGCATCCACGGGAACGCCACCTGCGTGATGAACTACGACGGCGCGACCGGCTGGATCGTCGGCGAGCCGCACAAGGGCCTGCGGGCCATGTTCACGATGATGAACGAGGCGCGGCTCGCGGTGGGCGCGCAGGGGCTGGCGCAGGGCGACGCGGCCTATCAGATCGCGGCGTCCTATGCGAAGGAACGGCTTCAGGGCCGGGCGGCGGGCGCGCCGGCGAACCCGGGGGGGCCGGCGGATCCGCTGATCGTGCATCCCGACGTGCGTCGGGCGCTGATGGACCAGCGGGCCTTCGTCGAGGGCGGCCGCGCCTTCCTGCTGTGGGCGGCCAGCCTGATCGACCGCCACCAGCGCACGGGCGACGCCGCGGCGGACGGACTGGTGTCGCTGCTGACGCCGGTGGTGAAGGGGTTTCTGACCGACAAGGGGTTCGAGGGCGCGGTGCAGGCGCAGCAGATATTCGGCGGGCACGGCTACATCGAGGAGACCGGCGCGAGCCAGTTCGTGCGCGACGCCCGGATCGCCATGATCTACGAGGGCGCGAACGGGGTGCAGGCGCTCGACCTCGTGGGTCGCAAGCTCGGGGCCGACGGCGGCAGGCATGTGATGGCGTTCTTCGAG
>NZ_JAGOMQ010000008.1 GCF_017993425.1 Amaricoccus sp.
GCTTCTCCAAGCTCAAGCAGTTCCGCCGCGTCGCCACCCGATACGAGAAGACCGCCAGAAACTTCCTCGCCGTCGTCACCATCGCCGCAATCGTCCTATGGGTGCGGTAAGTGTCCACAGCTCCTAGCGGATAGGCCCGGCGCACGAATGAAAAGAGTTAAGATCGATCTTCTGCAGCCTGGGGACATCGTGCTTACCGCCAGGCGAAGCCCGGTAGGCAAGGGCATTCTCAGTTGTCGACGGGAGGGCTGGTCTCGCATGCCATGATCTGCGTGCAACATGGTTCGGTCATCGACTCCACGTCGGAGGGCGTCCAGGCGCGCAACATTCAACGCGAGCTTTTCGGCGCGGGCGAAGAGGTGTTCGCGTTCCGTCTCCGCGAGCCGCTCGATGAGGCGCAAGTGGCGCAGGTCATCGACTTCGCGAGATCGGAAATCGGCGCCCGGTACTCCAACATGGAAGCGGCACGGTCCGTCCTCCGCGGGTCAAAGCCTCGCACAAGGCGCCAGTTTAGTTCGCGGCTGGTCGCCCGGTCGTATGCGAGCGTCGGGATAAAGCTGGTCGGCGACCCGGATTACTGCACGCCCGAGGAGTTGCGCGTCAGCTCCTTGCTTCACGAACTCAGCGACATCACCGAGACCGTCTCGGAGGAGGAGCTTGCCGCGTGGCGCAAGCATCCAAACCCGCTTGATCTGATGCGAGCCAGCCAGAATGCTGTCCTGGCGGCCGCCCGCCGGCTTGACCCTTCTGTCGAGCATCTCGGCGACCTCGATCGGCTCGTTCAGAGTCATCCGGAGTGGGACGCGCAGATTGCGCAGGCCTATCGGGACTCAGGCTATCTCGATATCTGGAGGGCCGATTTCGAGATCAATCCCTGTCACTACGACATTGAGGCAATGGATGAATTTGGCAGTGATGCGACCGCGGCCGACCTGCGGGCGCACTGCGTCTCGACAATCCGGGAGTTCTCCTCCGGCGGTGTTCGTTTCGCGGTTAACCTGAGGCACTACCGCGCTGTTCACTGGGCCTCGAGGCGCGAGACCACCGCTCTGCTGATCGCTCTTTACGAGCAGCTGGTGCGAAGTGATCAGCTGCGTCGTGATACTGCTCTTGCGTGGCTTAGGCTGCACTTCCCGGAAGATGTCGAGCGCCATCTGCAGCGGATCGTCCCGCATTCCGAGCTTTGGTTCTCCATCGTCGATCGCGTGGAGCCTAATCTCGGCGCGATCGCCCGGATGTCCATGTCTCGTGAGGGCTCCTCCGAAGTGTGCTCGTCATGTGGTGACCCCGCCAGCGACTATCGGCTGGTCAACGGCGCCGAGACCATGCCCGGGGTTCCGTCGCTGCGGCTCTGTGACGATTGTGTAGGTATCGGTCGTGAAGGCGGAGAGATGCTCGAACCGCTCTCATGAAGCAGACGTGGGTTTCGATCGGCGCGGGCTGGTATACGTTCGATTGCTCCGGTCGGGTGGCCAGGATGGAGGATCTTGGACACAACCGCGCATGGTGCGTCTCTTTCGGCGGTCGCGCCCATCGGACATCCTTGCCACAGGGATCGACCAAAAACCCAACGAACGAGTGCACTTGCGAACGGCCGCTCTCCACCCGTTTCAACAGGCAAACCATCGCTCGCATGCCGCCTGACCGTGCCGAGATTGATGGGATTGGTTCGTTCCCGATCGCCTCCATCTGCAGCCACTGCCTGTGATGCTTGGCATAGGCGTGTTTTCAGCAATCCTACAATAAACAGCCATGAAAATCAGCGCCACGGACCTTATCCAAAGTATATCCTAAAAGAAGAAGCAACTTTTTCGAAAAACGCAGAACTATGCGCGAAGTGCAACCTTATGCGCGAACCTACACCACCACCTCAGGCGTCGAGGTTCTCCACCGCCAGCGCGTTGGCCTGGATGAACTCGCGGCGGGGCTCGACCTCGTCGCCCATCAGCTTGGCGAAGATGTCGTCGGCGTCGGAGACGTCCTCGACCCGCACCTGCAGCAGCGTCCGCGCCTCCGGGTCGAGCGTCGTCTCCCAGAGCTGCTCGGGGTTCATCTCGCCGAGGCCCTTGTAGCGCTGCAGCGACAGGCCCTTCTCGCCCTCGCGCATCACCGCCTCGAGGAGCTCCGTCGGCCCGTGGATCGGCTGCTCGCGGTCCTTGCGGACCAGCGTCGCCGGCTCGCCGTAGACCTCCTGAAGCGCCGCCGTCATCGCCGCGAGCCGCCGCGCCTCGGCCGAGCGCAGCGCGAAGCCGTCGATCTCGCGCGCCTCCTCGACCCCGCGCAGCACCCGCCACAGGCGCAGGCCGCGGTCCTGCGTCGGCCGCCCCTGCCAGCCGCGCTCGTATTCCGCCGCGATCCGGTCGAGCCGCGTCGCCACCCGGTCCGCCGTCCCCTGCGGGTCGGCGTCGAGCACGCCCTGCACCAGCGCGCCGGCGATCGTCGCCTGCTCGAGGATCGGCCGCGAGTAATGCGTCGGGAACGCCGCCAGCGTGGCGCGCACGGCGCGCGCCTCCTCGACGACGCGGGCGAGGTCGGGCCCGGCGATCGCCGAGCCGTCGCCGAGTCGCAGCGTCGCGCCGTCGATTCCCTGCTCGATCAGGTAGGCCTCGAGCGCCGGCTGGTCCTTCAGGTAGACCTCCGAGCGGCCCCGGCTCACCTTGTAGAGCGGCGGCTGCGCGATGTAGAGATGCCCCGCCTCGATGAGTTGCGGCATCTGGCGGAAGAAGAACGTGAGCAGCAGCGTGCGGATATGCGCGCCGTCCACGTCGGCGTCGGTCATGATGACGACCTTGTGGTAGCGGAGCTTCCCGAGGTTGAACTCGTCCCGCCCGATCCCGGTCCCGAGCGCCGTGATCAGCGTCCCGATCTCTGCGCTCGACAGCATCCGGTCGAACCGCGCCCGCTCGACGTTGAGGATCTTGCCCCGCAGCGGCAGCACCGCCTGGTTCTGCCGCGACCGTCCCTGCTTCGCCGAGCCGCCGGCGCTGTCGCCCTCGACGAGGAAGATCTCCGCCTTGGCCGGATCCTTCTCCTGGCAATCGGCGAGCTTGCCCGGCAGGTTCGCCACGTCCATCGCCGTCTTGCGCCGCGTGAGCTCGCGCGCCTTGCGCGCCGCCTCGCGCGCCAGCGCCGCCTCGACGATCTTGCCGACGACCACGCGCGCCTCGGCCGGGTTCTCCTCGAACCACTCGGCGAGCTTCTCGCCGACGAGGCTCTCCACCGAGGGGCGCACCTCCGACGACACCAGCTTGTCCTTGGTCTGCGACGAGAACTTCGGATCCGGCACCTTGACCGACAGGACGCAGGTCAGCCCCTCGCGGGCGTCGTCGCCGGAGAGGACCACCTTCTCCTTCTTCGCGAGCCCGCTCTCGCCTGCATAGGCGTTGATCGTGCGCGTCAGCGCGCCGCGGAAGCCGGCGAGATGCGTGCCGCCGTCGCGCTGGGGGATGTTGTTGGTGAAGGGCAGCACCGTCTCGTGGTAGCTGTCGTTCCACCAGAGCGCGACCTCGATGCCGATCCCGTCGCGCGTCCCCTCGATCCAGACCGGGGCCTTGATCAGCGGCGTCTTCGACCGGTCGAGCCAGCGCACGAACTCGCGCACCCCGCCGTCGTAGTGCAGCTCGATCTCGACCGGCTCGGCGTGGCGGCGGTCGGTCAGGGTGATGCGCACGCCGGAGTTGAGGAAGGCGAGCTCGCGCAGCCGGTGCTCCAGCGTCTTGAAGACGTAGTCGAGGTTCGAGAACGTGTCGGTCGAGGCGAGGAAGCGCACCTGCGTCCCGCGCTTGCCCTCGGCCGGGCCGACGACCTTCAGGGGCGCCACGGTCTCGCCGCGCTCGAAGCGGACGAAATGCTCGCTGCCGTCGCGCCAGATCCGGAGCTCCAGCCAGTCGGAGAGCGCGTTCACCACGGAGACGCCGACGCCGTGCAGGCCGCCCGAGACCTTGTAGCTGTTCTGGTCGAACTTACCGCCGGCGTGCAGCTGGGTCATGATGACCTCGGCCGCGCTGACGCCCTCGCCCTCGTGGATGCCGACCGGGATGCCGCGGCCGTTGTCGAAGACGCTGACCGAGCCGTCGGCGTGCAGCGTGACGCTCACCCGGTCGGCATGGCCGGCCAAGGCCTCGTCGATGCCGTTGTCGACGACCTCGTAGACCATGTGGTGCAGGCCCGAGCCGTCGTCGGTGTCGCCGATATACATCCCGGGCCGCTTGCGAACGGCCTCCAGGCCCTTGAGGACCTTGATGGAATCAGCGCCGTATTCCTCGGGGGCGCGGGCGGGGTCGGCCATGCTGTCGGGGATCCTCGTCAGTGGTGAGGCAGTCTAGCGGGGCAGGCCGGGGATGTCACGCGCCGCCGCGCCCCGCCGGTGCGCGGTCCCAAATCTTCAAAGGGTTAAGCCTGCGGCCGCCGCCGCGATCCTCGGGGCGGCGACCGCGGGCCGGGTCAGCCGTCCCCGACAGTGCCGTCCGCGGCGATCCCCCAGAACGGGTTCATCGCCAGCTCCCAGACATGGCCGTCGGGGTCGGCGAAGTAGCCGGAATAGCCGCCCCAGAACACCTTCTCCGGCCGCTTCAGCGCCGTCGCGCCGGCCTCCAGCGCCAGCGCGAAGGCCGCGTCCACCTCCGCCTCGGTCGCGAAGTTGCGGGCGAGCGTCGCCGCCCCGGTCCCGAGCCCGGCGCGGTCCCGGCCCTGGTCCCGCGCGAGGTCGTCGATCCCGAAGAGGCAGAGCCGCTGCCCGGCGAGGCGGATGAACGCCACACCCTCCTGCGCCTTGTCGGCCTCCCAGCCCAGCCGCGCGTAGAAGGCCCGGGAGCGGGCGAGGTCGGCGACGCCCAGGGTCACTGCGGTGATCGATCTCGGAAACAAGAGGCAGCCCCTCCCCGGTCGGCTCCCGATCTTCCCGCGGTCCCGGGAGGCGGTCAAGATCGGGAGCCCGGGCCGCCTCCGTTCCGCGGCCCGGAGCCCTCGCGCCGCCGGCCTGATCGTCATAGGATCACGGCGCAGCCCGGACCAGGCAAGGAGATGACGAGGTATGGCGAAGAAGCGTCGCGGCGATGCGCCGGCGGCAGGCGAGGTCCGCGAGAATGTCATCGAGAACGTCGCGGCCGAGGCGGCGTGGCGGCTTCCGGCCCCCGGCGGGCGCAAGCCGAAGGGCGGGTCGCAGGGCTACATCCGCGAGCTGGTCAGGCTCCAGTTCGAGCTGCTGAAGCTCCAGGACTGGGTCAAGCGCGAGAGGCTGCGCGTCGTCGTGGTCTTCGAGGGCCGCGACGCCGCCGGCAAGGGCGGGGTGATCAAGCGCATCTCCGAGAGCCTCAACCCGCGCCACTGCCGCATCGTGGCGCTGGCGTCCCCCACCGAGCGCGAGCGCGGCCAGTGGTACTTCCAGCGCTACGTCGCCCACCTGCCGGCGGCGGGCGAGATCGTGCTCTTCGACCGCTCCTGGTACAACCGCGCCGGGGTGGAGAAGGTCATGGGCTTCTGCACCACGGCCGAGCACGCCGAGTTCCTGCGCGCCGCGCCGCTCTTCGAGGAGATGCTGATCCGCTCCGGCGTGATCCTGATAAAGTACTGGTTCTCGGTCTCCGACGCGGAGCAGGAGCGGCGCTTCCAGGACCGCATCCGCAACCCGATCAAGCGCTGGAAGCTGTCGCCGATGGACGTGAAGTCGCGCGCCCGCTGGGTCGATTACTCGCGGGCCAAGGACGAGATGTTCGCCGCCACCGACACCGACCTGTCGCCCTGGCACGTCGTCGACGCCGACAACAAGAAGCGCGCCCGCCTCAACTGCATCGCCCACCTGCTGCGCCAGATCCCCTACAGGGAGATCGCCCCGGCCAAGGTGCGGCTGGCCCCCCGCCAGAAGGACGACGGCTACGTCCGCCCCGCCAAGGACAGCCAGCGCTGGGTGGAGGCGGTGTACTGATCGGGCGGCGCGGAGCGCAAGCCTGCAACGGCATCAGATGCTCGCGCGTCCGCTCCTTTCCCGCTATGCCCTGGCGCCATGCCGCTCGCGCTCTTCCTCCCCGTCCCGCCCGGCCTCGAGCCCGTCCTGCAGGCCGAGGCCGCGGCGCTCGGGCTCGCGGGGGCGCGGGCGGCGCCCGGGGGCGTCGCGGCGCAGGGGGAATGGCCGGAGGTCTGGCGCGCCAACCTCTGGCTGCGCGGGGCGACCCGGGTTCTGGCGGTGATCGCGGAGTTCCGCGTCCTCCACCTGGCCCAGCTCGACAAGCGCGCCCGCAAGGTCGACTGGGGCGCGACGCTGCGTCCCGACGTTCCCCTGCGCATCGACGTCACGACGCGCAAGTCGCGCGTCTACCATGCCGGCGCGGCGCGGGAGCGCATCGCCACGGCGATCCGCGAGACGCTGGGCGCGCCGGTGGTCGAGGGCGGCTCCGAGGAGGATCCGGGCGCGGCGGTCACGATCCGCGCGCGGATCGAGGACGACCTCTGCACGATCTCCGTCGACACCTCCGGCGAGCCCCTGCACCGGCGCGGCCACAAGCAGCAGGTCAACGCCGCGCCGATGCGCGAAACCATGGCGGCGCTCTTCCTCGCCGCCTGCGGCTACCGGGGAGACGCGCCGGTCTATGACCCGATGTGCGGGTCGGGGACGTTCCCGATCGAGGCGGCCGAGATCGCGCTCGGCCTCGCGCCCGGCCGCTCGCGGAGCTTCGCCTTCGAGCGGCTCGCGAGCTTCGATCCCGGGGCCTGGGCGGCGATGCGCGCCGCGGCGGCAGAGGCGCGGCGCGAGACGCCGCTCGCCTTCCACGGCTCCGACCGCGACGCCGGCGCGGTGGCGATGAGCCGCGCCAACGCCGAGCGCGCCGGGGTGGCGGCGGTCACGGCGTTCCGCCAGGCGGCGATCAGCGACGCAAGGCCGCCCGACGGCCCGCCCGGCCTCGTCATGGTCAACCCGCCCTACGGCGCGCGGCTCGGCCAGCCGGGCCAACTGCGGCCGCTCTACGCGGCGCTCGGCGCGACGCTGGCGGCGCGCTTCGCGGGCTGGCGGGTGGGCCTGATCGCCGCCGACCCCGGCCTCGTGCGCGCGACCGGGCTCCCCTTCGAGCCCCCGGGGCCGCCGGTCCCCCACGGGCCGCTCAAGGTGCGGCTCCACCAGGTCACACTATAGTGAATATCGTTTAATATCGGCCAGATGGCCCCTTCACCCGTGTGCGAGCACACTGCACGACAGTGGAACGGAAGCCCGGCCGGGAGCAGGCCGCGACGCCGCAGCCAGACGGATTTGACCCGTGGCAAATCCGTCCGCGATCGCCCCTGCGGGGGGCGAGCGCGATTCCGCGCTCGCCGGGGCGACCACGGACGGATGGCGCGCTTCCGGAGAAATCTTCACCCCTCACGGCTTCCGCGCGCAACCGCGCTCCAGCCGTCGGCGCGGCGAAAGCCGTGCTTTCGCTTGTCGCGCCGGGCCTCGCGGGCAAGCCCGCTTCGGTCGCTCAAGGCCCCGTGGAGCCAGCAGGACAGGCAGGCGTCGTGCAGTGTGGCGCGCGAAGCCGCGCCGCCGGCAGGCCGAGGACGAAGTCGGCGACGTCGTCGCGGACCACCTTGCCGTGCAGGTCGCGGAACAGCCAGTGCCAGCCCTCGGGGTAGAGCCGCCAGCCGGCGGCGGCGGGGATGCGGTCGTGGACGCTCTCGACCCGGTCGGGGCGGAGGATCTCGTCATGGGCGCCCATCAGCGTCAGCGTCGGGGTCTCCACCTCCGGCGCGGCGGCGGCGGCCATGTCCATGATCCGCACGAGGCCCCAGAGCTCCCGGCTCGACGGGTCGCCGAAGAACCGCGGATCGGCGAGCGCCCGGCGGATCGCGTCGAGGTTGTCGGTCGGGCTGATCTCGACCACGCCGTCGCCGGTCCAGCGCTTCTCCGGCGCGACCGTCGCGATGGCCCAGGCCCCGGCCCGCAGCACCGGGTTCAGCGCGTCGCCCCCGGCGATGGCGGGCCCGGCCAGCACGATCGCGTCGGCGTCGAGGCCCTGCGCCGCCGCGGCCAGCGCCACGCCGCCCCCCATCGAGTGCCCGACCACCACGAGCGGCACGCCCGGGTTACGGGCCCGGACGATGCGCGAGAGCTGGACCGCGTCGGAGACCAGCGCCTCGGGCCCCGGCCAGCGCCGCCAGCTCGGGTTCGCCCCGAAGCCGCGCTGGTCCGGGGCATAGACGGCGATGCCGCGGGCGGCCCAGTCGCGCGCGGCGCCTTCCCAGGCGGTCGCCCCCGTATCCCCGAACCCGTGCAGCGCAAGGATCGCCGCCCGCGTCTCCCCCCGCGCCGGCCAGGACCGCAAGGTCACGTGCGGGTCCGCAGTCGGCGGCGCCGCGCAGGCGGCGAGCCCGAGCAGGGCGACGGCGAGGAAGGCGAGTTTCAGGCGGTTCATCTGGTTCGTTCCGTCGGGGCGGCGGCGGCGCGACAGGCCCGCCGCGGGCGGCGCAGCGGGCGCGGGCGAGCGGGAGTCATCGCGGGGCGAGCTCGATCCAGGCGGGGGCGTGGTCGCTGGCGTCCGGCTCCCCCCGGGCGGCGCGGTCGACGCCGCCGCGGCGCAGCCGCCGCGCGGCCTCCGGGCTGAGGAGCAGGTGGTCGAGCCGCATCCCGGCGTCGCGCTCCCAGCGGTTCCGGCGGTAGTCCCAGAAGGTGTAGAACACCGCCTCCGGCTCGAGCCGCCGCAGCGCGTCGGTCCAGCCGTCGGCGAGGAAGCCGGCGAAGGCGGCGCGGGGGCCGGGCTGGACCAGCGCGTTGTCGTCGTAGGAGCGGGTCGGATAGACGTCGCGCGGCTCCGGCGCGACGTTCCAGTCGCCGGCCAGCACCACCGGCACGCCGGCGGCGAGGAGGCCGGCCGCATGGGCGCGCAGTCGGTCCATCCAGGCGAGCTTGTAGTCGAATTTCGGCCCCGGCTGCGGGTTGCCGTTCGGGGCGTAGAGCGAGGCGACCAGCACCCCGCGCACCGCGGCCTCGACATAGCGGGGCTGGCGGTCGTCGGGATCGCCGGGCAGTTCGGCTCGGGTCGGCACCGGCTCGGCCCCGCGGGCGAGGATCGCCACGCCGTTCCAGCTCCGCTGCCCGCGCCAGACCGCGGCATAGCCGGCCTCGGCCAGCGCGTCGGCGGGAAAATCCGGCTCGGCGACCTTCAGCTCCTGCAGGCAGACCACGTCCGGCCGCGTCGCCGCCAGCCAGGCGAGCAGGTTCGGCAGCCGCCGGACGACGTTGTTGACGTTGAAGGTCGCGATCCGCATCGGGCCTCACGCCAGCCGCGCGACCCAGCCCGCGATGGCGGCGGCGAGCTGGCGGCGGCGCCCGGCGGCGGAGACGCCGGTGACCGACTTGCGCGGCGCGAGGTCGTGGTCGCCGTCCTCGAACCACAGGACCTCGATCGCGGGGGAGAGCGCGTAGGTCGCGACCTCTTCCCTGCCGCCGAACGGGTCGCGGGTCCCCTGGCAGATCAGCGTCGGCGTGGCGAGCCCGGCGAGGTGGCCGGTGCGGGTCTGCGCCGGCTTGCCCGGCGGGTGGAACGGATAGCCGAGGCAGACGAGCCCCGCCGGTCCGATCGCGTCGGCCGCCATCGAGGCGACCCGCCCGCCCAGCGACTTGCCGCCGATGATCAGCCGCCCCGGGAAGGCGAGCGCGGCGACGGCCGCCTCGAACTCCGGAATCAGCGTCTCCCCGCGCGGCGGCGGCCGGCGCTCGCCGCGGCGGCGGGCGGCCATGTAGGCGAACTCGAAGCGGGCGACGGCGAGGCCCTCGGCGACCAGCGCCGCGGTCAGCGCGTTCATCCACGGGCTGTCCATCGCCGCGCCGGCCCCGTGGGCGAGGAGCAGCGTCGCTGCGGCGTCCGCCGGGCCGTCGCGCAGGAATTCGGTCATCTCCCGCCCCGGGCGAGGGCGACGAAGGTGAGCCCGCGCTCGGCGGCGCGCGCCCATTCCGAGGTGGCGTCGAGCTCGAGGTAGCGCCGCCACCAGCGCTCCGCCGCGGCGAGGTCGCCGGCCTCGAGCTCCAGCGTGGCGAGGTTGTAGACCGCGTCGGCGTAGTCCGGGTCCGCCGCGATGGCGCGGGCGAGCTGCGATCGCGCGGCGGCGACGCGGCCGCGGGCGCGGGTGAGGCCGGCGAGGTTGAACCAGGCCTCGACGAAGCCCGGGTCGAGCTTCACGGCGCGCACGTAGCCGCGCTCGGCCTCGGCGGTCTCGCCGAGCAGGCGCAGGCAGTTGGCGCGGTTGAAGGCGGCGGCAGCGTCCGCCGGGTCGAGCGCGAGGCAGCGGGCGTAGGCCGCCTCCGCCTCGGCGAGCCGCCCGTCGTCCTCCGCTTCCTCGGCCTCGGCGAAGAGCGCGTCGGGCGTGGCGCCCGGGCCGCCGAGGTCGAGCAGGAGCTGGCCGTCGAGCTCGGAGAGCCGGTCCGCGCCGTCGCGGGCGAGGATGGCGCGCCCCTGCCGCTCCAGCGCCCGGGCGGGCAGCGACGCGCGGCAGGCGCCGCGCAGCGACCGCGCGATCTCGCCCCAGCCCGCGCCCTCGGCGAGCAGTCCCGCATATTTGCGCGCGAGGATGAGGTCGCGCAGCCCGAAGGGCGCGAACGGCGCCTCGAAGGCGTCGAAGAGGCGCAGCAGCCGCAGGTCGGCCGCCGGCAGCCGCGACTTCGCGGCAAGCTCGGCCTCCGTCATCCCGGCGGCGGCGGGCGCCGGCGCGAGGCCGAGCGCGGCGAGGAACCCCGTCTCGGAAAGGAGCGCCCGCCCCGCCTCCGCCTCCGTGGCGACCCGCGCGGCGAGGGCGGCGTCGTCCCGCCGGTCGAGAAGGCCGCGGCCGAGGACCAGATGGGTCACGCCCCGGTCCGCCCCGCGCCGCAGCCGCGCGCCCGCAGCGGCGGCGGCCCGGGCGGCGAGGCGCCGGGGAAAGGCGGCGAGCGGCCCGAGAAGGCCATAGACCGGAGCGCCCTGCGTCATGCCCCCTGCCTACAGGATCGCCCGCCCCCCTCGCCAGCCCCGTTCGCCCCGAGGATGAACGGCCGGCGGTCTGGTCCGGGCCGGCGGGACGCCGTGGCCGCGCCCACCGTCCGGAGCGGGGCCAGCTGCGATCAGGCCTTCGCCTTGGCCGGCGCCCGGCGGGCGCGGGGGGCGGGCTTCGCCTCCGCCTCGGCGGCGGGCTTCTCCTCCGCCTTGCTGCGGCTCTTCGCCGGCGGCTTGGACTGGCCGAGCGACTGCTTCAGCGCGTCCATCAGGTTGACCACGTTGCCGCGCTCCGGGGCCGCGGCGATGATCGGCTTGTGGCCCTTCAGCTTCTCCTTGATCATCGTCATCAGGGCCTTCTCGTAGCGGTCCTCGTAGGCCGCGGGGTCGAACCTCGTCTCCTTCTGCTCGATCAGCTTCTCGGCCAGCGCCAGCATCTCCGGGTCGGGCTTCTCGTCGGGGATCGAGTCGAAATAGGCCGCCGTCCCGCGCACCTCGCCCGGGTTCCTCAGGACGGAGACGAACATCCCCTTCCCGCGCGGACCGATCGTCACCACCCGCTCGCGCGAGGAGAGCACCAGCCGGGCGATGGCGAGCTTGCCGGACTTGCGCATCGCCTCGCGCAGCACGATGAACGTCTCCTCCGCCATCGCGCCGTCGGGGGCGAGGTAGTAGGGGCTGTCCTGCCAGACGACGTCGACCGAGCCCTGGTCGACGAAGGCCTCGATCGCCATCGTGTGGTTGGTCTCGATCTTGACCGCCTCGAGGTCCTCGTCGTCGACGATGATGTACTTCTTGTCCTCGTACTCGTAGCCGCGCACCAGGTCGGCGCGGTCGACGAGGCCGAGCTCGGGGTCGACCGGCTTCATGTTGATGCGATTGTGGGTCTTCCTGTGGAGCTGGTTGAAGCGCACCCGCTCGGAGGAGCTGGTCGCCGGGTAGAGCCGCACCGGGCAGCTCACGAGGCTCAGCTTCAGGTAGCCGGTCCAGCTCGCCCTCGGGGCCATGTCGTCTCTCCCGTCATAGCGCGGCGGGCAGCTCCCGGGCGGAAGCGTCGATGTCGGCCCAGGGATCGCCGCTCGCCGCGATCAACTCCGGGACGGAAACATAGTTCAGATCCGCCGGCGCGTCGACGTTTCCGAGGTTTTCCCACGAGATCGGCGTCGAGGCGGGCAGGTTGTTGCGCGCCCGCAACGAATAGGGGGCCACCGCGGTGGCGCTGCGGGCGTTGCGGTGGAAGTCGATGAAGATCCGGCCCTTGCGGTTCTCCGGACCCTGCGTCGTGGTGAAGAGGTCCGGCGCGGTCGCGGCGATGCGCCTCGCCAGCGCGCCGGTCGCCTCGTGGATCGCCTTCCAGTCGGCGCGCGGCACGAGCGGCACGACGACGTGGACGCCCTTGCCGCCGGTGGTCTTGACGAAGGGCGCGAGCCCCGCCTCCGTCAGCACGTCGCGGACCTGCTGCGCGGCCTCGGTGACCACGCGCCAGTCGACGCCCTCGCCGGGGTCGAGGTCGAAGGTCACGCGGTCGGGGGTCTCGATCGCCTCGCGATGGCAGCCCCAGGCGTGCAGCTCGATCACCCCGAACTGCGGCAGCGCGAGGTAGCCGCGGGCGTCCTCGACGCTGATGTAGGTCTTGGGGCCGTCCGAGGTCTCGACCTCGAAGCGGGCGATCGTCGGCGGCATCCCGGTGAAGGCGTGGCGCTGGAAGAAGCAGTCGCCGGGCTTGCCCGTCGGGCAGCGGAAGAGGCTGACGGGCCGGCCGAGCAGGTGCGGCAGCATCGCGTCGCCGACGGCGGCGTAGTAGACGGCGACGTCGAGCTTGGTCGGCCCCGCGCGGCCGAAGAGGCGCCGCTTCGGGTTGGTGATCGTCACCGAGGCGAGGTCGGCCTCGGAGATCAGGCGCGGGCGCGGCAGGCCCGCGGGCAGGTCGGCGAGCTTCATCTCGCGCAGTCCCTTGAAGACGGCGTGGCGGAGCAGGCCCTCGCCGGTGCGGTTCGAGTAGTGGATATGGGCCGTCAGCAGCGGCCGGACAGGGACGACGTCGCGCGGCGCGCCGTCGAGGGGGGCGGCGCCGGCGGCGAGGGGCTCGAGGCGGGCGAGGAGGTCGGCGATCGTCGCGGCGTCGAAGCCGGTCCCGACCTTGCCGCGATAGCGGAGCTCGCCCTCCTCCCACTCGCCGAGCGCCAGCGCGCCGAGCCCGCCGTTGACGGCGGAGCGGCTGAAGCCGGCGACGGGGAAATCGTCGACGGCCCGCGCCTTGGCCTTGACCCAGGTCCGCGACCGGCCGGGGTGGTAGGGCGCGTCGGCGCGCTTGGAGACGACGCCCTCGAGGCCCATCTCGGCGGCGCGGTCGAAGAAGGCGGCCCCGTCGCCCTCGAGATGGTCGGAGAGCTGCAACGCCGAGCGGGGGCCGAGCGGGCGGATCAGCTCGGCGAGCAGCGCCTTGCGGCGGGCGAGGGGCGCGCCGGTCAGGTCCCAGCCGGCGAGCCACGGCAGGTCGAAGGCGAAGAAGGTGAGCGCATGGCTGTCGTGGCGCGAGAGCGCGTCCTGCAGCATCTCGAAGCGGCTCACCCCCTTCGCGTCGAGGACGAGCACCTCGCCGTCGATCAGCGCGTCCGGCAGCGGGGCGAAGGCCTCGGCGAGGGCGCCGTAGCGCCTGGTCCAGTCGAGGCCGCCGCGGGTGATCATGCGGACCGCGCCGCCCTCGACGCGGGCGAGCGTCCGGTAGCCGTCGAGCTTGATCTCGTGGAGCCAGTCCGGCCCGGACGGCGGCGCCTCGACGGCCTCGGCGAGCTGCGGCGCGAGGGTCGCGGGCGGCGGGGCCTTGACGGCGCCGGGCAGCGCGCCGGGGCGGAGGCGGGCGGGCTTCGCCGGCTTCGCGGCCGGGCGCGGCGGATCCGGGCGCAGCTCCTCGATGCGCCGGCCGGACTTCACCGATTCCGGGCGGGCGGCCAGGATGTCGACGCCCGGCTCGGCGGAGGGGTCGCGCTCCTTGAAGAGGAGCCAGTTGCGCTTCTTCTCGCCCGCCTTCGGCTTCAGGCGGGCGAGCATCCAGCCGCCGTGGAGCTTCTCTCCGGCGAGGCGGAACTTGAAGGCCCCCCGGGCCAGCGCGGCGGCGGGGTCGGGCTCCATCGGGGCCCAGACGCCGGCGTCCCAGACGATCATCGGCCCGCCGCCGTACGCGCCCTCGGGGATGACGCCCTCGAAGTCGATATACTCGACCGGGTGGTCCTCGGTCTCGACGGCGAGGCGCTTGTCGGCGGGATCGAGCGAGGGGCCCTTGGGGACGGCCCAGCTCTTCAGCACGCCGTCGAGCTCGAGCCGCAGGTCGTAGTGGTCGGCGGTGGCGTGGTGCTTGTGGACGACGAAGCGCGAGCCGGGCGGCGGCGCGGCGGCGCCCTTCGGCTCGGCGGTGCGGCCGAAATCGCGCTTGCCCCGGTAGGTGTCGAGCCTGTCCGCCACGGGAGCGAGGGTAGGGCGGGCCGGCTCCTCCGGCAAGCGGCGGCTCCGGCGGCCTCGCCGTCGCGGAAATGTCGAAGACCGCGCTTCCGGGGGAACGACCAAGATACCCCGCAGAGGGAGGTGTTGCGAACCTCGGCGATAGGGTCCATCACGTTCGGCGTCTTGCTGATATCCACGCGAACGCGTCGAGCCGAGCCGGGAGGACGTCCATGAAACCATCGGTCGCCCTCAGGAGCCACCGGCCCGCCATCCGGCAGATCGTCGAGGCCAACCGCGCGAGAAACGCCCGGGTTTTCGGCTCGGTCGCGGCCGGCGAGGATTCCGAAGGCAGCGATCTCGACATCCTCGTCGATCCTACGCCGGAGACGACGCTCTTCGACATCGGCGCGATCCGGAGCGAGCTGGGCCAGCTGCTCGGCGTGAGCGTCGATGTCCTGACCCCCGATGCGCTTCCGGCCCGGATCAGAGGCGCCGTCGTGGCGGAAGCGGTGCCGGTGTGAAGCGGGGGACCCTCCGCCTCGTGGACTATCTGGAGCACATCCTCGAGGCCATCGGGCGCGTCGAGCGCTATACCGCGGACCTAGCCAGCGAGACCTTCGTCGAGGATGACAGGACGCAGGACGCGGTGATCCGAAACCTCGAGATCATCGGCGAGGCGTGCCGCAACATCGAGCGACACGTTCCGGGCTTTTCCGCGCAGCATCCGGACTTCCCGCTGAAGGCCGCTGTCGAGATGCGGAACGTCCTCTCGCATGGCTATTTCGGCGTCGATCTGGGCGTCGTTTGGAGGACGGTTCAGACGAACCTGCCGGAGCTCCGGCGACAGGTCCAGGAGATCCTGGCGGAGCTCTCTCGCGACTGACTGCCGGCGCTTGCCGGCGGGGGCGCAGAACTGCCCTGAGGGCTTTTGGGGAAGGGGCGGCTCCCGGCCGCGCTTGCGCCGACTCCGGAGCGCAAGGTGCCCGTCGATCCCCAGGCAGTCGCCCTTCCGTCGCAAATGTCCCGCAGCTCGACGCTGATCAAGTGGATGATATATATCCACAAAGTCGTTACCTAACCGGTTGCCGACAGGCTCGCCGGCCCGGGGTCGTCCAGCCCGGTTCCCGGGGCCGCGGAGACGGGGGCGGGGGGCGCGCTCGCGCTTACGGCCCTGTGAAGCAAGCTCCGTGCCAGCGGGGCCTTGAAGCCGTCCGGCGGGGCGCCCATGTCCCGGTCGTCCGGGGCCGCGGAGCGGACCGGACGCAAGACAGGAGGGCCAGTCCGCCATGGATGGCCCGAGCCATGTGTCGCTTCTTGGAGGATGCACCCACCATGCGTTTCGATCTCACGCCGCTCTATCGCTCCACCGTCGGCTTCGACCGCCTCGCGTCGATCCTCGACCAGGTGACCGCCGCGGACGCCGCGCAGTCCACCTATCCGCCCTACAACATCGAGAAGACCGGCGATAACGCCTGGCGCATCACCGTCGCCGTCGCCGGCTTCGCCGAGGACGAGATCGCGATCGAGAGCCGCGAGGGCGTGCTCGTCGTGGCCGGCCGCAAGGCCGAGGCCGAGGAGAAGGAGGGCCGGTCCTTCCTGCACCGCGGCATCGCCACCCGCGCCTTCGAGCGTCGCTTCCAGCTCGCCGACCACGTCCGCGCCGACAGCGCCAGCGTCGAGAACGGCCTCCTGCACATCGAGCTCGTCCGCGAGGTCCCCGAGGCGCTGAAGCCGCGCAAGATCGCCATCGGCAAGGCCGAGGCCGGCGTCGTCGAGGCCCGGGCGGCCTGACGACCGGGGCGGGCGCCACGCCCGTCGCGAGAGCCCGCCGATCCCCCGATCGGCGGGCTTTTTCGCGCGCCAGGCGGCGCGCCTTCGCGCATGGCGCGTGTCGGGGGTTGCCACGGGGCGCCGCGGAGCCAAATGGTCGCGGGGCGGGCAGGACGGCCCGCCAGTGATTCCCAGGGGGACGCAGGCACATGAGTCAGCGAAACATGATCATCGCGGCGGTCATCGTCGTGGTGTTGGTCATTCTCTTCTACAGCATGCGCGGCGGCGAGGAGCCGGCGCCGGCCCCGGCCGCGCCTGCGACGACCGAGGCGCCTGCGGCGCCCGCTCCGGCTCCCGCGGCTCCGGCCGAGACCGCCCCGGCCGCTCCTGCTCCGGCCGAGCCCGCCGCGCCGGCCGCCCCCGCCGAGACGGCGCCGGCCGCCCCCGCTCCGGCCGGCCAGGCCCCGGCGAACAACTGACGCAGCCGCGCCGGGCGGGGCCACCCGCCCGGCGCGCGCGCCGGCGACAACGAGAGCCGGGCGGGCCTCATCCCCACAGACGGCGGCGATCCCGGAGGGCAGCGCGGAGGCCGCTCCGCCTCGCACCCCGCCTGCCGGCAACGTTCTCTTCGCCCTGCGACGGCGATGCATCGCGCCGGGCGTCGCGCCGGAGCGTTGGGGCGAGGCAATCCGCGGGGAACGCGCTCGCCCCGGCGCTGGAGCGCCCGGGAGCGAACCGGCGAGCCTCTGGCGTCACCCGAGGCCGGCGCGGGCGAAGACCGCGCGGACGATGGCCTCGAGCGCGACGGCGTCCGCTTCGTCGAAGGCCGCCGGCGTGTCGCTGTCGACGTCGAGGACGGCGATCAGCCGGCCGGCCGCGTCGTGGACCGGGACGACGATCTCCGAGCGGGTCGAGGCGGCGCAGGCGATGTGGCCGGGGAAGGCGTCGACGTCGCGCACCACCTGCGTCCGCCCCTCGCGCGCCGCCGCGCCGCAGACGCCGCGCGCGAAGGGGATGACGAGGCAGCCATGCCCGCCCTGGTAGGGCCCGATCTTCAGGACTTCCGGCGCGACGACCCGGTAGAAGCCCACCCAGTCGAACCCCTCGACCCCGTGGAACAGCTCGCAGGCCACCGTCGCCATCAGCGCCACGGGGTCGTCCTCGCCCGCGACGAGCGCGTCGATCCGGGCGGCGATCTCGGGGTAGGGGCGGGCGGTCATGCGGCGATCCTCGCCCCCCGCGCCGCAAAAGAAAAGCCCGGCGGAAGGCCGCCGGGCGAGGTGGGGTCGGGGCCGCCGGAACGGCCCGGCCCGGGGGAAACGTCCGTCACATCACGTAGGCGCGCTCGCCGTGCTCGGCGAGGTCGAGACCCTCGCGCTCGGTCTCGGCCGCGACGCGCAGCCCGACGATCATGTCGACCACCTTGTAGAGGATGAAGGACACCACGCCGCACCAGACGATGGTGACCAGCACGGCCTGGATCTGCACCATCACCTGGCCGGACATGGTCTGCCCCTCGGCGTAGCCGACGCCGCCGAGGCCGCCGGAGGCGAAGACCCCGGTCAGCACCGCGCCGACGATCCCGCCGATGCCGTGGACGCCGAAGACGTCGAGGCTGTCGTCGTAGCCGGCCTTCTCCTTCACCACCTGCACGAAGAAGTAGCAGCAGGCCGAGGCGATCAGCCCGAGGAAGATCGCGCCCACCGGGCCGACGAAGCCCGCGGCCGGGGTGACGGCGACGAGCCCGGCGACCATGCCCGACGCGGCGCCGAGCATCGAGGCCTTGCCCCGGGTCATCGCCTCGATCGCCGACCAGCCGATGATCGCGCCGGCCGTCGCGGTGAAGGTGTTGAGCATCGCGAGCGCCGCGCCGCCGCCGGCCGAGAGCGCCGAGCCGGCGTTGAAGCCGAACCAGCCGACCCACAGGATGGCGGAGCCGACCATGGTCAGCGTCATCGAGTGGGGCGCCATGATCTCCTTCTTGTAGCCGATGCGCGGCCCGATCACGAGCGCGCCCACCAGCGCGGCGACGCCGGCGTTGATGTGGACGACCGTGCCGCCCGCGAAGTCCATCGCGCCCCAGCCGAAGTAGAGGCCGTTCGCGTCCCAGGCCATGTGGGCGACCGGGAAGTAGACGATCGTCACCCACAGGATCATGAAGAGCACGACCGCCGAGAACCTCATCCGCTCGGCGAAGCCGCCGACGATCAGCGCCGGCGTGATGCAGGCGAAGGTCATCTGGAAGGCGATGAACACGAGCTCGGGGATGGTGCCCGATTCCGAGTCGGGCGTGACTCCGGAGAGGAAGACCTTGCCGAAGCCGCCGAAGAACGCGCTTTCCGAGCCGCCGAACGAGAACGAGTAGCCGTAGAGGACGTAGATCACCATGACGACCGCGGTGATCAGCGTGCACTGCATCAGCACGGAGAGCATGTTCTTCGCCCGCACGAGCCCGCCGTAGAACAGCGCCAGCCCCGGCAGGATCATGAACAGCACGAGCAGCGTCGACGTCAGCATCCAGGCCGTGTCGCCGCTGTTGAGCGCGGAGACGGTCTCCTCGACCACCGGGTCGAGCGCCGGCGTCGTCTCCGTCGCCTCCTGGGCGAACGCGAGCGTCGCCGGCAGCGCGGCGGCGAGCACGGCCCCGAGGCCGAAGGATTTCAACAGGTCCCGCATGTAGCTATGCCTCATCGATTCGAGTTTCTTGCCCGCGCTCACAGCGCCTCCTCCCCCGTCTCGCCCGTGCGGACGCGGAGGGCCTGCTCGACGTCGAGGACGAAGATCTTGCCGTCGCCGATCTTGCCGGTGCGCGCCGCGGCGGCCAGCGCGTCGACCACCTGGGGCACCACGCGCTCGGCGACGACCAGCTCGAGCTTGAGCTTGGGCACGAAGTTCACCACGTACTCCGCGCCGCGGTAGATCTCGGTATGGCCGGACTGGCGGCCGTACCCCTTGACCTCGGAGACCATCAGGCCCTGCACGCCGATGGAGGTCAGCGCCTCGCGCACCTCCTCGAGCTTGAAGGGCTTGATGACCGCAACGATCATTTTCATAGACGTCCTCACAGATACCCGTCCGCGGCGCGCCTGGACACACAGGGAGCGAAGCAAGTCCCGTGCCAGCTTTGGCGGCCCCGGGAAGATGCCCGAAAAAGCAGCGGGTTGCCGGCGTCCCGGTTGCCGGCGCCCCGCGGATCGCCGCCCGGCGGGCACGGGATTGCCTCTATTTTAGGCGACAGGCCCGATCCGCGTCGCCTCAGCGGGCAGGCGATGCGCGCCCTCGGCGCTTGCGTCGGCAACGGGCTGCGCCGCAAGCCCGGGCGGGCATGGGCTCTCCGGGCGGAGAGCGCGCATCGGACCGCCTCCCGCGCCGCAGGATCCGCCGCGATTACCTCTCCCGGCGTTGAAAGTGAGTTCCGGCCGGTCCCGCTTCCATGGCCGCCCTTCCTGGCGCAGGATCGCTTCCGGACCTGAAACGGCGGGAGGCGAGCATGACGGCCAGCACAGCGACGCGGAGGGAGCTGCGCTTCCTCCTCAACGGCCGCGAGGTGCGGCTCGCGGATTGCCCGCCGACGCGCACGCTCCTCGACTGGCTGCGCATCGAGCGCCGGCTGACCGGCACCAAGGAAGGCTGCGCCGAGGGCGATTGCGGGGCCTGCACCGTGCTGGTCGGCAAGCTGACCGAGGCCGGCCTCGTCTACGAGAGCGTCAACGCCTGCATCCGCTTCATGGGCTCGCTCGACGGCGCCCACGTGGTCACCGTCGAGGCCCTGTCCGCCGGCGGCTCGCTGCACCCGGTGCAGAAGGCGATGGTCGAGCAGCACGGCTCGCAGTGCGGCTTCTGCACGCCCGGGATCGTGATGTCGCTCTACGGCCTGTGGATGAAGAAGCCCGACGCCTCCGTCGCCCAGATCGAGAAGGCGCTGCAGGGCAACCTCTGCCGCTGCACCGGCTACGCCCCGATCATCCGCGCCGCCCAGGCCGCGGCGGCCGCCTCGCCCGACGGCGACCCGCTGGTCGCCGAGCGCGCCCGCGTCACCGAGGCGCTCCGCGCCATGAAGGACGGCTCCCGCCTCGACATGGGCGAGGGGACCGAGCGGCTGATCCTGCCCGCCGACGTGGCCGACCTCGCCGCGCTGCGGGCCGAGCTGCCCGGCGCGACCGTGGTCGCCGGCTCGACCGACGTCGGGCTGTGGGTCACCAAGCAGATGCGCCCGATCGGGCCGCTGATCTTCATCTCGCATCTCGACGGCCTGCGCCGCATCGAGGAGACGCCCGAGGGCGTCCGCTTCGGCGCCGGCGTCAGCTACGCCGAGGCGCGCGCCGCCATCTCCCGGCGCTGGCCGGGGCTCGTCGAGCTCTGGGACCGCATCGGCGGCGAGCAGGTGCGCAACATGGGGACGGTGGGCGGCAACATCGCCAACGGCTCGCCGATCGGCGACAGCCCGCCCCCCTTCATCGCGCTCGGCGCCACGCTGCGGCTCCTCAGCGCCGCCGGCCCGCGCGACCTGCCGCTCGAGGACTTCTTCATCGCCTACGGCAAGCAGGACCGCCGCCCCGACGAGATCGTCGAGAGCGTGTTCGTCCCCGCCCCGCCGCAGGGCGCGGCCTTCGCCTGCTACAAGGTGACGAAGCGGCTCGACGAGGACATCACCGCCGTCCTCGGCGCCTTCCGCCTGACCTTCGAGGGCGGCCGCATCGCCGAGGCCCGCCTCTGCTACGGCGGCATGGCCGGGACGCCCCAGCGGGCGGCCGCGGCCGAGGCGGCGCTGGTCGGCCGCGCCTGGGACGAGGCGGCGGCCGAGGCGGCGATGGCGGCGGTGGCGGGCGACTTCGCGCCGCTGAGCGACTGGCGCGCCACGGCGGAATATCGCCAGCTGGTGGCGCGGAACCTGATCCGGCGCTTCTGGCTGGAGACGTCCGGGGACACGGCGCGGCTCGACCGGCCGCTGGCCGAGGCGGTGTGAGGGCAACGAAGATGAACATGCGCAACCCCGAGACGGCAGCCACCCTCGACAAGACCGAGCACGCGATCCGCGGCGGCGTCCACACCTCGCTCGCCCACGAGAGCGCGGCCAACCACGTCACCGGCCGGGCCGAGTACATCGACGACATCCCCGAGCCCGCCGGCACGCTGCACGCGGCGCTCGGCCTCGCCGACCGCGCCCATGCCCGGATCACGGCGATGGACCTCTCCGAGGTCGCCGCCTTCCCCGGCGTCGTCGACGTGCTGACCGCGGCCGACGTGCCCGGCCACAACGACATCTCGCCGGTCGGCCGCCACGACGATCCGGTCTTCGCCGAGGGCCTCGTCGAGTTCCACGGCCAGCCGATCTTCGCCGTCATCGCCGAGACCCGCGAGGCGGCCCGGCGGGCGGCCACCAAGGCGAAGGTGACCTACGAGGAGCTGCCCCACGCCATCGACGTCGCCGACGCCATGGCGGCGGACTACCCCTTCGTCGTCGACCCGCTGAAGCTCGAACGCGGCGACGTGGCGAAGGCGATGGCGGCCAGCCCGCGCCGGCTGGAGGGCCAGTACCGCATCGGCGGGCAGGAGCACTTCTACCTCGAGGGCCACATCGCCATGGCGATCCCCGGCGAGGACGACGACGTCACCGTGTTCTCCTCCACGCAGCACCCCTCCGAGGTGCAGCACATGGTCGCGCACGTCCTCGGCGTCGCCAGCCACAACGTCACCGTCAACGTCCGCCGCATGGGCGGCGCCTTCGGCGGCAAGGAGACCCAGGCCAACCTCTTCGCCGTCATCGCCGCCATCGCCGCGAAGAAATGGCGCCGCGCGGTCAAGTTCCGCCCCGACCGCGACGACGACATGGTCGCCACCGGCAAGCGCCACGACTTCCTGATCGACTACGCGCTCGGCTTCGACGACGAGGGCCGCATCCACGCCGTCGAGGGCGCCTGGGCCGCGCGCTGTGGCTTCTCCGCCGACCTCTCCGGCCCGGTCACCGACCGCGCCCTCTTCCACGCCGACAACGCCTATTTCTACCCCGCGGTAAGGATCATCTCCAAGCCGCTGAAAACCAACACCGTCTCCAACACGGCCTATCGCGGCTTCGGCGGCCCGCAGGGCCTCGTCGCGGCCGAGCGCTTCATCGAGGACATCGCCTACACGCTGGGCAAGGACCCGCTGGAGGTGCGCCGCGCCAACTTCTACGGCGGCGAGGGCCGCAACCTCACGCCCTACTGGCAGGAGGTCGAGGACAACGTCATCGGCCGCATCGTCGACGAGCTCGAGGCCTCGGCCGACTACCAGTCCCGCCGCGCCGCCATCATCGCCCACAACGCGACCAACCCGACGATCCGCAAGGGCATCGCGCTGACGCCGGTCAAGTTCGGCATCAGCTTCACCGCGACCTGGTACAACCAGGCCGGCGCGCTGCTGCACGTCTACACCGACGGCTCGGTCCAGCTGAACCACGGCGGCACCGAGATGGGGCAGGGGCTCTACACCAAGGTCGCCCAGGTGGTGGCGGACGAGCTCCAGATCGACCTCGACCGCATCCGCGTCACCGCCACCTCGACCGGCAAGGTCCCGAACACCTCGGCCACCGCGGCCTCCTCGGGCGCCGACCTCAACGGCATGGCCGCGGCCGACGCCGCCCGCCAGATCCGCGAGCGGCTGGTCGAGTTCGCCGCGGAGCGCTGGCAGACCAGGCCCGAGGCGATCCGCTTCCACGCCAACCACGTCATCGTCGGCGAGGAGCACGTCCCCTTCGCCGAGCTGATCCAGATGGCCTACCAGGCCCGCATCCAGCTCTCGGCGGCCGGCTTCTACAAGACGCCGAAGATCCACTGGGACCGCGCCACCGGCCGCGGCCGGCCGTTCTACTACTACGCCTACGGCGCCTCCTGCTCCGAGGTCTCCGTCGACACCCTGACCGGCGAGTACCAGGTCGACCGCACCGACATCCTCCACGACGTCGGCAAGTCGCTGAACCCGATCCTCGACATCGGCCAGATCGAGGGCGGCTTCGTGCAGGGCATGGGCTGGCTCACCACCGAGGAGCTCTGGTGGGACGCCAAGGGGCGGCTGCGCACCCACGCGCCCTCGACCTACAAGATCCCCCTCGCCTCCGACCGGCCGCGCGTCTTCAACGTGAAGCTCGCCGCGTGGTCCGAGAACAAGGAGCCGACGATCAAGCGCTCCAAGGCCGTCGGCGAGCCGCCCTTCATGCTCGCCGTCTCGGTGCTGGAGGCGCTCTCGATGGCCGCCGCCTCCGTCGCCGACTACAAGGTCCCGCCCCGCATGGACGCCCCGGCGACGCCGGAGCGGGTGCTGATGACCATCGAGCGGCTGCGCGCCGCCGCGAAGGCGACTTCCGCCTGATGGAGCCGCGCGACCTCCTCGCCGCCGGCGCGCCGCTCGTCCTCGCCGAGGTCGGGGCGACGCGCGGCTCGGCCCCGCGCGACGCGGGCGCCTGGATGCTGGTCGCGGCCGAGGCCGTCGCCGGCACCATCGGCGGCGGGCAGCTCGAATACATGGCGATCGACCGCGCCCGGGTGCTGCTGCGCCGCGGCCTCGGCGCCGAGACCATGGAGGTGCCGCTCGGCCCCTCGATCGGCCAGTGCTGCGGCGGCCACGTGCGCCTGACGCTCGCCCCGGTCGACAAGTGGACGCGCCACATGCTCGACGCCCGCATCGAGGCCGAGGAGGCCGCGCAGCCCGAGGTGCTGGTCTTCGGCGCCGGCCATGTCGGCCGCGCGCTCGCCGCGGCGCTGACGCTCCTGCCGGTCCGCGTCCGGCTCATCGACCAGCGCGTCGCCGAGCTGGCGCTCGCCGCGCCGGGCGTGCCGACGACGCTGTCGCCGCTCCCCGAGGCCGAGGTCGCCGCGGCGCGGCCCGGCTCGGCCTTCGTGATCCTGACCCACGACCACGCCCTCGACTTCCTCGTCACCGCGGCGGCGCTCGACCGCGGCGACGCGGCCTATGTCGGCATGATCGGATCGGAGACCAAGCTCGCCCGCTTCCGCTCCTGGCGCAAGCGGACGGGCGCAAGGGGCGACCCCGCCCTCGGGCTCACCTGCCCGATCGGCGGCCCCTCCGGCGACAAGCGCCCCGCGGTGATCGCGGCGCTGGTCGCGGCGGAGATCATCGGCCGGCTCGGCGCGCCGCAAGGCGCGTCGGCCGCGCGCGAGACGAGCGAGACGACCACGAGCGATTGAACGGGGACTGCCGGTCCCAGGGTCCGCCGAGACGGCCCGGGCGGCGACAGGGAGTGCAAGAAGGACGCCATGCTGGATAGCTACTTCAAACTCAAGGAACATGGGACCACGGTCCGGACCGAGCTGATCGCCGGCCTGACCACGTTCCTGACGATGGCCTACATCATCTTCGTCAACCCGCAGATCCTCGCCACCACCGGCATGGACCAGTCCGCGGTCTTCGTCGCCACCTGCCTCGCCGCCGCCATCGGCTCGGCGATCATGGCGCTCTACGCCAACTGGCCGATCGCCATGGCGCCGGGCATGGGGCTCAACGCCTTCTTCGCCTTCACCGTCGTCGCCCATCTCGGCTTCACCTGGCAGCAGGCGCTCGGCGCGGTCTTCATCTCCGGCTGCATCTTCCTGATCCTGACGGTGACGGGCGTGCGGCGCTGGCTGGTCGCCGGCATCCCGCACTCGATGCGCTCGGCCATCGCCGCCGGTATCGGCCTCTTCCTCGGCATCATCGCGCTGAAGAACGCCGGCATCGTCGTGACCTCCGAGGCGACCTCGGTGACGCTCGGCCACATGATGGCCCCGGCGCCGCTCCTCGCCATGCTCGGCTTCTTCATCATCGCCGCGCTCGACGCGCTGAAGGTGACGGGCTCGATCCTGATCGGCATCCTCGTGGTGACGGTGATCTCGATCATCTTCGGCTTCTCCGAGTTCGGCGGGCTGATGTCGACGCCGCCCTCGATCGCGCCGACCTTCCTCCAGCTCGACGTCTTCGGCGCGCTCGGCGTCGGCATCGTGCAGGTCGTGCTGGTCTTCGTCCTCGTCGAGGTCTTCGACGCCACCGGCACGCTGATCGGCGTCGCCAAGCGCGCCGGCCTGCTGACCGAGGGCCCGGGCCACACCAACCCGCAGCTCGGCAAGGCGCTCCTCGCCGACAGCTCCGCGATCGTCGCCGGCTCCTTCCTCGGCACCTCCTCGACCACGGCCTATGTCGAGAGCGCCTCGGGCGTGCAGGCGGGCGGCCGCACCGGGCTGACCGCGCTGACCGTCGCCGTCCTCTTCCTGCTGGCGCTGTTCTTCTCGCCGCTCGCCGGCTCGGTGCCCGCCTTCGCGACGGCCCCGGCGCTGCTCTTCGTCGCCTGTCTCATGGCGCGCGAGCTGACCGACGTCGACTGGGACGACATCACCGAGGCCGCGCCGGCCGCGCTCACCGCGATGATGATGCCCTTCACCTACTCGATCGCCAACGGCCTCGCCTTCGGCTTCATCTCCTACGCGGCGCTGAAGCTCCTGACCGGCAAGGGCTCCCAGGTCCACGCCGCCACCTGGCTCGTCGCGGCGCTCTTCCTGATCCGCTTCATGTTCTTCCAGGAGTGACGGCACGCCCCTCGGGGCCGACCGAACGCAAGGGGCGGGCCGCAAGGCCCGCCCCTTCGCCTTTGCGGCGGATACGAATGCGTGCGCGGCTCCCGTCATGGCCAATCGCCCGCGATGCCGCCGGACGAGCCCGGGCAGATGCGAACGGGCGACATCTCGATCATTCTTATTTGCGCGCAAATATAATTCGAAATATATTTGCAAATATTTTGAATATAAACGGTGAAAATCATTGCACAGTCATCAGCGCCGCATTTCGCGGCGCCGTTCGACGCACTTGAAGCTTGCGCCCTCCCTGTCCAAACGACGCTCCGCATCGAGCAGGAGACGGCGCCGCTCGTCGCCCTCCTGCCGCCTACGTCATGCAGCGTGGGCGCCGCGCACACTGCACGACACCTGTCTGCTCTGCTGGATCCACGGGGCGCGCGCGCCGACCGACCGACCGAAGCGGGCTTGCCCGCGAGGCCCGGCGCGACAAGCGAAAGCACGGCTTTCGCCGCGCCGACGGCTGGAGCGCGGTTGCGCGCGGAAGCCGTCAGGGGCGCAGATTTCTGCGGAAGCGCGCCATCCGTCCGTGAGCGCCCCGGCGAGCGCGGACGCGCTCGCCCCCCGCAGGGGCGATCGCGGACGGATTTGCCACGGGTCAAATCCGTCGGGCGTCAGTGTCGCGGCCAGCCTCGGGCCGGGCTTCCTCTCCACTGTCGTGCAGTGTGGGCGCCGCGAGTTATAATATAACATATATAGATAAATCAGACACTTGCCTAATTTTCACGCGTGAACACTGCCCGAGTCCCGGCCGTTCCGGCCTCCTCCCGCCCCGGCGCAAGCTCCGCGTCGAGCGCGGCGATCCGGCGGCGGCACTCCTCCGCCATGAAGTCGATGAACACCCGCAGCTTCGGGTCCATCAGCCGCTTGTGCGGGTAGACGATGGCGAGCTCCGCCGGGGCCGGCGGCGTCTCGGGCAGCACCTCGACCAGCGCCCCGGAGGCGAGGTGCCGGGCCAGCAGGAACCGCGACAGGTTCACCACCCCGTGCCCGGCCAGCGCCCAGTCCATCAGCACCTCGCCGTCGTCGGTGTCGAAGGGCCCGGAGAACTCCAGCCGCTGCAATCCCTCCGCCGTCTCGAAGGTCCACGTATATTCCGGGCTGCCGGTGTAGCGCAGGATCAGGCAGTCGTGCCCCTGCTGCAGCGCCTTCAGCGACGCCGGCGTGCCCTTGCGCGCCAGATATTCCGGCGCGGCGGCCAGCACCCGCGGGCAGGACATCAGCCGCAGCACCCGCAGGTTGCTGTCCTTGAGCCGCCCGAGCACCAGCGCCGCGTCGATGCCCTCCTCCAAGAGGTCGACCACGTGGTCCGAGAGCCGCAGCCGCACCTGGATCTCGGGATAGCGGGCATGGAAGCCCGGGACCGCCGGCGCGACCACCCGCCGCCCCACCGCCAGCGGCGCGGTGATGCGGATCGCCCCCCGCGGCGCCCGCCCGATCGCCGCGACCGAGCCCTCCGCCTCGGTCAGCGCCTCCAGCACCTTCTTCGCCCCGTCGTAGAGCGCGTCCCCCTGCTCGGTCGGGCTGAGCTTGCGGGTCGAGCGGTTGAAGAGCCGCACCCCGAAATGCGCCTCCAGCGCCTTCAGCCGGCTCGACGCCACCGCCGGCGTCAGCCGCAGGTCGTGCCCGGCGGTGGAGAGGTTCCGCAGCTCGTAGATGCGCACGAAGAGCCGCAGGTTCTCGAGATAGGACATGGGCGGGGACGCTAGCATTCTTCCGGATTCCGGAAAAGAGAATGCGCCCCGCGCCCGGTTCCCCCGCCGCCCCGCCGCTGGCACTCTCCGCCGCGACGCCCCAGGGCCGCCATAGTGCCGCCATATCAGGAGACGCCCGCGATGACCGACACGCTGATCCGGGGCCGCCTGCTCAGCTTCCGCGACGATCCCCGCGCCGGCGCGGACTCCACCTCCTACGTCGAGGACGGCGCCGTCCTCGTCCGCGACGGCGTGATCCTCGCCGCCGGCGAGCACGCCGCCGTCGCCCCGCAGGCCGCCTCCGGCGCCACGCTGATCGACCACCGCCCGCACCTGATCCTGCCGGGCTTCATCGACACCCACATCCACTTCCCGCAGGTGCAGGTGATCGGCTCCTGGGGCTCGCAGCTCCTCGACTGGCTGAACGGCTACGTCTTCGTCGAGGAGCAGAAGTTCCGCGACCCCGCCTTCGCGGGCCGCATGGCCGGCGCCTTCTTCGACGAGCTCCTCCGCCACGGCACCACCACCGCGGCCGCCTTCTGCTCCGTCCACCCCGAGAGCGTCGACGCCTATTTCTCCGAGGCGCTGGCCCGCAACCTCCGCATGGTCGGCGGCAAGGTGATGATGGACCGCAACGCCCCGGAGGCCCTGCGCGACACGGCGCAGCAGGGCTACGACGAGAGCCGCCGGCTGATCGAGGCCTGGCACGGCCGCGGCCGGCTCCACTACGCCGTCTCGCCCCGCTTCGCCATCACCTCGACCGAGGGCCAGATGGAGGCGTCGCAGGCGCTGATCGCCGAGCGCCCCGACCTGCACGTGCAGACCCATCTCTCCGAGAACCTCGCCGAGATCGCGTATACCCTCTCGCTCTTCCCCTTCGCTAAGGACTACACCGAGGTCTACGAGCACTACGGCTTCACCGGCCCGAAGACGCTGATGGGCCACTGCGTCCACCTCTCCGACCGCGAGATCGGCGCGCTGGCGGCGAGCGGCTCGGTCGCGGTGTTCAACCCGACCTCGAACCTCTTCCTCGGCAGCGGCCTCTTCGACCTCGCCCGCATGGAGCGGCTCGGCGCCCGGGTCGCGGTGGCGACCGACGTCGGCGCCGGCACCAGCTACTCGATGCTCAACACGCTGGACGCCGCCTACAAGATCCTCCAGCTCCAGGGCCAGAAGCTCCAGCCGCTGCTCTCCTACTACATGATGACGCTCGGCAACGCCCGCGCCCTCGGCCTCGAGGCCCATATCGGCGCGCTCGATGCGGGCCGCGACGCCGACATGGTGGTCCTCGACGTCCGCGCCACCCCGGCGATGCGCCTCCGCGCCGAGACGATCCGCACCCTCGAGGAGGAGCTCTTCATCCTCCAGACCATGGGCGACGACCGCGCCGTGGTCGAGACCTACGCCGCCGGCCGCCCCGCCCGCCCGCGCTAGCCGCCCGCCCGCGCTCCCGCGGCGCGGCCCCTGCGGCGAGCTGCCCGCCCCGTCCCTTCGCCCGCGCCGGGACCGCCCCGGCGCGACGCCAGCCTTCTATCCACGCGCTCCCGCACCGCGAGCCCTCCGCGGGGAGGGTCTGCCGCTCACCCCCACCCTCTCGCGGTCCCGTGGCGGCGCCTCGTCCCGCCGCCGGATCGCCCCCCGCGCGGCATCAGGCTCCCGCCCGCCCTCCCGCCAGCGCGGGTCCCCTTCTGCCCGGGAGGGTCTGCCCCCTCACCCCCCTCCCTCTCGCGGTCCCGTGGCGCCGCCTCGTCCCGCCGCCGGATCGCCCCCGCGCGGCGTCAACCTCCCGCCAGCGCTCCCGCCAGCGCGGGCCCCCTTCTGCCCGGGAGCGTCTGCCCCCTCACCCCTCCCGCCCGCGATCCCGTGGCGGCGCCTCGTCCCGCCGCCGGATCGCCCCCGCGCGGCGTCAACCTCCGCCAGCGCTCCCGCCAGCGCGAGCCCCCTTCTGCCCCGGCGCGTCTGCCCGCTCAGCCCCCGCCCGCGATCCCGTGGCGGCGCATCGTCCCGCCGCCGGGACCGCCGCGGCGCGCCGTTAGCCTCACCCCCGCGCTGCCGTAGCGCCGGCCCGCGGCCGCGGCTATGGTGCGCGCCGATGCGCCGCCTCCTCGCCCCCGTGCTCTGCGTCCTCCTCGCCGGACCTGCCCCCGCGCAGCCCCCCGGCGGCGACATCGTCGTGGCCTCCGTCGACCCCGGGGCGCTCGCCCGGGTCGCGCCGCGGCCGCGCCCGGCGCCCGCCTGCAGCGCCGACGGGTCCCTCTGCATCGCCGCCGCGAGCTACGACGCCGACGTCTGCCGGGCGATGGAGGCCGCGGCGACGCGGAACGCCCTCGACCCGCATTTCTTCGCCCGGCTGATCTGGCGCGAGAGCCTCTTCGACGCCGGCGCGGTCAGCCCCGCCGGGGCGGAGGGCATCGCCCAGTTCATGCCGGAGACCGCCCGGCTCCGCGGCCTCGCCGACAGCTTCAACCCCGCCGAGGCGCTGGCCGCCTCCGCCGCCTACCTCGCCGACCTCTCGCGCGCCTACGGCAACGTCGGCCTCGCCGCGGTCGCCTACAACGGCGGCGAGGCACGGGCGGAGCGCTTCATCGCCAGGGACGGCGGGCTGCCGCTCGAGACGCGCGCCTACGTCCACGCGATCACCGGCTACCCGGCCGAGAGCTGGCGCGACGCCGCGCCGGAGAAGCTCGACCTGACCCTCGCCGGCGAGGGCGGCTTCCAGGGCGCCTGCCTCGCGCTCGCCGCCAGCCGCACGATCCGCGAGTTCCCGGCCGCCGGCGCCCCCCTCCGTCCCTGGGGCGTCGTCCTCGCCTCGAACCGCGTCCGCGAGGGCGCCGAGCGCCAGGCCGACCGGCTCAGGAACCGCTACGCCGCGCTCCTCGCCGACGAGGACTTCAGCTTCTCCCGCAACCGCCGCCCCGGCATGCCGCGGATGCACGTCGCCCAGATCGGCCGCGACACCCGCCCCGAGGCCGACGCACTCTGCGCCCGCCTCCGCACCGCCGGCGCCGACTGCATGGTGCTGAAGAACTGACGCTGGCGGGGCAGGGGCAGCGCCGCGCCGGGTAAAAACCATGCGATCGAATGGATGTGGACAGGACGGCGCTTTTGGGCGATGTTCCGGCCGTCCGTGCCGGGTCGCCACCAAGCCTCAGTTGCCGCAAGTATGCGGCTTGGGGCCGGTAGTCTTGGCTAGTAGTGGTTGTGATTGTCGGAGTATCTCTTGACGGGCGCAGGATCTGCCAATCGCTACGTTCCGGAAATCGACGGGCTCCGCACCGTCGCCGTCCTGAGCGTTCTTTTCTACCATGTCGGCTTCGGGGCGGTTCCCGGCGGCTTCGTCGGCGTCGACGTCTTCTTCGTGATCTCCGGCTACCTCATCACCCGTCTCATCTCCACCGAGATCGGCGGCAGCGGCCGCTTCGACTTCCTGCGCTTCTATGTCCGCCGACTGCGGCGGCTCTTCCCCGCGATGCTCGCGACGGTGGCCGTCAGCTACCTGTTCTCCACGCTCATGCTGTCCCCGGAGGAGATGCTCCGCTTCGCCCTCTCGGCGGCGACGGCGGTGTTCAGCGTGTCAAACTTCCTCTTCTGGTTCGAATCCGGCTACTTCGATCCCGGCGCGGACACGAAGCCGCTCCTGCACACCTGGTCGCTCGGCGTCGAGGAGCAGTTCTACCTGTTGTGGCCGGCGCTCCTGCTGATCCTGCTCATCAAGGCCCCGCGCTGGGCGGCGCCGACGGCGCTCGCCATCCTCTGCCTCGTCAGCCTCGCGCTCGCGGAATACTGGATCCCGCGCGACCCCGCCGCCGCGTTCTTCCTGCTGCCGACCCGGCTCTGCGAGCTCGGCCTCGGCGCGCTGCTCGTCTGGGCGCAGCGCCTCGCCCCGAAGGGCGCGGCGGCGCGCGAGGCCATGCTGGTCGTCGGCCTCGCCATGATCGTCTGGGCGGCCGCCACGTTCACCGACAGGACGCCGTTTCCCGGCCTGAACGCCATGATCCCCTGCGTCGGCACGGCGCTCGCGATCCTCGGATGCACGGCGCGCTGGGCGGGCGCGCCGCTGCGCGCCGCCCCGGTCGTCTGGACCGGCAAGATCAGCTACTCGCTCTACCTCGTGCATTGGCCGGTCGTGGTGTTCTGGAGCATCTGGCGCTTCACGGGCCTGACGGCGGCCGACCGCTACGCCATCATCGTGGTCTCCATCGCGCTCGCAGCGCTGCAATACTATCTCGTCGAGCAGCGTTTCCGCCATGTGACCCCGCGCAGCCTCTCCAACCCCCGCTTCCTCGGCAGCGCCGCCGCCTACGCGGCCGTGGTCTGCATCGCCTCGGCCGGGGTAGTGGCGACCAACGGCTGGACGTCGCGCATCCCCGCCGACCGTTACACCGCCTCGAGCCGCGACCAGCGCCACGAGCAGCAGCGCCTCTACTGCCGCCAGCGCGATCCCGACAAGCCGGCCGGACTCTTCACCTGCCAGAACGACCGCGGCAAGGACAAGGACATCGTCATCTGGGGCGACAGCCACGCCCTGCATCTCGTCGCCGGCTTCTCCGAGATGTTCCCCGACTACAACATCCAGATCATGACGCAGCCGGGCTGCCCGGCGCAGAGCGGCTTCGCCGGTTACGTGCGCAACTACCGCTCGAGCGAGACGGAAGCCTGCCTGGCCCGCAACCGCGACGCCCTCGCCTGGCTCGAGAAGAACCCGAGCGCGCTCGTGGTGATCTCCAGCATCAAGCTGGCCAACCCCGAGACGCTCGCCGCGGCCTCCGAGGAGGTGCTGGCGCGCCTGCACGCCCTTGGCCAGCCGGCGATCGTCCTCGGCGACGTGATCCGCCCCGGCCGCGATCTCAACCAGTGCCGCAGCGTTCCCCGGGCGCTCATCTCCGACGCGACCCTTGCCGAGCGCTGCCAGGCCGATCCCGAGATCGTCCGCGAGGAGATGGCGTACGACGCCGGGATGAAGAAGCTCCTCGGCGACGACTACGTGCTGGCCGCCAACGCGACCTGCCCGGACGGCAAGTGCCGCTTCTTCGACGGCGACGTCCTCTTGTTCCGCGACGAGGGCCACCTGTCCCTCGCGGGATCCCCGGAGTTCGTGCGCGCCATAGGCCCGTTGCTGCCCCTGACCATGGCGCAGCAGGATCTGGACTGACCGCCGGCAGGGCGTTCGCGGCCACGCGCCTCGCCACGCCCCACGGGATCGGTCTCGACGCGTGCGACGGGCTGCGCCATAGTGGCGGCGATGCGGGGCGACTGGGCGGCCTTTCCTGGGTACGACGCGGACGTGGGCGATCCCGTCCGGCCGGGCGCGCGCGCCGCGATCGGGAGCGCGCCGTGAGCGGCGAGGGCGCCCTGCGCGCCGAGGCGGTCGGGGTCGCCTTCGACGGCCTCAAGGCGCTCTCCGACGTCACCCTCGCCATCCCCCGCGGCCGCGTCACCGGGCTGATCGGCCCGAACGGCGCCGGCAAGACCACCGCCGTCAACGTGCTCTCCGGCTTCCAGAAGCCGACCACGGGCCGCGTCGTCATGGACGGCGCCGACGTCACCGGCCGCCGCCCGCACGAGCTGCGCCGGCTCGGGCTCGCCCGCACCTTCCAGGGCGGCCGGCTCTTCGGCGACCTCTCGGTGATCGACAACCTCGAGGTCACCGGCGTCGGCCTCGGCCATACCCGCCGCGAGGCCGCCCGCCGCGCCGCCGAGATGCTCGACTGGATCGGCATCGGCCGCCTCGCCGGCCGCATGGCCGCGGGCCTGCCCTACACCGACGAGCGCCGCGTCGCCATCGGCCGCGCCCTGATGATGGAGCCCGCCTACCTGCTCCTCGACGAGCCCGCCGCCGGCATGTCCGAGCCCGAGGCCGCCGAGCTCGCCCGGCTGATCCGCCGCGTCGCCGCCGAGATCGGCTGCGGCATCCTGCTGATCGAGCACAACATCGGCCTCGTCCTCGACATCTGCGAGGCGATCACCGTGCTCGATTCGGGCCGCGTCATCGAGGCCGGCGACCCCGCCGCCATCCGCGCCAGCGAGCGGGTGCGCCACGCCTACATGGGCACCGCCGCCGACGTGGCGCCCGCTTCGGTGGAGGCCGGACATTGACCCTGCTCGCCGTCGAGGATCTGGTCGTCCGCTACGGCGCCCTCACCGCGCTCCGCGGCGCCTCGATCCGGGTGGAGGAGGGCGAGATCTTCTTCGTCACCGGCCCGAACGGCGCCGGCAAGTCCACGCTGATGAAGGCGATCGCCGGCGTCGTCCGCGCCGCCTCCGGGGCCATCGCGCTCGCCGGCCAGCCGATCCTCGGCGAGGCCCCCGAGACGATCGCCCGCCGCGGCTTCTCCATGGTCCCCGAGGGCCGCCAGGTCTTCGGCGGCCTGACCGTCGAGGAGAACCTCCGCCTCGGCGCCGGGATGCGTCCCGACCGCGCCGCCGTCGCCCGCGACCTCGCCCGTGTCTACGAGACCTTCCCCATGCTCGCCGAGCGCAAGGGCGGCCCCGCCGGCCTGCTCTCCGGCGGCCAGCAGCAGATGCTGGTCATCGCCCGCGCGCTGATGACCGACCCGCGCCTCGTCGCCATCGACGAGCCCTCGCTCGGCCTCGCGCCCGTGGTGATCGACCAGGTCTACGAGCTCCTGCTCCGCCTCCGCGCCGAGCGCGGCCTGACCCTCCTCATCGTCGAGCAATCCTCCACCCGCGCGATGATGACCGGCGGCCGCATGGTGCTGATGCGCTCCGGGCGCATCGTGCTCGAGGGCGACGCCCGCACGCTCGGCGAGAGCGACGCGCTCGAGCGCGCCTATTTCGGCTACGAGGACGGGACGCCCGCCGCATGACCGCGATCCTGCAGACCCTCTTCGACGCGCTCTCCCTCGGCAGCCTCTACGCGCTCGGGGCGCTCGGCATCGCGCTGATCTTCGGGGTGATGCGGCTCGTCAACTTCGCCCATGGCGACTACATCGCCTTCTGCATCTTCGCGCTGCTGTGGCCGACCACCCAGGCCGCCACAATCCTCTTCCTCGGCCAG
Organism: Amaricoccus sp.; assembly: GCF_017993425.1. Classification (GTDB taxonomy): domain Bacteria; phylum Pseudomonadota; class Alphaproteobacteria; order Rhodobacterales; family Rhodobacteraceae; genus Amaricoccus. The sequence goes on from NZ_JAGOMQ010000008.1 coordinate 34,457, forward strand.
CTCCCCACCGCGCTCCTGATCCCGCTCGTCATCCTGATCGGCGCGGCCGTCTCCGTCCTCTCCGAGATCGTCGTCTTCCGCCGGCTGCGCAACGCCAACCCCGCGACGATGATGATCGCCTCCTTCGCCCTCGGCTTCGTGCTGAAGAACCTGCTCCTGATGCTGTTCTCCTCCCGCCCGAAGTCGATCTCGCTCCTGCCGGCGCTCGCCCGCCAGACCGAGATCCTCGGCGCCCGCGTGCCGCTCCTGCAGGCCGCGACCATCGTCGCGACCATCGTCATCCTCGTCGCGCTCACCCTCTTCCTCAAGCGCACCCGCTTCGGGCTGGAGATGCGCGCCGCCGCCGAGGACTTCGCCATGGCGCGGATGCTCGGCGTCAAGGCGAACCGCGTCATCCTCCTCGCCTTCGCCATCTCCGGCGGGCTCGCCGGCGCCATCGGCCTCGTCCTCGTCGTGCAGACCGGCACCGCCGACATCAACATGGGCCTCTCGGTCATGCTCGTCGCCTTCATCGCCACCGTGGTCGGCGGGCTCGGCAGCCTCTCCGGCGCGGTGGCGGCGGGCTTCCTGATCGGCGGCGCGAGCGTGCTGATGCAGGTGATCCTGCCCCTCGACGCCCGGCCCTTCCGCGACGCCTTCGTCTACGGCCTCGTCATCGTCGTGCTGCTCTGGCGCCCGCAGGGCCTCTTCGCGCCGCGCTCCTCGAAGCAGAGGGTGTGAGATGACCACCCACGCCCCCTCGGTCCTCGCCCGCACCGCGATCGCCCCCGCGGTGCTGATCGCGCTGCTCTGCGCCATCACCGTGGCGACCTGGGCCTTCGGCTCCGGCACCCTGCAACGCACGGTCGTCGAGATGCTGATTCGCGTCGTCCTCGTCGTCGGCATGTGGATCTTCGTCGGCAATTCCGGGATCATGAGCTTCGGCCATATCGGCTTCATGTGCCTCGGCGCCTACGCCGCCGCCTGGTTCACCATCCCGCCGATGCTGAAGGAGATCTCGCTCTCCGGGCTCCCCACCTTCGTGCGCTCCAGCCAGTTCCCGTTCTGGGCCTCGGCGATCGCCGCGTCGCTCCTGCCGGCGGTCTTCGCCGCGATCATCGGCCCGATCCTGATGCGGCTCGCCGGCATCGCCGCCTCGATCGCCACCTTCGCCATGCTCGCGGTCATCAACACCGTCTACTCCAACTGGTCGACCGTCACCGGCGGCACCAGCTCGATCATCGGCATCCCGCTCAGGACCAACCTCTGGCTGGCGCTCGCCGCCGCCGCGGCCGCCATCCTGATCGCCTGGGCCTACGCCATCTCGCGCTCCGGCCTCGCGCTGCGCGCCGCCCGCGACGAGGCGATCGCCGCGCAGGCCTCCGGCGTCCACATCGAGCGCGAGCGCACCATCGCCTTCGTGCTCTCCGCCTTCGTCTGCGGCGCGGCGGGCGTCCTCTACGCCCACTTCCTCGGCATCGTCACGCCCGACGCCTTCTTCCTGACCGCAACCTTCGTCGCCCTCTCCATGCTGGTCGTCGGCGGCATGAACAGCCTCTCCGGCGCGGTGCTCGGGGTCGTGCTCATCTCGACGATCATCCAGGCCTTGCGGTCGCTGGAGAAGGGCTTCGCCGTCGGCGACGTCACCGTCGCCATCCCCTCCGGCAGCCAGGAGATCGCCATCGGCGTCGTGATGATCGTCATCCTGATCTTCCGCCCCACCGGCCTCATGGGCAACCGCGAGATCGTGCTGCCGCGGGGAGCTCGATGAACCGCCAACGAACGACAGGGAGAAGAAACATGAAACTGACATCAACAGCGCTGCTGCTGCTCGGCGTGGCCGGCCTCGCCGCCCCCGCGCTCGCCCAGGACGACCGCATCGTCGTCGGCTTCGCCACCGCGCAGTCGGGCTTCATGCAGGCCTACGACGAGCCGGCGACCCAGGCCGCGCAGATCCGCATCGACGAGATCAACGCCGCCGGCGGCCTGCTCGGCCACCAGATCGAGACGGTCGCCGCCGACACCAAGTCCGACCGCGCCGAGGGCGCCAAGGCCGGGCTCGAGGTGATCGAGGGCGGCGCCGACCTCGTCGTCGTCTCCTGCGACTACGACTTCGGCGCCCCGGCGGCGCTGATGGCGGAGAGTAACGGCATCGTCTCGTTCTTCCTCTGCGCCGAGAGCGTGCGCGCCGGCATCCAGGGCGTCGGCCCGCATTCCTTCTCGTCGTCGGTCCTCGCCGCCGTGCAGGGCGCCACGATGGCGGAATGGGCGCACGCCAAGCTCGGGGCGAACCGGTTCTACGTGCTCGAGGACACCTGGACCGAGTACAACAAGGGCATCTGCGACGGCTTCGACTGGCGCGCCCCGCAGATCGAGGGCGTCGAGATCGTCGGCCGCGACACCTTCGTCAACGACGACGCCTCGATCGCCGCGCAGATCACCCGGATCAGCCAGCTTCCCGAGCCGCCGGACGCGATCATGCTCTGCTCGATGATGCCGGGCGTCGTCTCGGCGGTGAAGCAGATCCGCGACGCCGGCATCGCCATCCCGATCCTGAACGGCTCCGGCGCAGACGGCAGCTACTGGATGGACGCGGTGCCCGGCCTCTCCGAGTTCTACATCCCGGTGCAGGGCTCGATCTACGGCGACGACCCGAACCCGAAGGTGCAGGAGTTCAACAAGGCCTTCGAGGCGAAGTTCGGCGCCGGCCCCTCGTCGCAATACGCCTATCCGGGCTACGTGATGATCGACGTCTGGGCCAAGGCGGTGGAGCGCGCCGGGACCACCGAGGCGAACGCCGTCGTGGCCGAGCTCGAGAAGATGAAGGACGAGCCGACCATCTTCGGCGCCCGCACCTTCACCTCCGAGCTGCACCACCAGAACCGGGCGGAATACAAGATCGTCAAGGTCACCGACGGCAAGCCCGCCGTCGTCGACACCTGGACGATCGCCGAGCCGGTCCCGATGGAGGCGCTGCTCGGCAACTGAGCCGGGGAAAGCTCGGGCCTCGCGCAAGCGAGGCCCGGCATTCACACTTTCCGGCCGAAGCCCCGGATCGGGGCAGAACGGGCCGCAACGCCGAAGCCAGATGGATTTGACCCGTGGCAAATCCGTCCGCGCTCGCCGGGGCGCTCACGGACGGATGGCGCGCTCCCGCAGAAATCTTCGCCCCTGACGACCCCGTGCCAACGCGCTCCAGTCGTCGGCGCGGCGAAAGCCTTGCTTTCGCTTGTCGCGCCGCGGCCTCGCGGGCAAAGCCCGCTTCGGTCGGTCAGCTTTGGAGCCGAATCTTCCGTCCTGTGGATAACCCTGTGTGAAATCCTATGGATAATCTGTTGATATCTTTATTATCCAACAATCCCAACCACATGACTAGCGTCACACAGTGGGACATTCCCGGCCCTCAGCGCAGCCGGCGGATCGTCATCAGCGGCGCCAGCCGCGCCTTGCGCAGGAACCCGGCGAGCAGCGCCGGGTCCGGCCCCGCCGCCTCGGTCGTCCCGGTCTCCTCCGCCGCGAGCCCCCCGGTGACGAAGAGCGCGTCGAGATTCTCCCCCATCGCTCCCAGCACGTCCGTCGCCACCCCGTCGCCGATGGCGAGGATCTCCTCCGCCGTCACCTCCGCGCCCAGCAGCTGCGAAACCCGCCGCCGCGCCAGCGCATAGATCGGCGGGTGCGGCTTGCCGAAATAGAAGCTCGCGCCCCCCGCCTCCGCATAGGCCTGCGCGATCGCGCCCGCGCAGTAGATCCGCCGCTCGCCCACGTCGACCACCACGTCCGGGTTGGCGCACAGAAGCCGCAGCCCCCGGGTCTTGCCCTCGAGGATCAGCGCCCGATAATCGTCGGGCGTCTCGGTCGCATCGTCGAAGAGCCCGGTGCAGACGATGCCCTCCGCCTCCGCCAGCGGGACCAGCTCGACGTCGTAGGGCCGCCCCTCCGCGTCGCGGAAGAAGGCGAGGTCGCGCTCCGGCCCGACGTGATGCACCCGCCGCCCGAACCGCCCCGTCGCCAGCGCCTCCTGCGCCGCGTCGCCGGACGAGACGATCAGGTCGTAGCACGAGGCGGGCGCCCCCAGCCCCTCCAGCTGCCGCGCCACGCTCGCCGCCGGCCGCGGCGAGTTGGTCAGCAGCACCACCGCGCCGCCGCCCTCCCGGAAGCGCTCCAGCGCGGCGACCGCGGCCGGGAAGGCCCGCACCCCGTCATGCAGGCACCCCCAGAGGTCGCAGTAGAGCACCCGGTAGCCCGGGGCGATGTCGGCGAGGCTGTCGATGATGCGGGTCATGGCGTCCTGCGGCTGGTCTCGCGCCGCGGCTTAGACGATTCCCGCGCGCCGGCCCAGACCCCCGGACCGGCACCCTGCCGGCGCCGGAGCGGCGCGCGGGGGGCGCGCCGCCCCGGCTCCTGCGCCTTGCCGCTGGTGGGGGCAGCGGGCGGCGCGGGAAACCCGGTCAGGCGAGGTCGAAGCGGTCGGCGTTCATCACCTTGGTCCAGGCCGCGACGAAGTCCCGCACGAAGCGCGTCTGGTCGGCGCCGCCATAGGCCTCCGCCAGCGCCCGGAGCTGCGAGTTCGAGCCGAACACCAGATCGACCCGCGTCGCCGTCCACCGCGGCTCGCCCGTCGCCCGGTCGCGCCCCTCGAACACGTCCTCCGCCGCGCCGACCGGCGCCCAGCGGGTGCGCATGTCGAGCAGGTTGACGAAGAAGTCGTTGGTCAGCGTCTCCGGCCGGTCGGTGAGCACCCCGTGCGGCGACCCGCCATGGTTCGCCCCCAGCGCCCGCAGCCCGCCGACCAGCACCGTCATCTCCGGCGCCGTCAGCGTCAGGAGCTGCGCCTTGTCGACCAGGAGCTCCTCCGCGGTGATCGCGTATTGCTGCTTCAGGTAGTTGCGGAACCCGTCCGCGACCGGCTCCAGATCGCCGAACGACTCGACGTCGGTCTGCTCCTGCGTCGCATCCGTCCGCCCCGGCGTGAACGGGACCTCGACCCCATGCCCCGCCTTCCGCGCCGCCGCCTCGACCGCCGCCGCGCCGCCGAGCACGATCAGGTCGGCGAGCGAGATCCGCTTGCCGTCGCTCCGCCCCTCGTCGAACCGCTGCTTGATCGCCTCGAGCCTCTCCAGCACCGGCGCCAGCGCCTCCGGCTGGTTGACCGGCCAGTCCTTCTGCGGCGCGAGCCGGATCCGCGCCCCGTTGGCGCCGCCCCGCTTGTCCGAGCCGCGGAACGTCGAGGCCGATGCCCAGGCGGTGGAGACGAGCTGCCCGATCGTCAGCCCGGACGCGAGGATCTCGGCCTTGAGGCCGGCGATGTCGGCCGCATCGACCAGCGGATGATCGACCGGGGGCAGGGGGTCCTGCCAGATCAGGTCCTCGGCCGGGACCTCCGGCCCGAGATAGCGCGACTTCGGCCCCATGTCGCGGTGGGTGAGCTTGAACCAGGCCCGCGCGAAGGCGTCGGCGAACTGGTCGGGGTTCTCGAAGAACCGCCGCGAGATCGCCTCATAGGCCGGATCGGCCCGCAGCGCGATGTCCGAGGTCAGCATCGTCGGCGCCCGGCGCTTCGTCTTGTCGAAGGGATCGGGGATGGTGTTCGCCCCCGCGCCGTTCGTCGGCCGCCACTGGTGCGCGCCGGCGGGGCTCCTGGTCAGCTCCCAGTCGTAGCCGAAGAGGTTCCAGAAGAAGTTGTTGCTCCAGCGCGTCGGCGTCGAGGTCCAGATCACCTCGAGCCCCGAGGTGATCGCGTCCGCCCCCACGCCCGAGCCGTGCCCGCTCGCCCAGCCGAGCCCCATCGCCTCCAGCGGCGCCGCCTCCGGCTCCGGCCCGACCAGGGCCGCGTCGCCGGCGCCGTGGGTCTTGCCGAAGGTATGGCCCCCGGCGATCAGCGCGACGGTCTCCTCGTCGTCCATCGCCATCCGCTTGAAGGTCTCGCGGATGTCCTTCGCCGAGGCGAGCGGGTCGGGATTGCCGTCCGGTCCCTCGGGGTTGACGTAGATGAGCCCCATCTGCACCGCCGCGAGCGGGTTCTCGAGGTCGCGCTCGCCCGAATAGCGGCTGTTCGGCTTCTCGCTGGTGGCGAGCCACTCGGTCTCGCCGCCCCAGTAGACGCCTTCCTCCGGCTCCCAGGTGTCGGCGCGCCCGCCGGCGAAGCCGAAGGTTCTGAAGCCCATCGATTCGAGCGCGACGTTGCCGGTCAGCACGATCAGGTCCGCCCAGGAGATCGCGTCGCCGTATTTCTGCTTGATCGGCCAGAGCAGCCGGCGCGCCTTGTCGAGGTTGACGTTGTCGGGCCACGAGTTCAGCGGCGCGAACCGCTGCTGCCCACCGCCGGCCCCGCCGCGCCCGTCGCCGGAGCGGTAGGTGCCCGCCGCGTGCCAGGCCATGCGGATGAAGAGCCCGCCGTAATGCCCGAAGTCGGCCGGCCACCACGGCTGGCTGTCCTTCATCAGCGCGGTCAGGTCGCGCTTCAGCCCCTCGTAGTCGAGGCCGCGGAACGCCTCGGCATAGTCGAAGTCCCGGCCCATCGGGCTCGCCGCCGGGCTGTTCTGGTGGAGGATCCGCAGGTTGAGCTGGTTGGGCCACCAGTCCCGGTTGGACCGCAGCGCCGCGTTCGACCCCACGCTCGCATGCACGACCGGGCAGCCCCCCGGTTTCTCCTCGACCTTGGCGTCCATCTTCGCCCTTCCCTCTGCCGGGCAGACTGGCGGGGCGCAGCAGCGTCCGCTCGCCAGTCTGGAATGATTCCGAACTGGAACCGGAGTAGCAGAGGGGAACGATAAGAGGAAATTGCATTTCCTTACCGAGGCGATAATTTAAGGTAATGGAAATCACCCTTCGCCAGCTCCGCTACCTGATTTCCCTTGCCGACGAGGGGCATTTCGGGCGCGCCGCGGCGGCGGTGAACGTGAGCCAGCCGGCGCTGTCGGTGCAGATCCGCGAGCTGGAGGCTGGGCTGGGGACGCAGCTCGTCGAGCGGCGGGCCCGGGAGGTGGTGCTGACCCCGGCGGGGCGCGAGGTGCTGCGGCGGGCGCGGCGGGTGATGGACGAGGTCGCCGAGCTGACCGAGGTGGCGCGGCGGGAGCGCGGGCTCGGCGGGCGGCTGCGGCTCGGGGTGATCCCTACGGTCGCGCCCTACCTGCTGCCGGCGGCGCTGCCGCTGCTGCGCGGCCGCAACCTTGCGCTCGACCTCGGGGTGCGGGAGGCGCAGACCCAGGCGCTGGTCGAGGAGCTGCGGCGGGGCGAGCTCGACGCGGCGGTGGTGGCGCTGCCGGCGGGGGCGGCGGATCTGGTGGAGGAGCCGCTCTTCGAGGACCGCTTCCTGCTCGCCGGCTCGGCGCGGCAGGTGGCGGAGCTCGGGGCCGGCGGCGTCGACCCGCAGGCGATGGCGGCGCAGCGGCTGCTGTTGCTCGACGACGGGCACTGTCTCGCCGACCAGGCGCTGGCGGCCTGCGCGCTGTCGCGGGAGCAGGCGGCGCTCGATTTGCGGGCGTCGAGCCTGTCGACGCTGTGCCGGCTGGCGGAGGAGGGGTTCGGGCTGACGCTCGTCCCCGAGCTCGCGGTGCGGATCGAGACGGCGGCGGCGCCCCGGCTGGCGCTGGCGCGCTTCGCCGGGCCGGAGCCGCGGCGGACGATCGGGCTGGCGCGGCGGCGGCAGTCGCGCGACGACGGCTGGTTCTCGGAGCTCGCGGACATGCTGGCGCGGGCGGGGCGGGACGAGATCTCCCATGCCGCGGCGGCGGTTCCGGCCCTTGGCGCCATGGCGGCGGAGGGATAGAACCGGGCGCAGGCAGGAGGAGCCCCATGGCCGAGCGAGACCTGAGCGACCGGAACCAGCGCCACCCCGAGAAGGCGCATCGCCCGGACACGCCGCTCCTGCGCAAGCCGGACTGGATCCGGGTGAAGGCCCCCACGTCGGAGGGCTACAAGCGGACCCGGGACATCCTGCGGGAGAACCGGCTGGTCACCGTCTGCGAGGAGGCGGGCTGCCCGAACGTCGGCGAGTGCTGGAGCCAGGGTCACGCCACCATGATGATCATGGGCGAGATCTGCACCCGGGGCTGCACCTTCTGCAACGTCGCGACCGGGCGGCCGGACGCGCTCGACGTGTTCGAGCCGCTGCGGGTGGCGGTCGCGGTCGAGAAGCTCGGGCTGAACCATGTGGTCATCACCTCGGTCGACCGGGACGACCTCGCGGACGGGGGGGCGGAGCATATCGCCCAGACGATCCGGGCGGTGCGGCGGAAGAACCCGGAGACGACGATCGAGGTGCTGACGCCGGACTTCCTGCGCTGCCCGCCCGAGGCGCTCGCCGCGGTGGTCGAGGCGAAGCCGGACGTCTTCAACCACAACCTCGAGACGGTGCCGGGGCTCTATCCGGAGGTGCGGCCGGGGGCGCGGTATTTCCATTCGCTGCGGCTTTTGCAGCGGGTGAAGGAGCTCGATCCGGCGATGTTCACCAAGTCCGGCATCATGGTCGGGCTCGGCGAGGAAAGGCAGGCGGTGCTGCAGGTGATGGACGACCTGCGGGCGGCCGACGTCGATTTCCTGACGATCGGCCAGTATCTCCAGCCGACCCCGAAGCACCACGCGGTGCGGCAGTTCGTGACGCCGGAGGAGTTCGCCGCCTACGAGAAGGCGGCGTGGGGGAAGGGGTTCCTGATGGTCTCCGCCACCCCGCTCACCCGGTCGAGCTACCACGCCGGCGCCGATTTCCAGCGCCTGCGGGCGGCGCGGCTGGCGAAGCTGGGCCGGGCCTGATCCGCCGGGAGGCGGCGCCGGCAGGTGCGGCAAGCCGGCCGCCGCGGCGGGTGCGGACAGCGACCGCCCACGCGTGAACACAGCCTAAGTTATTGAAATCGCGTGAGGTAGTGCACGAAATTGCACGAACCTGCACGATATTGCCGGGATTGCGGCCTTCCCCGGTAGTCCGCCGGAGCCGAGCCGGACAGCCTGGGTCCCGACAGTCATGTGGAACGAAGAACCTGGCCGCATCAGAGGGCAGGCGCGCGGGGGCGCGCGCGGAGACAGGCTCCGGCGAAGCGATCGAGCCGGAATTCCTTCACCCGGGACGCCGGGCGGGATGGCGAGGGGGTAGCGGGGCGGGGCGGTTTCGGCGAGGATCGGGGCGACGAACCAGAGCCAGGGGGAACGAGCCATGGTCGCAACAGGGGGAATCGGCGCGTCGGTGCGGCGGAAGGAGGATCCGCGGTTCCTGCTCGGCGAGGGGCGCTTCACCGACGACGTGACGCTGCCGCGCCAGGCCTGGGGCCACGTGCTGCGCTCGCCACATGCCCATGCCCGCATCACGGCAATCGACACGGCGGCGGCGCGGGCGATGCCCGGGGTGCTGGCGGTGTTCACCGGGGAGGACATCGCCGCGGCGGGGCTCGGCGGCATTCCCTGCGGCTGGGGGGTGACCGACCGGCACGGCCAGCCGATGAAGGAGCCGGCGCATCCGCTGCTGGCGCAGGGCTTCGTGCGGCATGTCGGCGACGCAGTCGCCTTCGTCGTGGCCGAGAGCCGCAACGAGGCGCGCGACGCGGCCGAGGCGATCGAGGTCGACTACGAGGCGCTGCCCGCGGTGACCTCGATCGAGGCGGCGCTCGGCGAGGGCGGGGCGCGCGTCCATGACGGGCTGGCCGACAACCTCTGCTACGACTGGACGATCGGCGACGCCGGCCCCGTCGACGACGCCTTCGCGGCGGCGGCGCGGGTGGCGCGGATCGAGCTGGTCAACAACCGGGTGATCGCGAGCCCGATCGAGACGCGCGCCGCCAATGCGCAATGGGACCGCGCCTCGGACAGCTATACGCTCTACACGACGAGCCAGAACCCGCACGTGATCCGCCTGCTGATGGGGGCCTTCGTGCTGCAGATCCCCGAGCACCGCTTCCGGGTGATCGCGCCGGACGTGGGCGGCGGCTTCGGCTCGAAGATCTATCTCTACGTGGAGGAATGCCTCTGCACCTGGGCGGCGAAGCAGGTGCGGCGGCCGGTGAAGTGGACGGCGGACCGCACCGAGGCCTTCGGCTGCGACGCCCATGCCCGCGACCATGTGACGACGGCCGAGATGGCGATGGACGCCGAGGGCGGGTTCCTCGGGATGCGGGTCGATACGCAGGCCAACATGGGCGCCTATCTCTCGACCTTCGCGCCGTCGATCCCGACCTATTTCTATGCGCTGATGTTCTCCGGCCAGTACCGGACCCCGGCGATCCACGTGCGCGTCCGGGCGGGCTTCACCCATACGCCGCCGGTCGACGCCTATCGCGGGGCGGGGCGGTCGGAATGCATCTACGTGCTGGAGCGGCTGGTCGACGAATGCGCCCGGGTCGCCGGGCTCGACCCGGTGGAGATCCGGCGGCGGAACTTCATCCCGAAGGACGGGTTCCCGTTCCAGTCGCCGGTTGCGGTGGTCTACGATTCCGGGGACTTCGCCGGGGTTCTCGACAAGGCGCTGGAGCTGTCGGACGCCGGCGGGTTCGCGGCGCGCCGGGCCGCGTCGGAGGCGCGGGGGCGGCTGCGCGGGCGGGGGCTGTCGTGCTGGATCGAAAGCTCGGGGGCGGGGCCGTCGGCCATCGTCACCGCGCTGGGCTGTCGGGCGGGGCTCTACGAGGCCTCGACGGTAAGGGTGCATCCGACCGGGGCGGTGACGGTGTTCACCGGGGCGCACAGCCACGGGCAGGGGCACGAGACCAGCTTCGCGCAGGTGATCGCCGAGAAGTTCGGGCTCGACGTGGCGCAGGTGGAGATCGTCCATGGCGACACCGGGCAGGTGCCGTTCGGGATGGGGACCTACGGGTCGCGGTCGATGGCGGTCGGCGGCGGGGCGGTGGCGCTGACCGCGGACAAGATCGTGGAGAAGGGGAAGCGGATCGCCGCGCATCTGCTGGAGGCGGCGGCAAGCGACATCGTGCTGGAGAACGGGGCGTTCAGCGTCGCGGGGACGGACCGCTCGGTTCCGTGGGCCTCGGTCAGCCTCGCGGCCTATGTGCCGGCGAACTATCCGCTGGCGGAGATGGAGCCGGGGCTGGAGGAGACCTCGTTCTACGACCCGCCGAACTTCACGTTCCCGAACGGGGCCTTCGTCTGCGAGGTGGAGATCGACCGGGAGACCGGGCGGGTGTCGGTCGAGAGCCTGGTCGGCGCCCATGACGTCGGGCGGACGATCAACCCGATGATCGTCGACGGCCAGATCCATGGCGGGCTGGCGCAGGCGGTGGGGCAGGCGCTGATCGAGGGGGTGGCGTTCGACGAGACGGGCCAGATCGTCTCGGGGTCGCTGATGGATTACGGGCTGCCGCGCGCCGACGACGTGCCGTTCTTCGGCCTCGACCGCCACGACGTGCCGACGCCGACCAACCCGCTGGGGGTGAAGGGCGCCGGCGAGGCGGGGCTGACGGGGGCGCCGCCGGCGATCATGAACGCGGTGGCGGACGCGCTGCGCTCGGCGGGGGTGGAGCCGGTGGACATGCCGGCGACGCCGGCCCGGGTTTGGGGGGCGCTCAACGCCGCCTGAGGGCCTCGGGCCGCGCTCCCGAGGCGGTGGCGTCGGGCGTGCCGACGCCCTCTCAAGATGTCGCCGGACGAGGGCGCCGCCGCCGGCGCGGAAGCCCGGGCGGGGCTGTTCCCAAGGTCGTGGGGGAGGCCTCCGCGTCCTGCCGCGGCGGCGCGGGCGCGGGCGCGTCAACCGTTCGGGCGGATCGCAACTGGCGGAGGGGGGCAAAAGCCGCTATGGTCGCGGCCAAGAAGCAAACGAGCAGGCGGCCAGAGGCATGGCCAGGACAGGCAAGCGGAAACCGAGGGCCAGGCAGAAGCTGGGCCCCCTCGAAAGGGTGTTGCGCGGCGCCTTTGGCGGCGTGCTTCGCGTGATCTGGTGGGTCGGGCTGCGCGTCGCGATCGTCGGCGCGATCGTGCTGGGCGTCGCGACCGCCTATTACGAGAGCCAGCTGCCGCCGCTCGAGGAGCTGCTCGACGGCCGCGAGGGCGGCTCGGTGACGCTGACCGACGCGAGCGGCGAGGTCTTCGCCTGGCGCGGCGAGCAGCACGGGGTGATGCAGGCCGACGCGGTCAGCCCGCACCTGATCAACGCGATCATCGCCACCGAGGACCGGCGGTTCTACTGGCATTTCGGCGTCGACCTGCGCGGCACGGCGCGCGCGGCGCTGGTCAACCTGCGCTCGGGGACGACGGTGCAGGGCGGCTCGTCGCTGACCCAGCAGGTGGCGAAGCTCCTGTGGTTCGACAACACCCGGACGCTGGAGCGCAAGATCAAGGAGATCCCGGCGGCGCTGGCGCTGGAGTGGAAGTTCTCCAAGGCCGAGATCCTGTCGATCTATCTCAACCGCGCCTATCTCGGCGCCGGGGCGACCGGCTTCGAGGCGGCGAGCCAGCGGTATTTCGGCAAGTCGGCGGCGGAGGTGACGCCGGCCGAGGCGGCGATGCTGGCGGGGCTGTTGCGGGCGCCGTCGCGGTTCGCGCCGACCAACGACCTCGCGAGGGCGCAGGAGCGGGCGACGACGATCGTCGGGCTGATGGAGGCGCAGGGCTATCTGACCGTGGCGCAGGCCGACGAGGCGCGGGCGCATCCGGCGAAGCTCTCGGCCGCGGCGGCGGCGCGGGCGGGGGCGGCCTTCGCCGACTGGGTGATGTCGTCGGGGCCGGACTTCCTGACGCGGAGCACCACCGAGGACGTGGTGGTGGAGACGACCTTCGACCCGCGGGTGCAGCGCGCCGCCGAGGCGGGGCTGCGGTCGGTGTTCGAGACCAAGATCAAGGAGGGCTCGAACGCCCAGGCCGCGGTGGTGGTGATGGCGCCGGACGGCGCCGTGCGGGCGATGATCGGCGGGCGCGACGTGGCTGGCGCGGACGGCAGCTTCAACCGGGCGACGCAGGCGCTGCGGCAGACGGGCTCGCTCTTCAAGACCTTCGTCTATGCGGCGGCGCTGGAGCAGGGGGCGAGCCCGTTCGATCCGGTGCTGGACGCGCCGCTGACGATCAACGTGCCGGGCTCGGGGCCGTGGTCGCCGCAGAACTACACGCGCGAGCACAAGGGGCAGATCGACCTCGTCACCGCCTATGCGCATTCGATCAACACCTCCGCGGTGCGGGTGGCCGAGGCCGCCGGGCGGGCGCGGGTGCGGGCGGTGGCGCAGGATCTGGGCGTGACGGCGCCGATCGCCGAGGGGCCGGCGATCGCGCTCGGCGCGTCGGAGGCGACGCTCGTGGAGATGACGGGGGCCTATGCCGGCATCCTGAACGCCGGCCAGCGGGTGCGGCCCTACGGGATGCGGGCGCTGAAGCTGCGCGCCGACGGGCAGACGCTGATGAAGGGCGGTCCCGGCGCGCCGGTGCAGGTGCTGGACGAGCGGGTCGACAACGACCTGATCTGGATGATGACCCAGGTGATCGAGACCGGCACCGGCGGGCGGGCGCGGCTGCCGGACCGGCAGGCCGCCGGCAAGACCGGCACGACCTCGGCGGCGCGCGACGCCTGGTTCATCGGCTTCACCGCCGACTATGTCGTGGGCGTCTGGATGGGCTACGACGACAACACGCCGCTGACCGGGGTGACGGGCGGCGGGCTGCCGGCGGAGATCTGGCGCGAGGTGATGGTGCGCGTCAACGAGGGCGTGCCGCCAAGGCCGCTGCCGATCCGTCCGCCGGAGCGGCGCGCCGCGACGACCGTGGTGGCGAGCGGCGACGGGCGGGGGCAGGGCGCCGGCGTGCCCAACCCGGTCGCCGCGGTCGACAATGTGGTGCGCTCGGTCTTCAACAGCGTGGTCAAGGGCCTCTTCGGCTCGAACTGAGTCCCCGTGTTGGGCCGGAGGCGACGATGGCGTGCCCCGGCGGGCGCGTCGCGCTTGCTTTTGAAATGAACGTGTGTTCAGTTACCGGCAAAACCAGGGGGGAATCGCCGATGTTCACCGCCAGCCTGAAGTTTCCCCTCGGGGAGGACGTCGACGCGCTGCGCGAGCTGGTGCAGTCCTGGGCGCAGGAGCGGGTCGCGCCGATGGCGGCGGAGATCGACCGCGCCAACGCCTTCCCGAACGCGCTCTGGCGCGAGATGGGCGAGCTCGGCATCCTCGGAATCACCGTGCCGGAGGAATACGGCGGCGCCGGCATGGGCTATCTCGCCCATTGCGTCGCGGTCGAGGAGATCGCCCGGGCCTCCGCCTCGGTGTCGCTCTCCTACGGCGCGCATTCGAACCTCTGCGTCAACCAGATCAAGCTCAACGGCACGGTCGAGCAGAAGGCGAAGTACCTGCCGCCGCTGGTCAGCGGCGAGAAGGTGGGCGCGCTCGCCATGTCGGAGGCGGGGGCGGGATCGGACGTGGTGGGGATGAAGCTCCGCGCCGTGAAGCGGAACGACCGCTACGTGCTCAACGGCACGAAGTACTGGATCACCAACGGGCCCGACGCCGACACGCTGGTCGTCTACGCCAAGACCGACCCGGAGGCCGGGCCGAAGGGGATCACCGCGTTCCTGGTCGAGAGGACGATGAAGGGCTTCTCCGCCAGCCCGCATTTCGACAAGCTCGGGATGCGCGGCTCGAACACCGCGGAGCTCGTCTTCGACGACGTCGAGGTGCCGTTCGAGAACGTGCTCGGGCAGGAGGGCAAGGGCGTCAACGTGCTGATGTCGGGGCTCGACTTCGAGCGGGTGGTGCTGTCCGGCATCGGCGTCGGGTTGATGCACGCGATCCTCGACCACCTGATGCCCTACCTCCACGAGCGCCGGCAATTCGGCCGGAGCATCGGCGATTTCCAGCTGATGCAGGGCAAGGTCGCCGACATGTACACCGCGATGAACACGGCGCGGGCCTATGTCTACGCGGTGGCGCAGGCCTGCGACCGCGACGAGGTGACCCGCCAGGACGCCGCCGCCTGCGTGCTCTACGCGAGCGAGAAGGCGATGGAGCAGGCGGTGCAGGGCGTGCAGGCGATGGGCGGCGCGGGCTTCCTGAACGACAGCCCGCTCGCCCGGATCATGCGCGACGCCAAGCTGATGGAGATCGGCGCCGGCACGAGCGAGATCCGCCGGATGCTGATCGGGCGCGAGCTGATGAAGGCGACGGGATAGGCCGTTTACCATGAGTGGTATGCCGGTTGGCAATTTATCATCTGAGTGATAAAGTTCGATATGCTGCGATATGGAGAGCGGATATGTCGAGTGTCACGATGAGAAAGCGGCCGCTGCCGGGTTCGGCCACGGCGCGGGTCTGGGAGATCGCCGACGACCTGTTGCGTCGGCGCGGCAGCCTGCCGGGCGGGCGCGAGGTCGTGGATCTCTATGTCGCCGAAGGGGGCAACGAGGGGACGGCGTTCACGCAGTACTCCCACTGGAAGAAGGCCTACCAGAACCACTTCAAGCGCGGCTCGGCCGCGCCGCGGCCGCAGGGGGACCAGGCGCTGAAGCTGAATGTCGACCCGTCCGGGCGGCTGACGATCCCGGCGGAGGCGCTCGTCGGGATGGAGCTCGGGCCGGACGGCCGGGTCACGGCGCGGCTGGAGGACGGCGAGTTGCGGCTGATGTCGCCCCGGGTCGCGTTGCGGCGGCTGCGCAAGGCGGCGCGGGATGTGGCGCCCGAGGGGATGGCGGTGGTGGACGAGTTCATCGCCGAGAAGCGGCGGGAGGCCGAGCTTGAGTGAGCGCCCCGACGACCGGGTGGTGCTCGACGCCTCCGCCGTGCTCGCCATCGTCTTCGGCGAGCCGGGCGGGGATCGCGTGGTCGATCTGATCGAGCGCGGGGTGGTCAGCACGGTCAACCTGTCCGAGGCGGCGGCGAAGATGAACGAGCGCGGGCTCGACGACGACGAGGTCGAGCGGACGCTCGAGGCCCTTCCGCTCGAGCTCGCCGGGTTCGGCGCGGCGGAAGCCTATGCCGCCGGGCGGCTCCGGGCGGCGACCCGGGGGGCGGGCCTGTCCTTCGGCGACCGGGCCTGCCTCGCGCTGGCGCTGCGCGAGGCGCTGCCGGTGGCGACCGCGGACCGGGCGTGGAAGACGCTCGATCTGGGCGTCGACGTCGAGATCATCCGGTGAGCCGCGATGGAGGGGGCGACGACCGCTGCTGTTCCGTCTATCGCCGGGGAGTTCGCGCCGCTCGCGGCGGCGCTGGAGACGGTGGCGACCGGGATCGAGCTCTTCGCCATCGTGGTGCTGCTGAACGGGCTCCTGCGCTTCGTGGTTTCCTATGTCGCGGCGGAGGTGGCGTCGCGCGACCCCAAGGCGAGCGCGGCGCGGCTGAACCGCGGGCGGGTGGATCTGTCGCGGTATATCCTCGCGGGGCTCGAGGTGTTCATCGTCTCGGACATCGTGCGGACGGTGATCTCGCCGACGCTGGAGGCGCTGGGCGTGCTCGCCGCGCTGGTGGCGATCCGCTCGGCGATCAGCTTCTTCCTCGGGCGCGAGATCAGGGAGATGCGCGAGCTCGACGGGGACGCGCCGTGATCCTCGCGGCGCTCATGGCCGTGCTGGCCGGGCCGGCGGCGGCGCAAGGCGCGGCGGCCGCGCCCGATCCGGCGGCGATGGCGGCGGCGGCCGAGGCCTGCGTGGTCGAGGCGAACCGCGACCCGGCGGCGGAGCGGGCCTGCGTGGGGCAGGGGGCGGCGGCCTGCCTCGACGCGGCCGCCGAGGCGACGCCGGAGGTCGCGGCTTCCTGCACGGCGGCGGAGGCCGAGGGCTGGCGGATGCTGGCGGCCTCGACGGCCGGGGCGCTCGTCGCCATGGCGGAGGGGCTCGGCGTCGGCGGCGAGGGGCAGGGCGGGCAGGCGGCGCTGGTGGCGCGGGCGCAGCGCGCCTGGGCGGAGTTCCGCGACGCCGATTGCGCGCAGCTCGCCGCGCTGGCGGAGCCCGGGGCGGCGCAGGACGGCGTGGTGGCGGAATGCCGGCTGGACCGCAGCGCGGAGCGGGCGCTGGCGCTGCTGGCGCGGCGGCGGGCGATGGAGAGCCCGTGACCGGGGGCGGGTCGGGGAAGCCCCCGGCCCGCGGAGGCGGCGGGCGACGGAGCGCCCGACGGAAGGAGGGTCGGGCGGCGTGCGCCGGACCTGAGACGAGAAAGTCGCCCGGGCGGAACCGGGCGACGCGCAAACGGGAGGTCGACCGATGATCCTCGCCTCGCAGGCGGCTCTGGCCTCGGAGGCCTTTCGCGCCAACCGGGCCGCGCATCTCGCCGCGCTCGCCGAGGCGGCCGAGGCGGCGCAGGCGGCGGCGGAGGGCGGCGGGCGCGAGGCGCTGGCCCGTCATGTCGCGCGCGGCAAGATGCCGCCGCGGGCGCGGGTGGCGAACCTGCTCGACGCCGGCGCGCCGTTCCTCGAGATCGGGGCGACGGCGGCGCATGGCATGTACGACGGCGACGCGCCCTGCGCCGGGCTGGTCGCCGGCGTCGGCAAGGTCCGGGGCCAGGACGTCATGGTCGTCGCCAACGACGCCACCGTGAAGGGCGGCACCTACTACCCGATGACGGTCAAGAAGCACCTGCGGGCGCAGGAGATCGCCGCGGAGTGCCGGTTGCCCTGCGTCTATCTGGTGGACAGCGGGGGCGCGAACCTGCCGAACCAGGACGAGGTCTTTCCCGATCGCGACCATTTCGGGCGCATCTTCTACAACCAGGCGCGGATGAGCGCCGAGGGGGTGGGGCAGATCGCCGTGGTGATGGGCTCCTGCACCGCCGGCGGGGCCTATGTGCCGGCGATGGCGGACGTGTCGATCATCGTGAGGAACCAGGGGACGATCTTCCTCGCCGGGCCGCCGCTGGTGAAGGCGGCGACGGGCGAGGAGGTGAGCGCCGAGGATCTGGGCGGGGGCGACGTGCATACGCGGCTGTCGGGGGTGGCGGATTATCTCGCCGAGGACGACGCCCATGCGCTGGCGCTGGCGCGGGACGCGGTGGCGGCGCTGAACCGCGCCCGGCCGGCGGGGCCGGTGCGGCAGGCGATCGAGGAGCCGCGCTACGATCCGGAGGAGATCCTCGGGGTGGTGCCGGCGTCGCTGTCGACGCCCTACGACATCCGCGAGGTGATCGTGCGGGTGGTGGACGGGTCGCGGCTCGACGAGTTCAAGGCGCGGTTCGGGGCGACGCTGGTCTGCGGGTTCGCGCATGTGATGGGGATCCCGGTCGGGATCATCGCCAACAACGGGGTGCTGTTCTCGGAGAGCGCGGTGAAGGGCGCGCATTTCGTCGAGCTGTGCAGCCAGCGCGGCGTCCCGGTGGTGTTCCTGCAGAACATCACCGGGTTCATGGTCGGGCGGCGCTACGAGAACGAGGGGATCGCGCGGCACGGCGCGAAGCTGGTGACCGCGGTGGCGACGACCTCGGTTCCGAAGGTGACGGTGCTGGTCGGCGGGTCGTTCGGGGCGGGGAATTACGGCATGGCGGGAAGGGCTTACCAGCCGCGGTTCCTGTGGACCTGGCCGAACAGCCGCATCTCGGTGATGGGCGGCGAGCAGGCGGCGGGGGTGCTGGCCACGGTGCGGCGCGAGGGGATCGAGCGGCGGGGGGGCGTGTGGAGCCTCGACGAGGAGGCGGCGTTCAAGCGGCCGACGCTGGAGATGTTCGCCCGGCAGAGCCATCCGCTCTACGCGAGCGCGCGGCTCTGGGACGACGGGGTGATCGACCCGAGGCGGACGCGCGCGGTGCTGGCGCTGTCGCTGGAGGCGGCGCTGAACGCGCCCGTGGGGGAGACGCGCTTCGGCGTGTTCCGGATGTGAGACGCAAAGGTGCCCGGCGGGACGTCGTTGTTCCGTTTGCGCGGCCTCGCAAGACCCCGCACGGAAGAAGACCTCCGCGTCGTCCCGCGGGCCGAACTTTCAGCCGAGGCGTCGTTGCATGGGTCGTCATATTTGCGGTCGTCATCACCGGGTATGGCCTCCTTGCTCCGATCGTGGATGACTACAGATCAAGCCTGCGCGACATGGAGAAGGATTGCCGGGTAACTCGGGTGATTGACGGCGATACGGTCGAAATCGGCTGCAGGGGCGAGCGGTGGCCGGATGGGCACGCGTTTTCCGCCCGGATCGTCGGATACGACACGCCGGAAAAATTCTCGCCGGATTGCCCTTCTGAGGAGGACGCGGCCATCAGCGCGCAGGCTGCGTTCGCGAAGTGGCTGATGGAGGCCGGGGTGATGGTGGGGCAGGAAGGATTGCTGGAAATCGCCTATCTCGGGACGGACAGATACGGGCGGACGCTGGTCGACATGCGAGTTGGCGGCGAGCGAGTGGCGACGTGGATGACCGCCGAGGGGCATGGACGACGCTATCTCGGCGGGCTGCGCGGCGGATGGTGCTGAGGGAGGGTAACCGATGTTCGATCGCATCCTGATCGCCAACCGCGGCGAGATCGCCTGCCGGGTGGCGGCGACCTGCCGGCGGATGGGGATCGAGACCGTGGCGGTCTATTCCGACGCCGACGCGGGCGCGCGGCATGTGGCGGTGGCCGACATGGCGGTGCGGATCGGGCCGGCGCCGGTGGCTGAGAGCTACCTGCGTGGCGACGCCATCGTGGCGGCGGCGCTGGCGACGGGCGCGCAGGCGGTGCATCCGGGGTATGGCTTCCTGTCGGAGAACCCGGACTTCGTCGAGGCGGTCGAGGCGGCGGGGCTGGTGTTCATCGGGCCCTCGGCGGCGGCGATCCGGGCGATGGGGCTGAAGGACGCGGCCAAGGCGCTGATGGAGAGGGCCGGGGTTCCGGTGGTTCCGGGGTACCACGGGGCCGACCAGGACGACGCGGCGCTCGCGGCCGAGGCGGAACGGATCGGCTATCCGGCGCTGATCAAGGCGGTGGCGGGCGGCGGCGGCAAGGGGATGCGCAAGGTCGAGCGGGCGGCGGACTTCGCCGCGGCGCTCGCCGCGGCGCGGGGCGAGGCGCGCTCGGCCTTCGGCAACGACGCGGTGCTGATCGAGAAATACGTCACCGCGCCGCGCCATATCGAGGTGCAGGTGTTCGGCGACAAGCACGGCGCCGCGGTGCATCTCTTCGAGCGCGACTGCTCGTTGCAGCGGCGGCACCAGAAGGTGATCGAGGAGGCGCCGGCGCCGGGGATGACGGCGGAGATGCGCGCCGCGATGGGGCAGGCGGCGGTCGATGCGGCGAAGGCGATCGGCTATGCGGGCGCGGGGACGATCGAGTTCATCGTCGACGGCTCGGAGGGCCTGCGCCCGGACGGGTTCTGGTTCATGGAGATGAACACCCGGCTCCAGGTCGAGCACCCCGTCACCGAGGCGATCACCGGCGAGGATCTGGTCGAGTGGCAGCTGCGCGTCGCCGCCGGCGAGCCGCTGCCGAAGACGCAAGGCGAGCTCGCCATCCACGGCCATGCCTTCGAGGCGCGGCTCTATGCCGAGGACGCGACCAAGGGCTTCCTGCCGGCGACCGGACGGCTGACGCACCTTACCTTCCCCGAGGGGGTGCGGGCCGATACCGGCGTGCGGGCGGGCGACGTCATCACGCCATGGTACGACCCGATGATCGCCAAGGTGATCGTCCACGGGCCGGACCGGGCGGCGGCGCTGCAGCGGCTGGCGCGCGGGCTGGAGGCGACCCGGGTGGCGGGCTCGACCACCAACCTCGCCTTCCTCGCCCGGCTGGCGCGACAGGCGGACTTCGCCGCCGGGCGTGTGGACACCGGGCTGATCGAGCGCGACCTCGCGGCGCTGACCACGCCGCGGGAGCCCGACCTCGCGGCGCGGGCG
This sequence comes from Amaricoccus sp., assembly GCF_017993425.1. GTDB lineage: Bacteria > Pseudomonadota > Alphaproteobacteria > Rhodobacterales > Rhodobacteraceae > Amaricoccus. The sequence goes on from NZ_JAGOMQ010000008.1 coordinate 55,122, forward strand.
GCGGCGACGCTGGCGGCGCTCGGACTGCTGGATGCGGCGGGGCCGCTCGTCGGCTTCACGCTCTGGGCGCCGCTGCTGCGGCTGGCGCGGCTCCGCATCGGCGAGGAGGACGCCGCGCACACGCTGGCGGCGCTCGGGGCCGGGCGCTTCGTCTTCGACGGGCGCGAGGTGGAGGTGCGGCGCTGGGACGGGGCCGATCTCGACCTGCGCATCGACGGCGAGAACCGCCGCTTCGGCGTCGTCGTCGCGGCGGGCGCGGTGACGATCTTCGACGGGGCCGAAGCCTTCGTGGCGCGCGTCCCCGACCCGCTCGCCGTCGGGGCCGAGGAGGCCGGCGGCGACGACCTGCGCGCGCCGATGCCGGGGCTCGTGAAGCGCCTCGCCGCCGCGCCGGGGCAGAAGGTCGCCCGCGGCGACGTGCTGGTCGTGCTCGAGGCGATGAAGATGGAGCATTCGCTCCTCGCCCCCCGCGACGGCGCGGTGAGGGAAGCCCCCGTCCCCGAGGGCGCCCAGGTCGAGGCCGGCGCGGTGCTGGTGCTGCTGGAGCCCGAGGAATGAGGCCGTGACCGCGATCCGGCTCCACCACGTCGCGCAGGCGCGGTCCTTCCGCATCCTGTGGCTGCTGCACGAGATGGGGACGCCGCCCGAGGTGGCGCGGCACTCGATGTTCGACGGCTCGATGCGCCGCCCCGACTACCTCGCGCTGTCGCCTGCCGGACGGGTGCCGGCGCTGGAGATCGACGGGCGCGTCATCTTCGAATCCGGCGCGATCACCGAATACCTGTGCGAGAGCCGCGCCCCGGCGCTCGGCCGCGCCCCCGGCGACCCGGAGCGCGTCGACTGGCTGGAATGGCTGCACTTCGCCGAGACGATCGGGCAGCATGTGGCGAACCTGACGCAGCAGCACATCGTGCTGAGGGAGGACCACATGCGCTCGGCCGTGGTGATGAAGCTGGAGGCGCGGCGGCTGGAGAAGACGCTGGAGGTCGTCGACCGCGTGGTGACGGGCCGCGACTGGCTGCTGCCGTCCGGCTTCTCGGCGGTCGATGTCGCCGTCGGCTACGGGGCGCTTCACGGCCGGCGCTTCGTGCGGCTCGACGCGCTGCCGGGGCTCGCGGCCTGGCTGGCGCGGATCGAGGCGCGCCCCGCATATCGCGCCGCGCTGGCGGCGGACGGCCCGGCCGAGGTCTATCTCCGCGACTTCTACGAGGCGCCCCGTGGCTGAGATCACCGTCTACGAGGTCGGCCCGCGCGACGGGCTGCAGAACGAGGCCCGCAGCATCGCCACGGCGGACAAGATCCGGCTGGTCGACCTGCTGACCGCCGCGGGCCTGCGCCGCATCGAGGTGACGAGCTTCGTCTCGCCGCGCTGGGTGCCGCAGATGGCCGACGCGGCCGAGGTGATGGCCGGGATCGCCCGCGCCCCGGGCGTGGTCTACGCCGCGCTGACGCCGAACCTGAAGGGCTTCGAGGCGGCGCAGGCGGCGGGGGCCGGCGAGGTGGCGGTCTTCGCCGCCGCGTCCGAGACGTTCAGCCGCAAGAACATCAACGCGACGATTCCCGAGAGCCTCGCGCGCTTCGCCCCGGTGGCCGAGGCGGCGTCGGCGGCGGGGATCGCGCTCCGCGGCTACGTCTCCTGCGTGACCGACTGCCCCTACGAGGGGCCGGTCGCCCCCGCCGCCGTCGCCGACGTGACCGCCCGCCTGCTCGCGCTCGGCTGCCGCGAGGTCGCGCTCGGCGAGACGCTCGGCCGGGGCACGCCGGAGACCGTCGCGGCCATGCTCGACGCGGTGCGCGCCATCGCGCCCGCCGACCGGCTGGCCGGGCATTTCCACGACACCGGCGGCCGCGCCCTCGACAACGTCGAGACGGCGATCGGCTTCGGCCTTGCGGTCTTCGACGCCGCCGCCGGCGGGCTCGGCGGCTGCCCCTACGCCCCCGGGGCCGCCGGCAACGTCGCGACCGAGGCGCTGGTCGCCCGGCTCCACGCGCTCGGCCACGAGACCGGCGTGGACGCGGACAGGCTCGCCGAGGCGGCGGCGTTCGCGCGCAGCCTGAGGAGCGCGGCATGAGCCTCGTGGCGAGCGAGATCGACGGGCGGGGCGTCGCCACGCTGCGCCTCGACCGCGCGGAGAAGCACAACGCCATGTCGGGCGAGATGTGCGACGAGATCGCCGCGGCGGCGCGGCGGCTCGGCGCCGATCCGGCGGTGCGCGCGGTGGTGCTCGCGGGGGCCGGGCGGACCTTCTGCGCCGGCGGCGACCTCGGCTGGATGGGGGCGCAGTTCGACGCCGACCGCGCCGGCCGCATCGCCGAGGCCCGTCGGCTCGCGGGCATGCTCTTCACGCTCAACACCCTGCCGAAGCCGGTGATCGCCCGGGTGCAGGGCGCGGCCTATGGCGGCGGGGTGGGGATGATGGCGGTGGCGGATTGCGTGGTCGCCGCCGCGGACGCGCGCTTCGGGCTGACCGAGACGCGGCTCGGGATCATCCCCGCCACCATTGCGCCCTATGTGGTGGCGCGGATGGGCGAGGGGCGGGCGCGGGCGGTGTTCTTCTCGGCGCGGGTCTTCGGGGCCGACGAGGCGAAGGGGCTGGGGCTCGTCAACCGCATCGCGCTCCCCGAGGACCTCGACGGCGCGGTGGCGGCGGAGGTTGAGCCGTATCTCTCGGTCGCGCCGGGCGCGGCGGCGGCGGCGAAGCGGCTGGCGCGCAGCCTCGGCCCGCGGATCGACGAGGCGGTGATCGAGGCGACGATCACCACGCTCGCCGACGTCTGGGAGACCGACGAGGCGCAGGCGGGGCTGCGGGCCTTCCTCGAGAAGCGGCCGGCGCCATGGGCGTGACGCTGATCCCGGGCGAGACACTGGTCCCGGGCGGGACGGGGCTCGCGGCGCTGGCGGCGGTCCTCGGCGGCGCGGCGGCGGCGCTCGACCCGGCGGCGCGCCCGGACGTCGAGGCGGCGGCGGCGCGCATCGCCGGGGCGGCGGCGGGCGCGGCGGCGGTCTACGGGGTCAACACCGGCTTCGGCAAGCTCGCGAGCGTGAAGATCGCCGCGGGCGACGCGGCGGCGCTCCAGCGCAACCTGATCCTGTCGCACTGCGCCGGGGTCGGGCCGGCGACGCCCGTGCGGATCGTCCGGCTGATGATGGCGCTGAAGCTCCTGTCGCTCGGACGGGGGGCCTCGGGGGTGCGCTGGGAGATCGTGGCGCTGATCGAGGGGATGCTGGCGCGCGGCGTCGTGCCGGTCGTCCCGGCGCAGGGCTCGGTCGGCGCCTCGGGCGACCTCGCGCCGCTCGCCCACATGGCGGCGGTGATGATCGGCGCGGGCGAGGCCGAGGTCGCGGGGCGGGTCCTGCCGGGCGCCGGGGCGCTGGCGGCGGCCGGGCTCGCGCCGGTGACCTTGGGGCCGAAGGAGGGGCTCGCGCTCATCAACGGCACGCAGTTCTCCACCGCCTGGGCGCTCGCGGGCCTGCTCGACGGCTGGCGGGCGGCCTCGAGCGCGCTCCTCGTCTCGTGCCTCTCCACCGACGCGATCATGGGCTCGACCGCGCCGCTCAGGCCGGAGATCCATGCGCTGCGCGGGCATCGCGGCCAGATCGAGGCGGCGGCGCTGATGCGCGGGCTGATGGCCGGGTCGGCGATCCGCGAGAGCCATCGCGAGGGCGACACGCGGGTGCAGGACCCGTACTGCATCCGCTGCCAGCCGCAGGTGACCGGGGCGGCGATGGACCTGCTGCGGCAGGCGGCCGCCACGCTGGTCGTCGAGGCGAACGCGGCGACCGACAACCCGCTGGTGCTCGCCGACGGCATCGTCTCGGGCGGCAACTTCCACGCCGAGCCGGTCGCCTTCGCGGCCGACGTGATCGCGCTGGCGCTGGCCGAGATCGGCGCGATCGCGCAGCGGCGGGTGGCGCTGATGGTCGACCCGACGCTCTCCTTCGACCTGCCGCCGTTCCTGACGCCGGATCCGGGGCTGAACTCCGGCTTCATGATCGCCGAGGTGACCTCCGCGGCGCTGATGAGCGAGAACAAGCATCTCGCGCATCCCTGCTCGACCGACTCGACGCCGACGAGCGCCAACCAGGAGGACCACGTCTCGATGGCGGCGCACGGGGCGCGGCGGCTCGCGCCGATGGTGGCGAACCTCGAGCGCATCCTCGGGATCGAGGCGCTCTGCGCGGCGCAGGGGGTGGAGTTCCGCGCGCCGCTGACCACGAGCCCGCCGCTCGCCGCGGCGCTGGCGCGGCTCCGGGCCGAGATCCCGCCGCTCGGCGTCGACCGCAGCCTCGCCGCGGAGCTGGAGGCGGCGGCGCGGCTGGTGCGCGAGGGCGCGCTGCTCGAGGCCGCCGGGGTGGCGCTCACGCTACCGTGAGAGGCGATTAACCGTAGGTTTGCTTGCGACGTGGAGGCTCCGGCCGTTAACGTCTCCGTTGTTGCTGCGGGAGTTTGAAGTGGCGCTGCCCCCGATCTGGCTGCTGTTCCTGGGCGCGCTGGCGGTCCGCAAGGTCTCCGCCGAGCCGTTGCCGCTGCGCGAGGATCTGATCCCGCTCGACGGCTTCGAGGGCGCCGCGCTGCTCGCCGGGGCCGAGGCGCGCGCCGGCTATGCCGCGCTCGACCGGCATTTCGTGGGGCAGGTCCATCCCGCCTTCTGCGGCCCGGCGACCATGGCGATCCTGCTGAACGCGCTCCACGAGGCGCCCGACGGCGTCCGCCGCCTGCGTCCCTTCGACCAGAGCAACGTCTTCACCCCCGAGGTGGCGCGGCTCCGCGCCCGCAACCGCGTCGCCCGGGCGGGAATGCCGCTCGCGATCCTCGCCCGGGCGCTCGCGGCGCACGGGCTCGCGGTCGAGACGCGCTATGTCGACGAGACCGGCGTCGACGCCTTCCGCGACCTCGCTCGCGCCGCGCTGGCGACGGGAGACCGCTTCGCCGCCGTGAACTACGACCGCCCGGCGCTCGGCCAGCAGGGCAAGGGCCACATCTCGCCGCTCGCCGCCTACAACGGCGCCGCCGACCGCTTCCTCGTCCTCGACGTCGCCCGCGCCAAGTATCCCCCCACTTGGGTCGAGACCGCCGTCCTCCACGACGCCATGCGCCGCCCCGGCGGCGGCCGCCCCAGCCGCGGCTTCGTCCTCGCCGGCCGCCAGCCTTCCTGACTCCCGTCCGCCTCCGTTCCTGGCCGCGGGGGCGGGGAGACGGCGCCGCCGGCGCAACGGTCGAGCGCGCCGCGGGCGGAACGCCGCCACAGGCGCGACATCGACGCGGCGCCTGGGTCCGGCCGGCGCGAGCCGGGCGGACGTCAGGCGCCGAGGACCAGGATGTCGGAGGGCGCGAAGGCGATCTCCACCCGCTCGCCGAGCGCCGGCGGCGGGGAGGCCGCGTTGTTGAAGGTGTCGAGCGCAACGCTGCCGCCCGCCACGTCGACGCGGATGCGCACCACCGAGCCGTGGAAGCTCACCTCCGACACCGTGCCGGCGAGCCGCGTGTCGCCGGGCCGCGCCGCCAGCCCGACCGCCTCCGGCCGCAGCGCCAGCGCCACCGCCTCGCCCGCCGCCGCCGGGACCGGCCGGCCGAGCGCGATCTCCGCGTCGCCGACCGTCACCCGCCCGGCGCCCGGCTCGACCGCCCGCGCCTCGATCTGGTTCAGCGTGCCGACGAAGCCCGCGACGAAGCGCGTCGCCGGCCGGTTGTAGATCTCGAAGGGCGGCCCGACCTGCTCCGCCACGCCGCCGTTCATCACCACGATGCGGTCCGACATGGAGAGCGCCTCCTCCTGGTCGTGGGTGACGAAGATCGTGGTGATGCCGAGCTTGCGCTGGATCGCCCGGATCTCGGTCCGGAGCGACACCCGGATCTTCGCGTCGAGCGCCGAGAGCGGCTCGTCGAGCAGCAGCACCTTCGGCCGCACCGCCAGCGCGCGCGCCAGCGCCACCCGCTGCTGCTGCCCGCCGGAGAGCTGGAACGGATAGCGCTCGCCGAGCTCGGGCAGGTGGATGATCCCGAGCATCTCGCGCACCCGCGCGTCGATCTCCGCGCGCGGCCGTCCGGCGACCCGGAGCCCGAAGGCGACGTTCTCGGCCACCGTCATGTTCGGGAAGAGCGCATAGGCCTGGAACACCATGCCGATGTCGCGCTGGCTCGGGCGCAGGCCCGTCACGTCGCGCCCGTCGATGCGGATCGCCCCGGCCGAGGGCGTCTCGAACCCCGCCACCATGCGCAGCACCGTGGTCTTGCCGCAGCCGGAGGGGCCGAGCAGCGTGATGAACTCGCCCTTGTCGACCGCGAGGTCGAAGGAGCGCACCACATGGTTGGCCCCGAAATGCTTCTGCAGGGCGGAGAGCTCGAGAAACGCCATCGTCACCTCGGCGCGGGGGTGAATTTCTGCAGCCGCGTCACCAGCGAGATCAGGCCCATGCAGGCCCAGGTGATGGCGAAGGCGATCACGGCCAGCGCGGCCGGCTCGTAGGCGCGGTTGGCGCCGAGGAGCTGCATGAAAGGCCCGAAGGCCGGGCGGTTGAGGAGGGCGGCCAGCGTGAACTCGCCGATCACGATGGCGAAGGTCAGGAACGCCCCGGAGAGGACCGCGACCATGACGTTGGGCAGGATCACCCGCCGCAGCACCGTGAGCTTGCTCGCCCCGAGGCTCTCGGCCGCCTCGGTCAGCGTCGCCACGTCGATGGTGCGGAGCCCGGTGTCGACGGCGCGGTACATGTAGGGCAGCGCCAGCGTCGTGTAGCCCATCAGCAGCAGGAAGTTGGTCCCCCCCGCCGTCCCGGTCAGCGGCAGGATCGAGGACGTGTTGTAGAGCCGGATATAGCCGAACACGATGACGATCGCCGGGATGACCAGCGGCAGCAGCGTGATGAACTCGACCACGGGCCGCCACCGCGGCAGCTTCAGCCGCACCCAGTAGGCGGTCGGCACCACCAGCGCCACCCCGACCACGATGGTCAGGAGCGCCATCACCGTCGAGTAGAGGAAGGTCGCGTGGAACCGCGGATCGGAGAACACCGCCCGGTAGGCGTCGAGGGAATAGACCCCGCGCCGCATCCGGAGCGAGAACTCCAGCGTGCCGATCAGCGGCAGGAAGAAGTAGAGGACGCCGATCACGAAGGCGACCCAGGCCCAGAGCCTCGTTCCCGCCCTCATGCGCGCCGTCCGGCGCGGCAGGCCCGGGCGCCGCCGCCGTGGCGGGCGCGCTCGCAGGCTAACACGCGTGATAGTGTGGTCAAGACCTTGATGCCACAGGGGATTTTCTCCGGCGTCAACCGGCCGGCCACACTACACGACAGTAGAGCCGAAGCCCGGCCGGAAGCAGGTCGCGACACTGACGCCAGACGGATTTGACCCGTGGCAAATCCGTCCGCGATCGCCCCTCGGGGGGCGAGCGCGATTCCGCGCTCGCCGGGGCGCTCACGGACGGATTGCGCGCTTCCGGAGAAATCTGCGCCCCTCACGGCTTCCGCGCGCAACCGCGCTCCAGCCGTCGGCGCGGCGAAAGCAATGCTTTCGCCTGTCGCGCCGTGGCCTCGCGGGCAAGCCCGCTTCGGTCGCTCGGGGCCTCGTGGAGTCAGCAGGGCAGACAGGTGTCGTGCAGTGTGGCCGGCCGGCACACTACACGACAGTGGAGAGAAATATCGGTCGGGAGGGTGCGGGACGGTGAAGCCAGACGGATTTGACCCGTGGCAAATCCGTCCGCGATCGCCCCTGCGGGGGGCGAGCGCGTCGCCGCGCTCGCCGGGGCGATCACGGCCGGATTGCGCGGTGCGTGGAAATCTGGACCCCCCACGGCCTCCGCGCCAATGCGCTCCGGCCGTCGGCGCGGCGAAAGCCGTGCTTTCGCTCGTCGCGCCGCAGCCTCGCGGGCAGAGCCCGCTTCGGTCGGGGCGAGCGCCGCAGCCTCGGGCGGCGACCGGCTCCTGTCGTGTGGTGTGTCGGCCGGCAACCTCCGCCAGGGGGCGGCGGCGGCTCACTTCAGCCACCGCTCGGCGCGGGTGCGCATGACGATGTAGATCGCGTTGGCGATCCCGGTGACCACGATCATGCCGAAGGCGAGCGCGTAGCCGATATGCGGGTCGCCGAGCACGTCGCCCCGTATCTGCGCGAAGAGCAGGATCGGCACGATCCCGAGCGACGAGCCGGTCAGCGCATAGGCCGTCGCCACCGCCCCGAAGGCGTTGGCGAAGAGCAGCGCGAAGGTCCCGAGCAGCGACGGCCACAGGATCGGCAGCGCCACCATGCGCCAGTATTGCAGGCCGGAGGCCCCGAGGATCTCCGCCGCCTCGCGCCATTCCCGCTTCAGCCCGTCGAGGGCCGGGGTGATGATCAGGATCATCAGCGGGATCTGGAAGAACAGGTAGGTGAGCGTCAGCCCCCAGAACGACAGCAGGTTGAAGCCGAGCGCGTAGAGGTTCACCCCGAACCACTCGCGCAGCATGATCGTCACCAGCCCCAGCCGCCCCAGCGTGGCGAGGAAGGCGAAGGCGAGCGGCACGCCGGCGAACTGCGAGGCGACGCCGGAGAAGGTGGAGATCGGCCCGCGCAGCCAGCCCGGCAGCCCGCCGATCGTCATCGCCCAGGCGATGAAGAAGCCGATCAGGCAGCCGAGCAGCGCCGAGGCGACGCTGACCTTGATCGAGATCCAGAACGCCGCGAGGATCGAGGGCTGGAACAGCCCCGCCACGTAGCGCAGCGTGAAGCCGCCGTCCGTCGTGCGGAAGGCGCCGACGACGATCTGCATCGTCGGCAGGATCAGGAACAGGAGCGCAAAGGCGAGGAACGGCGTGACGCCGAGCCAGGCCCAGGTGCGCGGTGCGCTCATGTGGCGGGACCGGGGGAGGGGGCCCGGGCGGGCCCCCGCGCCCTTACTGGACGTTCGCGCCCACCACGCCGTCCCACTTGCCGGTGATGACCTCCTTCATCGCCGCCTGCTCGTCGAGCGAGGGGAAGACGGCGTTCTCGTAGGCCTCGGCCGGGGGCAGCGCGTCGAGCAGCTCCTGCGGGATCACGCCGCGGCCGGCGAGGTCGAGGAAGCGGATCGGGTGGCAGTAGCCCTTGAGCCAGCCGATCTGGCCCTCGTCGGAGTAGAGGTACTCCATCCAGAGCTTGGCGGCGTTCGGGTGCGGCGCGAAGGCCGAGATCGCCTGCACGTAGACGCCGGCGACGACGCCGGTCGCCGGGATCACCACGTCGAGCGGCGGGTTGCCGGCGAGCGTGTCGCGCCCCGAGAGCGCGTTGTAGTCCCACCAGACCACGACCGGCGTCTGGCCCTGGGCGATGGTGCCGGACTTGCCGATGGTGGGGACGAAGTTGCCGGCCTTGTTGAGCTCGGCGAAGAACTCGAGGCCCTTCTCGCCCGCCTCGGCCCCGGCCGCGCCGCCCCTGGAGAGGCCGGCCGCGTAGACGCCGAGGATCGCCTGGTTCGAGGCGCGCGGGTCGCCGGCGAGCGCGACGGACTGGGCGAACTCGGGCTTCAGCAGGTCGTCCCAGTCGAGCGGGTTCTCCTCGACGAGGTCCTTGTTCACCGCGAAGGAGAGCACGCCGTAGTAGTCGCCGTACCAGTAGCCGTCGGCGTCCTTGACGTTCTCGGGGATGGTGTCCCAGGTCGAGACCTTGAAGGGCATCAGCAGCCCCTCCTCGCGCGCCGCCGGGCCGAAGGAGAAGCCGACGTCGATCACGTCGGGGGCCTGCGGGCCCTTGTTGTCCTTGTTGGCGCGGATCGCCTCGAGCTCGTCGGCCGAGCCGGCGTCGGGGTTGAGCTCGTTGATGGTCAGGAACGGGTACTTCGCCTTGAAGCCCTCGATGACGCCGCCGTAGTTGCACCAGTCGTGGGGCAGGGCGACGGTGGTGAGCATCCCCTCGGCCTTGGCGCCCGCGACCAGCTCGTCGAGGGTCTGGGCGGCGGCGGGCAGGGCGACCGCCAGCGCGAGGCCGGCGAGGAAGCTGGTGGACATCAGGCGCGTCATTCGTGGTCCCCTCTGTTGGCGCGTCGCCGCTGCGGGCGATCGTGCGCCCCGTCGCAAGCCGCGGGGCGTCGCGCCCACTTAACCGCGCTCGGCGACGGTTTTGCAACAGGGTTGGCGACAGGGTTGGCGACAGAGGCTCGCGACGGCGCTTGCGTGAGGGGGGCACGCGGATCCCGCTCCGGGCGAGGGGAGGCTCAGAACGGCCAGATCAGCGGCACGAGCCAGATCGCGACGAGGCCGTAGAGCGCGGTCAGCGGCAGGCCGAGCCGCCAGTAGTCGCCGAAGCGGTAGCCGGCCGGGCCCATGACCATGGTGTTGACCGGCGTCGAGACCGGGGTGAGGAACGAGGCGGAGGTGGCGACCGAGAGGCACATCAGCGCCGGCGCCGGCGAGACGCCGAAGGACGCCGCCGAGATGGTGGCGATCGGGATCAGGATCAGGCAGGTCGCGGTGTTGGAGATGATCGCGCCGAGCAGCACGCCGATCCCGAAGACGCAGGCGAGCAGGAGCCGCGGCGAGCCGCGGCCGGCGACGTCGACGAGGCCGTCGGCGATCATCGCCGCGGCGCCGGAATGCTCGATCGCGGTCGAGAGCGGGAACATGCCCGCCATCAGGATGACCGTCGTCCAGTTGATCGCGCGATAGGCGCGCTCGACGCTGACCATCCCGAGCGTCAGCGTCGCGCCCGCCGCCGCGAGCGCGGCCACCGCCGGCGCGACCAGGCCGCCGGCGATCGCGGCGACCATCGCCGCCGTCACCGCGAGCATCGCCTTGGCGCCGACCCCGAGAGCGACGGTCTGGCGCTTGAGCTCGGCGGGCGTGGCGACGAGGAGCACGCCCGGCATGGCGCTGCGCGCGTCGATGGTGTCCCAGCCGCCCTGGACGAGGACATGGTCGCCTGCCTGCAGCGTGGTCTCGCCCTCGACCGCCTCGCCGCCTCGCTGCACTGCGAGGATGACGACGTCGCCCGTGGAGGTCACCATGCCGGGGAACACCGTCTGGCCGACGAAGCGCGAGCGCGGCGGGATCACCGCCTCGGCGACGCCGGCGTTGCGGTTGACGAGGTTGCGCGCGGCGCGCTCGCGCGAGATCGCCTCGAGCTTGAGGTCGAGCGCCGCGGCGAGCCGCTCGGCGGCGGCGGCGTCGCCGCGCAGGACGAGGAAGTCGCCGGCCGAGAGCGGCCGCGCCAGCCGCGGCGCGCCGCGGCCGTCGGTGGCGCTCACCAGCCTCAGGCCGGGATAAGGCCCGAGGTCGAGCGCCGTCGCCCGGCTGCCGGCGAGCGGCGAGCCGCGCCGGATCTTCAGCCGGAACACGTCGGCCGCGAGGCGGTATTGCTCCACCATCGTCTCGGCGTAGCGGCTGAGGTCGGGCGGCAGGCTCGCAGGCGCCCGGCGCGGCACCAGCCGCCGGCCGAACAGGAGGACGATCGCCACCGTGCCCCCGAGGAGCGGCAGCCCGACGAGCGCGAAGTCGAAGAACCCGATCGCGCCCGCGCCGGCGTCCGCCACCGCGTCGGCGATCAGCACGTTCTTGGGCGAGCCGGTCAGCGCCAGATGCGAGCCCGCCCCGGCGGCGAAGGCGATCGGCATCAAGAGCCGGCTCGGGTCGTCGCCGAGGCGCACGACGAGGAGCATGACCACGGGCAGGAGCGCGCCGACCGCGCCGCTCGCGTTGATGAGCGGGCAGAGCGCCGCCACGGCGAGCATTCCCACCACGAGGAGCCGCGTGCGCGAGCCGGCGACGATGCGCTCGACCTGCCGGCCGACCCAGGTGGTGACGCCGGTCGCCTCGAGCCCGGCCGTGACGATGAAGAGCGCCGCGACGAAGGCGATCACCGGGTCGCCGAAGCCCGCGAGCGCCTCCTTGAGCGTCAGCACGCCGGTGAGATGCAGCGCCACCGCGCTGCCGACCGCGACGACGATGACCGGCAGGCGGTTCCACACGAAGAGCGCGACCGTCGCCCCGAGGACGAGGAAGACGATCGTGGCCTCGCTCAAGGGCGCGCCCTCCAGGGCGGCCGCGCGGGGGCCGGCGCGTCGGCGGCGAGGGCGGGAGGCGGGACGTCCGGCACGGGGCAACCTCTGGGCGGCTGGCGACGCGCCGCGGCCGGCCTGTTAGCATTTCCCCGCCGCCGGGCCAACCTTTGCCGCGCGACGGGGCGGGGCGGGGGCGAACGCGCGCTTCCGCGGCGGGGGCTTCCGGGTCCGTTAACCGGCCCGGGCGTCCGCCCCGGGCGGGAGGTCTTTGCCGTTGACAGCCGACAGGATCGGGAGATGGATATGTGACGGTCTGATGACAGGAGGCATTGTGGGGTCGGACGGTATTATGCGGCTGGGCGGCGCTTGGGATTTTGCGGCAAAGCTATTTGGCGGAGGGGCGGCGCCCCGGGACCTGCCGGAAGGTCGCGAGCTCCTGACGGATGGTCCCCCGGTCGATCTTCGCGGATTCGGTCTCACGGGCGCGCAGGCGCTGGAGCGTGCGGCGGGCAGGCGCTTCGTCATGGACGCTCCGCTCGCTCATTGCCGCGGGCTGGGCCCGGCCGCGTTCGCGATCACCCGCGAGAGCGGCCATCCGCTGGTCGAGACCTGCATCGCGCTCCTCTCCGACCCGGAGCTTGACTACGAGCGCAGCCCGCTCGCGCGCTTCCACGCGGCGTTCCAGCCGCGCAACGCGGCCGAGATCATGGGGCTCCCGTCGTCGCACGCGGGCCTTCAGGGGGCGCCGGAGACCTGGCGCTTCCCGTGGATGTCGGCGAGCGCGCGCAACGTGCAGAAGCGCAAGCGGCTGTCGCCCAAGCACCGCGAGAAGGGCGCGGGCTTCGCCTATTTCGGCCCGACCTCGCCCGAGAAGGGTCGGAGCGACCTCGCGCGGCTGAAGGCGGTGGTCGCGGCGATCTCCGCCGACGGGTTCCGCCTCCTGCCGGGCGTCGACGGGCTGGTCAGGGCCGAGATCCTGTCGTCCGGCGCCGAGTGGCGCGCCCGGGTGCAGGTGGGGCAGCACCGGACCGCGGCGCTGGCCGCGCTCGGCGGGACCGCCGTGCCGATCTGGCCGCAGCCCGTCGTCGTTCGCCGCGAGGAGGCCGCGGACTGGCCGGCGGTGCGCGACGGCGTCGTGACGCGGGAGGAGGCGCTGGATATCTTCGACCGCATGTTCGAGGCCGTGCAGCCCGCCGCGCTCGACCGGGCGAAACTGAGCCCGCCGGCGGCCGCGGCGAGCGCCGCCTGAGCGCGCCCGCCCGCAGGCGGGGCGATGGCTGTCCGTGTCATTCGTGCATAAGTTGAAAAATATGTGAGCTGCGGGGCTTCCGGAGCGTCATCCGGGGCCTTTACCCTCTTCGCGCGCCGGGCCTATAACGCGCCGTCGGGCAGGAAAGGGCGGACGCATGTTTGGCGCACTGAGCGGGTTGTTCTCGTCCGACATGGCCATCGACCTCGGAACGGCGAACACGCTCGTCTACGTCAAGGGCAAGGGCATCGTCCTCAACGAGCCGTCGGTCGTCGCCTACCATCTCAAGGACGGCAAGAAGCGCGTGCTCGCCGTCGGCGAGGAGGCGAAGCTGATGCTCGGCCGCACCCCGGGCTCGATCCAGGCGATCCGGCCGATGCGCGACGGCGTCATCGCCGACTTCGACGTCGCCGAGGAGATGATCAAGCACTTCATCCGCAAGGTCCACAAGCGCAGCGGCTGGTCGAAGCCGAAGATCATCTGCTGCGTCCCCCACGGCGCCACGCCGGTCGAGAAGCGCGCGATCCGCGAGTCGATGCTCTCCGCCGGCGCCCGCCGCGCCGGGCTGATCGCCGAGCCGATCGCCGCCGCGATCGGGGCGGGGATGCCGATCACCGAGCCGACCGGCAACATGGTCGTCGACATCGGCGGCGGCACCACCGAGGTCGCCGTCCTCTCGCTCGGCGACGTCGTCTATGCCCGCAGCGTGCGCGTCGGCGGCGACCGCATGGACGAGTCGATCATCAACTACCTGCGCCGCCAGCACAATCTGCTGATCGGCGAGGCGACGGCCGAGCGGATCAAGACCACGATCGGCACCGCCCGCATGCCCGACGACGGCCGCGGCCAGCGGATGGAGGTGCGCGGCCGCGACCTCCTGAACGGCGTGCCCAAGGAGATCGAGATCAACCAGGGCCAGGTCGCCGAGGCGCTGGCCGAGACGGTGCAGACCATCGTCGAGGCCGTCATCACCGCGCTCGAGCAGACGCCCCCCGACCTCGCCGCCGACATCGTCGACCGCGGCGTCATGCTCACGGGCGGCGGCGCCCTCCTCGGCGACATCGACCTCGCGCTCCGCGAGCATACCGGGCTCGCCATCTCGATCGCCGAGGAATCGCTCAACTGCGTGGCGCTCGGCACCGGCAAGAGCCTCGAGTTTGAAACCCAGCTCGCCCATGTGATAGACTTCGGCAACTGAGGCGGGGGCAAGACCCGCCCCTTCGAAACCAGGCGGGCGCGAAGACCCGCCCGCCGGGCAGCCAGAGGCGCAACCGCGTGTCCTTCCACGGCGACCAGACCCCGGACTACCTGCGCGGCGTGCGCCGGGTGATCGTCGGCGCCGTCACCCTCGGCCTCGTCGCGATCTTCCTCGTCTGGCGCATCGACAACGCCCGCGTCGAGCAGCTGCGCGTCAGCCTCGTCGACCGCTTCGTCCCGAGCTTCGACTGGACGCTGAAGCCGCTCGCCGCCGCCGCCGGCCTCGTCTCCGACTTCCGCTCCTACGCCCGCGTCTACGCCCAGAACGAGGAGCTGCGCCGCGAGCTGCAACGGATGCAGGGCTGGCGCGAGGCCGCGCTCCAGCTCGAGCAGAAGAACGCCCAGCTCCTCGCGCTGAACAACGTCCGCCTCAACCCGCGCCTCAGCTTCGTCACCGGCGAGGTGATGGCCGACTCGGGCTCGCCCTTCCGCCACTCGGTCATGGTCAACGTCGGCCGGGGCGACGGCGTCGCCGACGGCGCGGCGGTGGTCGACGGCCGCGGCCTCGTCGGCCGCGTCGCCGGGGTGGGCGAGCGCTCTGCGCGGGTGATCCTGCTGACCGACGCCTCCTCGCGGGTGCCCGCCACCGTCCGCCCCTCCGGCCAGCGCGCCATCCTCGCCGGCGACAACCGCGCCGCCCCGACCCTCGACCTCCTCGAGCAGCCCGACGAGATCCGCCCCGGCGACCGCGTCGTCACCTCCGGCGACGGCGGCCTGCTGCCGCCCGAGATCCTGATCGGCCAGGTGGTGGCCGGCCCCGACGGCCGCCTGCGCGTCCTGCCCGCCGCCGAGTACCGCCGCCTCGACTTCGTCCGCGTCATCCGCCAGCAGCCCGCCGCCACCGTCGAGGGCCCGGGCGACCTGATCGGCCCCCTCGTCGCCGCCCGCCCCGAGGCCCCCGTCGGAGGCGCCGGCCGATGACCGCCCGCCTCGGTCTCATGCTTCGGGTCGCGCCGCCGGCCGTCGCCGTCGCCGGACCCGTGGTCCCGGCCGGGGGCCGCCGATGATCGCCCCCCGCCTCGCCCCCGCCGTCGAGACGGCGGCCGTGCTCCTCCTCGGCGCCGTCGCCATCCACCTCGCGCTCGTCCCCGCCTCCGGCGCCCTCGGCGACTGGCCGACGCCCGACCTCGTCTTCTGCCTCGCCTGCGCCTGGGCGCTGCGCCGACCGGCCGGGGCGCCGCTCTGGGCGATCGTCGCCCTCGGCCTCGCCGCCGACCTCGCCCTCGACCGCCCCGTCGGCCTCGGCGCCCTCGCCCTCGTCGCCGCCACCGAGGCGCTGCGCGCCAGCGCCGCCACGCTCCGCTCCGGGCCTTTCGTCGGCGAATGGCTCACCGTCGCCGGCCTCGCCCTCGCCTGGGCGCTCTCGGCCCACGCCGCCATGCAGCTCGTCTTCCTCGACGGCCCCGGCCTGCCGGCGCTCCTGCGCGAGGCCGCCGCCACCGCGCTCGCCTATCCGCTCGTCGTCCTCGTCCTCGCCTGGGGCGTCGGCATGCGCCTGCGCCGCAGCCCGGCCGCCCCCGCCCGCCCGGGGCGCCTGCCGTGAGGCCGCCCGCCGCGCCCCCGCCGCGGATCACCCGCCGCGGCCTGATGCTCCTCGGCATCCAGCTCGGGACCGTCGGCGCGCTCGCCGCCCGGATGCGCCAGCTCCAGATCGTCGACAACGAGCGCTACGCCCTCCTCGCCGAGGAGAACCGCGTCAACATCCGGCTGATCCCGCCGGCGCGCGGCCTGATCTACGACCGCGAGGGCAGGGCGCTCGCCGTCAACCGCCAGAACTACCGCATCGTCATGGTCCGCGAGCAGGCCCGCGACCCCGAGGCGATCCTCGACCGGCTGGGCCGCATCGTCGTCCTCGCCCCCGAGGCCCGCGAGCGGGCGCTGAAGGAGATGGCGGCGCGCTCGGCCTTCGTCCCCGTCGTTGTCGCCGAGCACCTGACCTGGGACGACGTCGTGCGCGTCTCCGCCAACGCGCCCGTCCTGCCCGGCGTCATCGCCGAGGTGGGCCTGTCGCGCTTCTACCCCGACGCCTACTCGACCGCGCATGTCGTCGGCTATGTCGGCCCGGTCTCCGAGAAGGACCTCGCCGCCATCGAGGATCCCGACCCGGTCCTGCAGATCCCGCGCTTCCAGATCGGCAAGACCGGCGTCGAGCAGCGGCTGGAGACCGAGCTGCGCGGCCAGGCCGGCAACATGCGTATCGAGGTCTCCGCCGGCGGGCGCGTGGTGCGCGAGCTCGGCCGCGTCGAGGGCACCGCCGGCAAGGACATCCAGCTCACCATCGACAAGGGCGTGCAGAACTTCGCCATGCAGCGCATGGCCGGCGAGAGCGCCTCGGCCGTGGTGATCGACGTGACGAACGGCGACATCGTGGCGCTCGCCTCCTCGCCGGGGTTCGATCCGAACAGCTTCGTCTTCGGCATCGGCTCGACCGAGTGGAACGCGCTCCTGGGCGACGAATACCGCCCGCTCTCCAACAAGGCGGTCTCCGGCGCCTATCCGCCCGGCTCGACCTTCAAGATGGTGGTGGCGCTCGCCGCCCTCGACGCCGGCCTCGTCCGCCCCGGCGACGGGGTGAACTGCCCCGGGTTCACCGCGCTCGGCAACCGCCGCTTCCATTGCTGGAAGCATGGCGGCCATGGCGGGGTGGACCTCCGCCGCTCGCTCGCGCAGTCCTGCGACTGCTACTACTACGAGATGGCCCGCCGCGTCGGCCCCGACGGCATCTCGGCGATGGCGAGGCGCCTCGGCCTCGGCATGCGCCACGATTTGCCGATGCCCGCCGTCTCCGAGGGGCTGATGCCCGACGCCGCGTGGAAGGCGGCGAACCGCGACGAGAAGTGGACGACCGGCGACAGCTTCAACTACGGCATCGGCCAGGGCTTCACGCTCGCCTCGCCGCTCCAGCTCGCGGTGATGGCCGCGCGGGTCGCCACCGGCACGGACGTCGCTCCCCGGCTGGTCCGCGCCGTCGGCGGCGAGCCCGCGCCCCTCGCCGCGCCGCAGGCGCTCGGGGTCGAGGAGAGCTGGCTGCGCCGGGTCAGGGACGGGATGTACGCCGTCGTCAACGACGGCGGCACCGCCGGGCGCTCGCGCATCGCCGATCCGACGATGGTCATGGCCGGAAAGACCGGCACCAGCCAGGTCCGCATCATCACCGCCGCCGAGCGCGCCGCCGGCGTGACCCGCAACGAGCAGCTGCCGTGGAACCGCCGCGACCACGCGCTCTTCGTCGCCTTCGCCCCCTACGACCGGCCGAAATACGCCATCGCCCAGATCGTCGAGCACGGCGGCGGCGGCTCCGCCGTGGCCGCGCCGGTCGCCCGCGACATCCTGCTGCGCGCCCTCTACGGCGAGCTGCCGCCGCTCTCCGCCTATCCCCCCGACCAGCGCGGCGCCGCCGAGGCGATGATGAAGGGGCTGAAGCCGCTGCCGGAGACCGATCCGGCGGAAGACGTGCGGAGCCGGGCGTGAGGCTCCCGTCGACGACCTCCCCGGTCCGGCCCCGAAGACAGGACCTGTCGCAACGTCTCAGGATCCTCACGAACCGACCCTTGGCGACGCGCTGCGTCGCATCGGTTCGTCGGCTGGAGCGCGTGAGCGCGGAAGCCGAGGGGCCATCCGCTGCCCCCGCGGCCGGGCAGATCGGCGCGCGCCTGCCCGGGGCAGGCAGGCGCGCGCCGATCTTGTCACTTGCCAGAATCGGCGGGTCGGCGGCGCCCGCCCGCGAGACGCCAGAAAATATAGAGCTCACATTATCTAATAAATTCAATCATATAAGCCCGCTATCACGCGTGATAGCCCATGCCCGGCGCCGCGCATGAGATCCCCCGACGCCCACGCCCCCCGGGGCCCCTTCGGCAAGCTCCTCGCCCTCGACTGGCCGCTGGCGCTGGTGCTGATCGCGGTGGCGGCGGCGGGCTGCCTGATGCTCTACGCGGCCGCCGGCGGCTCCATGGAGCCCTGGGCGCGGGCGCAGATGATCCGCTTCGCCGTCGGCTTCGCCGGGATGCTCGTCATCGCCATGATCGACATCCGCTTCTGGCGGGCGATGGCCCCCTTCGCCTATCTCGGCGCCATGGGCCTCCTCGTCCTCGTCGAGTTCTTCGGGGTGATCGGCATGGGGGCCCAGCGCTGGATCAGCCTCGGCCCGATCCAGATCCAGCCGTCCGAGGTGATGAAGGTCGCCCTCGTTCTGGCGCTCGCCTCCTGGTACGCCTGGCTCGACCCGGCCAAGGTCTCCCGCCCGCTCTGGCTGATCCCGCCGCTCGCGCTGATCCTCGCCCCCGTGGGCCTCGTGCTGATCCAGCCGAACCTCGGCACCTCGATCCTGCTCGTCGCCGGCGGGGGGGCGGTGATGTTCCTCGCCGGCGTCTCGCTCTGGTACTTCTTCGCCGCCGTCGCCTCGGTCGCCGGCCTCGTCACCGCCGTCCTGAAGTCGCACGGCACGTCCTGGCAGCTCCTCCACGACTACCAGTACCGCCGCATCTTCACCTTCCTCGACCCGGAGGCCGACCCGCTCGGCGCCGGCTACCACATCTCCCAGGCCAAGATCGCCATGGGCTCCGGCGGCCTGACGGGCCGGGGCTTCATGCAGGGCACCCAGTCGCGGCTGAACTTCCTGCCGGAGCGCCACACCGACTTCATCTTCACCTCGCTCGCCGAGGATTTCGGCTTCATGGGCGCCCTCGGCCTCCTCGTGCTCCTCGCCCTCGTCGTGGTGTTCTGCATGGCCTCCGCCATGTCGAACCGCGACCGCTTCGGCGCGCTGGTCTCCGGCGGCGTCGCCAGCATGTTCTTCCTGTTCTTCGCGGTGAACATGGGCATGGTCATGGGCATGATGCCGGTCGTCGGCGTGCCCCTGCCGCTCGTCTCCTACGGCGGCTCCTCCATGCTCGTGCTGATGGCCGCCTTCGGCCTCGCCCAGAGCGCCCATGTCCACCGGCCGAGGGGCAAGGAATGACCCGTCTTCTCTTCTCCGCCCCGCCCGCCGACTGGCCGGTCTGGCGCCCCTGCCTCGAGCACGCCCTCGCCGCCCGCGGCCTTGTCGTCGAGGTCGTCGACGCCGCCGACCCCGCGACGGTCGACTACGTCGCCTACAGCCCCGAGGGCGGCCTCGCCGACTTCGCGCCCTTCGCCCGGCTCAGGGCGGTGCTCAGCCTCTGGGCCGGCGTCGAGAAGATCGTCGGCAACCCGACCATCCGCGTGCCGCTCTGCCGCATGGTCGACCCCGGCCTGCGCGAGGGCATGGTCGAGTGGGTGACCGCCCATGTCCTGCGCCACCACCTCGGGACCGACGCCCACGTCCTCGGCCAGGACGGCGTCTGGCGCAACGACGTCGTCGCGCCCCTTGCCCGCGACCGCAAGGTCGGCATCCTCGGCCTCGGCGAGCTCGGCCTCGCCTGCGCGCTGGCGCTGAAGGGCCTCGGCTTCGACGTCGCCGGCTGGAGCCGCCGCCCGAAGCCCGACGCCCCGGTCCCCGCCCATTCCGGCGAGGCCGGCCTCGCCACGCTGCTGGGCCGCTCGGAGATCGTCGTCCTGCTCCTCCCCGCGACGCCCGCCACCGAGAGCCTGATCGACGCGCCCCGGCTCGCGCTTCTCCCGCCCGGCGCCTTCCTCCTCAACCCCGGCCGCGGCGCGCTGATCGAGGACGCCGCGCTCCTCGCCGCCCTCGACGCCGGCCGGCTCGCCCACGCGACCCTCGACGCCTTCCGCGACGAGCCGCTGCCGCCGGCGCATCCCTTCTGGGCCCATCCGCGGGTGACCGTCACCCCGCACATCGCCTCCGCGACCCGCCCCGCCACCGCCGCCGGCGTCGTCGCCGACAACATCCGCCGCGGCGAGGCCGGCCTGCCGTTCCTCCACCAGGTCGACCGCCAGCAAGGCTACTGATCCCGCAGCGGCGTCGGCCCCGGTCCGCCCGTGACCGTGGTGCGGGGAGACGGCGAAACCCGTGCGACGGTCCAGCGCGCCGCGGGCGGAACGCTCCCGCTTGCGCCACGCCGACGCGGCGCTTGGGTCCGGCCGGCGCAAGCCGGGCGGAGCTATTCTTCCCGGCGCTGGCGGCCCCTTGCGCCGATGCTGCCGCCGTCGATCCGGCGCAGCGAGATCTCCAGCCGCGCGTCCGCCGCGGCGATCTCGTCGAGCACCCGCTTGGTGTAGGTCATGTGGTCCTCCGCCGCCCGCCGCGCCGCCTCGGGATCGCGGGCGAGGATCGCCTCGAAGATGGCGCGGTGCTGCTCCAGCAGCACCTCGCGCACCTCCGGCCGGGCGTAGAGCTTCTCGCGGTTCAGGAAGACCCCCCGCCGCAGCATCCCCGACAGCGCCCGCATGACCTGCAGGAGCACGATGTTGTGGCTCGCCTCGTAGATCGCGACATGCAGGTCGACGTCCGCGTCGGCCTCGTCGTGCGGGTCGGCCTTGGCGTGCGCCGCGTCGATGCGCTCCATGCGGCCGCGCAAGGTCTGCCGGTCGACCTCGTTCGCCCGCCGCGCCGCCAGCGCCGCCGCCATCCCCTCCATCGTCCCGCGCAGCTCGAGATAGTCGTCCACCACCTCGACCCGCGTCGTCAGCAACTCGAGGAGCGGGTCCGTCACGCTCGTCGCGAGCTCCGCCACGACCCGGCCGCCGCCCGCCTCCGCGACGAGGAGCCCCCGCTCCTCGAGGAGCTTGATCCCCTGCCTAAGGGTGGGGCGCGACACGTTGAGCCGGATCGCCATCTCGCGCTCCGGCAGCAGCGCCTCGCCGGGCCGCAGCGATCCCTCGAGAATCAGATCCTCGATGTGACGCGCCGTCGCCTCCGCCGCGCTCGCGCCCTTGATCCCGTCCCTCGCCATCCGTCGCTCCCGCGCCGCGGCGGGATTCCAGTCCCTTGGCCCGAGGCGTTGGTCTCGGAGGCTACCCGCCGCCGCCGCAAAGGTGAAGCCATTTTTCCAGTTGACGGACGTGATAAGATTAATTTACCACGTCTCCGTCACCGGTCATGAAAAGTACCGGGACCGCACAGGAGGAAACCGGCCCCGTCTCCCCGGGGCCTGCCCGCAGCCCCGGAGGCCCGCCCGCGTGCGCCGCTTCCCAGCCCGACCACGAGTGACACCTGCGGCGGCCGGCGCGTCCGGGACCACGCCGCGCCTGGCCCGGAGGAAGTTCCCACATGATATGGTCGCAAGTCTACGATCCATTCGGCAGCATGTTGCTGTCGACGCTACTGGCGGCGGTGCCGGTGGTGGTGCTGCTCGGCGCCATCGGCATCTTCGAGATGCGCGCCCATCTCGCGGCGTTGCTCGGCCTCGCCAGCGCCCTCCTCGTCGCCGTGGTCGCCTTCGGCATGCCCGCCGGCAAGGCCGGCATGGTGGCGATCTTCGGCGCCGGCTACGGCCTGATGCCGATCGGGTGGATCATCCTCAACGTCATCTTCCTCTACCAGCTCACGAACGAGAAAGGGGAATTCGACGTCCTGCGCCGCTCGATCCGCAACATCTCCGATGACCGGCGGATGCAGCTCCTGTTCATCGCCTTCTCCTTCGGCGCGTTCTTCGAGGGCGCGGCCGGCTTCGGCACCCCCGTCGCCGTGACCGCGGCGATGCTGATGGGCCTCGGCTTCTCGCCGCTCTCGGCCGCCGGCCTGTCGCTGATCGCCAACACCGCGCCGGTCGCCTACGGCGCGCTCGGCACGCCGGTGATCGCGCTCTCGGCGGTGACCGGGCTCGACCTGATGGAGCTCTCCGGCATGATCGGCCGGCAGCTGCCGTTCTTCTCGCTGATCGTGCCGTTCTGGCTGATCTGGGCCTTCGTCGGCTTCCGCCGGATGATCGAGGTCTGGCCGGCGCTGCTGGTGGCCGGCGCCGCCTTCGCCATTCCGCAATACCTCGTCTCCAACTTCCACGGCCCGTGGCTGGTGGACGTGGTGGCGGCGATCGTCTCCATGGTCTGCCTCGCCGGCTTCCTGCGGGTCTGGCAGCCGCGGAACCCGATCACCGAGGCGCCGAAGGACTGGTCGTCCAAGGACGCGGGCGAGGTCGCCCACAACGACCACCTGAGCCCGGACCGCAGCGCCGTGCTGCGCGCCTGGCTGCCGTGGGTGATCCTGTCGATCTTCGTCTTCATCTGGGGCGTGCCGCAGGCCAAGGCCTTCCTCGACTCGATCTGGGTGGCGAAGTGGGCGATCCCCGGCGTCGACCAGCTCATCCAGAAGATGCCGCCGGTCTCCGCCGAGCCGCATCCCGAGGCCGCGGTCTACGCCTTCAACATCCTGTCGATGACCGGAACCGGCATCCTGTTCGCCGGCCTCGTCTCGGGCTTCGTGCTCGGCTACTCGCCGATGGGCCTGCTCAGGATGTACGGGCGCACGCTCTACATGATCCGCTTCTCGCTGCTCACGATCGCCTGCATGCTGGCCCTCGGCTACGTCACCCGCTACTCGGGCCTCGACGCGACGATGGGCCTCGCCTTCGCCAACACCGGCTGGCTCTATCCGTTCTTCGGGACGCTGCTCGGCTGGGTCGGCGTGGCGGTCACCGGGTCGGACACCGCGTCGAACGTGCTGTTCGGCGGCCTGCAGAAGGTGACGGCGCAGCAGCTCGGCCTCAACCCGGTGCTGATGGCGGCGGCGAACTCCTCGGGCGGCGTCATGGGCAAGATGATCGACGCCCAGTCGATCGTCGTCGCCTCGACGGCGACCAAGTGGTACGGGCACGAAGGCTCGATCCTCCGGTTCGTGTTCTTCCACTCGATCGCGCTCGCCTGCCTCGTCGGCTGCCTCGTGATGGCGCAGGCCTACGTCCACCCGTTCACCTCGATGGTGCCCGAGGTGGTCGAGGCCGCCCCGGCCGCCAACTGAGGGCCCGGTCCGGGGGGCGCGACGCTCCCCGGACCTCCAACGACCGAGGGGAAACGCCATGACCACGCGACACGGGCTGCTCGACGCGCTGCGCCGCATCGTCGGCCCCGCCCATGTCCTGACGGCCGAGCGCGACGTGCGCGGCTACACCCGCGGCTTCCGCTACGGCTCCGGTCCGGTCGCCGCGGTGGTCCGCCCCGGCAGCCTCGTCGAGCAGTGGCGGGTGCTGAACGCCGCCATCGCCGCGGGGCGCGTCGTGATCTTCCAGGCGGCGAACACCGGCCTGACCGGCGGCTCCACTCCGTGGGGCGACGACTATGACCGCGAGATCGTGCTCGTCAGCCTGCGCCGGCTCAAGGGCGTCCACCTGATAGACGGCGGGCGGCAGGTCGTCTGCCTGCCGGGGGCCACGCTCGACGCGCTGGAGAAGGCGCTGCGGCCGCTGGGGCGCGAGCCGCATTCGGTGATCGGCTCCTCCTGCATCGGGGCGTCGGTGCTCGGCGGGGTGTGCAACAACTCGGGCGGCGCGCTGATCCACCGCGGCCCGGCCTATACGGAGATGGCCCTCTACGCCGAGGTCCGCGAGGACGGCTCGGTCGCGCTGGTCAACCACCTCGGCCTGCCGCTCGGCAACGACCCGGAGGAGATCCTCGCCCGCGTGGAGCGCGGCGAGTTGCCGGAGCCCGGGCCGACGGAGGCCTGGGGGTCCGACCGGGAATACGCCGCGCATGTCCGCGACGTCGATGCGGCGACGCCGGCGCGCTTCAACGCCGATCCGCGGCGGCTGCGGGAGGCCGCCGGTTGCGCGGGCAAGCTCGCGGTGTTCGCCGTGCGCCTCGACACCTTCGAGGCGGAGAAGGAGACGGCGGTGTTCTATGTCGGGACGAACGATCCCGACGAGCTCACCGAGATCCGGCGCCACATGCTCGCCCGGTTCGAGAGCCTGCCGGTCGCCGGGGAGTACATCCACCGCGACGCCTATGATGTCGCTGCGAAATACGGCAAGGACACCTTCCTCTTCATCGAGAAGGCCGGCACCGACCGGATGCCCGCCCTCTTCGCCGCCAAGGCGCGGGCGGACGCGCTGACCGACCGGCTCGGCCTCGGGGCGACGCTGACCGACCGCCTCGCGCAGGGCGTGGCGGCTCTGTTCCCGCAGCACCTGCCGGCGCGGATGAACGCCTTCCGCGACCGCTTCGAGCACCACCTGCTGCTGCGCATGGGCGGGGCGGGGATCGCCGAGGCGCGGGCCTATCTCGCGACGCTCTTCCCCTCGGCGACGGGCGATTTCTTCGAATGCACGCCGAAGGAGGGCAAGGCGGCGTTCCTGCACCGCTTCGCGGTCGCCGGGGCGGCGGTGCGGTATCGCGCAGTGCATCAGTCGACCGTCGAGGATATCGTCGCCCTCGACATCGCGCTGCGGCGAGACGATCGGGACTGGGTGGAAAGATTGCCGCCCGAGATCGACGCGCAGATCGAGAGGAAGCTCTACTACGGGCACTTCTTCTGCCACGTCTTTCATCAGGACTACGTGGCGCGAAAGGGCGTCGACTGTCTCGCGCTGGAGCATGCGATGTGGAAGTTGCTCGACCAGCGGGGCGCCGAGTATCCGGCGGAGCACAATGTCGGGCACCTCTACCACGCCAAGCCCGAGCTCGCGGGCTTCTACCGGTCGCTCGACCCGACCAACAGCCTCAATCCCGGCATCGGCCAGACCACGAAATGCGCCCATTGGCGCGCAGCGGAAGCGGAGAACGCGCATGCCCAGTAACGCCCTCACCGTCGCCGACCTCAAGGAGATGGCGCGCCGGCGCGTGCCGAAGATGTTCTTCGACTACGCCGACAGCGGCGCCTGGACGGAGGGAACCTATCGCGCCAACGAGGAGGATTTCGCGAAAATCCTGCTGCGCCAGCGGGTTCTGGTCGACATGACCGACCGCAACCTCGCCACCGAGATGGTCGGCGAGCCGGTCGCCATGCCGGTGGCGCTCGCGCCCACCGGGTTCTGCGGGATGCAGCACGCCGACGGCGAGATTCTCGCGGCGCAGGCGGCGGAGGCGTTCGGGGTGCCGTTCTGCCTCTCGACCATGTCGATCTGCTCGATCGAGGACGTGGCAGCCGAGACCCGCAAGCCGTTCTGGTTCCAGCTTTATGTCATGCGCGACCGCGCCTTCATCGAGAACCTGATCGACCGCGCCAAGGCGGCGAAGTGCTCGGCGCTGGTGCTGACGCTCGACCTGCAGATCCTCGGGCAGCGGCACAAGGACCTGCGAAACGGCCTCTCCGCCCCGCCCAAGTGGACGCCGAAGCACGCCTGGCAGCTCGCCACAAGGCCGGGCTGGTGCCTGAAGATGCTCGGCACCAAGCGCCACAGCTTCGGCAACATCGTCGGCCACGCCAAGAACGTCGGCGATCTCTCGTCGCTCTCCTCCTGGACCAAGGAGCAGTTTGATCCGCGCCTGTCGTGGAAGGACGTCGAGTGGATCAAGGAGAAATGGGGCGGCAAGTTGATTCTGAAGGGAATTCTCGACCCGGAGGACGCGCGGATGTCGCTCGACAGCGGGGCGGACGCGATCATCGTGTCGAACCACGGCGGCCGCCAGCTCGACGGGGCGCGCTCGTCGATCTCGGCGCTGCCAGGCATCGTCGATGCGGTCGGGGATCGGGTGGAGGTCCACATGGACGGGGGAGTGCGGTCCGGGCAGGACATCCTCAAGGCGGTGGCGCTGGGGGCCAAGGGCGTGTGGATCGGGCGGCCGTTCCTCTACGGGCTCGGGGCCGGGGGCAAGGCGGGGGTGGCTCGGTGCCTCGAGATCCTGCGCAACGAGCTCGACATCACCATGGCGCTCTGCGGGCGGCGGGACATCCGGGGGATCGACGCGGACATCCTCGACCGGCCGGCGATGGAGCCGGCGGCGGCAGGGGCGGAGAGGGCCGTGGCGGAGGTTTTGGCCTGATCTTCTCCGGAAGGGGCAAAGCGGCCTGAAAAGGCTCGGAAAAAACGAGCTGGAATCCGGCTGGAATCTGGCTGGAATCCGGCTTGCCACTTTTTGACGGCGGGTTGGCAATTGCGCCGCCAGGGCGGGCGCATCGGGCGCCCCAATTCCCCGCCGGCGCCCTCTGGAGATGTCGCCGGGTCATGGGCGACCGCCGACGCGGCCGTCCGGGGCGATCGGCCGGAAACCTGTATCAGCCGGGCGGCTGCGTGGCGGCGGTGACGTGCTTGACGCCGTAATAGGCGGAGAGGCCCCAGGGGCCGAGCTCGCGGCCGATGCCGCTCGCCTTGAAGCCGCCCCAGGCGGTGTTGGGGAAGATCGCCTGAAGGGAGTTGATCCAGACGTGGCCGGCCTCCATCCGCGCCGCCACGCGGTCGGCGCGGATCGGGTCGGCGGTGACGATGGTGGCGACGAGGCCGTAGTCGGTGTCGTTGGCGAGCCGGATCGCCTCGGCCTCGTCGCGGAAGGTGCGGGTCGCGAGGACCGGGCCGAAGATCTCCTCGCGCCAGAGGAAGCTCGCCTCGGGGACGTCGGCGTAGACGGTCGGCGCGACGAGGAAGCCGTCGCCCGCGAGCGTCTCGCCGCCGGCGACGAGGTCGAGGCCCTCGGCGCGGGCGCGCTCGAGATAGCGGGCGACCTTGTCGTATTGCGCGCGCGTGGTGATCGGGCCCATGTCGGCGCCGGTCTCAGGCGGGCCGACGGCGAGCGCGCGGGCGCGGGCGGCGAGGCGGTCGAGGAGGGCGGGGGCGACGCTTTCCTCGACGATGAGCCGCGAGGTGGCCGAGCACATCTGGCCGGCGTTGTAGAAGACGCCGCCGGCGATGCAGTCGATGGCGTGGTCGAGGTCGGCGTCGGCGAAGACGACGATCGGGGACTTGCCGCCGAGCTCCAGCGAGACGGGCAGGCAGCGCGCCGCGGCGGCGGCCATCACCCTGGCCCCCACGGCGTTCGAGCCGGTGAAGGAGAGCTTGCGCAGCCGCCGGTCGGCGGCGAGCGCGGCGCCTGCCTCGGCCGCGCCGGTGAGCAGGTTGAGGACGCCGGGGGGCAGGCCCGCCTCGAGCGCGATGTCGCCGTAGGCGAGCTCGGCGAGCGGGGTGAACTCCGAGGTCTTGAGCGCCACGGTGCAGCCGGCCGCGAGCGCCGGCGCGATCTTCCAGGCGCTGGTGACCAGCGGGAAGTTCCACGGCACGATCATGCCGACGGGGCCCATCGGCTCGAACCGCGTCCGGCCGGCATAGGCCGGGTCGGGCAGGGGGACCGGGGTGTCCTGGCGGCGGTCGAGATCCTCGCCGAGGCCGGCGTAGTAGTCGAAGGTCGCGGCCGCGTCGCCGAGGTCGATCTCCGCCTCCATCCGCGGCTTGCCGTTGTTCAGC
The DNA here is from genome assembly GCF_017993425.1 of Amaricoccus sp. Lineage (GTDB taxonomy): Bacteria > Pseudomonadota > Alphaproteobacteria > Rhodobacterales > Rhodobacteraceae > Amaricoccus. The sequence goes on from NZ_JAGOMQ010000008.1 coordinate 82,776, forward strand.
ATCTGGAGCGCGACCAGATCCGGCGCGCGGGCGCGGAGCCCGGCGGCGAAGGCGCGCAGGTAGCCGGCCCGCGTGGCGCCGTCCGTCGCGGCCCAGCCGGGGAAGGCCGCGGCGGCCGCCCCGGTGGCGGCGGCGACCTCGGCGGCGCCGCCGGCGGCGATCTCGGCGAAGGCCGCGCCGGTGGACGGGTCCACGACGGCGAGGGGCCGCCCGCCCGGGGCCTCGCGGAAGGCGCCGTCGATGAAGAGGCTCGCCTTGCGGTGGATCAGCGCGTCGAGGCTCATGTCCAGCTCCGCACGTCCGGGTCGTCGATCTCGATGATGGTCGGGCCGGCCGCGCGCACCGCCTCGCGCAGCGCGTCGCGGAGGGAGGCGAAGCTCGTGGCGCGGATGGCGCGGCAGCCGAAGCCGCGGGCGATGGTCTGGAAGTCGGGAGTGTAGATGTCGACGCCGATCTGCGGGATGTCGCGGTCGATCATGTATTGCTTGATCTCGCCGTAGCCGCGGTTGTTCCAGAGCAGGATCGGGACGGGGAGGCCGAGCTCGACGGCGGTGGCGAGCTCGCCGATGGTGAACTGGATGCCGCCGTCGCCGATCAGCGCGACGACGGGCGTCGCCTCCGGCAGGCCGAGCCGCGCGCCGAAGGCGGCGGGCAGGCCGTAGCCGAGCGTGCCGTAGCCGGTCGAGGAGTTGAACCAGGCGCGCGGGCCGGCGGGGTCGTAGGCGAGGTTGCCGCCGTAGACCGGCTGGGTCGAGTCGCCGGCGATGACGACGCCGGGCAGCGCCTCGGCCACGGCGTCGAGGACGCGGCCGTGGAGCGCGTAGTCGGGGCGCAGCTCCGCCGCCGCGGCGGCGCGGAGCGCGGCGGCGCGGGCGGCGCCCGGAGCCGGGTCGCGGGGGGCGAGGGCGTCGTGGAGGGCCTGCATGGCGAGGCCGGCGTCGGAAGCGATCGCCACGTCGGGGAGCGCGTTGCGGGTCAGTTGCTCGGGGTCGATGTCGATGCGGACGAGCTTGCCCGCGAGCGCGAGGGTGGCGCCGAAGAGCATCGTGTCGGTCTCGCCGAGCTCGGTGCCGATGGCGGCGACGACGTCGGCGGATTGCAGCGCGGCGAGGACCGGGGCGAAGGGGAGGCCGGCGCCGAGGCTGAGCGGGTGGCCTGGGGGGAGCACGCCCTTGGCGTTGACGGTGAGCGCGGTCGGGGCGCCGAGGCGCTCGACGAGGGCGCGGGCGGCGGGGGCGGCGCCGGCGGTTCCGCCGCCGAGGACGACGAAGGGGTCGCGCGCGGCGGCGAGGAGGGCGGCGGCCTCGGCGATGGCGTCGGGGTCGGGGCCGGGGCGGAAGCGGGTGCGCCGGGCGGCGACGGGGAGGTCGCCGGCAGGCGCGGTGATGACGTCGAGGGGCAGCTCGATGTGGACGGGGCCGGGCCGGGCGCTGTCGAAGACGGCGAAGGCGCGGGCGAGGACGGCGGGGAGGTCGGCGGGGCGGAGCAGGCGGTGGCTGAAGACGGAGACGCCGCGGACGAGGCCGCTCTGGTCGGGGAGCTCGTGCAGGCGGCCCTCGCCCATGCCGAGCTCGTTCGAGATGTTGACGCTGGAGATCACCAGCATCGGGATCGAGTCGGAGAAGGCCTGGCCCATGGCGGTGACGATGTTGGTCATGCCGGGGCCGGAGATGATGAAGCAGGCGGCGGGGCGGCCGGTGGCGCGGGCGTAGCCGTCGGCCATGAAGCCCGCGCCCTGCTCGTGGCGGGGGGTGACGTGGCGGATGCGGGTCGCCGGCAGGCCGCGGTAGAGCTCGACGGTGTGGACGCCGGGGATGCCGAAGACGGTGTCGATGCCGTAGGCCTCGAGCAGCTCGACGAGGACTTCGCCGCAGGTCTTCATAGGGCTTCCTCCCGGGCGCAGGCGTCGAGGCGGGCGAGGATGGCGTCCCAGTCCGGCGCCGCGCCGAAGCCGATCAGGACGAGGGTCGATCTTGCGAGGCCCGGCGGGGGGGCGCGCAGCGGGTCGAAGGCGAGGCGGGTTCCGACGAGGTGGACGGCGAGGGTGCGGCCGTCGGTCGCGGCGACGACGCCCTTGGCGCGGTAGACGGAGGGGGGGAGCGTGGCGAGCACGGCTTGCAGGGCGCGCAGGTCGACGGGGGCGTCGCTGGTCCAGGCGGCGGTGGTCGGCGTGGCGTGGGCGTGGCGGTGCGGTTCGGCGGCGTCGCCGGTCCGGGCGACGGGGGCGGGCGCATGGTCGTGGTGGTGCGGGGCAGGGGCGTCGCCTGCCGGCGCGGCGATGGTGGGCGTCGCGTGGGCGTGTTCGTGCGGGGCAGGGGCGTCGCTTGCCAGGGCGGCGGTGGTGGGCGTCGCGTGCGGGGCATGGGCGTCGTTGAGCCGGTCGGCGGCGGTCGGCGTCGCGCGGCCGCGGTGCGGGGCCGGGGCGTCGCTCGCCGCGGCGGCGGGCGCTTGGTGGTCGGGGCGGTGCGGCGCGTGGGGCGTGGCGGGGGCGTCGAAGAGGATCTCGGGGGGGACACGGGCGTTCTCGGTCTCTACGACGCGGGCGCCGGGGGGGAGCCAGCGGGCGCGCCAGGCGTCGAGGGCGGCGCGGGCGGCGAGGTCGGTCTTGTTGAGGACGACGAGGTCGGCGGCGTCGAGCTGGGTCTCGGCGAGGCCGGGGGCGGCGGCGCGGGCGGCGTCGAAGCCGGCCGCGTCGGCGAGGACGACGACGGCGTCGGGGCGCAGGCGGCCGCGGAAGCGGGCGTGGCGGACCGTGTCCATGATGCGGCACGGGTCGGCGACGCCGCTCGCCTCGATGAGCACGTGGTCGAGGTCGGGGTTGCGGGCGAGGAGGGCTTCCAGCTCGTCGACGAGGCCGGCGTTCAGCGCGCAGCAGACGCAGCCGTTGGCGAGGCTGACGACGCCGCCCTCGGCGGAGGCGAGGAGGGCGGCGTCGATGTTCACCGCGCCGAAGTCGTTGACCATCACCGCGACGCGCAGGCCGTGGTCGCCGGCGAGGACGTGGTTGACGAGCGTGGTCTTGCCGGCGCCGAGGAACCCGCCGACGACGGTGACGGGGAGGGGGGTCATGGCCGGGCGCCCGCCCGCCGGGGGCGAGGGTCGGCGCGCATCCCGGGGAAACACGCTGTATCACGCGTGAAACGCGGGTCTTGTCGTTGTAAAGGCAAGACAATTCCCGTTGCGTCAACGCTTCGTTCACGAAGGTTGACGCCGTGGCGGGCGGGTCGGCGGGGGCTCACCACAGCTGCGGCGCCTCGCCCTGCCAGACCGCGTCGTGGCCGCCGAGGCGGTCGTGGACGAGCTGGCCGTCGGCGAAGGTGAGGTCGACCTTCGTGGCGACGATGTTGCCGCGCGGCTCGATGGCGAAGAGGTCGCGGTCCAGCACGATGACGTCGGCCGCCTTGCCGACCTCGAGCGTGCCGGCGAGGTGGTCGCGGTCCATCGACCAGGCGCCGTTCAGGGTCATCACCCGGATCGCCTGCTCGAGCGGGATCGGGGCGCCGAAGGTCCCCTCGACCTCGCCCCAGGGATTGGCGCGGGTGACCATGGTCTCGAGGGCGATCCACGGGTCCAGCACGCTGACCGGCCAGTCGGTGCCGATCACCGCCACCCCGCCGGCGTCCAGCACGCCCTTGATGTCGTAGGCCCGCGCCAGCCGCTCGGGCCCGTAGCCCTGCCGCGCGCCCGAGACGAAGCTGGAGGGGTACCAGGAGACGGGGGAGAACTCGGCCGTGACGCCGAGGTCGCGGAAGCGGGCGAGGTTCGAGCCGAAGAGGATGGTGCTGTGGGCGCACTGGTGGCGCACCCCGAGCCCGCCGGGGCGGCGGCGGGCGGCGGCCACCGCGTCGAGGAAGGTGTCGGAGGCGGCGTCGCCGGTGCAGTGGGCGATGACGCGGATGCCCTTGCGGTCCATGTCCCAGACCATGTCGGCGAGGTGCTCGGGCGTCAGGTTGAGCTTGCCGAGCCAGGCGTCGTTGCCGGCCCATGGGGTCATCAGGAAGGAGGACCGCGGCTCGACCGTGCCGTCGAAGTGGAACTTCACCGCGTTGGCGTCGAGGCGCGCCGAGCGGTACCAGTGCCGCTCGCCGGCGATCAGCTCCCAGCGGCGCTTCACCGGGAAGATGTCGTCCTGCCAGCTGATCGCCGCCTCGACCCGCAGCGTCAGCTCGCCGGCGTGGTCGAGGTTGCGGAGCGCGTCGAGGCGGTTCTCGCAGACGTGGACGTATTTCGTCGCCACCACGCCGCGCGCCGACTGGTAGCGCACGCCGTCGCGATAGGCGGCCTGCAGCACCGGGACGGGCGTCGGCGGCATGGCGGCGTGGATCAGCGCATAGGCGCCGTCGATCAGGAGGCCGGTCGGCTCGCCCGAGACCGGGTCGCGCTCCATGTAGCCGTTGGTCGGGTCGGGGGTGGCGGCGGTGATCCCGGCGCGGCGCAGCGCCTCGGAGTTCACCATCATCGTGCCCCACATCCGGTCGAGGAGCGCGACCGGGCGGTCGGGCAGCACGCTGTCGAGCCAGTCCTTGCCCGGCACGAGCCCCGCCTGCCGGAAGGTGTAGCGCACGAAGTACTGGCCGTAGATCCATTCGCGGCCGGGATTTTTCGCGGCATAGGCGAGCACCGCGTCGCGGACCTGCTCCGGCGTCGGGTCGACGATGCCGATGTCGAGGTCCTCGGCGTAGCGGGGCGCCAGCGCGAGGTCGGGGTGGGTGTGCATGTCGTAGAGGCCCGGCATGGCGAAGCGCCCGCCGAGGTCGATCACCCGCGTCGACCGGCCGATCGCGTGGTCGATGTCGGCGCGATCGCCGCGCGCCACGAGCCGCCCGCCGGCGACGGCGAGCGCCGAGCACCAGGGCAGGCCCGGATCGCCCGTCCAGATCCGCCCGCCGACGAGGGCGAGGTCGGCGAACGGGCTCCGCGCCGCGTGGCTGGGGCGATGGTCGTAGAGCTCGCGCATGGCCTTGCGTCCCCTCAGTAGCCGGCGGTCGGGATCCACCATTCGCGACCGCGGACGGTCGTGACGTATTCCGGCCAGCGCAGGCCGATCGGCGGAGCGTAGTCGCAGAGCGGCGGGATCCAGCGCGATCCGCCGACGCCGCCGCCGGTGCGCTCCTCGAACTCGGCCCGCGCCGCCGCGCGCAGGTCCGCGTCGCCGAGGATGGCGAGGAGGGAGTGCGCGACCGTCTTCGCGGCGCAGCTCACCATCGGGTCGATCGTCTCGGCGATGCCGCCGAGCGCGTTCATCACCCAGTCCGGATAGGCGAAGCCCGGCGGCCCCGACAGCATCGGCCGCGCCACGTAGAGCCGCGCCGTCGGCGTGTGCCAGCACATGTCGGTGTAGTCGTCGGACGTGTAGTTCACCTGGGAGGGCGGCAGGTCGCGGCGCAGGATGCGCTCGGCCTCCTCCGGGTCCATCAGCCGCTCGCAGTCGGGCAGGAACGGCTCGGCCATCGGTGCGAGGCCGACCGCTTCCTGCATCTCGCGGGCGATCGCTTTCGCCGCCTCGCCCCAGCGCGGGGCCCCGACGGCGGCGAGCTTGTCGTAGACCATGCGCGAGATCGCGTGGTTGGCGAGGCCGGGGCGCGACTTCGAGACCCAGATGCGCTCCCAGCCGCAATGCGCGAGCTGCGCCGCGGCGGCGGCGTTGCGGTCGAGGATCAGCGTCGCCTGCTCGGCCATCTCCACGGTGGGGACGCGGAGGATGTACTGGATTTCCGCCAGCCGCGCCGGAAGGTTGTCGGCGGTCGCCTGTCCCGCGGTCAGGATCGCCTCGCTGATCGACCAGCCGCCGGTATGGGGGAGGATCGAGTCCCGGAGCGCCTTGGACGTGTTGTACATGTAGAAGAGCGCGTCGTTGGCCCCGGGCGCGCGCACGGCGCTGTGGGCCTGCGGGATCGGCTGGCCCTCGGTCCGCGGCAGCCAGGTCTCCGGGCTGTCGCAGGCGAAGCGGTAGACCATCGCATAGGCCGCGCCGCAATGGGTGTCCCAGCTCACCGTGTTGCAGAGCGGCAGCATGTAGCAGGGATGGAAGCTGACCAGCCCGTCGATCCCGTCGTAGTAGCCGGCGGCGGCGTGGATCGGCTTCGAGCCGCGGACCTTCTCCGCCGGCTCGCCGAAGAAGCGCAGCGTGCCGGCGAGCCCGGTCGCCTCCATCGCGGCCTTGGCGGCGAGGAGGCCGCCGAGCGCGCTGGTCCCGAGCGCGGAATGCGGGTCGGTATGGCCGCCGGCATGGACGTTGAGCCCCGGGCGCGGCTCGCGCCGCGTGCTCGCCGCCTGGCAGTTGCCCGGGACGGCGTCGTACTCGGCATAGGCCGCGGCGGTCGCGCCGGGGCCGTTCGACCAGCGCGCGGCGAAGGCGGTCGGCATCCCGGCCGAGCCTTCCTCGACCTCGAAGCCCTCCTCGCGCAGCCGCGCCACGTACCAGGCGGCGGAATCGTACTCGCGCCACGCGGTCTCGCCCTTGTCCCAGATCGTGCGGGTCCATTCCGAGAGGCGGCCGGCGTTGTCGTCGACCCAGCGGGCGGCTGCGTCCTCGCGGCGGGCCGCGACGTCCTCGCGATCGGACATGGATGAGCCTCCTCCCCGACGCCCGCCTGTCTCCGGCCGGCTCCTCGCGGCCCATGCTAGTGCGGCGTCCCGGCCGGTGGAAGGCCCGTGTAGGGCCGCGCGAAAGGCGTTGCGGGACGCGGGAACTTGGCCTTATCGTCGCCGCGAGCCTACCGGGAGGGAACGCGTTGGTCGCGCACGAACACCGAGCCTCGCAACTCAGCGCAGTCAACCTCGGCAAGACGTACGGCAGCTTCCACGCGCTCCGGGATCTCAACCTCACGATCTCCGCCGGCGAGTTCGTGACGCTGCTCGGCCCCTCGGGCTCCGGCAAGACCACCTTCCTGATGTCGCTCGCCGGCTTCACCGAGCCGACCAGCGGGCGCATCGAGGAGGACGGCGTCGACATCACCCATCGCCCGGCCGACAAGCGCAACTTCGGCATGGTGTTCCAGGGCTACGCCCTCTTCCCGCACCTCAGCGTCGCCGACAACGTCGCCTTCCCGCTGCGCGTCCGCAAGGTGCCCTCCGACCAGATCAAGAAGCGGGTCGAGGAGATGGTGACGCGCGTCGGCCTCGCCGGCCACGCGCACAAGCGCCCCGACGGGCTGTCCGGCGGGCAGCAGCAGCGCGTGGCGCTGGCGCGCGCGCTGGTCTTCGATCCGCCGGTGCTGCTCCTCGACGAGCCGTTCTCGGCGCTCGACAAGAGCCTGCGCGAGGGGCTCCAGAGCGAGCTGAAGCGGGTGCATCGCGAGACCGGCACCACCTTCGTCTTCGTCACCCACGACCAGAGCGAGGCGCTGGCGCTCTCCGATCGGATCGCGATCTTCGACCACGGCCGGCTGATGCAGATCGGCGCGCCGCGCGACGTCTACCTCCGCCCGTCGAGCCGCTTCGTCGCGGAGTTCCTCGGGCGCATCAACCTCGTGCCGATCGTCGACTGCGCCGTCTCCGGCGGGCGCGCCACCGGCCGGCACGGCGAGAGCGCGCTCTCGGCCCCGATCGCCGAGGGGGCGCGGCAGGCGGGGCATCTCGTGCTGGCGGTGCGGCCGGAGCACCTGCGGGTCGGCGATCCCGGCCCGGGCGACAACGCGGTCTCCGGGACGATCGCCGACAAGGTCTACAACGGCGCGGAGATGAACCTCCAGGTGACGCTGCCGGGCGGGCAGCGGCTGGTCCTGTCGGCCCCGGACCGCTCCGCCGCCGCCGAGCTTCCGGTCGGCGCCGCGGTGACGGTCTGCTGGCCCGTGGACGGCGGCTACATCCTGGCCGACGACGAATGACGACAGGGAAGGTCAAAAGAATGAGGAACCACTTCCAACAGGACTGCTTCGAGATTCTGCTGCGCCGCGCCGCCGCGGGCGACATCAGCCGGCGCAACTTCGTCAAGGCGGCCTCGCTGCTGCTCAGCGTGCCGCTCTCCTTGCGCGCCAACATGGCCTTCGCGGCCGACCAGCTCGTGCTCTGCAACTGGGGCGGCGACGCGATCCAGGCCTATGGCGACGCCTTCGGCGTGCCCTTCACCGAGGCGACCGGCATTCCGGTCAAGATCGACGGCAGCGGCCCGACCGAGGGCGCGATCCAGGCGCAGATCGCCAGCAAGACCATCATCTGGGACGTGATCGACGCCGACGCCAACGTCGGCATCGCCTTCGGCAAGAAGGGCGCGCTCGAGCCGCTCGACTGGTCGAAGCTCAGCCGCGACAAGGTCCGCAAGGGCTGGGACCGCGAGTTCGTCACGCCCTCCTACTTCTTCAGCTACGTCCTCGCCTACGATTCCGAGATCTTCGGCGACGCGCCGCCGGTGTCGCCCGCCGACTTCTGGGACACCGAGAAGTTCCCGGGCATGCGCACCATGTACAAGTGGATGAACGGCATGCTCGAGGCGGCGCTGATCGCCGACGGCGTCGCCCCGGCCGACCTCTACCCGCTCGATGTCCCCCGCGCGCTCGCCAAGATCGAGCAGCTCAAGCCCGACATCATCAGCTTCTGGGGCTCCGGCGCCGAGAGCCAGCAGCTCCTGATGGAGGGCGAGGCGGCGATGGGCTACATCTGGAACACCCGCGCGAGCCTGCTCAGCCGCGACACCGGCGGCCGCATCAAGTGGACCTTCGACCAGGCGTTCCTCAACCCGTCGAGCTGGATCACGCTCAAGGGCAACCCCGCGGGCCCGGCCACCGCGATGGACTTCATCGCCAGCACCCAGAAGCCCGAGAGCCAGGTCGTCCTTTTCGAGGCCCTCGGCAACGGCCCCGCCAACCCCGAGGCCGACGCGCTGATCCCCGAGGACCAGCGCCACCTCAACTGCGTCTCGCCCGAGGCGGTCGCGGTGCAGATCAATCTCGACCAGGACTGGTACGCCGACAACTACTCGGCGGCGCTGGAGAAGTTCCTGGCCCTCGTCTCGGCCTGATCGGAAGGAGGAGCGGCTGCGATGTCGAACGCCTGGGGACGCTACGCGATCCTGCTCGCGCCGCTGCCGCTCCTTCTCCTCTTCGTCTACGTCCTGCCGTTCCTCGGGGTCGCGAAGTGGAGCTTCACCGACCCCGAGCCCGGCCTCGGCCAGTACGTCCGCGTCTTCACCGACGAGACCGTCCGCGCCGTCGTCCTGCGCACCGTCCGCGTCTGCGCCATCGTCACGCTCGCCTCGGTGACGCTCGCCTACGCCATCGCCTACAACTGGGTCTTCGGCCCCCCGAGCCGCCAGCGGCTGATCGAGTACTGCGTGCTGATCCCCTTCTGGATCTCGGTCCTGATCCGCGCCTTCGGCTGGCTGATCCTGCTGCGCAACAACGGCATCATCAACTCGGCGCTGATGGACATCGGCATCATCTCGCGCCCCCTGCCGATGGTCAGGAACGAGTTCGGGTCCATCGTCGGCATGACCCACTTCCTCGTGCCCTTCGCGGTCTTCCCGCTCGCCTCCGCCATGCGCCAGGTCGACGCCCGCGTCCTCCAGGCCGCGAGCGGCCTCGGCGCCGGGCGGATGCGCATCTTCTGGACGGTGACCGTGCCGATGACGCTGCCCGGCATCTTCGGCGCGGCGGTGATCGTCTACGTCTTCGCCCTCGGCTTCTTCATCACCCCGGCCATCCTCTCGGGCGGCCGCAGCGTCATGGTCGCCGAGTTCATCTACCTCCAGCTCTTCCAGACGGTGAACTGGGGCCTCGCCGCGGCGCTCTCGGTGATGCTCCTCGTCGTCGTCGTGATCCTCGGGTTCGTGCTCTACAAGGTGGTGCGGCTCGACAAGCTCTTCGGGTGACGGCGATGGCAAGACCGCAGACGGGAACCGACAAGCCGGGATGGATGAGCGCGCTCATCGTCTACGTCGCCATCATCTTCTTGCTGATGCCGCTCCTCGCCATCATCCCGGTCTCGTTCACCGCGGAGCGCTTCCTCTCCATGCCGAAGGGGAACTACTCGCTCCGCCACTACGAGGCGCTGTTCACCAACCCGATCTGGGGCGAGTCGATCCGGCTCAGCCTCCTCATCGGCGTCATCAGCGCGGTCATCTCCACGATCCTCGCCGTGCTCTTCGGGCTCGGCCTCTGGTACGTGCGCAACCGCTTCTCGATCGCGCTCGCGGCGCTGGTGTTCCTGCCGATGGTGATGCCGCCGGTCGTCTCGGCAATCATCATCTACTTCTTCGAGACCTCGATGGTCGACGTGATCCCCTGGATCGCCTTCGACACCATCGGCGGCGTCGTGCTCGGGCATGTCGTGGTGGCGACGCCCTTCGCCCTCGTCACCTTCCTCGTCGCCCTCTCCCGCGTCGACCGGCGCATCGACATGGCGGCCCGCGGCCTCGGCGCCTCGCTCTGGCAGTCGATCTTCTGGGTGGTGCTGCCGAATGCCCGCTTCGGCATCATCTCGGCGGCGTTCCTCGCCTTCATCCTCTCCTGGGAGGAGATCGCGGTCACCATCTTCATCACCTCGTTCAGCGTCGTCACCCTGCCGCGGCAGATGTGGAACGGCATGCGCGACAACATCGACCCGGCGATCGCGGCGATCTCGGTGATCCTCATCACCATCACCGTCCTCGTCATCCTCGCCCGCGACCTCTTGCGCTGGCGGGCGGCGGCGCGGGCGCGCAAGGCCGCGGCCTGACCGCGCCGGCAATGGACGCGAGCCTCCTCGCCGGGCTGCGCGCCGCCGTTCCGGGCGCGACCGTCCGCGACGCGGACGAGCTCGCCTCCCGCGACCCCGGCGCCGACGCGCGCAACCTCGCCGCCGCCGCGCTGGTCCGCCCCCCCGACGCCGACGCCGTCGCCGCGCTGGTGCGCTGGTGCGGCGCGAACGGCGTGGCGCTCGTCCCCCAGGGCGGCCGCACCGGCCTCGCCGGCGGGGCCGCTGCCGCGCCGGGGCAGGTGATCTGCGACCTCGGCGCCATGCAGCGGATCGAGGCGATCGACCCCGCCGCCCGCGTCGCCGTCGTCGAGGCCGGCGTGACGCTGGCCGCGCTGCAGGAGGCCTGCGCCGCGGTCGGCCTCGATCCCGGGATCGACCTCGCCGCCCGCGGCAGCTGCACCATCGGCGGCATGATCTCGACCAACGCCGGCGGCGCCATGGCCTTCCGCAACGGCACGATGCGCCACCGCGTGCTCGGCCTCGAGGTCGTGCTGCCCGACGGCCGCGTGCTGCGCGACCTGACGCGGGTGCTCAAGACCAGCGCCGGCTACGACCTCAAGCACCTCTTCATCGGCGCCGAGGGCACGCTCGGCGTCGTCACCCGCGCCGCGCTGCGGCTGGAGCCGCTCCCCGCCGCCAGCGCCGTCGCCCTCGTCGGCTTGCCCGACGCCGCGAGCGCCCAGCGGATCGTCGCGCATTTCCTCGCCGCGCCCTCCGCCTCCCTGCGCGCCGCCGAGATCCTGTGGCGCCGCTTCGCCGAGTTCATGCGCGGCGGGCTCGGCTACGAGCCGGGCCTCCTGCCGCTCGACGCCCCGTGCATCCTCGTCGTCGAGGTCGCCGCCGGCGACGCCGCCGCCGCGCAGGCGGCGCTGGAGGAGGGGCTCGCCGCCGTCTGGGAGGAGGCCGGCGTCCTCGACGGCGTGGTCGCCGCCTCGGACGAGCAGGCGCGGCGGATCTGGCGGCTGCGCGAGGAGACCGAGCTGATCGAGCGGCTGCACCGCCTGCCGCCCTCCTTCGACGTCTCCGTCCCCGGCGGCGTCCTCGACGCCTACGTGGCGCGGATCGAGGCGGAACTGGCCGCGCTGGACCCGGCCTGGGCCCCTTACGTCTACGGCCATCTCGCCGACGGCAACCTGCACATCACCGTGCCGGTCGACGGCCCGGTCTCCCACGCCGCGCATGACGCGATCGAGGACGTGCTCTATGCCGGCCTCGCCGCCGCCGGCGGCTCGTTCTCGGCCGAGCACGGCGTCGGGCTGGAAAAGCGCGCCGCCTACGAGCGCAACGCCGATCCGGTGAAGCAGGCGCTCTCCCGGGCGATCAAGGACCTGATCGACCCGGCCGGCCTGCTCAATCCCGGCAAGATCATCGCGCCCCGGCCGCGCTGAGCGCGCGGGCCTCCAGCGCCTCCGCCGCGATCTCGAACGAGCGCAGGCGCGCGGCGTGGTCGTGGATCTGCCCGGTCAGGATCAGCTCGTCCGGGGCGAAGCGCTCGACGAAGCCGTCGATCGCGCGCCGCACCGAGGCCGCGGTCCCGACGGCGGAGAAGGCGAGCGCGTGCTCGACGCCGGCGCGGACCCGCGGGTCGAGAACCGCGTCGATGTCGTCGACCGGCGGCGGCAGGCGCCCGGGCCGGCCGAGCCGCAGGTTGGCGAAGGCCTGCTGCATCGAGGTCATCAGCCGCCGTCCCTCGGCGTCGCTGTCGGCGGCGAAGACGTTGACCGCCAGCATGAAGCGCGGCCGGTCGAGCCAGGCCGAGGGCTGGAACATCTCGCGATAGGCGGCGGCCGCCTGCTCGACCGCGTCGGGCGCGAAATGCGAGGCGAAGGCGTAGGGCAGCCCGAGATGCGCGGCGAGTTGCGCCCCGAAGAGGCTCGAGCCGAGGATCCAGACCGGCACGCCGGTCCCCTCGCCGGGGATGGCGCGCACGGCCGCCTCCGGGTTCGCCGGCCCGAGGTAGCGCAAGAGCTCCACCACGTCCTGCGGGAAGGTGTCGGCGCCGCCCATGTAGCGGCGGAGCGCCCGCATGGTGATCTGGTCGCCGCCCGGCGCGCGGCCGAGGCCGAGGTCGATGCGGCCGGGATAGAGCTCGGCCAGCGTGCCGAAGGCCTCGGCGACGGTCAGCGGCGCGTGGTTCGGCAGCATGATCCCGCCCGCGCCGACCCGGATCGTGCGCGTGGCGGCGGCGACCGCGCCGATCACCACCGCGGTCGCGGCGCTGGCGATGCCGGGCATGTTGTGGTGCTCGGCGAGCCAGAAGCGATGATAGCCCCAGGCCTCGGCATGGCGCGCGAGGTCGAGCGTGTTGGCGAGCGCGCGGGTGGGGGTGGAGCCCTCGGGCACCGGCGCGAGGTCGAGGACGGAAATCGGGATCATGGGCGTGCGTCTCCGGGTTCCGCCGGATCTAGGCGCCCGTCCCCCCGCCGCAAGGAGCCGGCCCGGGGTTAAGCCGACATGAAAAAATGGCAAGCCGGATTCCAGCCGGATTCCAGCCACATTCCAGTCCCGCTTTTTCCTGCCGTTTCAGAAGGATGTCCACTGACGGGGAAAATTGCGCGTTCACCCCCGGTCGAGGATGCCCGCATCCACTTCCCGCACGTCCCGCCGCCCGCACAGCGCCATGGTGATGTCCAGCTCCTGCCGGATGATCTCCAGCGCCCGCGCCACCCCGGCTCGTCCCCCGGCCCCGAGCCCCCACAGGAACGGCCGGCCGATATGCACTCCCTTCGCCCCCAGCGCCAGCGCCTTCAGCACGTCCTGCCCCGACCGCACCCCCCCGTCCATATGCACCTCCATCCGCCCGTCCACCGCCTCCACCACCCGCGGCAGCGCCGAGATCGACGACCGCGCCCCGTCGAGCTGGCGCCCGCCATGGTTCGAGACGATGATCGCGTCCGCCCCCGTATCGACGGCGCGCCGGGCGTCCTCGGGATCGAGAATTCCCTTCAAAATCAGTTTCTTGCCCCAACGCTCCCGGATCCAGCCGACGTCGGTCCACGCGAGCCTCGGGTCGAACTGCGTCGTCGTCCACACCGGCAGCGACTTCAGGTCGGTGACGCTCTTCGCGTGTCCGACGATGTTGCGAAACGTCCGCCGCTCGGTCCCCAGCATCCCGAGGCACCACGCCGGCCGCGTCGCCAGCTGCCACACATGCTTCGGCGTCCACCGCGGCGGCGCCGACAGGCCGTTGCGGAGATCCTTGTGCCGCTGCCCGAGGATCTGCAGGTCGAGCGTCAGCACCAGCGCCGAGCACCCCGCCGCCTTCGCCCGGTCGATGAGGCCTTCCACGAAGTCCCGGTCGCGCATGACATAAAGCTGGAACCAGAACGGCTTGCGGGTCGCGCCTGCCACATCCTCGATCGAGCAGATCGACATGGTGGAGAGGCAGAACGGCGCCCCGAACGCCTCCGCCGCCTGCGCCGCGAGCATCTCCCCGTCGGGATGCTGCATCCCCGTCAGCCCCGTCGGCGCCAGCGCCACCGGCATGGCGACCGGCTCGCCGATCATCTCGGAGGCGAGGTTGCGATCGGTCATGTCGACCAGAACCCGCTGGCGCAGCAGGATTTTCGCGAAGTCCGCCTCGTTCGCCCGGTAGGTTCCCTCCGTCCAGGCGCCGCTGTCCGCGTAGTCGAAGAACATCTTCGGCACGCGCCGCCGCGCCATCTCCTTCAGATCGCCGATGGTCAGCGCGTCTCCGATCATGCGTCCCTCACTGCGGCCGGCCCGTCGCATCCTCGCCCGGCAGCGGCAGCCCCCCGGCCATCGCTACGCCGCCGCCCTTCCAGACCTCGCGCACCCGGGCATCCCGCCCGCAGGCCCGCCGGTAATAATCGTAACGTAGCGGGTTCTTTACGGCGTAATCCTGATACTGCTCCTCAGCCTTCCAGAATCGCCCCGCCGGCCGCAGCGCGACCGTGACCGGCCGTCCCAGCACCTCCGTCGCCCGCGCCTTCATCCGCCCCGCCGCCGCCTGCTGCGTCCCGTCGACGTAGAACACCGTCGCGGCATAGGCCCGCCCCCGCTCGCACGCCTGCCCCCCTGCGTCGGTCGGGTCCATCGCCAGGAAATACGCGACGAGCAGCCGGTCGTACGTGGTCGCCGCGGGATCGAACGTCACCCGCACCGCAAGCACGTGCCCGCTCGTGCCGGACACCACGGCGCGGAACGTCGGGTCCTCGAGGCTGCCGCCGGCATAGCCGGTCTCGACGTCCAGCACCCCCGGCTGGCGGCTGAGATCCGCCTCCACGCACCAGAAGCACCCCGCGGACAGCACCGCCGTCTCGGTCGCCGGCGCGACCACGACGCCGGCCCCTGCCAGCGTGGCGAACAGCACGATGGCAAGCCATGCGATGAGGCGCAAGCTCGGGCTCCGGTGGGTGTCCCCGCATGGAAACCGCCAACCGTCGCCGCGGGCAAGTGATTCTTCTCCGCAGGGCGGATCTTGCGGAACGACGTCCCGCCAGAGCGGGATTCGTCAGGCAGTGCGGCGCAGCCGGATCACCACGTCGACGCGCGACACGACGGCGCCTTCGGGCGCGCGCGGCGCCCCGGCGAGCAGCACGGCGTCGCCCGGCGCGTCCGTCAGGCTGCCGTCCTCCTCCCAGTAGTAGTGGGGGTGGTCGTCGATGCGCGTGTCGAAGTAGGACCGTGTCCCGTCCACCGTCACCTCGGCGATCAGGCCGGCGCTGCAGAAGGCGCGGAGGGTGTTGTAGACCGTGGCGAGCGAGACCGGCGCCCCGCGCTCGGTGGCGGCGGCGTGCAGGCCCTCCGCGGTAACGTGGCGGTTGCGGCCGTCCCCGACGAGCAGCTCGGCCAAGGCGAGGCGTTGCCGCGTCGGGCGCAGCTGTCCGGCCGTCAGCCAAGCTGCCGCGCGCTCGCGCGGGCTCGACGGGTTCGGGTCGGCCAGCCTGTCCTTCCGGTTCATGGCGCCAGCATACCGCGAGCGGAAGGGGAATTTCCAGCCGCAAAGCGCGGGCGCGTCCCGTGGAAACGAATCGTTGGCGGGCTCGCGCGGGGGTGGCAGGCTCACGCTCCGGCTTTGGCCGGGCTGCAAGCCATGCATGAGGTTCCGATGAGACGACTTACCGGCGCGGCGGCGCTGGCGGCGGCGCTCACCGTGCAAATCCAGCCGGCGTATCCGAACGACGCGACGGCGGCGGCCATCGCCGCGGGGATCGCCGGCGTCGCGGTCGGGGCGGCGATCGCCAACCACCACCATCACTCGCATCCCGGCGGGCATTTCACCCCGAAGCCCGGGGTGACCTGCTACAACAAGCAGCGCGCCTGCTACCACGACGACGGCAGCTTCGCCGCCAACGCCACCTGGGAGTATTTCTGATGATCCGGCGTCTTCTGTGCGCGGCGGCGGTTGCGGCGGCGGCCGGGCCGGGGGCGGCTGCCTCCGACCCGTTGCAGGCCGCCTGGGAGGCCGCCGGGCCGGGGACGGGCGGCCTCGTGAGCGACGACGAGCTCGCGCAGCTCAACGTGATCGCCTACCACGGCGCGGTGGCGAGCCTCTGCGAGGGCTATGCGCTCGACGAGGCGCAGGTCGCCACGGCGACGAACGCCGTCCTGCAGGACGTGCCGGAGGGGATGGCGGCGGAGCAGCAGCTGCAGCGCCATGTCGACGTGCTGATCGCGCTGGGGACGGCGCGGGGGCTCTTTCTCGCCGAGGGGGCGCTCGGCGGCGAGCGGTTCTGCGCGGCGGCGAAGGAGACGCGGGACGCGCCGGACTTCGACGACTTCTGGAAGGATTGAGCGCGCCCCTACTCGATCGTCTCGTCGGGCAGCACGCCCCAGAGGCCGGCGCGGTGCGTCCAGCCGCTGACGCCGTCGGCGCCGAGCTCGCACCAGTCGCCGCGGCAATGCTCGAGGCGGGCGACGACGCCCGGCTCGGCGAAGGCGCGGATGGGGGCGGTCTCGCTCGGGTCGGCGCGGAGCGCGGACGGGGCGTCGCCGCCGACGAGGACGGTGCGGATGCCGGAGAGCAGCGTGTGGTGGACCCAGCCGCCGGCCCCGTCGGCGTCGCGGACCCGCCGCCAGTTGCCGTACTCCCCCGTCACCTCGAGCGGCATGCCGCGGCGGACGAAGGTCCAGTCGACCTTGTGGTCGAGGCTGGGGCCGCGGCGGGCGTTGGCGCTCTCGGCGCGCATCGAGACGAAGCGGGGGAGCGGCATCCCGGTGACCGGGCCGACGTTCGGGTCGGGCGCCGGATCGGCGGCAGGGGCCGCGGCGGCGGCCGGGTCGGGCGCCGGATCGGCGGCAGGGGCCGCGGCGGCGGCCGGGTCGGCCTCGGCGGCGGCGCGCGCCTGGCCGTCCGGGGCGACGCCCGCGGCGAGAAGAAGGACGAGGACCGCGCCGGGGAGGCGGGCGGCGGACAGAGCCATGACGGGACCCCTGCTCAAGGCGCCTCGACGTGCCGGGAAGTGTCTGGATATCCCCGACCCTCCCGTGCAATTATCTGCCGACCATAGCCGAACCGCACGGCGAGAGGAACAGGAATCCGCATGGCCGACAACCGGTTGAAAGTCGTCGTGACGCGTCGTCTCCCCGATATGGTGGAGGCGCGGATGCGCGAGCTCTTCGATGCGACTCTGAGCGCGGACGACCGGCCGATGGCGCCGGAGGCGATCGCCGAGGCGATCGCGGAGGCGGACGTGCTGGTGCCGACCATCACCGACAGGATCGACCAGGCCCTGATCTCGCGCGCCGGCCCAAAGCTGAAGCTGATCGCGAACTACGGCGCGGGCTTCGATCATATCGACGTCGCCACGGCGCTCCGGCGCGGGATCATGGTGACGAACACGCCGGGCGTGCTGGCGGAGGACACCGCCGACATGGCGATGGCGCTGATCCTCGCGGTGCCGCGGCGGCTGCAGGAGGGGGCGCAGCTGATGCAGCGCGGCGACTGGGACGGCTGGAGCCCGACCGCGCTCCTCGGCCACCGCATCGCCGGCAAGAAGCTCGGCATCCTCGGCTTCGGGGCGATCGGACGGGCCATCGCGGCGCGCTCGCATCCCTTCGGGCTCGAGGTGCATTACCACGCCCGGCGGCGGGTGCATCCCGACATCGAGAAGGAGCACGGGGCGACCTGGTGGGAGAGCCTCGACCAGATGCTGACGCGGATCGACATCCTGTCGATCAACGTGCCGCACACGCCCTCGACCTTCCACCTGATGAACGCCCGCCGGCTGAAGCTGATGAAGCCGACGGCGATCGTGGTGAACACCGCCCGCGGCGAGGTGATCGACGAGAACGCGCTGACCCGGATGTTGCGGGCGGGCGAGCTGGCCGGGGCCGGGCTCGACGTCTACGAGCACGGCCACGACATCAACCCGCGGCTGCGGGCGCTGCCGAACGTGCTCCTGCTGCCGCACATGGGCTCGGCGACGATCGAGGGCCGCATCGAGATGGGCGAGAAGGTCATCATCAACATCAAGACCTATGCCGACGGGCACCGCCCGCCCGACCAGGTCGTGCCGGCGATGCTGTGAACACGCCCCGTGTTCACGCGTGAAAACCCTCTAACCCATTGATTTTCTATCTAACGAAGTGTGAATCCGCGCAGTGGCGCGCGCGGGGTCACGCGGCGAGGCGGGCGGCTTCCTCGAAGATGAGGGCGTGGCGGGCGGCGAGGCGCCAGGGGTCGTCGTCGTAGCCGCCGCCGAGGACGCCGGCGACCGGCAGGGACCGGGCGCGGGCCCAGGCGAGGACGAGGGCGTCGCGGGCGCGCAGGCCCTCGAAGGTCAGCGCGAGGCGGCCGAGGCGGTCGGCCTCGAACGGGTCCACGCCGGCGTTGTAGAAGACGAGATCGGGGGCGAAGGCCTCGGTCGCGGCGAGGGCGAGGGCGAGCGTCTCGAGATAGGCGCGGTCGCCGAGGCGGTCGGGGAGCGGGAAGTCGAGGTCGGAGACGGCCTTGCGCGCCGGGTAGTTGCGCTCGGCGTGGAGCGAGAGGGTGAGGACGCGCGGGTCACGGGCGAAGATGCGCGCGGTGCCGTCGCCCTGGTGGACGTCGCAGTCGACCACGAGCACGCGGCGGACCACGCCCTCGTCGAGGAGGGCGCGGGCGGCGACCGCGACGTCGTTGAAGACGCAGAACCCGGCGCCGCCCTCGGGGCCGGCGTGGTGCGAGCCGCCGGCCATGTTGCAGGCGAGCCCGTGCTCGAGGGCGAGGCGGGCGGCGAGCAGGGTTCCGGCCGCGGAGAGGAAGGAGCGGCGGGCGACCGCGGGCGTGGAGGGCAGGCCGATGCGGCGCGCCTCCTCGGGCGTCAGCCGCGCTCCCGCGACGCGCTCGACGTAGCCGAGGTCGTGGACGGCGGCGACCTGGGCGACGCGCGCCGGCGCCGGGGCGAGGAAGCCGCCGGAGGAAGGCAGCAGGCCGCGGGCGGCCAGCGCCTCGCGGAGGTAGCCGTATTTCGACATCGGGAAGCGATGGCCGGGGCGGAGCTGGGCCATGTAGTCGGGGTGGTAGACGATGGGGAGGCGCATCACGCAGCCTCGGGCGAGGCGTGTCGCGTAGAGGAGCGACCGGAGGCCGCGCGATCACGCATCCTCCTTGCAGGGCCGGCTTCCTGCCTTGGTTCAGGAGACAGCTTGGAGCCCCTTCGTCGCCACGAGAGTGAGGAGCTTGAGCGAAGCGCCGCGCGGACGCTTCTCCCCGCGCTCCCATTGGCTTACGAGGCCGGTCGTGACGTTGAGGTAGCGCGCGAAGACCGCCTGGCTGACGTTCTCGCGCGCCCGGATGGCCCGGATCTCCTCCGGCGCCAGCGGCCCCACCGGCGTGAGGCAAAGCGTGTCGAACTCCTTCATCGATCGCGGGGAAAGGACGCCCGCTTCGCTGAGTCCGAGGGCGGTCTCGTGGACGGCGGCGAGGGCGTCGCTCCTGTAAGGCTCAGTCATGTTTCACCTCCATGATCGTCTCGTTCGCCATGGCCGCCTCGATTGCGGCATCGTCGAGATCGAGCAACTCGCTCGCCAGCTTGCGGAAGGCTTCGAGCTCGTCTTTCCGGATGTTGCCTCGGTCGCTCTTGGCGAAGCCGTAGACGAAGTAGGCACGGCTTTCGCGACGAAAGAGGATGATGCTGCGGAACCCGCCGGACGTGCCTTGGCCCGGACGGGCGATCCGCTGCTTGATGACCCCGTGGCCAAGATCGGCGTCGATGACGCCCCGTTCGGCGCGACTGATTGCCTCCACGAGCGTCGCATCGGCGATCTTCTCCTGCCTCGCGAAGCGGCCGAACCACTTCGTCTTGAAGATGCGCATCCGAACTCCGTCGCATCGAACTGTGATATAGCACTTGGTGCTATAGACATCAACCTCCGGTCATCCTGCCGCCAACCGGGCGTTGATCAGGGCGGCGCCGGCCACGGCCTCCTCGGCGAGCTGCGCCTTCAGCGCGGCGAGGTCGGGGGCTTCGGTGGTGGCGAGGACGAGGCGGACGAGGCCGGCGCCGGCCTCGGAAGGGTCGATCGTGTGGTCGGCGGCGAGGCGGCCGAGCTGCTGGAGGCTGGCGAGGCGGTCGAGCTGGGCCGCGAGGCGGGCGGCGTCGTCGCGGGGGAGCCAGCCGGATCGCGCGAGGCGGTCGAGCATCTGCCGCGGGCGGCGGACGCCGACGAGGCCGGCGAGGAGCGCCCCTGTCTGGGCGAGGAGCTCGATGTCCATCATCCGCCCGGGGCCGAGCTTCACCTCCCAGGGGTTCGCCGCGGCCTCGGCATGGGCCTCGGCGAGGCGGCGGCGCATGTCGCGGGCGTCGGCGAGGACCTTGGCGGCGTCGTGGGGGCGGGCGAGCGTCCCGGCGATCGCCTCGGCGACGCGGGCGCCGAGGTCGGCCGGGCCGGCGACGACGCGGGCGCGGGTCAGCGCGAGGTGCTCCCAGGTCCAGGCCTCCTCGGCCTGGTAGCGGCGGAAGCTCGCGAGGCTGACCGCCACGGGCCCCTGGCGGCCGGAGGGGCGCAGGCGCATGTCGACCTTGTAGAGGACGCCCTCCGCCATCGGCGAGGTCAGCGCGGCGATCAGCGACTGGGTGAGGCGGGCGAAGTAGACCGGCGCGGCGAGCGGGCGGGAGCCCTCGGACTGGGCGTCGGGGGGCGCGTCGTAGAGGACGAGGAGGTCGAGGTCGGAGGAGACCGTCATCTCGCGCGAGCCGAGCTTGCCCATGGCGACGACGGCGGCGCCGGCGCCCGGGGCGGGGCCGTGGCGGCGGGCGAACTCGGCCTCGACGCGGGGCAGCAGCGCGGCGACGGTGGCCTCGGCGACGGCGGAATAGGCGGCGGCGGCCTCGTCGGCCTCGGCGAGGCCGCGCAGAAGGTGGACGCCGATGCGGAACTGGCGCTCCTTCATCCAGACGCGGGCGCGGTCGAGGGCGCGCTCGTAGTCGGGGACCGCGGCGAGGCTCTCGGTCAGCTCGGCGCGCAGCTCGTCGGCGCCGCGGAGCGGCTTGTAGAAGTCGGCGCCGATCACCGCGTCGAGGATGCCGGCGTTGCGGCCGAGGTGACGGGCGAGCTCGGGGGTGGAGCCGGCGATGTCGACGAGGAGGTCGAGGAGCGGCGGGTTCGCCTCAAAGAGCGAGAAGACCTGCACGCCGGCGGGCAGGCGGGCGAGGAAGGCGTCGAGCGCGATCAGGGCGGCGTCCGGCTGGGCGGCGCCCTTCAGGCGGGTGAGCAGCTCGGGCTCGATGCGCTTGAAGATCGAGCGGGCGCGCTCCGAGCGCATCGCCGGGTAGCGGCGCCAGTCGGCCATGCGGGCGGCGGCGGCCTCGGGGTCGGCGAAGATCGCCGCCAGGTCGGGGGCGGGCGCGGCGGCGCGCTCCTGGGTGAAGAACGGCTCGGTCAGCGCGTGGACCTCGGTGAGGCGGGCGCGCAGGGCCTCGGCGAAGGCGGCGCGGTCGGGGGCGCCGCAGAAGTCGGCGAGGCGGGCGAGCTCCTCCTCGGTCTTCGGCATCCGGTGGGTCTGGGCGTCGTCGAGCATCTGGAGGCGGTGCTCGAGGGTGCGGTGCTCGACATAGGCGGCGGTGAGCGCATCGCGGACGGGGCGTTCGACCCAGCCCTTGCCGGTCAGGGCGTCGAGCGCGTCGAGGGTGCGGCGGGAGCGCAGGCTCGGGTCGCGGCCGCCGGTGATGAGCTGGCGGGTCTGGGTGAAGAACTCGATCTCGCGGATGCCGCCGGCCCCGAGCTTGAGGTCGTGGCCGGGGACGCGGATCGGGCCGCCGAGCCCCTTGTGGGCGCGGATGCGCAGCCGCATGTCGTGGGCGTCCTGGATGGCGGCGTAGTCGAGGTGGCGGCGCCAGACGAAGGGGCGCAGGCGGTCGAGGAAGCTCCAGCCGGCGTCGATCGCGCCGGCGCAGGGGCGGGCCTTGATGAAGGCGGCGCGCTCCCAGGTGCGGCCCATGCTCTCGTAGTAGCGCTCGGCCGGGTCGGTGGCGATGCAGACCGGGGTGACGGAGGGGTCGGGGCGCAGGCGCAGGTCGGTGCGGAAGACGTAGCCGTCGGCGGTGTTCTCGGAGAGGAGCTTGACGAGCTTCTGCGTCACCCGGACGAAGCCGCGGCGGATGTCGGCATAGGCGTCGTCGTCGTGGCGGGTCTCGTCGAAGAGGACGATCAGGTCGATGTCGGAGGAGTAGTTGAGCTCGGCCGCGCCCATCTTGCCCATGGCGAGGACGAAGAGGCCGGCGGCGTCGGCGAGGTCGGCCTCGGTCACGCCGGGGAGCTTGCCGCGGGCGATCTCGGCGGTCAGCGCCGCGGTCAGCGCGGTGGCGACGGCGCGGTCGGCGAAGGCGGTGAGCGCGCCGGTGACCGCGTCGAGGTCCCAGGCGCCGCCGAGGTCGGCGAGCGCGGCGAGGAGGGCGACGCGGCGCTTGCCCTCGCGCAGGCTGCGGGCGGGGTCGGCCGGGTCGGCGGCGGCGAGGAGGGCGGCGAGGGTTTCCTCCGGGGGCGCGGCGAGGGCGGCGCGGAGCCAGTCGGGGTCGCGGCGCATCAGGCCGCCGAGATAGGGCGAGCAGCCGGCCGTGGCGGCGAGGAGCTCGCGCGCCGCTGGGGCGACGTCGGCGAAGAGGGCGGCGGCCTCGGCGGCCTGGGCGGGGTCGTGCGGGATCGGCGCGCGGGAGACGCGGTCGGCGAGGGCGGCTCCGGCGGTCATCGGCGCGCTGTCTCCTCCGGCGGCGGGCGGTCGCGTGAGCTTAGCCGCCGGGGCGGGGCCGGCAAGGGGTGGGCTGCTAGGCCGGGAAGGTGATCTTGACCGAGTCGGCGCTGCGGTCGTGCTTGCCGTGGTAGACGGCCTCGATGTTGTTGCCGTCGGGGTCGAGCAGGTAGGCGGCGTAATAGCCCGGGTGGTGCGGGCGCTCGCCGGGGGCGCCGTTGTCGCGGCCGCCGGAGGCGATGCCGGCGGCGTGGAAGGCGTCGACGGCGGCGTGGTCGGGGGCCTGGAAGGCGAGGTGGACGCGGCCGGTGAGCTCGCCGAGCGCGGCGGGGCTGTCGGCGGTCGAGACGAAGAGCTCGTCGGCCCAGAAATAGCCCTCGCCCTTGCCGCCCATGGGGATGCCGATGGCGATGAACACGCCCTCGTAGAAGGTGCGGCTGGCCTCGAGGTCGGCGACGACGAGCTGGACGTGGTCGATCATCCGTCCGCGGTGAATTTCGTTCGTCTCCATCGGGGGCTCCTTTGCTCGGGTTCCGCCGCACAACGCCGGCGTGCGCGGGGCGTTCCTCCCGGGCGGCGGCCCGGACGGCGCGGGGTGGGCCTTCGGGTCGTCACGTTCCGGCGGCCGGAGCGCGCTCCGGCGAATGATGGACGCAGACGCGGCGCAAATTTCGGCTGCGCTTCGGCGCGATTTCGGGACGGGGGAAGGTGCGGGGCGCAGGCTGCTCCGGGCGCGGGCTCGTCGAGAAGCGGGTGGGCGAAGCTCCGCGCCGGCCGAAGATTCAGAGGAGCATCAGGGACGTGTCGATCAACAACAGCCGTGACTTCCTCGCGCAAGCCAATAGCGATGGCTCCATCGTGACCGATCATCTCGTGGCTGGGCGCAACGTCCAACTCGTTCCGGGCGCCTACACGCCGGATTGGGACACGAACGAATTCGACAGCGTCACCTTCAAGGGCACGGCGGGAAAGGACACGCTGTTCGGCGGCGGGGGCGAGGTATTTGCGTTCTTCATGGGCACGCGCGGCAATGACCTCTACGGGGTCGGCCCTTCCCCGGACGTTTTCGTCAGCGCCTACGTCGATTATAGCGGTGCGAAGAAGGGCGTCTTCGTCGACATGTCGTTCCGCGGCAGCCGTACCTTCACCGACGCCGACGGCGATGTCCGGACCGTGGCGGTCATCGGGAAGGCGCGCGACGGTTTCGGGGGGACCGACTTCTTCGCGGCAAGCGTCGAGCCCGGCCTCGAGGAGTTCAGCAGCATCCTCGGCGTCTTCGGGACGAAGCACCGCGACGTGATGATCGGCGGCGGCGGCTTCGACGATTTCTACGGCGGCGGGGGTGACGACCTGCTGATCGGCGGGTTCTCGTCTGGCGGCGCGGGCAATGACCGGCTGATCGGCCGGGCCAGCGGGGACTGGCAATCCGGCGCCTTCGGCGACGAAGGGAACGACTTCCTGCAGGGAACCGACTTCATCGACTTCGAGCTCGTCGGCGGCGCGGGCAATGACCGCATCTACGCAGGCGCGGGAGACGATCGGTACGTGACGGGCAACGAGGGCAACGACTACATCGATGGCGGCGCTGGGAACGACTTCATCGATGGCGGCGTCGGCTGTGACATCCTGGTCAGCGGGGCGGGCAACGACACCATCAACCCGGACGTCGAGTTCTTCCAGAGCGACTCGTCGCAGCCGCGCGACGGGGCCCGCGACGTGATCCTCGTGACGCGGGCGGACCTCGGCGCCTATACCGACACGGTGCTCTTCAACGCCTTCGAGGAGGGCAGGGACCAGATCCGTTTCCGCGACGCCGTGAAGGGCGGCAGGGACTTCCAAGTCTATCAGGAGGAGATCGAGACTCTCCCCGGCCGCGTGAACACCATCCTCCAGATCGACCAGGACGGCGACGGCCTCGGCGACGGCATCCCCGACGCCGACGACTATTTCCTTGTCGTGCGGGGCGCCGATCTGTCGCTGCACGACGGCTACCTGCTCACGTGAGGGCATGGCGGCCGTCCCTTTGGGAAGTCGCCGGTCCTCGTCGCGCCATCGACACGACGTCATCTCCAGAGGCGGCTCCGCGGCCGCCTCTTCTTCCCGCGCCGGCGCTGGCGACAGCTGTCAGCCGGCGGAGTAGACTGCGAAAACAAGGCATTACAGAGGAGACAGGGCGCGTCGTGTCCGGTTGACGCTTCACTCCGCGGCGACGTCGAGGAAGCCGCCGGACTGGCGGCGCCAGAAGCGGGCGTAGAGGCCGGAGCGGGCGAGGAGGGCCTCGTGGGTTCCCTCCTCGGCGATGCGGCCCTCGTCGAGGACGACGATGCGGTCCATCCGCGCGATGGTGGAGAGGCGGTGGGCGATGGCGACGACGGTCTTGCCCTCCATCACCGTGTCGAGCGTGTCCTGGATCGCCGCCTCGACCTCGCTGTCGAGGGCGGAGGTGGCCTCGTCGAGGACGAGGACGGGGGCGTTCTTGAGGATGACGCGGGCGAGCGCGATGCGCTGGCGCTGGCCGCCGGAGAGCTTCACGCCGCGCTCGCCGAGATGGGCGCGGTAGCCCTCGCGGCCCTTGAAGTCGCGCAAGGTCAGGATGAAGTCGTGGGCCTCGGCGCGCTTGGCGGCGGCGATGACCTCCTCGTCGGTGGCGTCGCGGCGGCCGTAGCGGATGTTCTCCATCGCCGAGCGGTTGAACATGGCCGTCTCCTGGCGGACCATGCCGATCTGGGCGCGGAGCGCGTCCTGGGTCATGTCGCGGATGTCGACGCCGTCGAGGCGGATCTCGCCGCCCTCGACCTCGTAGAGGCGCAGGAGGAGCGAGACGGCCGTGGTCTTGCCGGCGCCGGAGCGGCCGACGAGGGCGACCTTCTCGCCGGGGCGGACGTGGAGGTCGAAATCGGCCAGCGCCGGGGTCTTGCGGCCGTAGCCGAAGCGGACGTGGTCGAAGTCGACCGAGCCGCGCAGCGCCTCGGGCGCGACGGCCTCGGGGGCGTCGGTGATGGCGTGGGGGGGCGAGAGCGTGCGCATCCCGTCCTCGATCTCGCCGATGTTGGAGAAGATGCCCATGGCGGTCATCGAGACCCAGCCGGACATCTGGGCGAGGCGCGTGGCGATCAGGCCGGCGGTGGCGATGTCGCCGGGGGAGGCCTGGCCGCGGGTCCAGAGCAGGAGCGCGCCGCCGATGAGGAGCACGGGCAGCGCGCCGGCGAGCGTCATCAGCCAGGTGCGGAAGCTCGCGGTGACCCAGCCGAAGCGGATCGTCGCGCCGCGGTAGCCGGCCAGCGCCCCGAGCGCGGCCTCGTCCTCGTGGAGGCCGTGGCTGAAGAGCTTCACCGTGGCGATGTTGGTGATGGTGTCGACGACCTGGCCGGTGACGACGGCGCGGGCGGCGGCGCGGTCGGTGGAGCTCTTGCGGATGCGCGGCAGGAAGCGGCGGATCAGCACCACGTAGGCGGCGATCCAGAGGAGCATTCCGGCGGCGAGCCAGGCGTTGACCGCGGCGACGAGCGCCACCGAGCCGACGACGGCGGAGAGGGCGAAGCCGAGGGTGTTGACCGATTCCGACACGACCTCGGTGATGGCGCGCGCCGTCTGCTGCTGCTTCTGGGCGATGCGGCCGGCGAAGTCGTCGTCGAAGAAGGAGAGCGACTGGCCGAGGGTGTGGCGGTTGAGCCGCGAGAGGACGAGGGGATAGAGGTTCGGGCCGATGGTGACGCCGGTCAGCACGGCGCCGAGGCCCATCAGGCCGGGGCGGACGAGGAGGAAGAACAGCATCGCCGCGAGGAGGAGCGGCCAGGTCTCGGGGATGAGCTCGGCCGGGCCCTTGGCCTCGGCGAGGTCGATCAGCCAGCCGACGACGAAGGCGGAGCCGACTTCCGTTGCGCCGACGGCGACGGTGACGGCCAGCGTGACGAGGATGGCCGGGAAGGAGCCGCGCAGCGCCCAGACGAGGAAGCGGCCCAGCCGGTCGGGCGGCGGGCCGTCGGCGCGGGCGAAGGCGTCGATCAGGTCGGCGAGGCGGCGCAGGTGACGCGGGGTCTCGTGCGCCGCGCGGGTTGTGTCGGGCATCGGGCTTCCTCTCGCGCGAGATTTAGGACGCCGGAGGCCGCGCCGCCAGTGAGGATGGGTCACGGGGCCGCGCGGGGGGTGAGCGCGGGCGCACGGCACGACTCTTGCGCTGTCCCGCACGATGCCGGGGCGTGCGCCCTCGTGGCCAGTCGCTCGCGATGCTGCCGGCGAGGCCGAGAAGTCGCCCCGTCCGCATCTGCCCGGGCTCCCCCAGCAGCATCGCGCACATGCCCCCTCTCGCACGTGCGAGGCCGGCCCCGGGTTCGGGCGTCCGGCGCCCCCGGGCCGGGCGGCGGGTGGACAATCCGCGGCCGCCCGGGATAGCTGGCGGCATGGAGATCGACCGCGACGTGCTGATCGTCGGCGGCGGGCTGAACGGCCCGACGCTCGCCCTCGCCCTCGCCTCGGCCGGGCTGACCAGCGCGCTGATCGACGCCGCCCCCGCCGCCGACCGCGGCCGCGACGACTTCGACGGCCGCGCCTACGCCCTCGCCCTCAGCTCCCGGCGGATGTTCGAGGCCCTCGGCCTCTGGCGGCTCCTGGGCCCGCAGGCGCAGGCCATCGAGGAGATCGTGGTCAGCGACGGCCGCGCCGGCGAGGGGGCGAGCCCATGGTTCCTGCACTTCGACCGGGCCGAGATCGACGAGGGGCCGATGGGCCACTTCCTCGAGGACCGCTTCCTGCGCCGCGCGCTCGCCGCGGCGGCCGAAGCCGAGCCCCGCATCGCCGTCCTCGACGGCGCCGCGGTGGTCGGCCAGGCGGCCGGTCCCGGCTTCGCCGAGGCGACGCTCGCCGACGGGCGCACGCTCCGCGGCCGCCTCCTCGTCGGCTGCGACGGCCGGGCGAGCGCCACGGCGCGCCGCGCCGGCGTCGCCCGGGTCGGCTGGGACTACCCCCAGGCCGCGCTGGTCGCCGCGGTCGCGCACGAGCGCCCGCATGGCGGGGTCGCCCACCAGTTCTTCACGCCCGAGGGCCCGCTCGCCATCCTGCCGCTGCCGGGGAACCGCAGCTCGATCGTCTGGACCGAGACGCGCGAGCGCGCCGCCGCCATCGCCGGGCTCGACGACGCGGGCTTCCTCGCCGTGCTGCGCCCCCGCTTCGGCGACTTCCTCGGCGCGGTCAGCCTCGCCGGGGCGCGGTTCTCCTACCCGCTCGGCCTGTCGCTCGCCGAGCGCCTCGTCGCCGACCGCGTCGCCCTCGTCGGCGACGCCGCCCACGGCGTGCATCCGCTGGCGGGCCAGGGCCTGAACCTCGGCCTCCGCGACGTCGCCGCGCTCGCCGAGGTGCTGGCCACCGCCCGCCGCCGCGGCCAGGACCCGGGCGCCCCGGACGTGCTCGCCGACTACCAGCGCTGGCGCCGCTTCGACGCCGCGACGCTCGCCGCCGCGACCGACGGGCTGAACCGGCTCTTCTCCAACGACAACCCCGCGCTGCGGCTCGCGCGCGACCTCGGCCTCGGCCTCGTCAACCGCCTGCCGGCGGTGCGGCGCGCGCTGATCCGCGAGGCCGCCGGCCTCGGCGGCGCGCTGCCCCGCCTGCTGCGCGGCCAGCCCCTGTGACGCCGGACTTTTCGCTGGACAGCGCGCGCGCCCTGGCCTATCGACGGCCCCGCTTGACGGCCCCCGTCCCCGTGCCCGGGTAGCTCAGGGGTAGAGCAGCGGATTGAAAATCCGCGTGTCGGTGGTTCAAATCCGCCCCCGGGCACCAACAAAAACAACAGGTTAGACGGAAGCGGCGGAAGCGGAAAAGACCCTAAGGTAACAACCGGCCAGCCGCCCGCGAGGCGATACGGCTGGCCGAAGCGGTCACGCCTGCGATTCCCCGTTCCGCCGCTGCGCGTTGGCCAGATACTCAGCCCTCGTCGCGTGGTACTGGTCGATCTCCTCGCCGAAGGGGCTTGCCTCCATGCCGGCAATCGCCCGCAGCTCGCTCGCGACCCAGAGCTTGGCGCAGATGGTGGAGCCCATTTCCCATCCATCGACACGCTCAAGATCGGCGATCAGGTCAACGATCTTCTGGTCAATGGTTGCCGGCTGCGCGTCGAGCGGGACTGCGGACGCCACCCCGATGAGAGGCGCGGCCCGGAGGAGCCAGCGGCGGCTGATGTCGGCCGTCACGAGGTCGCGCCTCATCGACCGCCATCCTTCATATCTGCGTAGCGCCGGATCGCCGCGGCCATTTCGCCAGCCGCTTCGCTGCTATCCATACTCTCCGCAAACAATGCGAGTTCCCGGCGGGCGTCGCGAACAACCGTAATTGATTTCGAGGCGGGGGTGCGCAAGCCGCGCGCGAGTAGCGTCGCCGCCGTCCGCTCTGCGCTCGAAGCCGCCGGCGTCGAGTTCATCCCCCGAGAACGGCGGCGGACCGGGGGTGCGACTTAAAGAGGCGGGTTGATCAGTTGGACGATCCGGAAGCTTTGATTCCAGAGCTGGAAGCCGAGGGCCAGGCATCGGTCCGAATGAAGCTCGCTTCCGGCGTATACGGCCCAAGAAAAAAGCCGATTGTAGAAGAAGGGCTCAAAACTCGGGACCGTGAGAGCGCGGATGCCAAAGCGGCGGAAGAACTAACCCTGAACCGGGTCGCCGCGGCGGAGGCAGCGAAATCCGCGCCGGCCGCTGAGCGTGCCGCGACAGCGGCCGAACAGCAAACCAGAACGGCCAAGATCGCCCTTTGGCTATCGCTCGGCGCTCTCGTGATCTCAGGGATAGCGCTGTTCCGTTAGCCCCCCTGGGAGGCTCCCTGTCTGCCGTAGGAGACTCGCCCCTGCCGGTCTCGGCGTGACAGGAGAGCGTCCATTACGTCACGCGCCGGTCACACGGGGTACTGCATATGCCCTGCGCGGCGCACGGAGACACAGCGCCCATCGAACTCACCTTCTTGCAACCCCGGATGGAAGGAAGAACATGATGTATTCCCTCATCGAACTCTACCTGTACGCGTTGCTATTTGCGGTGCGTGTCGCCAAGCACTTCAGCGGCGCTTACTAGGCTATGGCATTTCCCGCGCCGCCGCGACAAAGCGGCGCGGGAGCGCGCCCGCCTCATCCTGACCGGCCGCGCCCTGAGTACTGCCTCGCCCCTCGTGGCGGCCTGACCCGCGCAAAGGCTCTCGCAAGGCAGATCGAACGCCTCGGGTCCAAATGCCCAATCTCGCCCGAAGCGCCAGTTTCTATCTAGATCAGGTCCCGCCAGGCGGCCGACCCGCTGCCCGGCCAACCCGGCGGTCGGGGCGTGCCACCGCCCCCGACGGCCGCGCATTGCCGGCCGGCGGCGGCCTCGCTAGGCTGGCGCAAAGGCGGAGGGACGGGCCGTGGACGAGCGCTGGTTGTGGATGACGGCGGCGGAGCTCGGGCGCGGCATAGGCGAGGGCGCGATCGACCCGCGCGCGCTCGCCGAGACGTATCTCGCCGCCATCGCCGCGCACCCGGAGGCGGCGCGCATCTACGTGCGCGCCACGCCCGCCCGCGCCCGCGCCGAGGCCGGGGCGGCGGCGGAGCGCGCAAGGCTCGGCCTGCGCCGCGGCCCGCTCGACGGGGTCCCCGTCAGCTGGAAGGACCTCTTCGACCTCGCCGGCGAGCCGACGGAGGCGGGCTCGGCGCTGCTGCGCGGCCGGGTCGCGGCGCGCGACGGCGCGGTGGTGGCCAGCGCGGCGCGGGCCGGGCTGGTCAGCCTCGGCAAGACGCACCTCTCCGAGCTCGCCTTCTCCGGCCTCGGCATCAACCCGGTCACCGCCACCTCGCCGAACATCAACGACCCCGGGCTCGCGCCGGGCGGCTCGTCCTCCGGCGCCGCCGCCTCGGTCGCCTTCGGGCTGGCCGCCGCCGCCATCGGCTCGGACACCGCCGGCTCGGCGCGGGTGCCGGCGGCCTGGAACGACCTCGTCGGCTTCAAGCCCACCCACGGCGCGCTGCCGCTCGACGGGGCGACGCCGCTCCGGCCCGGCTTCGACACGGTGGGGCCGCTCTGCCGCTCGGTCGAGGATGCGGGCCTGATGCTCGCGGCGCTGTCCGGCGGGCCGGCGGCGGACCTCGGCGGGGCGACGCTGGCGCGGACGCGGCTCCTCGTGCTGGAGGACGCGGAGGTCCTGCCGACCGACGAGGCCCCGGCGGCGGCCTTCGCCGCGGCGCTGGAGCGGGTCGCGGCCGGGGGCGCGCGGATCGAGCGCGGCCTGCCGGCCGCGGTCGCGGAGGTGATCCGCCTCTGGCCGACGGTCGCCGGGCCGGAGGCCTACGGCGTGTGGCGGGCGGCGATCGAGGCCGACCCGGAGGTGATGTGGCCGCCGATCCGCGACCGCTTCCGCCTCGGCGCGGCGATCTCCGGCGCCGACTACGTGGCGGCCCTGCGCGCCCTCGACGCGGTGCGGGCGGGCTGGGCGGCGGCGACGGCGGGCTACGACGCGGTGCTGCTGCCGACGACCGCCAACCTGCCGCCGCGCGTCGAGCGGCTGCTCGCCGATCCCGCATACTTCGCCGCCGAGAACCTCAAGGCGCTGCGCAACCCCAACCTCGCCAACCTGCTGCGGCTCTGCGCGCTGAGCGTGCCGACCGGCATCCCGGCCTGCGGGGTGATGGTCCTCGCGCCGGCGGGCGGGGAGGGGCGGCTCCTGCGCCTCGGCGCGGCCATCGAGCGCGCGCTCGCCTGAGGCGTCAAAGGGTTAACGGTGGCGGCGAGGTCACGCCCGCCACCGGTCCGCGTCAAACGACTGGACCCGCGCGCCCCCGCCGGCTAAGCTCGCGGGCAGTTCGGGGCGACCGTCCAATGACCCCGGCGACGAGGCGATCGATGCAGTTTCCCGAGCGGTTCTCGAGCCTGCCGGAATACGCGTTCCCGCGGCTCAGGCGGCTGCTCGCCGACGTGCCGCCGGGCGCGCCGGAGCTGGCGCTGTCGCTCGGCGAGCCGCGGCACGCCCCGCCCGCCTTCCTCGCCGCGACCATCGCCGCCCATGCCGCCGAGTTCGGGCGCTATCCGCCGAACGAGGGCGTGGAGGAGCTGCGCCAGGCGATCGCCGACTGGCTCGCCCGCCGCTACGGCGTCGGCGTCGATCCCGACCGCGAGGTGATCGTGCTGAACGGCTCGCGCGAGGGCCTGTTCAACGCGGCGCTGGCGCTCTCGCCCGAGCTGAAGCGCGGGCAGCGGCCGGCGATCCTCGTGCCGAACCCGTTCTATCAGGCCTACGGCGCCGGGGCGCTCGCCGCCGGGGCGGACCTCGTGCCCGTGCCGGCCACCGCCGCGACGGGATTCCTGCCGGATTATGCCGGCCTGCCGCCGGCGCTCCTCGACCGGGTGAGCGTCGCCTTCCTGTGCTCGCCGGCCAATCCGCAGGGCGCGGTCGCCTCCGCCGAGGACTGGCGGCGGCTGATCGCGCTCGCCGAGCGCCACGACTTCGTGGTCTGCGCCGACGAGTGCTATTCCGAGATCTGGCGCGAGGCCCCGCCGGCGGGGGCGCTCGCCGCGGCGCGCGCCGCCGGGGCCGACCCCGAGCGCGTGGTGATCTTCCAGTCGCTCTCCAAGCGGTCGAGCGCGCCCGGGCTGCGCTGCGGCTTCGCGGCCGGCGGCCCGCGCTCGATCGGCGCGCTGCTGCGGCTCAAGGCCTATGGCGGGGCGCCCGTGCCGCTGCCGCTGCAGCGCGCCGCCGCGGCGCTCTGGCGCGACGAGGCGCATGTCGAGGCGAGCCGCGCGCTCTACGCGGCGAAGTTCGAGGCGGCGGACCGCATCCTTGGCGGCCTCCCCGGCTATGTCTCGCCGCCCGCCGGCTTCTTCCTGTGGCTCCACGTCGGCGACGGCGAGGCGGCGGCGCTGCGGCTGTGGCGCGAGGCGGGCGTGCGCGTCCTGCCCGGCGGCTATCTCGGCCGGGCGGGCGACGGCGCGCCGAACCCCGGCGCGCCCTACATCCGCGTCGCGCTGGTCGCGCCGCTCGACGACACCATCCGCGGGCTGGAGGCGATCCGCGCCGTCCTTGCCGAGCCGCGCTCCGAAGAAAGGGTCTGACCATGGCGCCTCGATCCAAGACGAAACGCCGCAGCCCGCTCGTCGAGAGCGACACCGAGGAGGCGCTGCGCCGGCGCGGGACGGAGCTTCTCGGCCTGATCCTGATCGGGATCGGCGCGCTCGGCTGGACGATCCTCTGGACCTACTCGCCCGACGACCCGAGCCTGTTCTCCGCCACCGACGCCGCGCCGACCAACGCGCTCGGGTTCATCGGCGCCTCGATCGCCGATCCCTTGCACCGCGCCTTCGGCTGGGCGGCTTATGGCGCGCCGCTCGCGTTCACGGTCTGGGGGCTGCGGCTCCTGCTCCACGCCGGCGAGAACCGGGTGCTCAGCCGGGCGATCGCCACGCCGGTGGCGCTAGTCGCCGCGGCGGCCTTCGCGGCCACGCATGTCCCGCTGGCGAGCTGGCAGCACGCCTACGGCCTCGGCGGGCTGATCGGCGACGCCGCGCTCGGCGCGCTCCTCGGCGCGCTGCCGCTCGACGCCGCGGCGGCGCTGCCGCTGGTCAGCGTGGCGCTGGCGCTCGTCTTCGTGCTGACCGCCGGCTACGCGCTCGGCCTGACCTGGCCCGAGCTCTCCGGCTTCGGCCGGCTGCTGGGGCAGGGGTCGGTCGTCGTCTACGCCGGCGCGCATTCGCTGGGCGGCCGCGCGTTGGGCGGCGCCGCTGCCGGCGCGCGCCAGGCGGCGACGATGGCCTCCGAGGCGCGCGCCCGCCGCGCCTCCGCCGCCGAGGCGCCGCTGCCCCGCCCGGCCGGCGGCCCGATCCCGCGCTTCGATCCGGCCGTCCTGCGCGAGCCCGCGGCGCCCGCGCCGCGCGCGGCGCGGGTCACGCCGCCGGTCGTCGCCCCCTTCGAGGAGGAGGACGACGACGCCCCCGACCTCGCCCCCCCGCCGCTCGCCGCGCCCGAGACCCGGGTGCAGAAGCCGGCGCCGAAGCCGATCGCCAAGAGCGTCCGCGCCCGCAGCGAGGAGGAGCCCGAGCTCGCCCTCGACCCCAAGGGCGCCCCCGTCGCCTGGCAGCCGCCGCCGCTCTCGCTCCTGCAGAACCCGAGCACCATCGTCCGCCACCACCTCTCCACCGACGCGCTCGAGGAGAACGCGCGGATGCTGGAGAGCGTGCTCGACGACTACGGCGTCCGCGGCGAGATCGTGGCGATCCGCCCCGGGCCGGTGGTGACGATGTACGAGCTCGAGCCCGCCGCCGGCCTGAAGGCGTCGCGGGTGATCGGCCTCGCCGACGACATCGCCCGCTCGATGTCGGCGCTCGCCTGCCGCGTCTCGACCATCCCCGGCCGCTCGGTGATCGGCATCGAGCTGCCGAACGAGCTGCGCGAGAAGGTGCTGCTGCGCGAGATCATCGCCGCCAAGGGCTTCGGCGACAGCGCCCACGCCCTGCCGCTCGCCCTCGGCAAGGACATCGGCGGCGAGCCGGTGGTGGCGAACCTCGCCCGGATGCCGCACCTGCTGATCGCCGGCACCACCGGCTCGGGCAAGTCGGTGGCGATCAACACCATGATCCTGTCGCTGCTCTACCGGCTTTCGCCGGACGAGTGCCGGCTGATCATGATCGACCCGAAGATGCTGGAGCTCTCCGTCTACGACGGCATCCCGCATTTGCTCTCGCCGGTGGTCACCGACCCGAAGAAGGCGGTGGTGGCGCTGAAATGGGTGGTCGCCGAGATGGAGGACCGCTACCGCAAGATGTCGAAGATGGGCGTGCGCAACATCGACGGCTACAACGCCCGGGTGAAGGACGCGCTGGCCCGCGGCGAGGCGTTCTCGCGCACCGTGCAGGTCGGCTTCGACGAGGACACCGGCGAGCCGGTCTTCGAGACGGAGCAGATCCAGCCGCAGGCGATGGCCTTCATCGTGGTCATCGTCGACGAGATGGCCGACCTGATGATGGTGGCCGGCAAGGAGATCGAGGCCTGCATCCAGCGCCTCGCCCAGATGGCGCGCGCCTCCGGCATCCACCTGATCATGGCGACGCAGCGCCCCTCGGTCGACGTCATCACCGGCACGATCAAGGCGAACTTCCCGACCCGCATCAGCTTCCAGGTGACGTCGAAGATCGACAGCCGCACCATCCTCGGCGAGATGGGCGCCGAGCAGCTGCTGGGGCAGGGCGACATGCTCTACATGGCCGGCGGCGGGCGGATCACCCGCGTCCACGGCCCCTTCGTCTCGGACGAGGAGGTCGAGGAGGTGGTGACGCACCTGAAGTCGCTCGGCGTCCCCGCCTACGACGCCCGCGTCCTCGACGGCCCGAGCGACGAGGAGGAGGACGACATCGACCTCGTCCTCGGCCTGGGCGGCAACACCCAGTCCGACGACGCGCTCTACGACGCCGCGGTGGCGATCGTGGCCAAGGACCGCAAGTGCTCGACCTCCTACATCCAGCGCAAGCTCGCCATCGGCTACAACAAGGCCGCGCGCATCGTCGAGATGATGGAGGAGCAGGGCGTGGTCAGCCAGTCCAACCACGTCGGCAAGCGCGAGGTGCTGGTGCCGGAGCGGTGAGGGGTCAGCCCGCGGAGACGCCCGCGTCCCGCGCCACGGCCGCGAGCCGCCGGTCGCGGGTCCAGAGCGCGGTCCCGGGCGCGAGCAGGCACGCGGCGACCAGCGCCGCGTCCACGTAGCCGATCCCGCGCCCGAAGAGGCGCCGCCGCTCGACGAGCGTGCGCACCTCCGCCGGCGTGGCGAGCGGCGGGCGACGGCAGCCCGTCGAGCCGGCGCGCCACGCTGGCGCGATCCCGCAGGGCGCCGAGCGCGATCTCCGCGACGATGAGGGGATGGCACGCGACCTCGCCGGCCTCCAGCAGCCCTGCGAGCGCCGGGTCGACCGGCCGACATCGGGGGGCGCTCACGCCGGCCTTCGCCGAGCCTCTCCCGCTACGGGCTGGACGGGACGTACAAGCGCCGGAATCTTCCTTCCCGCTCCCAGAACTGTCGGAAGAATCCACACGGGAGGGAGAGATGGTGCTGCGAGAGAGGATTGAACTCTCGACCTCTCCCTTACCAAGGCCGCGCGACACTATAGTGTAAGCACGCGCGAAAGCATCGTTAAAGTAAAAACCGTAATGCAAAGTGTGCCTGAATGTAACGGAAACTGCCCGGA
>NZ_JAGOMQ010000099.1 GCF_017993425.1 Amaricoccus sp.
TTGACGATCGGGGCGATCGGGCGGCTCTCGGGCTCGGGCGTCGGCCGGGGCAGGCGCATGGTCGGCTGGGCGATGTCGCCGCGGTCGCGGCGGCTGTCGGCGGGCTTGGGCATCGGCCGGGACTTCATGCGCGGGGAGTCGTCCTCCTCGTCGGCGACGGTGATGCGCGCGGCCGCGGGCTCGGCGGCGGCCTCGAGCATCGGCGCGCCGCCGGCGGCCGCGCCGGTGCTGGGGGGCGGGGGCGCGGCCTCGAAGTTGGCGGACGGGGCCTCGATCGGGCTCGCGGGGTCGGCGTTGCCGGGGGCGCCGTTGAAGGCGCGGCCGTCGGCCTCCTGGGCGAGGCCGTCGCTCGGGCGGTCGGCCTTGGCCTCCTCGCGGAGCATGTCGCGCATCGGCGCGGCGCGGGCCTCGGACTTGGTGGCGCCGCGGGTGGCGGTCTTGGTGTCCGCGGTGTTGTCGTCGCCGAACAGGCTGTCCAAAAGGCCAGGTTCCTCGGGGCGCCGGGTCGGCGTGTCCTCGATCGGGCGGACCATGGCGATGTTCTTGTCGGGGACGCGGCTGCGGTCGATGGTGGTGATGCCGGCGGGGCCGATCGTGAGGATCTCGGCGAGCGCGGTGCGGTCGATGCCGAAGCGCTGATAGTCGTAGTCGGTCTCGAGGACGAGCAGGGCGGTGTAGTCGGAGAGCACGCGGTACTTGACCGAGAGGTCGAGGATCTGCTTGCGGGCGTCGGCCTTGCCGGCGGCGCTGGTGTCGGTCATGGCGCCGAGGCGGTCGATGTTGGCCTTGATCCACGCGCGCTCGAGCAGCGGGCGCTCGGCGGTCTTGAGCGGGACCTCGCGGCTGTCCTCGCCCTTGTCGCCGAGCTCGACGCGCATCGGGGTGCCGGGCGGGAGGTCGGCGAACACGAGCACCTGGTCGCCGGGCTGGACGGCGTCGAGGGTCTCCGGCCACACCCAGGTGGCCCCGGGGACGCTGACCTTGAGGCCGCTGCGGGTGGCGCGGACCAGGCGCGAGGCGAGCAGGGCGGCGGGCAGGCGGGCGTTGACGACGATGCCGTCGCGCTCGAGGCCGGCGTTGGTGAGCTGCTTGAGCGAGACCTCGTCCTGGACGCCGCCGTCGACGACGGCGTCGAGGCGGCGCACGCCGGCGGTGGCGAGGGCGGCCGCGGCGGCGCGCAGCTGGTCCTTCTCGAGCTCGCCGGCGGTGAGGATGCCGTCGCTGACGACGAGCACGCGGTCGTGGCGGGCGGGGTGTTCGGCGACGAACTTGAGGGCGCCGGTGAGGTCGGAGGCGCCGAGGGCGTTGCGGCGGAGGATCGCCTGCTGGGCGTCGGCGCTGAAGGAGCTGGCCTTGCCGGCGAACACCTGCTCGACGCCCTGGTCGAAGCAGAGGACGCGGAGGTCGAAGTCGACGCCGGCGGCGGCGCGCAGCTCGGCGATGATGCGGCCGAGGCGGGCGACCTGGCCCTTGAAGTCGACGGCCCGCGAGGCGCTGGTGTCGAACAGCAGGGTGACGCCGCCGATCGGCTCGGCCGGGAGCTTGATGTCGGGGGCGACGCGGGCGACGGCGAGGCGGTCGTAGCGGAGGCCGACCTCGGCGCTGCGCCGGCCGGTGGCCAGCTCGAGGTCCTTCTGCGGCATGAAGTTCTGCTCGCGCAGGGTCAGGTGCTCGGGGCCGCTGGTGCGCGGGACGACGACGTCGACGTCGAGGTCGCGCAGCTGCGGGAGGCCGCGCAGGAGCAGGCGGTAGGGCTCGGCGTTGCTCGGCAGGTTCTCGGAGTAGGAGACGATGATCTCCTTGACGGCGCGGGCCGGGATCGGGAAGACGCGGGCGGAGAAGCGGTTGCCGGCGTTCTTCTCGAGCAGCGCGGGGTCCTGGCGGCGGTGGAGGGCGTCTTCGTAGGCGCGGCGGGCGGCCTGCAGCTCGACGACCTCGGCCTCCTGCCACTGGCCGTTGATCAGCATGGCGAAGCGCGAGATGGCGGCGCCGGTGGGGAGGTTGATCTCGAAGCGGCCCTCGATCTGGCGGTCCTGCGGGTTCTGGAACACCATGTGCAGCTCGGTGAAGGCCAGCGGGTCCTCGACGACGGCGCGCGAGCGGAGGGAGATGAGCTCGAGGCCGGTGCCGTCGGCGGCGGTCAACGAGACGGGCGAGACGACGGCGCCGGGCTCGCTTTGCTCGCCGGGCTCGCGCCATTGCAGCGAGCACTCGCCGACCGGCTCGCTGGCGTCGACCGCGGGCTTCTGCGGGCGGGCGGTGCAGGACAGGCTGGTGACGCTGGCGATGCTGAGGAGGACGACGGGGAGGATGCGGGGCATGAGGACTCCAGACTCGCGAGCGTAGCGGAGATCGAGGCTCGCGCGGGTGGCCGTCAACGCGGTGATCCGCGGCCGGGTCTCGCTCGTGCGGGTGCATGGATGCGCGCGCAGGCGCACGAACAACGGGTGTAAGTCGGGCCTCGCGGGCGGCGTTGGCGGGGGTTGGTGCGCGGTGAACGACGGTCGGCGCGGACCGGGCGAGGCCATGGACCTGTACGAAGGGACAGGCCGCGATCGCGGGCGCCGGCGCGGGTCGTGGGCTCAGAGCGAGCGCAGGGCGGCGA
>NZ_JAGOMQ010000100.1 GCF_017993425.1 Amaricoccus sp.
TTCATGAGCAAAATTACGCAAAAATTCGTGCGTCCATGACGACAGGCAGCCCATAATCCCTCAAGGCAACTCGTCGAGTACCCGCCCCTGCTCCCCGTCGAAAGCCGAGGCCTCGCGCCGCACGGCCTCGGTCAGCCAGTCGGCGGCGGCGCGCACCCGGGCGACGTCGCGGAGGTTTTCGTGGATGGCGAGCCAGTACGAGCGCATCGCACGGAGGTCGGGCAGCACCCGCACGAGGCTACCCTCGCGACACGGCCCGATGGCGAGATAGTCATGCAGCGCCCCGATCCCCGCCCCGGCCTTCACCGCCTCGACCTGGCCGATGGCACTCGTCAGCTCGACGCTCGAGCGCCAGTCTCGCAGGAATTCGGCCGCGTAGTTCAGCGCCGGCGCGGCGATGAGATCCTCGACATAGCCGACCAGCCGGTGCTCCGCGATCCCCGCCGCGTCCACCGGCGCCGGCCGCTCCGCGAGGTAGGCCGGGCTCGCGTAGAGCCCGAGCGTATAATCCGTCAGCTTCCGCGCCACGAGCCGGCCCTTCTCCGGCCGCCCGACCATCACCGCCAGATCTGCTTCGCGCCGCGACAGGGAGAAGCCGCGCGGCGTCGGCACCAGCTGCGCCACCAGCGCCGGATGCCGCTCGGCGAGCGTTGCCAGCCGCGGCGCGAGAAAACCGACACCGAATCCGTCCGGCGCGCCGATCCGCACCACCCCGGCCGCCGCCGCCCCGGCACCCCGCAGCCGCGCCTGCGCCCCGAGCATCTCGGTCTCGACCCGCTCCAGTGTCTCGAAGAGCTCGGCGCCCGCGTCGGTCAGTTCCGACCCATGCGTGCGCCGGGCCAGCAGCTTGGTGCCGAGCGCCGCCTCGAGCGACGCCATCCGCCGCGACAAGGTCGCCTGATTGACCCCG
This sequence comes from Amaricoccus sp., assembly GCF_017993425.1. Classification (GTDB taxonomy): domain Bacteria; phylum Pseudomonadota; class Alphaproteobacteria; order Rhodobacterales; family Rhodobacteraceae; genus Amaricoccus. Next base: position 911 of record NZ_JAGOMQ010000100.1, read on the forward strand.
AGCGTCCGCGACGCCCCGAGCATCTGCCCCGCCCGCGCCACCGCGAGGAACATCCGGGCATCGTCCCAGTCGAGCGACTTCAATGTGGATTGTTGCATATCAGTTCCGCGTTTTCAGCGATTGCTCCGCGTATTATAGGATGCGATCTCACCCCTGACACAAGGAGGAAACACCGATGACCGATCTCACGCATTACATCGGCGGGAAACCCGTCTCCGGCGCGTCCGGGCGCTTCGCCGACGTCTTCAACCCCGCGACCGGTGCCTCGGAGGCGCGCGTGCCGCTCGCCACCACCGGGGAGGTGGACGCGGTCGTCGCCGCCGCCAAGGCCGCCTGGCCGGCCTGGGCCAAGACCCCGCCGCTGCGCCGAGCCCGCATCCTCGACCGCTTCAAGTTCCTGCTCCAGGAGAACGCCGACCGGCTCGCCGAGCTCATCTCCGCCGAGCACGGCAAGACCCACGACGACGCCCTCGGCGAGGTGACCCGCGGCCTCGAGGTCGTCGAGTTCGCCGTCGGCATCCCGCATCTGCTGAAGGGCGAGATCACCGAGAACGTCGGCACCAACGTCGACAGCCATTCCCTGCGCCAGCCGCTCGGGGTCGTCGCCGGCATCACGCCGTTCAACTTCCCCGTCATGGTGCCGATGTGGATGTTCCCGGTGGCGCTCGCCTGCGGCAACTGCTTCGTGCTGAAGCCCTCCGAGCGCGACCCCTCCGCGCCGCTCCTCATCGCCGAGCTTCTGACCGAGGCCGGCGTGCCGGCGGGCGTCTTCAACGTGGTGAACGGCGACAAGGAGGCGGTGGACGCGCTGCTCGACAACCCCGACGTCAAGGCGGTGAGCTTTGTCGGCTCGACCCCGATCGCGCGCTACATCTACACGCGTGGCACCGCGAACGGAAAGCGCGTCCAGGCGCTCGGCGGCGCCAAGAACCACGCGATCATCATGCCAGACGCCGACATCGACATGGCGGTCGGCGCGCTGATGGGCGCGGCCTACGGCTCGGCCGGCGAGCGCTGCATGGCGATCTCGGTGGCGGTGCCGGTCGGCGAGGAGACCGCGAACCGGCTGATCGAGAAGCTCGTCCCGAAGATCGAGGCGCTGAAGATCGGCCCGGCCGCCGACCGGGCCTCGGAAATGGGTCCGCTCGTCACCGCCCAGCACCTCGCCAAGGTGCGCGGCTATGTCGATCAGGGCGAAAAGGAGGGCGCCAGGGTCGTCGTCGATGGCCGCGGGTTCAAGGCACCCCAGGGCTACGAGAACGGCTATTTCATCGGCGGCACGCTGCTCGACGAGGTGACGCCCGACATGACGGTCTGGAAGGAGGAGATCTTCGGACCCGTCCTCGCGATCGCCCGCGCGGCGAACTACCAGGAGGCGGCCGAGCTCGTCGCCGCGCATGAATATGGCAACGGCGTCGCGATCTTCACCCGCGACGGCGACAGCGCCCGAGCCTTCGCCCACGAGGTCGAGGTCGGCATGGTCGGCGTCAACGTCCCGGTCCCGGTGCCGATGGCCTTCCATTCCTTCGGCGGCTGGAAGGCCTCGCTCTTCGGCGACCACCACATGCACGGGCCCGAGGGCGTGCGCTTCTACACCCGCCTGAAGACCATCACCACCCGCTGGCCGACCGGCATGCGCGCCGAGGCCGAATTCGTCATGCCCACGATGGGCTGATCGCCCGAGACGGGGTGAC
>NZ_JAGOMQ010000101.1 GCF_017993425.1 Amaricoccus sp.
GCCCGCCCCGATCCACCTCGCCTCGCCGCCGCCGCCGCGCTACCCTCGCTCCGCCATGTACGAAGCGGAGCCGCTGACCGTGTCCGCCGCCGAGCGCGAGCTCGACGGCCTGCCCCTCGTGCCGTGCCTGGCCGGCTCGCTCGCGTACATCAAGGAAGTGCGCGACAAGTGCCTCGGCGCCGGCATCCCGGCCATGGCCGCGGCGCCCGCGCCCGGCCGTGGTTGAGGCGTCAAGGCACACCTCCTGGTCGAGGAGGACGACGTGGCCCGGGTCGCGGCCGTGCTGCGCAGCGAGTGGAGCTCGGCCCTCGCCCGCGAGGGCGTCGCGCCCGTGACCGCCCGCCCCGCGCCCACCACCGGCGACGACCTACCCTGCCCCGCCTGCGGCACCGCCGCCCCCCTCGTCGCCGGCGCCTGCTCCGACTGCGGCCTCCAGCTCGACGACGCCCCCGCCGCCTCGTGCGGCACCGGCGGCTGCGGCCCAAAGGGCTGCGGCTAGCAGGACGCCGACAAACGCGGTGCAGCCGCGTTCTTTCAGTGGGGCATCCCGGCCAGTGAGACCTGCGACGAGGCGCCCCCCGCCGGCTTGCACGGCGACGGTAGGCGACTACCGCGAGTGTTTCGCCGCATCTTCGCGAAGTCAGACGACGAGATCTGCACGTCGGGAGCGCCACCGCCGGCCGCCTGTGAACGACCGCTCTCGCCGGCGTGTAACTGAAGCCGTGGGCGCCATGGCCGAACGATCCCAGCTTCGCTGAGCGCATGCGCCAGCAAGACGTGGCCCGGGTCGCTGGCCGAAGGTCAATCGGCGGCCAACGAGAGCGGGATGCGCTCGGTGCGCAACTCGACCAGGCCGTCCCAGCCGACAGTGCGGCGGATGGCGTAGACCTCGAGCGCCGTGTCCCAGAGGCACCGTTCGTTTCGCCACCGGTAGCCGCCGCGCGCGACCGGCTCGGTGGTGTCCACCTCCCAGAACTCGTCGGACTTGCCGAGGACGGCGAACAGCCCGACGCCCTCGACCACCGTCGCCGGGATGATGGCGGCGTCGATCCCGGTGCAGGCCGGATCGTGGAATCGCGGCTCCGCCCACTCGCTCGGAGCACAGAACAGGCGGCCGTCCCCAGGGCCCTGCCGCGAACACGGCCGACCGGTGCCGGCTTCCTCGAAGGTCATGCCCGGGGTCGCGATCGCCACGTCATCGAGCTCGAAGCGACTCGTGCGGACCCGGCCCGCCTCGTCGCCGGGCACCGGCAGCGGCGCGGATGGCCAGCTCTCGCTGGTTGCCAGCTGGTAGAAGTCCATGCCCTCGAACTCCGTCGCCACCTGACAGCGTCCGTCGATGATCGCATACACCGGGCCAACCGACTCCCATGGATCGACGAGTTGCCTCGACAGGAACTCCGCGCCTTCGAAGAACCTGCGGGCGATCACCGCGTCGATCCGGCAGCGCGACTCAGACGGGAAGTGACCGAACATGCCGACGGTGCAGGCCGCGTCGGCGAACGCCCACGGCTCGAGGCTGGGCCCCTCCACATGCCGCCACGGCAGCCACTGCGTCGGCAGCGCGTTGCCGGACGGCACGTACGGCGTGACCGGTCGACCCTCCCACCAGCCGCCGAACGGCACGACTCCACCGTCATCCGTGATCAACTCGAACTGCCCGCCCCTTCCGCTGGCGCCAGGCCGCTGCCGTGGCACGGCGCGCATGAAGTCGCCGCTCGCGGGATCGTCGCAGCTGGCGACAGCCCCAGCGGGCAGGCACCGATACTCGTCGCCGAGGTTCTTCCAGCCACAGTCGACGTCGAGGCCAGTGTCATACCAGGACAAGACACTCCTGGCCTGGTCCGCGATCTGCGCGTTGGCCAGGATGCATCGCCCGCGGCCGCCCTGGCACAGGTCGTTGTCGCCGCAGCCTGAGTTCCCTGCGCCGAGCAACAACACCGCAGCCGCCGCGCCCAGGCGATGCCGTGGCACCGCGCGCACGAAGTTGCCAGCCGAGAGATCGCGGACGCTCGGGGGACCGAAACGAGCATCGATCTCCGCGGACAACGCCTCGAACGAGGCCAGGGTCGGCGCGCGCCAGGCAACCTGCTGCAGCACCTCGAGCATCGGCATGACGGTCTCCCACGCCTTTGATACCACGGGTCGGTGGATGCGCCGTGTTCGGAGCGGCGCTGCTCGACCGCGCGTACTCCTTGATCTCATGGCGCCGCCCCGAAGCAGGGCCGGTCACACTCAGCGACGCCCACGTCATGGTCGTGACGCCCACGTCATGGTCGTGACGACCCCACGTCATGGTCGTGACGACCTGATCGGAGCAGGGTCGAAACGCGGTTGCCGCGGCCAAGCGGGCGAGATCGCAGGGGGGCGCGTGTCCGGGAGTGGGCGGTGACCGGACGGGCGCCCACGTCATGGTCGTGACGACCCGATCGGAGCAGGGTCGAACCGCGGTTGCCGCGGCCAAGCGGTCGAAATCGCAGGGGGCGCGTGTCCGGGAGTGGGCGGCGGGCGGACGGGCCGGACGGGAGTGTCCGGTGGGCCGGACGGGTCGGAGCGCAAGGGTGCGGAAGGAGAAGAAAGGTTCGGCGGTGGGCGA
>NZ_JAGOMQ010000009.1 GCF_017993425.1 Amaricoccus sp.
AGGGCAAGTGGCGGAGAGGAAGGGATTCGAACCCTCGAGACGGTTCCCCGCCTGCACCCTTAGCAGGGGTGTGCCTTCGACCACTCGGCCACCTCTCCGGCGGCCGGTATACGGGCCAAATTCCGGAGTAACAAGGCGGTTCCTGCCGGGCGCGCGATCGACGCCGGGGCCGGGGCGGGGGAGCCGCGCCGCGGGGCGGATCGTGGCGTCAGCGGGGGGTGAGGGCCGTGTCGATGAGGAAGACCACGCCGTTCGAGGCCATCAGGTCGGCGCGCAGGACAGAGGCGCCGTTGACGCGGAGCGCGCCGCCGCTGCCGTCGACGTTGAGGCTCGTGCCGAGGAGCGTGGTGTGGTTGACGTCCATGCCCTCGAGGAACTCGCTGGTCAGCTCGCCGGGCACCACGTGGTAGGCGACGAGACGGGCGAGGTCCGGGCTGCGCCGCGCCGCCGCGGCGAAGGCGCGGTCGGTGGGGGCGAAGAGGGTGAAGGGGCCGGGGCCGGCGAGGGTCTCGGCGACGCCGGTCTCCCCGGCGGCGCGGGCGAAGCGGCCGGCGCCCGCGCCGCGGGCGACCGAGAGCACGTCGGCGCCGGCGCGGGCGGTCCCGCGCGGCGCGGCGCCGCCGCCGGAGCAGGCGCCGAGAAGGGCCGCGCCGCCGGTCAGGATGAAGGATCGCCTGCGCATCGGTTCGCTCCTCTCGCGCCGCGGGCCGCCCTCCCGCCGGGACGCGGACAGTAGCGGCGGCGCGGCGCGGCGTCGATGCATTCCGGGGGTGCTCCAGCACGCCCCAAGGAACGCGCCGCAGCGCGCCCGCCGTCCCTGAACCCGCGCTCGCGCCCGTCTCCCGCGCCGCCTGACCGCGACGATGATGCGGCAAAACCCCGTCGGCCTGCGACGCCGGATCGACGGTCCTCCCCGGAGGCGCCGCCTTCCCCAACCGGACAGAACGCCGAAGAGCGGCGCCCGGAGACGCGAAGGCGAGGCCGGCCAGACCCCGCTCGGCCCCGCGAACTCGGGCCGCCAGGGTCCGCAGGCGAACCGCACGCGGGCCGTTGCTCTCGCCGTGAAGGCCCCCTTCGGCACCTCGCGAACGCGGGTCGCCCAAGGGTCCGGCGGCGAACCGCCCGGGGATCGGCTGCGGGCGCACCGTCCGGTCACGACCCGCTCCGGCCAAGCGGCGCCCCCCCGCCCAAGGCGCCGCCGATCCCCGCCCGGCGGCAGCCCGACGCCGGAGATCGGGCAGACCGGCGGGCGCGCCCGTGGCCCTTCTCCGCACCCGGCGCGCCCTCAACCTCGACGAGACCATCCCCACGCGGCCCTTACTCCGTGTCGCCGGAACGGCATTCCTTCCCTGCGGCGCAGCCCTTCCCGAAACGGCCAGAAACCTGGAGAGCAGCGCCGGAGACCGGCGAGGGCCCCGTCTGCACCTGCGAATGCGGGTCGCCCGGGGTCCGGCGGCGAACGCCTCCGGGGGTCGGCCAGGGGCGCAATGTCCGGCCCGGCGTGCGACCGGCTCCGATCCACCCCCCGCGTCGCCCTCCCGCCCTGCCCGGCGACGTCAGCCCGGGGGCGACGCGCACAGGGTCGAGCGGATCAGGAAGCGGCGCTCGCGGCCGTTGTCGAGCGAGAACATGCCGCCCCGCCCCGGAACCACGTCGAGGATCAGGTCGGTGTGCCTCCACGCCTCGAACTGCGCCGCCCCGATCCAGAACGGCGCGCCCCCGATCCGGCCGAGCAGCACGTCGCCGTCGCCCACCAGGAACTCCCCCGCCGGATAGCACATCGGCGAGGAGCCGTCGCAGCAGCCGCCGGACTGGTGGAACATCACCGGCCCGTGGTCGGCGACGATCTCGGCGAGGAGCGCCAGCGCCGCCGGCGTGGCGCTGACCTTGCCGAGACCGTCCCCGCTCATGACGCCCCGCTCATGACGCCCCGCTTCATGATGCGATGTCCAGCACGACGCGGCCCTCGATCTCGCCCCTATGCATCCGGGCGAAGACGTCGTTCACCTCCTCGAGCCTCGCCATGTGGATCGTCGCCTTCACCTTGCCCTGCGCCGCGAAGTCGATCGACTCCTGCAGGTCGAGCCGCGTGCCGACGATCGACCCCCGCACGGTGATCCCGTTCAGCACCATCCCGAAGATGTCGAGCGGGAAGTCCCCCGGCGGCAGGCCGTTCAGCGACACCGTGCCGCCGCGCGCCACCATGCCGATCGCCTGCTCGAAGGCCTTGCGGCTCACGGCCGTCACCAGCACGCCCTGCGCCCCGCCGCCGGTCTCGCGGCGGATCACCTCGGCCGGGTCCTCCTCCAGCGCGTTGACGGTCAGCGTCGCGCCGAGCCGCCGCGCGAGGTCGAGCTTGTCCTCGGCGATGTCGACGGCGGCGACGTTGAGGCCCATCGCCTTGGCGTATTGCACCGCCATATGGCCGAGGCCGCCGACGCCGGAGATCACCACCCAGTCGCCGGGCTTGGTGTCGGTCACCTTCAGCCCCTTGTAGACCGTCACGCCCGCGCAGAGCACGGGCGCCATCTCGGCGAAGCTCACCCCGTCCGGCAGATGCCCGACATAGTTCGGATCGGCGACGACATAGTCCGCGAACCCCCCGTTCACCGAATACCCGGTGTTCTGCTGCTCCAGGCACAGCGTCTCCCAGCCGCCGAGGCAGTGCCGGCAATGCCCGCAGGCGGTGTAGAGCCAGGGCACCCCGACCCGGTCGCCCTCCTTGACCACCTTCACGCCCTGGCCGACGGCGGAGACGTAGCCGACGCCCTCATGGCCGGGGATGAACGGCGGGTTCGGCTTCACCGGCCAGTCGCCTTCGGCGGCGTGGAGGTCGGTATGGCAGACGCCCGAAGCCTGGATCGCCACCTGGATCATCCCCGGCCCCGGCTCGGGAACCGGGACCTCGTCGATGCTGAGCGGCTGGCCGAACGCGCGGACGACGGCCGCCTTCATGGTCTTCGCCATGGCCTTTCTCCTCCTCTTGTGAAGCGCAACATAGGGCCGGCGCGGACGCCGGCCCCTGATCTCGATCAGAAGAACCCGAGTTTCTTCGGGCTGTAGCTCACCAGCAGGTTCTTGGTCTGCTGGTAGTGATCGAGCATCATCTTGTGGTTCTCGCGCCCGATGCCCGACTGCTTGTAGCCGCCGAAGGCCGCATGTGCCGGATAGGCGTGGTAGCAGTTCGTCCACACCCGCCCCGCCTGGATCGCCCGGCCGAAGCGGTAGGCGCGGGTCCCGTCGCGGGTCCAGACGCCGGCGCCGAGGCCGTAGAGCGTGTCGTTGGCGATCGCGAGCGCCTCTTCGTCGTCCTTGAACGTCGTCACCGAGACCACCGGCCCGAAGATCTCCTCCTGGAAGATCCGCATCTTGTTGTGGCCGCGGAACACCGTCGGCCGCACGTAGTAGCCGCCCGCGAGATCGCCGGTCAGCTCCGCCCGGCCTCCGCCGGCCAGCACCTCGGCGCCCTCCTGCCGGCCGATGTCGATGTAGGAGAGGATCTTCTCCATCTGCTCGCCCGAGGCCTGCGCGCCGATCATCGTCGCCGGGTCGAGCGGGTCGCCCTGCACGATGGCGTTCACCCGCTCCACCGCCTTCTCCATGAAGCGGTCGAAGATCTTCTCGTGGACCAGCGCCCGGCTCGGGCAGGTGCAGACCTCGCCCTGGTTGAGCGCGAACATCGTGAAGCCCTCGAGCGCCTTGTCGAGGAAGTCGTCGTCCTCCTGCGCCACGTCGGCGAAGAAGATGTTCGGGCTCTTGCCGCCGAGCTCCAGCGTCACCGGGATCAGGTTCTGGCTGGCGTACTGCATGATCAGCCGCCCGGTCGTCGTCTCGCCAGTGAAGGCGATCTTGGCGATCCGGTTCGACGACGCCAGCGGCTTGCCCGCCTCCAGCCCGAAGCCATTCACCACGTTGAGCACGCCCGGCGGCAGCAGGTCGCCGATCAGCTCCATCAGCACCAGGATCGAGCCCGGCGTCTGCTCGGCCGGCTTCAGCACCACGCAGTTGCCGGCGGCGAGCGCCGGCGCGAGCTTCCAGACCGCCATCAGCAGCGGGAAGTTCCACGGGATGATCTGCCCGACGACGCCGAGCGGCTCGTGGAAGTGGTAGGCGACGGTGTCGTGGTCGATCTCGGCGAGGCTCCCCTCCTGCGCCCGGATCGCCCCGGCGAAGTAGCGGAAATGGTCGATGGCGAGCGGCAGGTCGGCCGCCGTCGTCTCGCGGATCGGCTTGCCATTGTCCCAGGTCTCGGCTCGCGCCAGCAGGTCGAGGTTCTCCTCCATGCGGTCGGCGATGCGGTTCAGGATACGCGCCCGCTCGGCGACGCTGGTGCGCCCCCAGGCGTCCTTGGCGGCATGGGCGGCGTCGAGCGCCGCCTCGACGTCCGTCGCGTCGGAACGGGCGATCTCGCTCAGCACCTGCCCGGTCACCGGCGAGGTGTTGTCGAAATAGCGCCCCGCCTTCGGCGCCACCCAGGCGCCGTTGATGAAGTTGTCATAGCGCGGAGCGAAGGGGGCCTTCGCCGCGCGGAAGAATTCGACTTTGTTCATGCCCGTCCTCCCGGTCACATTCGCGACGCTCGCTGCGCCGCGGTGCAAGGAAATTGCGCCGCGACTCGCCCCGCGTCACCCCGGCCGCCCCCGCCGCCGCGCCGGGCCTGTATCAGGAATGCGACAGTCAAGCCCCGTTCCGGCGCGGTCAGCGGCTATGCTCCCGGCGCATGGCGCTGTGGGTCTTCTCTGTCCTTACTTTTTGGCGTAAGGTAAGGCGTCCCGGTCAGAGGAACGCTCCATGAAGGAATCGACCATCACGGCGAAGGGCCAAACGACCATTCCGCAGGCGGTTCGCGAAGCGCTCGGCGTGGCGGCTGGCGATCGTGTGCGCTACGTCGTCGAAGGCGACAAGGTGCGGCTGCTGAAGGTCCGGTCCATCATGGAGCTCGACGGCCTTCTCCGCGACGCCCGGCGCGCACCGGCCACGCTGGACGAGATGGAAGACGGCATCGCCGCCGGAGCGGCGGATGAGACCGGGCTCGGGTGATCGGGCTCGACACCAACGTCCTCATCCGCTTCTTCGTCGGTGACGATCCCGGACAGACCGAGGCCGCGCGCCGCCTGATGTCGAGCCTCGACGAGAGCCGGCCAGGCTTCGTTTGTCGGGAGGTGGTCCTCGAGACCGTCTGGGTGCTCCAGCGCACCTACCGGATGGAGCGGGACCGGATCGCCGACGCCCTCGACGGGCTCCTCACTGCGCGCGAGATCGTGGTCGAGACGGCGGATGACATCGCCGCCGCGGTCGCGGACTGGCGGAGCGGCGGCGCCGGACTCGGCGACCGGATGATCGCCGCGGCCGCGCGCCGCGCCGGCGCTGCACCGCTCGTAACCTTCGACCGCAGGGCGGCCACCCTGCCCGACGCGGACCTCCTGTCGTGATGCGGGCTGCCCGCGGCGGGCCAGCGCCCTACAGCAGATGAAACCGGTTCAGCTTGCGATAAAGCGTCGCCCGGCTGATCCCCAGCGCCTTCGCCGCCGCCGAGGCGTTGCCGCCCGCCCGGACCATGGCCCGCTGCAGCGCCCCGCGCTCGGCGTCGTCGAGCTCGCCCCCGCCGGCGAAGCCGAGCACGTCGGCGAGCGGCCGTGGTCGCGCCGGGCCGGTCGCCGGCATCCCCAGCGACTGCCGCGCCGCCCGGCTCGCGCCGATCACCACGTCGTCGCCGTCGACGGCGATCAGCCCGCCCCCCGTCGCCCCGACCCCCGGCGCCACCACGATCCGGGCATCGGGAAACGCCAGCCGGAACGCCTCCGCGTCGATGCGGCGGGCCGCATCCTGCACCGCCACCGTGATCAGCCCGAGGAACGCCTCCGTCGCGTCCGCCCGGCAGGACGAGACGTCGAGCGCCGCGGCGAGCCGCCCCTCGTGGTCGAAGACCGGCGCGGTCACGCAGCTGAGCCCGGTGTTGCGGGTGAAGAAATGCTGGTCGCGGTGGATGGCCAGCGCCCGCTGCTCGACGATGCAGGTGCCGATGCCGTTGGTGCCCTCGGCCGCCTCCGACCACACGCACCCCGTCCACAGCCCCCAGTCGCGGAAGGCCACGTCGTCGCCCGGCGCGCCCCGCCGGTCGATCGGCACCCCCTCGCCGTCCGCCAGCAGCACGCAGCAGCCGACCGAGCCCACCGCCTGGAACAGCCGGTCGAGGCTCGCCTGCGCCGCATGGAGCAAGGGCCCGGTCCGCTCGCGCGCCGCCTTCAGCTCCGCCTCGGTCAGCCGCCGCGGCGCGGCCCGCTCGGAAGGGTCAAGATGGTGCAGGGCCGAGGAGCGCCGCCACGACGCGGCCAGCGCCGACCGCGCCGGCGCGTCGCCCGCGATCGTCTGCTGCACCCGGTCGGCATGGCGGACGGGCCGCTCTGCGCGCATCCTGCCTCCCCTGCGGAGCCGCTCGCCGGCGGCCGCCTTGCCTCCGGAAATGCCCGACCGCAGCCCGCTTGTCCAGCACGGCGCGCGCGTTAACCCCTGACGCGCAACGGGGCTCAAAGGTCAACGACCAAAATCACCAAGCAAATCCAGTAGCTTGACCAGCGTCTCCCCGTGCGGCATTTCCCGCCCCCCTCACCGGGCGATGATCAGCGCCGCATTGACCGCGATGGCGATCAGCACCGTGTTGTAGGCGAAGGCGGCCAGCGAGTGGATCATCACCGCCCGCCGCATCGCCTTCGACGAGGCCGCGACGTCCGACACCGAGGCCGAGGCCCCGATGACGAAGGCCTGGTAGAGGAAGTCGAGCCCGTCCGGCGGCTCGTCGCCGGCGAAGCTCATCCCGCCCCGCGGCTTCCCGTCCGGCCCCGGCCGGTAGTAGAGGCTCGCATACTGATAGGCGGCGAGCGTATGCGTCATCGCCCAGCTCAGCGGCACGCTCAGCACCGCGAGGATCGGAAACGCCCGCCCCTCGCTCTGCGGGTGGTTCAGCAGCAGGAAGATCGACCACAGGCTCAGCAGCATCGCGACCAGCGTCAGCACGAACACGATGCCGAGCCCGGTCCGGAGCCGCGCCTTCGCCCGCTTCCGCAAGCCCTCGGGGTCGAGGCTGAACGCCAGCCGCATCATCAGCGCGATGAAGACGAGGAAGAACACGTCCGCCGCCAGCAGCACCCGGAGCGGCGGATGCCGTCCCCAGGTCGCGAACCACACCGCCACCCCGCAGGCGAGCGCGATGTGAAAGGCGCGGTGGGTGGCGAGCTCGGCCCGGATCCGGCCGAGCACCCCGTCCGCGGGCGCGTCGCTCATTTCTGCCAGTGGACCCCGGTCATGTCGTCGGCCTGGATCGGCGCGTTCTCCCACAACCCGCGCAGCCGCGCGTCGGCGACGCCGGTCTTGGCGAGCTGGAACAGGAACACCGCCGCCGACTGCTCCGCCACCCGCTCCTGCATCGCGCCCAGCACCGCGTTGCGGTCCGCCTCGTCGCTCATCCCGGCGAGCCCGGCCACCAGCGCCACCATCACCGGGTCATGCGAGCCGAAGTAATAGTCCGGCCGGGCATAGATCCCGATGTCCATCGGCTCGGTATGGCTGACGATGGTCATCCCGAAATCCTTGTTGGTGAAGACCTGCTCCAGCCACTGCGCCCATTCCATGTTGACGATCTGCGCGTCGATCCCCACCGCCCGCAGCTGCGCCTGCACGATCTCGCCCCCCCGCCGCGCATAGGGCGGCGGCGGCAGCGCCAGCGTGGTCTGGAACCCGTCCGGATGCCCCGCCGCGGCGAGCAGCGCCTTCGCCCCCTCCGGGTCGTAGGCGTTCTCCCCGGTCAGGTCGACATAAGCGGGATGATGCGGCGCGAAGTGGCTGCCGATCGGCGTGCCGTAGCCGAACATCGCCCCGTCGACGATCGCCCGCCGGTCGATCGCCTTCGCCACCGCGCGGCGCACCCTTATGTCGTCGAAGGGCGGCCTCGCGTTGTTCATCGCGAGGATCGTCTCGCCCTCGGTGGTGCCGACGATCACCGAGAACCGCGGATCCGCCTGGAACTGCGCGAGGTTCTCCGGCGCCGGGAACACCGGAAACGCGTCCACGTCCCCCGCCATCATCGCCGCGAACGCGGCCGTCGGGTCCGAGATGAACTTGAACGTCACCTTGTCGAGCTTCGCCGGCTCGCCCCAGTAGTCCGGGTTCCTGACCAGCTCGATCCGGTCGCCCTGCACCCAGCTCGAGAACTCGAACGGCCCGGTGCCGACGGGATGCGTCTTGTTCGCCTCCGCCGTCGCCGGCGACACGATCACAGCGTCCCCCCAGGCGAGGTTGAAGAGCAGGTCGCCCTTCGGCGCGTCGAGCCCGATCTCGACGGTCGCGTCGTCGATCGCCGTGACCTCGTTGATCCCGTCGAAGAGCTGCTTCTGCGCGTTGACGCTCCCCTCCCCGCGGGCCCGGTCGAAGGAGAACACCACGTCCTCCGCGGTGAACGCCACCCCGTCGTGGAAGGTCACCCCCGGCCGCAGGTGGAACACCCACGAGAGCCCGTCCGGCGCCTCCTCCCAGCTCTCCGCAAGCCCCGGCCCGACCCGCCCGTCCGGCCCGATGCGGGTCAGCCCCTCGAAGACGTTGGCGTAGACCACCTCGTCGATCGCCGCGGCCGCTCCGGCCGTCGGGTCGAGATGCGGCGGCTCGAGCTGCATGCCGACGACGATCTGGTTCGACGCCGCATGGTCCTGGCCGAAGGCCGGCCCGGCGAGCAGGGCGAGCCCCAGCGCCAGCGCCGACAGGGGATGTGTCATCGAGGGTCTCCGCAGTAGGAAGGTCGTCAGCCGGGTCCGCGCCCGAGCAGGTCGCCGAGGGCGATCGCCATCACCAGCGCCGCGTCGAGCATGTCGTCCACGCCGACATATTCGTCGGGTTGATGCGCGAGGTCCAGTATGCCGGGCCCGTAAGCCACGCAATTCCTGAGCCGCCCGATCCGGTCGACGTGCTTCTGGTCGTAGGTCCCCGGCGAGACCACGAACTCCGCCTCCCGCCCCAGCACCGTCGCCACCGCCGCGGCCAGCGCCGCCGCCACCGGCGCGTCGCGCTCCGTCATCGTCGGCTGCACCTCGAAGAGGTCGCGCACCTCCGCCCGGAACCGCCGCCGGTCCTGCGCCAGCTCGATCGTCGCCCTGAGCTCCGCCTTCACGTCCTCCAGCCGCTCCTCGGCGAGGAAGCGCCTGTCAATCACCATGCGGCAGCGGTCCGGCACCACCGGCGAGGGCAGCCCGTCGAAGCCCGCCGGCTGCTCCGCCTGCCCGCCATGGATCGAGTTGATGTTGACCGTCGAGGCCCGCGCCCCCTCCGGAACCACCGGCATCGCCGTGCGCTTCCGCGCCAGCGCCGGGATCAGCGTCGCCTCCATCTCCGCGACGATCGCCCCCATGTGCCGCACCGCGCAGTCGCCGAGGAACGGCATCGAGCCATGGGCGATCCGCCCGAAGGTCTCGATCTCCGCCCACCACACCCCCCGGTGCCCGAGACAGACCCGGTCCTTGTTGAGCGGCTCGGGGATGATGACATGGTCGACCCGCGCATAGAGCCCCTGCTCCGCGAGATACGCGACCCCGCCATATCCCCCCGTCTCCTCGTCCCCCGTCGCGGTGATCTCGATCGCGCCCGGGAAATCCGGCGAGACGGCAAGGAACGCCTCCACCGCCACGATCGCCGCCGCGAGCCCGCCCTTCATGTCGCAGGCCCCGCGGCCGTAGACCTTGCCGTCGATCAGCGCGCCCCCGAACGGATCGACGGTCCAGCCCTGCCCCGCCTCCACCACGTCGATATGGCCGTTGAACTGCACGCATTGCCCCGGCCGCGTCCCCTCGCGCCACGCGAGCAGGTTCCAGCGCGGATGCCGCTCGCTGTCCCCCGGCGCCCCCTCGGCGCGCAGGAACCGGCACTCGAACCCCTGCGGCCGCAGCCGCGCGGCCACCAGCTCGCAGGCCTCGCGATAGAATTCCCCCGGCGGGTTCACCGTCGGGATGCGGATCAGCGCCGCGGTCAGCGCGACGAGGTCGTCGCGCCGCGCCTCGATCTCGCGGCGCAGTCGGTCAGGCATCGGCGTCCCCCAGCGCGATCCGGTCGAGCATCCAGGCGAGGCCAGCATCGTGCATCGCCGCCGCCGGCGCCACCACGTTGATCGCGAAGCTGCCGAGCGGCAGCGGCGCCTCCCGCCACACGAGCCCCAGCCGCCCGGCATGGCGCGTCGCGAAGCGCCGCGGCGCCGCCGCCACCAGCCCGGTCTCCCCCAGCATCAGCAGCGCGAAGGCGAAGTTCGGCGCGGTCAGCGCCACCCGCCGCCGCCGCCCGACCTCCGCGAGCACGAGATCGACGAACCCCTCCGGATCCCCCGACGCGGACACGACGACATGCCCCGCGGCGCAGAACCCGTCGAGCGTCATCCCGGCCGCCAGCGGATGGCCCGCCCGCATCGCCACCACGAAATCCTCGTCATAGACCCGCCGGCGCCAGAACCGCGCCGGCGCCTCGCCCACCGGCAGCAGCGCCGCGTCGAGCCGCCGCGCGTCGAGCTCCGCGAACGCCTCCGCCCAGGCCCGCCCCGGCGCCATCTCCCCCGGCGCCGGCAGCAGCGGCCGCAGCCCGAGATCCACCCCCGGCGCCTCCGCCGCCAGCCGCGCCCGCAGCGGCGGCGCCAGCACCGCGAGCACCCCGTCCGGCCCGCCCAGCACGAAGCGCCGCGTCGAGCGCGCCGGATCGAACGGCGCGGCGAGCGCCAGCACGCCGCGCACCCGCGCCAGCGCCTCGGCGATCGGCAGGGCGAGGTCGAGCGCCCGCGCCGTCGGCGTCACCCCGCGCGGCGTGCGCAGGAACACCGGATCGTCGAGCAGCCGCCGGAGCCGCCCCAGCCCGTGGCTCACCGCCGACGGCGTCAGGCTCAGCCGCGCCGCCGCCCGCCCGACATGACGCTCCTCCAGCACCGCCTCGAAGAGCACCAGCAGGTTGAGATCGACGCGCGAGAGATCAATCCTGTTCAGCATATCGCTGAAATCATACCATTGGATTCATCACGCGGGAACTGCGATCCCCTCCGTCGGCGCGGCGCCCCGCCCCGCCGGAACCCGGAGACACCGACATGCGCCCCACCCGCCGCACCGTCCTCGCCGCCGCCGGCGCGGGCCTCGCCGCCCCCGCCCTCGCCCCCGCCCTCGCCGGCGCCCCCGACGACGCCGCCCCCGGCCTCCTCCGCCTCTCCGCCGAGGCGAACGCCGCGCTCCTGCGCGGCGACGTCGACGCCTACCGCGCCCTCGTCACCCTCGCCGACGACTTCCTGCTGATGTCGCCCTTCGGCGGCCGGCCCACCCCGGGCGCCGAGGTGACCGCGGAGACCTGGGAAGGGATGCGCCGCTTCTTCCGCGACGGCACGCTCGAGGTCGACCTCGCCGGCTCCTGGAGCACCCCCGACATGGTGGCGCTGGCGCTGGTCGAGCGCGCCGAGGTCGCGGTCGGCGGCCTCCCCCGGCAGCCCTGGGCGCTCCGCGTGACCCTCGTCTACCGCCGCGACGGCGACGCCTGGCGGCTCGTCCACCGCCACGCCGACCCGCTCGCCCACGGAATCGACCTCGCGGAGGCCGCGGCGCTCGCATCCGGGCCTGCCGGGTGAGGCCTCATGTGGCGCCGCAGCAAAAGGGTAAACCAATCGTCGCCGCGGTCTTTGACCGCGGGGGCCTGCCCTGATACCACCCGGCGGTGTCGAATCACCAGTGAGAGTGCCCTTATGGCCGCGTCCCGTTCCGCCACCGCACCGAAACCCGTCGAGGCCTTCGTGAAGTACCCCTCCCCGCCCGCGTCCAACCTCGCCCCGATCCCGGAGCTCTACGTCTCCTACGACAGCGCGGCGAAGCTGAAGCTCGAGGCGGCGGAGCTCGTCTCCTGGGACCTCACGCAGCGGCAGGTCTGCGACCTCGAGCTTCTGATGAACGGCGGCTTCTTCCCGCTCAAGGGCTTCCTCGGCGAGGCGGACTACGACGGCGTCGTCAACGACATGCGGCTCGCCGACGGCACGCTCTGGCCGATGCCGATCACGCTCGACGTCTCCGAGGCCTTCGCCGCCAAGGTCGAGCCCGGCCAGGACATCGCGCTCCGCGACCCCGAGGGCGTGATCCTCGCCATCCTCTCGATCACCGACAAGTGGACGCCGAACAAGTCGCACGAGGCCGAGAAGGTCTTCGGCGCCGACGACATCGCCCACCCGGCGGTCAACTACCTCCACCACAAGGCCGGCCCCGTCTATCTCGGCGGCCCGGTCACCGGCATCCAGGCGCCGGTCCACTACGACTTCCGCGCCCGCCGCAACACCCCGAACGAGCTGCGCGCCTACTTCCGCAAGCTCGGCTGGCGGCGCATCGTCGCCTTCCAGACCCGCAACCCGCTGCACCGCGCCCACCAGGAGCTGACCTTCCGCGCCGCCCGCGAGGCGCAGGCCAACCTCCTGATCCACCCGTCGGTCGGCATGACCAAGCCGGGCGACATCGACCACTTCACCCGCGTCCGCTGCTACGAGGCGGTGCTCGACCAGTACCCGACCTCGACCACGACGCTCTCGCTCCTCGGCCTCGCCATGCGCATGGGCGGCCCGCGCGAGGCGGTCTGGCACGGGCTGATCCGGCGCAACCACGGCTGCACGCACATGATCGTCGGCCGCGACCACGCCGGCCCGGGCAAGAACAGCCAGGGCAAGGACTTCTACGGCCCCTACGACGCCCAGCAGCTCTTCGGCTCGCTCCAGGGCGAGATCGGCGTCGAGATGGTCGACTTCAAGCAGATGGTCTACGTCCAGGAGAAGGCCCAGTACGAGCCCCGCGACGAGGTCGAGGAGGGCCAGACCATCCTCGACATCTCCGGCACCGAGCTGCGCCGCCGCCTGCGCGAGGGCCTCGAGATCCCCGACTGGTTCTCGTTCCCGGCCGTGGTGCAGGAGCTGCGCCGCACCTCGCCGCCGCGCTCGAAGCAGGGCTTCACGGTGTTCTTCACCGGCTTCTCCGGCTCGGGCAAGTCGACGATCGCCAACGCGCTCATGGTCAAGCTGATGGAGATGGGCGGCCGCCCGGTGACGCTGCTCGACGGCGACCTCGTCCGCAAGCACCTCTCGTCCGAGCTCGGCTTCTCCAAGGAGCACCGCGACATCAACATCCGCCGCATCGGCTACGTCGCGTCGGAGATCACCAAGAACGGCGGCGTCGCCATCTGCGCCCCGATCGCGCCCTACGCGGCCACCCGCCGCGGCGTGCGCGAGGACATCGAGGCCTTCGGCGCCTTCGTCGAGGTCCACGTCGCGACCACGATCGAGGAATGCGAGAAGCGCGACCGCAAGGGGCTCTACAAGCTTGCCCGCGAAGGCAAGATCAAGGAGTTCACCGGCATCTCCGACCCCTACGACGTCCCCGAGAACCCCGAGATCCGTCTCGACACCGAGGGCATGGACGTCGACTACTGCGCCCAGCAGGTCATCCTGAAGCTGGAGCAGATGGGCCTCATCGCCGCCTGACGGGCGCAAGCCGCCGACAAGACCAGGAACGCCGCCGGGGGCCCCCCCCGGCGGCGTTTCTCTTTTGCCTGCCGAGCGTCCCCCTCGGACCCGCGACGGCGCCCCGCCGGAAGACATGCGCATGTCTCCCGGCTCGACGCGTCGCCCCGTGCGACCTCCCCCCGGCCCGCCGGCCCTCAATAATCCCGCTCGAAGAACACCCCGATCGTCGAGTTGCCGTCGCTCCCCACCGATCCGCGCACCGTCAGGTTGTCCGTCACGTCGAGGTTGATCTGCGCCTTGGTGTCCCCGCCCGTGCCGGTCTGCACGTCGAGATAGATGTTGTCGTCGATATACGTCCCCGCCCGCAAAGCCGTCGAGCCGTCGTCCTCGGTGACGATGTCGAGGTCGTCGAACCCGATCGCCCCGCGCAGCTGCTCGAGGATCCCCGGACCGCCCCCCCGCCCGGCAAGCTCCGCCGCCGTCGCCGCCAGCTCGGCGATCTGGAACGGCGACAGCTGCGAGACGCTCTGGTTGAAGATCACCCGCGCCAGCACCTCGTCCTCCGGCAACGCCGGCTGCGACGAGAAATGGATCTCCGGCTGCGACACCCGCCCCGTGACCTGCACGATCGCCGTCACCCCCCGCGCCCGCGTCTGCGCCTGGAAGTCGATGATCGGGTTGAAGCTCCCGGTGAGCTGTAGCGAGCCCCGGGTGAACTCGATGCGCTGCCCGAGGATGTCGAGCCGCCCCCGCCGCAGCTCGAACTGCCCGACCGGCACGAGGTCGTTCAGCGGCCCGGTGATCCGCATCTCGCCGCCGAGCTCGACGTCGAGACCGCGCCCGCGCACGAAGATCTGGTTCGGCGCCCGGATGCGGATGTCGGCGTTGAGCGGCAGCCGCGCCGTCGCGATCTCCCGCGGCTCGTCGAGCCGCGCCCGCCGCAGCGTCTCCACCACGCCGGCGTCGGGCTTCACATGCACGACCTGCTCCAGCGTCTGCGTCACGTTGGCCCCGAGCCCCTCCGCCACCGATATCTCGGTATGCCCGAGGTCGATGCGTCCCGAGATCGTGCCGCCGCCGCGCAGCGGCCCCTCGGCGCGGAGCCGCCCGTCGACGGTCGTCGAGACGAACTGCCCGTCGGTGTAGCGCACCCCGGCGAAGGTGATCTCGAGGTTCGCCGGATTGCCGGCGGCCAGCGAGACCGTGCCCGAGGCGGTGATCGTCCCCCCCGCCGCCGGCGCCGCCCGGAAGCTCCGCACCGTGACGGTCTGCCCCTCGAAGCCGAGATCGGCCGAGATGTCCTGGAGCCGGAGGTTGGTCTGCGGATCGGTGAACGTCCCCCCCGCAAGGCTCGCCGTCCCCGAGAGCAGCGGCCGCGCCAGCGTCCCCCGCACCGTCAGGTCGAGCCGCGCCAGCCCGCGCGCCTGCGCCGCCCGGTCGGCGAGCAGCGCGTCGGCGAGCGCCAGCGGCGCCTCGCCGGTCGCGCGCATGTCGAGCCCCGGCCCCTGCAGCGGCGCCCGGCCCGAGGCCCGCAGCGCCAGCCCCTGGTCGTTGCGCGCCGTCGCCTCCGAGAGCGTCAGCACGTTGCGTAGGAACTCGCCCCGCGCCTCGACCGCGAGCGGGCTCACGCCCGCGTCGCGCAGCGGCTGCGCGGTGATCCCGGTCCCGCGCAGGTCGAAGCGTACGTCCGGCTGCGCCGTCGTGCCGCCGACCTGCGCCGTGCCCGAGACCGTGCCCCCGAGCCCGCGATTGCCGGCGACCCGGTCGAGGAGCTGCAACGGCAGCGAGGTCAGCTCCACGGCGACGTCGAGCGGGCCGGCCCCCAGCGGAACCGAGCCCGAGGCCCGCGCCGCCAGCCCCTCCGCCGCCACCTGCGCGTCGAGCCGCAGCCGCCCGTCCGAGGTCCGCCCCGAGGCGACCACCCGCGCCGGCGGCAGCCCGGCGGCCCGCGACGCCGCCGCGGCCACGCCCGCCCCGGTCACGTCGAAGGCGATGTCGGGCGCAGCGCGCGCCCCGGTGACCCGCAGCCGCCCGTCCACCTGCCCCTCGAGCCCGAGCGCCGGCTGCACGAGGCTCGCGAGCGACAGCGGCAGCCTCTGCAGGTCCACCGACACGTCGAGGCTCTCGTCCGCCTTGCCCTGCGCCGTCAGCCGCCCCCCGCCGAGGTCGAGCGCCAGCGGCGTCAGCGTCACCGTCCCGCCCGCGACCGTCACCGTCGCCGGCGCGGTCAGCCGCGCGGCCACGTCCTGCTGCAGCAGCGACAGCGTCTCCAAAGTCGCCGCAAAGCCGTCATCGAGCCGGTCGAGCGTGCCGGCGAGCCGCGCCTCGGTGCCGATGGCGAGCCGCGCGTCCGCGTCGATCCGCATCGCCCGCGGCCCGGTCTGCTCGGCCCGCGCCGACAGGCTGGTCACGTCGACGCCCCCGGCGACCAGCCCGGTCGCATCCAGTCGCCCGCGCACCAGCGGCGCGGCCAGCGCATCCTCGACATAGGCGTCGAGGTCGAGCCCGCCGAGCCGCGTCGCGCCAACCACGACGTCGCGCGCGGTCGCCGTCGCGGCGATCCCCTGCCCCGTCTCCGCCGCCTCGAAGCGCAGCGTCGCCTGCGCCGCGCCCGCCGCCTCGGCGAGCGCCAGCGCGGCGAGCGGCGCGAGGTCGGGCGCGTCGACGTTCAGCGCCCCGAGGATCGGCGCGCCCGGCTGCTGCGACAGCTCGCCGGTGATCGCGTTCGGCCCGACATGCACGTCGATGGCGCGCACCGCCCGCGCGCCCCCGGCGACGTCGACGTTGGCCGCGATGCGGATCGGCTGCCCCCCGAGCGCCCCCGCGCCCGAGATCGCCCCCGAGACGTCCGCCCCCGCGAGCTTCCCGTCGAACCCGAGCCGCGCGCCCGTCAGGTCGCGGCCGAGGAGCCGCCCCTCCGGCGCCTGCGCCTCGAACGTCACCGCGAGCGGCCGCCCCGTGCCCGACGCCCGCCCCGTCGCGGTCAGCGCCCCCTCGAGCCGCGGATCGAGCGCCGCGAGGTCCGCGAGCCGCGCCTCGATCGCAAGGTCGGTCGCCGCGCTGGTCAGCCGCCCGGTCGAGGCGATCTCCACCTGCGGATTGGCGAGGCGCAGCCCGTCGGTCCGGAACCCCTCCGCATCCCGCGCAACCCGGCCCCCGAGCGTGGTCTCGCCCGCAAGCAGCCCGTCGAGCCGCGGATCGCCCAGCCGCAGATCCTCCGCCGTCCCGTCCACCGCGAGGTCGAACGACCGGTCGAGCGGCGCGAGCTTGCCGTCGAGCCGCAGGTCCAGCTTGCCCCCCAGGTCGCGCCCCGCCAGGCCGGAGGCCGGCGCGAGGTCGGCCAGCCGCGCCGCGATCCGCCCCTCGAAGGCCGTGCCCTCCACGTCGCCCGCCGCGAACAGCGACACGTCCTTGCCCGTCGCCTGCGCCTGCCGCACCCGCAGCGGCCCCCCCGGCGGCAGCGCCGCGTCCACGAAGAGGTCGAGCCGGCTCCCCAGCACCGCCGCCACGTCCGGGTTCGCCGAGGAGACGCCCGTCGCCACCCCCTCGACCGCGAAGCTGAGGTTGCGCGTCGCCGGGTCGTTCAGGTTCTCCGCCAGCCCCCCGAGGGTCAGCGTCAGGTCCTCGACGGCGACGTCCCCTGCCGACAGCCGGTCGAGCGCCACCAGCCCGCTCCACCGCCGGCCCTCGCCATAGGCGAGATGCAGCACCGCGGAATGGATGCTGGTCGCGCCGCCCGGCACGGGCAGCACCACCGCCGGCCCGCGCGGATCCCCGAGCCGCCCGGAAAGGGTCAGGTGGTTCGGAAACCCGTCCGCCGCGGTGGCGAGCGTCCCCGTCAGGTCGAGCTCCGCCCCCTGCACCGCGAACCGGTCGAGCCGCATCCCCCCGGCCGCCAGCGCCACGCCGGCGACCTCCACCGAGGTCTCGCCCGCGAAGAACTGCCGGTAGGCCGCCGGCACGACAGGCGCCAGCCCGCCGCGGAAATCCGCCGTGAACCCCCGCCCCTCCGGCGTCGCACGCAGCCGGATGTCGCCCGTGGCGATCCGCGCCGCATCCGCGTCGAAGCTGAACGCGAGGTCGAGGTTGTCGAGCGGCCCGCCGCCCTTCAGCCGCAGGTCGATCGCCGGCCGCCCCTCGATCCCCGCCAGCGTGGCGACGACGCCCCCCGCAGGCTCGGTCAGCGCAAGGTCGAGATCGAGCACGCCCGTCGCGTTGGCGAAATCCAGGTCGAGCGCCAGCTCGCCCCCCGGCCCGTCCAGCCGCCGCACGTTCAGCGCCGCGTCGAGCGCGCCGCGCGCCAGGTCCGCCGAGCCGGTCGCCGCGAGCTGCGCCGCCTGCCCCGCCGCCGCCGGCCCGAGGTCGATCCGCGGCAGGTCGAGCTCCGCCACCCGCACCGACAGCGGCAGCTCCGGCAGCCGGAACGGCTGCGCCTCCGCCTGCTGCGGCAGCCGGTCGGCGATCCCCGCCTCGTGCGGCACGGGCCGGCGGGCGAAGTCGATCCGCTCCACCGCGAGGCGGTTGATGTCGAGCCGCCGGCGGAGCAGCGCCAGCCGCGTCCAGTCGATCTCCACCCCGGTCAGCGTAAGCCACACCCCCTCGTCGTCCGAGACGGTCAGCGAGGCGATCCGCGCCTGCGACGAGAGCGCGCCGCTCACCCCCTGCAGCCGGATCTCCCGGCCGGGCGCCGAGATGCGGCTCTGGATGAAGTTGATGATGAAGCCGTTGTCGTCCTGCCCGGACGTCTGGTCCTGGCCGACCGCCGCCACGGCGACGAGCGCAAGCAGCCCGAAGATGACGAGGAGCCGTCTCAAAACGCCTGTCCGATGCCGACATAGAAGGCGACCACGTCGTCGTCGTCGCGCGGGTTGATCGGCGTCGCCACGTCGAGCCGGATCGGCCCGAGCCCGGTGAAGTACCGCAACCCCGCCCCGGCGCCGACCCGCACGTCGGTGTCGTCGCTCGTGAAGCTCGACGAGGCCGAGACGAAGCCGGCGTCGACGAAGCCCACGGCCCCGAAGCGGTCGTTGATGCGGAACCGCGCCTCGCCCGAGCCCTCGACGAGGCTCCGCCCGCCGACCACGCCGGTGTCGCCGTCCGGCTCGGTATAGTCGACGCCGACCGAGCGATAGGCGTAGCCGCGGATCGACCCGGCGCCGCCCGCGAAGAACAGCTTGTCCGGCGGGCTCTCCCGGTCGGACGGCCCGACGAAGCTCCCCGCCTTGGCCCGCGCCGCCAGCACGAAGCGCCGCTCCTCGCCGAAGCCGTGGTAGATCCGCCCCTCCAGCGTCCCCCGCGCCGCGGCGTTGCCGTACTCCGCCTCGTAGAACGGCTCCGCCTCCGCCGCGAGGTAGTAGCCGCGCGTCGGATCCATCACGTCGTCGCGGCGGTCGTAGGTGCCCTTGCCGGTGACGCCGAACATCAGGAAGCGCCGGATCCCGAAGAAGTCGTCGAACCGCGCCCGCGTCGCGAAGGCCGAGATCTCGCCGTTCAGCCAGCGCGCATAGGTCCGCTGCAACCCGAACCGCGCCGTCAGCGACTCCTCGCGGTAGGTGTCGAGATCGAGCCGCCGCCCGGTCAGCGAGGCGAAGAAGTCGACGTTCGGATTGATGACCCCCGGCCGCGTGAAGGTCACGCCTGCCTCGTAGTCGAAGTCGCCCACGTCGCCGACCACGCCGAGGCCCGTCACGCTCGCCGAGAAGCGCAGCCGCTCGGCGCGATGGAAGAGGTTGCGATGCTCCCAGAACGCCTCGACGCCGGCGCCCTCGATCGTCGACAGCGTCGCGCCGACGCCGAGCGTCCGCGCCGTGCCGTCCTGGAGCCGGACCGCCATGTCGAGCGTGCCGTCCGGCGCGATCTCCGGCGCCTCCTCGACCCGGATCGAGCTGAACACCCCGAGCCGCGCCAGCCGGTCCTCGGCCGCCTTCACCCGGTCGGGATCGAAGCTGTCGCCGGGGGTGAGGTCCGCCATGTAGGCCACGAAGCCCGGATCCACCCGCTGCGTGCCGCTGACGCTCGTCCGCCCGAACCTCGCCGGCCGGCCGGGGTCGAGGGTGATCACCACGTCGAGCTTGCTCGTCGGGTGGTCCGCCGTCACCGAGCGGTCGGTCTCGCGCGCCTTGGCCCGGCTCAGCTGCCGCCAGCGCTCGATCGCCGTCGAGGACGCCGCCGCCACGATCGCCGCGTTGGCGTCGGCGCCGGTGCGGAAGTCGTCGCCGAGGTCGTTGTCCACCTCGTCGTCCTCCGCGACCTCGCGCGGCGGCGGGTTGACGATCACCGCCTGCCCGAACTTGAACCGCGGCCCGGGCCGGATGGCGACCACGACCGGCGTCGGCCGCGGCAGGCGCGCGTCGAGCGTGAGGTCGGCCGCCTCCTGCCCGGCGAGCCGGATCGAGATCTCCGGCCCGTAATAGGCTTGGTTGTAGAGCGCCGCGAGCAGCCGCCGATAGTCGCCCCGCGAGCGCGACAGGAGCCCGCCGACCCCCGAGGCCGGCTTGTCCCGCCCCGCCCACAGCCCGGAGGCGTTCTTCAGCTGCGCCTCGAGCCCGCCGTCGCCGCCCGTCACCACGAACTGCACGTCATAGGCCAGCGGGTCGATGATCTCGAACCCCGCCTCCTGGTCCTCGCGCTCGCCCCAGAGATGGATGCCGAAGAGCGAGAACGCCTGCGCGGGCGCCGTCGCGGCGATGGCCACGGACGCCGCAACGGCGGCAAGGCGCGCTCTGCTCGTCCGACGCTTCATCCCGTACCGGCTCTGCCCTGATTTTCTTTTGCGTTTTGCGAAGCCTAGGGCATTCGTTAACCCTTGCAAGACGAAGCCCCCGACGCGGGCGATTTTTCGCGCGCGCCATGGCCGATCCGCCACCATCGCCGCGCCCGCCGCTCACCATGTCGCGCGAAGTCCCTTTACCTCGCCCCCCGCGGCTCGTAACCCGATCCGGTCCGCCACGGGCGGACCTGTGCGTGTGACGATGGAGCGAGTGATGACCGCAGCAACCCCGCAGGGCCCGCGCAAGGGCATCGTGCTCGCCGGCGGCTCGGGAACGCGGCTCTACCCGATCACCCACTCGATCTCCAAGCAGCTGCTGCCGCTCTACGACAAGCCGATGATCTACTATCCGCTGTCGGTGCTGATGCTCGCCGGCCTGCGCGAGGTGGCGATCATCACCACGCCGGCCGACCAGGACCAGTTCCGCCGGCTCCTCGGCGACGGCGGCCGCTGGGGGATGCGGATCGACTACATCGCCCAGCCCAGGCCCGACGGCCTCGCCCAGGCCTACGTGCTGGCCGAGGACTTCCTCGCCGGCGCCGGCTCGACCATGGTCCTCGGCGACAACGTCTTCTTCGGCCACGGCCTGCCGGAGATGCTGCACGCCGCCGCGGCCCGCCCCTCCGGCGGCACGGTGTTCGGCTACGCGGTGCGCGACCCCGAGCGCTACGGCGTCGTCGCCTTCGACGCCGACGGCCGCGTCCTCTCCATCGAGGAAAAACCCGAGAAGCCGAAATCGAACTTCGCGGTGACCGGCATCTACGTCCTCGACGGCGCCGCGCCCGCGCGCGCCGCCACGCTGCGGCCCTCGGCGCGCGGCGAGCTCGAGATCGCCGACCTGCTCAACCTCTACCTCGCCGAGGGCCAGCTCACCGTCGAGCGCATGGGCCGCGGCTACGCCTGGCTCGACACCGGCACCCATGCGAGCCTGCTCGACGCCGGCAACTTCGTGCGCACCATCGAGGAGCGCCAGAACCTCAAGGTCGGCTGCCCCGAGGAGATCGCCTTCCACCAGGGCTGGATCGACGCGAGCGCCCTCCGCGACCTCGCCGCGCCCTACCTCAAGACCGAATACGGCCGCTACCTCCTGCGCATCGCCGAGGGCGGCTGAGGCGTCTTCTGCTTCCCTCGCGGCAAGGTCAGTCCCGCGACGACGCCCGCCGGGCGACATGCGCATGTCTCCCGGCTCGGAGCGGAGCAGCGGGGCGAATTCGACTATGTTCTGCGAACGCGCCGACTGACCTGCCAGACGCTCGCATCCGCCCCGATCCATGTCCACCGCTCGTCCGAAGCGGACTCTGCCCGCGAGGCCCGGCGCGACAAGCGAAAGCACGGCTTTCGCCGCGCCGGCGGCCGGAGCGCGTTGGCGCGGAGGCCGGCAGGGGTCCAGATTTCCCCGTCGCCGCAATCCGTCCGTGAGCGCCCCGGCGAGCGCGGCAACGCGCTCGCCCCCCGAGGGGCTAGCAATTCACACTTCTCCTCCAGCCGCCATGGACCGAACGATATGAAGCCGATAGCTGCCCGACCGAAGCGGGCTTGCCCGCGAGGCCCGGCGCGACAAGCGAAAGCACGGCTTTCGCCGCGCCGACGGCTGGAGCGCGGTTGCGCGCGGAAGCCGTGGGGGGGCCAGATTTCCCCGTAGCGCGCCATCCGTCCGTGGTCGCCCCGGCGAGCGCGGCGACGCGCTCGCCCCCCGCAGGGGCGATCGCGGACGGATTTGCCACGGGTCAAATCCGTCTGACGGCGCCGTTGCGACCCGCTTCCTGCCGGGCTTAGTGTCGGCGCAGGTCGAAATGTCATGAGTTCACAATGAATCAAACGACATGACCCTCGTGTGCGAAACGCACGCCTTTCAATCCGGCCGGAACTCCAGCGCCACCCCGTTGATGCAGTAGCGCAGCCCCGTCGGCGGCGGCCCGTCCGGGAAGACGTGCCCGAGATGGCTGCCGCAGGTCGCGCAATGCACCTCCGTCCGCACCATGCCGTAGCTGCGGTCCGTAGTGGTCTCCACCGCCCCCGCCACCGGCTCGTTGAAGCTCGGCCAGCCGGTGCCGCTCTCGAACTTGCGCCCGCCCGCGAAAAGCGGCGTGTCGCAGCCGGCGCAGACGAAGCTCCCCGCCCGCTTCTCGTGCAGGAGCGCGCAGCTCCCCGGCCGCTCCGTGCCGTGGCCCCGCATCACCGCATACTGCTCGGGCGTCAGCCGCGCGCGCCACTCCGCCTCGCTCCGCGTCACCGCGTAGGTCTTCTCCGTCGTCGCCATCTCCGGCTCCCTCCGCTCGGGTCGCTCAGGAATGTCGCCGCCGCGGCCGCGGTTTCAAGGGGCCTGCACGCCGGCGCTACTCGCCCTGCACGTCGAGCCGGCCGCTGACCCAGACCGCGATGATCGTGCAGATCGCGCCGGACAGCAGATAGGCGCCCGACGAGGCCAGCCCGAAATGCGTGGCGAGGAACAGCGCCACCAGCGGCGCGAACCCCGCCCCGAACATCCACGCCAGATCCGAGGTCAGCGCCGAGGCGGTGTAGCGATACCGCCGGGTGAACCGCGACGCCACCGCGCCCGAGGACTGCCCGAACGACAGCCCGAGCAGCGCGAAGCCCAGCACCATGTAGAGGAACTCGCCCACCTGCCCGCCGTCGAGCAGCACCGGCGCCACCAGCGCGAAGACCGCGATGGCGATGGCGCAGGCGAGCAGCAGCCGCCGCCGCCCGATCAGGTCGGCCAGCGCCCCCGAGGCGATGATCGCGGCGAGGCCGAGCAACGCCGTGCCGATCTCGATCCCGAGGAACCCGGTCAGCTGGTGCTCCGAGGTAAGGTAGACCCACGACAGCGGGAACACCGTGACCATGTGGAAGAGCGCGAAGGTGGCGAGCGGCGTGAAGGCGCCGATCAGGATGTTGACCCCCTCCGCCTGCAACGTCTCGCGCACCCGCGTCGGTTGCAGCTCGAGGTTCTCGAACTGCGCCGCATATTCCGGCGTCACCACGATGCGCAGCCGCGCGAACAGCGCCACCACGTTGATCGCGAAGGCGACGAAGAACGGATACCGCCAGCCCCATTCCAGGAAGTCCTGCTCCGACAGGCCGGTGATCAGGTAGATGAAGAGCGCGCTCGCGACGAAGAGCCCCACCGGCGCCCCGAGCTGCGGGATCATCGCATACCAGCCGCGCTTGTTCTCCGGCGCGTTCATCGCCAGGAGCGACGCCAGCCCGTCCCAGGTCCCGCCGAGCGCGATCCCCTGCGCCAGCCGCATCGTCGCGAGGATGACGATCGCATAGCCGCCCGCCACCGAATAATCCGGCGCGAAGGCGATGCCGGCCGTGGCGCAGCCGAGCAGGAACAGCGCCAGCGTCAGCTTGACGCCCCGCCCCCAGCGCCGGTCGATCGCCATGAAGATCAGCGTCCCGAACGGCCGGGCGATGAAGGCGAGCGCAAAGACCGCGAAGGACCACATCATCGCCGCCGTCGGCTCGGCGAAGGGGAACATCACCCGCGGGAAGACCAGCACCGAGGCGATGGCGTAGACGAAGAAATCGAAGAACTCCGAGCTGCGCCCGATGATCACGCCCACCGCGATCTCGACGGGGCTGGTCTCGTGGCGGCCCTCGGCCCCGCCCGCGCCGGCCGTCTCGTAGCTCATCGCGAGCGCCTCCACAAAACGACGGACCTGCTCGGAAAAGGCCCATCCGAATCTCCTTATACCTGTCGCATCGGGTTATGCTAACGGGGAATCAGGCCCGCGGCCCAAGCGCGGGCGGACGTGCGTGGACAGGGGGCGCGACATGCGACGAACGAAACTCCTGGCCCTGCTGGCGGTCCCCCTCCTCGCTGGATGCGACATGGTGGTGCTCTCGCCCTCGGGCTACATCGCGGCCCGCCAGCGCGACCTGCTCCTCACCTCCACCCTGCTGATGCTCGTCATCATCATCCCGGTCATGGTGCTCATCGCCTTCTTCGCCTGGCGCTACAGCGCCAGGCGCGGGGCGCGCTACGAGCCCGACTGGAGCCACTCGACCGGGCTCGAGCTGCTGATCTGGGCGGCGCCGCTGATGATCATCATCTGCCTCGGCGCGATCACCTGGGTCGGCACCCACCTCCTCGACCCGTTCCGCCCGCTCGAGCACATCGGCGAGCGCAGGCCGGTGCCGGCCAACGAGACGCCGCTCGAGATCGAGGTGGTGGCGCTCGACTGGAAATGGCTGTTCATCTACCCCGAGCAGGGCATCGCCACCGTCAACGACGTCGCCGCCCCGATCGACCGCCCGATCCGGTTCCGGCTCACCTCGGCCTCGGTGATGAACGCCTTCTACGTCCCCGCGCTGGCCGGGATGATCTACGCCATGCCGGCGATGGAATCGCAGCTCCACGCGGTGATGAACGTCCCCGGCGAGTACGACGGCTTCTCCTCCAACTACAGCGGCGCCGGCTTCTCCGGGATGCGCTTCCGCTTCCACGGGCTCGAGCGGGCCGACTTCGACGTCTGGGTCGCCAAGGCCCGCATCGCCGGCGACGGCGCCCTCGACCTCGCCCGCTACCGCGAGCTCGCCGCCCCGAGCGAGAACGTCCCGGTCATGAGCTTCGACGACGTCGACCCCGACCTCTTCCGCCGCATCCTCAACCGCTGCGTCGAGGACGGGCGGATGTGCATCGACGAGATGACGGCGCTCGACGCCCGCGGCGGCACGGGCTTCTCCGGCACGATCAACACCGTCCCCGACGCGACCCGCCAGGCCAGCGCCATCGGGACCGCGCCCTTCTACGTCCGGTCGTTCTGCACCATCGCCGACGCCGAGGCGGACTACGGCCCGCAGGGCCTCGTGCTGCTCGACCCGCCGCCCCCCGCCGCCCTGCCGGCGGCCGGCGGCGACGCCAAAGAAACCCTCTGAGCCGGGCAGGACCTGACAATGGCCGTTGAACACTTCGTCGCGCCCGAGACCAGCTTCCTCTTCGGCCGCCTGACCTGGGCCGCCATCCCGACCGAGCCGATCGTGCTCGCCACCTTCGTCGTCGTCGCCCTGGGCGGCGTCGCCCTCGTCGCGGCCCTCACCTATTTCCGCCTCTGGGGCTACCTCTGGAACGAGTGGTTCACCAGCGTCGACCACAAGAAGATCGGGATCATGTACATGATCCTTGGCCTGATCATGCTGCTCCGCGGCTTCGCCGACGCGGTGATGATGCGGCTCCAGCAGGCCTGGGCCTTCAACGGCTCCGAGGGCTACCTCAACGCCCACCACTACGACCAGATCTTCACCGCCCACGGCGTCATCATGATCTTCTTCGTGGCGATGCCCTTCGTCACCGGCATGATGAACCTGATCATGCCGCTGCAGATCGGCGCCCGCGACGTCGCCTTCCCCTTCCTCAACAACTTCAGCTTCTGGATGACGGTCGGCGGCGCGGTCATCGTCATGGCCTCGCTCTTCGTCGGCGAGTTCGCCCAGACCGGCTGGCTCGCCTACCCGCCGCTCTCCGGCATCGACGCGTCGCCCTACGTCGGGGTCGACTACTACATCTGGGGGCTACAGGTCGCCGGCGTCGGAACCACGCTCTCCGGCATCAACCTGATCGTGACCATCGTGAAGATGCGCTGCCCCGGCATGACCATGATGCGCATGCCGATCTTCACCTGGACGGCGCTCTGCGCCAACGTCCTGATCGTGGCGATCTTCCCCGTCCTCGCCGCGACCCTCGTCCTCCTCGCCGCCGACCGCTACGTCGGCACCAACTTCTTCACCGCCGACAACGGCGGCAACCCGATGATGTACGTCAACCTCATCTGGATCTGGGGCCACCCGGAGGTCTACGTGCTGGTCCTGCCGGCCTTCGGCATCTTCTCCGAGGTGACCGCGACCTTCTGCCGCAAGCCGCTCTTCGGCTATTCCTCGATGGTCTACGCCACGGTCTGCATCACGGTGCTCTCCTACATCGTCTGGCTCCACCACTTCTTCACCATGGGCTCCGGGGCGAGCGTCAACTCGTTCTTCGGCATCGCCACGATGATCATCTCGATCCCGACGGGGGCGAAGATCTTCAACTGGCTCTTCACCATGTATCACGGCCGCATCCACTACGAGCTGCCGATGATGTGGACGGTCGCCTTCATGCTGACCTTCGCCATCGGCGGCATGACCGGGGTGATGCTCGCCGTGCCGCCGGCCGACTTCGTGCTGCACAACTCGCTCTTCCTCGTCGCCCACTTCCACAACGTCATCATCGGCGGCGTGCTCTTCGGCCTCTTCGCCGGCATCTACTACTGGTGGCCCAAGGCCTTCGGCTTCCGCCTCGAGCCGTTCTGGGGCAAGGTCTCGTTCTGGTGCTGGGTCGCGGGCTTCTGGGTGGCCTTCACGCCGCTCTACGTGCTCGGGCTGATGGGCGTCACCCGCCGGATGCGCGTCTTCGACGATCCCGACCTGCAGATCTGGTTCCTGATCGCGGCGCTCGGCGCCCTGCTGGTCGCCTGCGGCATCGCCGCCTTCATCGTGCAGATCGGCGTCTCGATCTGGAAGCGCGACGAGCTCCGCGACGAGACCGGCGACCCCTGGGACGGCCGCACCCTCGAATGGGCAACCTCCTCGCCGCCGCCCGCCTACAACTTCGCCTTCACCCCCGTCGTCCACGGCATCGACGCCTGGTGGGACATGAAGTCGCGCGGCTACGTCCGCCCGCTGGAGGGCTTCCGTCCGATCCACATGCCCAAGAACACCCCCTCGGGGATGCTGCTCGCCGCCTTCGCCACGATCTGCGCGCTGGCGCTGATCTGGTACATCTGGTGGCTGGCGTTCCTCTCCTTCGCCGGGATCGTCGCCTCGGCGATCTGGCACACCTTCAACTACGACCGCGACTTCAACATCCCCGCCGCCGAGGTCACCGCGGTCGAGGCCGCGCGGACGCGGCAGCTCGCCGGGAGGGCGTGAGGCGATGAGCGCACCCGTCCACGCCCCCGGCGCCCCGGTCGAGTTCCACCTCCGCGAGGAGCCGCACCATCCCGAAGGCGGATCCACCCATCTCGGGTTCTGGATCTACCTGATGAGCGACTGCCTGATCTTCGCGGTGCTCTTCGCCACCTACGGCGCGCTCGGCGGCAGCCTCGCCGGCGGCCCCGGGCCCCGCGACCTCTTCGACCTCCCCATCGTCGCGCTCAACACCACGCTCCTCCTGATCTCCTCGATCACCTACGGCTTCGCCATGCTGGCGATGTATCAAGGCGACCAGAAGAACACCCTGAAATGGCTGGCGATCACCGGGGCCTTCGGCGCGGGCTTCGTCGCGGTCGAGCTCTACGAGTTCGCCCACCTGATCCACGAGGGCGCCGGGCCGCAGCGCTCCGGCTTCCTCTCCGCCTTCTTCGCGCTCGTCGGCACCCACGGGCTGCACGTCACCTTCGGCATCGTCTGGCTGATCACCCTGATGGTGCAGGTCCGCCGCCGTGGCCTGATCGCCGCCAACCAGCGCCGGATCAGCTGCCTGTCGCTGTTCTGGCACTTCCTCGACCTCGTCTGGATCGGCGTCTTCACCTTCGTCTACCTGCTGGGAGTGCTGCGATGAGCGCCGGCCACACCGACACCGCTCCCGGCCACGACGCCCATGGCGCGCACGGCGAGGAGCACGATTCCCACGCCATGCCGCACGGCACCTACCGCGAGTACATGACCGGCTTCGTGCTCGCGGTGGTCCTGACGGCGATCCCATTCATCCTGGTGATGACCCGCCTGATCCCCAGCCCCGGCTACACCGCCGCGATCGTGCTCTTCTGCGCCGTGGCGCAGATCCTCGTCCACATGATCTACTTCCTGCACATGACCCCCAAGGCCGAGGACGGCTGGCTGCTGCTCTCGACGATCTTCACCATCGTCCTCGTCGTCATCACGCTCGCCGGCTCGCTCTGGGTGGTGTTCCACCTCAACCGGAACATGATGCCCGGGATGGACGGCGCCCACGCGGAGGTCGCCGCGCCCGTGGCGGAGTGAGGCGGCGAGGGTGCTCCCGCGACGCCGCCCGCCGGGAGACATGCGCATGTCTCCCGGCTCGACGCGCAGCCGCAGGGGCAGGACCGGCGCAACTGCAAAGTAAGTCGACCGGGGCCGCGAAATGCGGCGCCGCCAACGATGCAATGATTTCCACCGCTCATATTCAGAATACTTCGAAATATATTTGCGCGCCAATCCCGATGCGCCTTCGTCACCTTGCGCAGATCCTGGCTTTCCCGGCGCACACGCGTCATGTCATTCGAGTGGCTCCAGCAGCACGACGATCCGCCGGAACGGATCGGGCGCGCCCCGCATGACCTCCCGCACCCGCGGCGCCGTCGCCGGCGCGGCCGTCCTCGCCGCGATCGCGCTCTTCCTCGGCCTCGGGGTCTGGCAGGTCGAGCGCCGCGCCTGGAAGCTCGACCTGATCGCCCGCGTCGAGGCCCGCCTCGCCGCCGACCCGGTCCCCGCCCCCGGCCCCGACGCCTGGCGCGGGCTCACCCGCGCCGCCGACGAGTACCGCCGCGTCGAGGCCACTGGGCGCTTCCTCCACGACCGCGAGACCGCCGTCCTCGCCGTCACCGAAGCGGGCCGCGGCTACTGGATCGTCACGCCGCTCGCCACCCGCGACGCCACCATCCTCGTCAACCGCGGCTTCGTCCCCGCCGACCGCCGCGACCCGGCGACCCGCCCCGCCGGCCAGGCCGAGGGCGAGGTCCGCGTCGCCGGCCTCCTCCGCCTCGGCGAGCCCGGCGGCGGCTTCCTCCGCGCCAACGACCCCGCCCGCGACCGCTGGTTCTCGCGCGACGTCGCCGCGATCGCCGCCGCGCGCGGCGTCCTCGACCCGGCCCCCTACTTCATCGACGCCGACGCCACGCCCAACCCGGGCGGCCTGCCCCTCGGCGGCCTGACCGTGGTGCGCTTCCGCAACGCCCATCTCGGCTACGCGCTGACCTGGTTCGCCCTCGCCGCCGGCCTCGCCGCCCTCGCCCTCTACGCCCGCCGCCGCCCGCCGGGCGGCTGAGCGGGTCACACTGCACACCGCCTGCCCTGCCGGATCCACGGGGCGCGCGCGCGAGCGCCGACCGCCATGGACCGAACGATATGAAGCCGATAGCCGACCGACCGAAGCGGGCTCCGCCCGCGAGGCTGCGGCGCGACAAGCGAAAGCACGGCTTTCGCCGCGCCGACGGCTGGAGCGCGTTGGCGCGGAAGCCGTGGGGGGTCCAGATTTCCCCGTAGCGCGCAATCCGTCCGTGGTCGCCCCGGCGAGCGCGGCAACGCGCTCGCCCCCCGCAGGGGCGATCGCGGACGGATTTGCCACGCGTCAAATCCGTCTGGCGTCACCGTCGCGACCTGCTTCCGGCCGGGCTTCCTCTCCACCGTCGTGCAGTGTCCGAGCGGATCACACTACACGACAGGAGCCGGTCGCCGCCCGAGGCTGCGGCGCTCGCCCCGACCGAAGCGGGCTCTGCCCGCGAGGCTGCGGCGCGACAAGCGAAAGCACGGCTTTCGCCGCGCCGACGGCCGGAGCGCGTTGGCGCGGAGGCCGTGGGGGGCGCAGATTTCCCCGTCGCGCGCAATCCGGCCGTGATCGCCCCGGCGAGCGCGGAATCGCGCTCGCCCCCCGCAGGGGCGATCGCGGACGGATTTGCCACGCGTCAAATCCGTCTGTCGTCACCGTCGCGACCTGCTTCCGGCCGGGCTTCCTCTCCACCGTCGTGCAGTGCCCGAGCGGATAAGCCCACATTAACCACTCAAGCAAAATCAACGGCTTAGCGAATATTCACGCGTGAACACCCGGCCCGGGACGCCCGGCTCAGCGCGCCGCCCGCAGCCGCGAGCCCCGCAAGAGCCCCCGCTCCTCCAGCACCGGATAGGCGATGGCCGCGAGGAGCGAGTTGATCTGCTTGAGGTCGCGGATCGTGTCGAGATGGATGGTGCTCGTCTCGAGGCTCCGCGCCTCCCCCTCGCTCAGCCGCCCGAAATGGCTGGAGCTGCTCTCCCGCTCCAGGTCGCGCAGCCGGTCCTTGTCCTCGACGATCTGCCGCGCCGTCTCCAGGTCGCGCGACACCAGCACGTTGAACGCCATGTGCGCCGTCGCCAGCACCGCGGCATGGAAGCGCACCAGCTCGTCCCAGCCGTCATGGGTGAACTCCAGCCCGTGCTTGCGCTTCTTCTGCACCAGCGCCAGCAGGTTCCGCACGATGATGTCGCCCACCTGCTCCAGCTTTATGCAGGCCCCGAGCAGCTCCTCCCGCCGCGCCGCCTCGGCCTCGCTCAACGCGGCCGGGTCGAGCTTGGCGAGGTAGAGCTTGATCGCCGCATGCTTGCGGTCCAGCCGGTCGTCGAGCGCCGCGAGCGCCCGGATCCGCTCGTCGTCCGCGTCCTCGTAGAGCTCGATGATCCCCCGCAGCATCACCTCGACGATCTCGCAGGTCCGCACCACCTCGCGGGTCGCATTCCCCAGCGCCTGCGACGGCCGCCCGATCGCCGCCTCGTCGAGGGCCGAGACCTCGGGCGCCGCCAGCGCCTCCTTCGGCCCCGCCGGCGCGCCGAGCGCCACCAGCCGCGACGAGGCCGCGAAGACCAGCCGCGACAGCGGCAGGCCCAGCACCAGGATCGCCAGGTTGAACGCCAGGTGCGCGTTGGTCACCCGCCCCGCCGCATCCGCGCCGAGGAACCCGAGCCCCGGATGGAAGGCGAGGAACAGCCCGAGCATCCCCAGCGACCCGAGCCCCCGCATCAGCAGGTTGCCGATCGGCACCACCCGCGCCGCCGGCGGCATGGCCCGCGTCAGCATCGGCGCGATCACCGAGCTGCCGAGGTTCACCCCCAGCACCAGCACGATCCCCAGATCCGGCGCGACCAGCCCCTGTCGCGACAGCGTCGCGACGAGCAGGATCGCCGCGATCGACGAATGGAAGAGCCACGTCACCACCGCCGCGATCAGGTAGGCTGTCACCGGATCGCCGGCGAAATACGCCGCCACCCCCGGCAGCGCCCGGCTCTCGCGCAGCGGCTCCGACGCCGCCCCGATCATCTCCAGCGACAGGAGCAGCAGCCCGAGCCCGACGAGGATGCGCCCGACCTGCCGGAACGCCCGCCGCTCCGTCGCCATGAAGAGCGTCGTCCCGACGACGAGCGCCGCGGGCGCGACGAGCGACAGATCGAAGGTCAGCACCTTCGCCGCCAGCGACGAGCCGACCTCGGCCCCGCGCAC
Organism: Amaricoccus sp.; assembly: GCF_017993425.1. Classification (GTDB taxonomy): domain Bacteria; phylum Pseudomonadota; class Alphaproteobacteria; order Rhodobacterales; family Rhodobacteraceae; genus Amaricoccus. Next base: position 31,453 of record NZ_JAGOMQ010000009.1, read on the forward strand.
CGCGAGCTGCCCGGAAAGGCCGCCCACCACCCCCGAGCCGGCGAAGGACGACACGAGCAGCGTCACCGCCGTCGAGCTCTGCATCGCGAGCGCGAGCCCCGCGCCCACCAGCACCGCCATCGCCGGCCGGTCCATCACCCGCCGGAGCCGCAGCCGCAGGAGCTCGCCATAGGCCCGCTCGACCCCGGTCCGCGTCATCCGCGTCGCGTAGAGCATCAGCGCGACCGCCCCGGCGAGGTGGAGCAGGACGACCGACCCGCTCATCGCCGGCGCAGCCGCCCGCGCCCGGCGCAGGCCGGGACGGCGGAGAAGAGGAGGGATGCGGCCACGCGTGTCATGAAACTGTAATATTGCGCCGCAGCGGAGCCGGCCGCAAGGCCCCTCCCGGCGCGACGATCAGTCCCGCCCCGCCGCCACCGCCGCCACGGCCTCCGCAAAGCGCGGATCCGCCATCAGCGCCCGGCAGCGCTCGAATCGCCCGAGGCTATAGGCCCAGAAATCGTCCGCCGGATTGCCGTTCGCGTGCTGGATCAGGCCCCAGAGCGTCCACAGGAGGTCGCACATCGCCTTGTAGATCGTCATCCGCCCCGCCTCGGCCGCCGTCGGCGCGCGGTCGAGATAGGCGGCCAGCAGCCGCGCATCCATGCCGGCGTCGAACCCGCCCTCCACCGAGAGATCGCCCAGATCCCACATCGGGTCGTTGTTGCCGGCGTATTCCCAGTCGACGATCCACATCCGGTCGCCCGCATCGAGGAAGTTCTCGCAGAGCGGGTCGCAGTGGCAGGGCGCGAGCGCCGCCGGCCGCGCCGCCAGCGCCGCCCGCACCGGGCCCGCCTCCGCCACCACGTCGTGGTATCCCTCCGGCAGGCTCGCGCCCAGCCGGTCGAGATGGCCGAGATACTCGTCGATCATCGCGAAGAGCTCGAACCGGCCCGCGAAGGGCGCCGCGGTCGTGTGGAGCCGCCGGAACGCCCGCGCCGCCCGCTCCACCGCGCCGGACCGCGCGGCGAAGAGCTCGGGCGTCATCGTCGCGGCGTCGGGAACGTAGGCCGTCAGCATCACCCCGTCCGCGCCGAAATGCAGCACCTCGGGCGACACGCCCGCCGCCGCCGCGGCCCGGGCGTTCACCGCCTCGGCGGCGCGGTCGATATAGGCCTCCGTCCCCCTGCCCGGCAGCCGCAGCGCCACCGCCTCCGCGCCCTCGCCCACCCGGAAGACCCGGTTCGTCAGCCCGCCGAGCCGCGCCACCGGCGCGCCGGCGAGGCGCTCCCGGCCCGGAATGCTTGCGAGGGCCGCGGCCGGCTCCAGCTCCTGCTCTGGCTCCATCTGGTCCTCCTCCCCGCGGAGTGAGTATGATGCCGGGCGCGGCGTCAATCGCGAGGGAAGCCGATGACCGAAAAGCTCGACGCCGTCTACGGCGCCGCCAGCGCCTCCGAGATCACGCGCGCCTACGACGACTGGGCCGAGGGCTACGAGGCCGACATGCGCCGCCTCGGCTACCGCCATCCGGCGATCGGCCTCGCGCTCCTCGCCCGCCACGCGCCCCGCGGTGCGGCGCCCGTCCTCGACGCCGGCGCCGGGACGGGGCTCGTCGGCGAATGGCTCGGCCTCGTCGGCTTCCCCGTCGCCGACGCGCTCGACCTCTCCGAGGGGATGCTCGCCGTCGCCCGCCGCAAGGGCTGCTACCGCGCGCTGCACCGCGCCGCGCTCGGCGGCCCCCTCCCCTTCGCCGACGGCGCCTACGCCGCGGCCATCGCCACCGGCGTCTTCACCACCGGCCATGTCGGCGCCGAGGGGCTCGACGCGCTCGCCCGCGCCGTCAGGCCCGGCGGCGTCATCGTCCTCACCGTCAAGGAGACGATCTGGCCCGCCTTCGCCGCCCGCATCGCCGCCCTCGGCCTCGCCCTCCTCGACGAGACCCCGCCCTATCACTCGATGCCCGGCAGCGACGACCAGGTCCCCACCCGCGCCGTCGCGCTCCGCGTCCCCGGCAGCTGACCCGCGCCCGACAGGCGTGCAAAACCGCCGCGCCCCGGCTAGACAGGGCGGAAACCAGAGGGATCCCGGGAACATGGTCGACATCGCCGCCTGGCTCGACGAGCGGCCGGACATCGAGAGCGTGTTCGCCTGCGTCTGCGACCTCAACGGCCAGCTGCGCGGCAAGCGCCTGCCGGTCGCGAGCGCCCGCAAGCTCGGCGCGAGCGGCCTCCGCATGCCGCTCTCCATCATGAACGTCGACATCTGGGGCGAGGACATCGAGAACAGCGGCCTCGTCTTCGAGACCGGCGATTCCGACGGCGTCTGCGAGCCCACCGGGCGCGACCCGCTCGACATCAGCTGGACCAGCAAGCCCTCGGGCCTCGTCCACTACTGGATGTCCGACGAGCACGGCCGCCCCTTCGAGGGCGACCCGCGCCGGGCGCTCGCCGCCGTGGTCGAGCGCTACCGCCGCCTCGGCCTCACCCCGGTCGTGGCCGTCGAGCTGGAGTTCTACCTCGTCGACCCGACCGAGACCACGCCGCAGCCGCCGCGCTCGCCGCTTTCCGGGAAGCGGCTCGATTCCGACGGCGTGCTCTCCCTCGACGAGCTGCATCATTTCGACGCGCTCCTGAACGACATCTACGCCGCCTGCGCCGTCGAGGGCATCCCGGCCGACGCAGCGATCTCCGAGAACGGCGCCGGCCAGTTCGAGATCAACATGACCCACGTCCCCGACGCGCTCCGCGCCGCCGACGACGCGGTCCACTTCAAGAGCCTGGTCCGCGGCATCGCCCGCCAGCACGGGCTCGCCGGCACCTTCATGGCCAAGCCCTACGGCTTCCGCGCCGGCAGCGGGATGCACGTCCACTTCTCGCTGCTCGACGCCGCGGGCCGCAACGTCTTCGACGACGGCGGCGACGCCGGAACTCCGGTCCTCGGCCACGCCGTCGCCGGCCTCCTCGCCACCATGCAGGAATGTGCGCTCACCTTCGCGCCCCACGAGAACTCCTACCGCCGCCTCCGCCCCGGCGCCCACGCGCCCACCACCGTCGCCTGGGGCTACGAGAACCGCACCGTCTCGATCCGCATCCCCGGCGGCTCGCCGCGGGCGCGGCGCATCGAGCACCGCGTCGCCGGCGCCGACGCCAACCCCTACCTCGTCCTCGCCTCGGTCCTCGGCGGCGCGCTGATCGGCATCGAGCAGGAGCTGGCCCCGCCCGCGCCCATCGCCGGCAACGCCTACGCCCAGGACCTGCCGCAGCTCCCGCCCGACTGGGCCTCCGCCCTCGACGCCTTCGAGGACGGCCCGCACATCCCGCAGATCTACTCGCGCCGCCTCCAGCGGATGCTCCTCGAATGCAAGCGCCAGGAGCTGCGGCGCTTCTCCGAGAACGTCACCGACTTCGAGTACCACAGCTACCTCGAGGTGGTGTGATGGCCGCCGCCCCGTCCTACGCCGGCGACGGCGCCCACGCGCCGAGCTACTACGCCGCCTCCGCCAACCCCGCGCCCGACCGCCCCCCGCTCCGCGGCGACCTCGAGACCGACGTCTGCGTCCTCGGCGCCGGCTACACCGGCCTCTCGACCGCCCTCCACCTCGCCGAGAAGGGCTACCGCGTCGCCGTCGTCGAGGGCGCCCGCGTCGGCTGGGGCGCCTCGGGCCGCAACGGCGGCCAGATCGTCAACGGCTTCAACGCCAGCCTCCAGACCATCGAGCGCCGCTACGGCCGCGACGCCGCCAGCTTCGTCGCCGGCATGGTCCAGGAAGGCGGCGAGATCATCCGCGCCCGGGTCCGCGACTACGACATCCGCTGCGACCTCAAGAACGACAACGTCTTCGTCGCGCTCACCGAGGCGCACCTGCGCGGCCTGCGCGAGCGCATCGCGGTGTGGGAGAGCTTCGGCCTCCGCAACCAGGAGTTGCTCGACCGCGCCCGCCTGCGCGACTACGTCCGCTCCGACCTCTACGTCGGCGGCGCGGTCGACCATACCGGCGGCCACATCCACCCCCTGAACCTCGCCCTCGGCGAGGCGGCCGCCCTCGAGCGGAACGGCGGCGTGATCTACGAGCATTCCCCGGTGATCGCCGCCGACGTCGCCGCGCCCCGCCCCGTCCTGCGCACCGCCCAGGGCTCGATCGCCAGCCGCATCCTCGTCCTCGCCGGCAACGCCTATCTCGGCGCGGTCGTGCCGGCGCTCGCCCCGAGGGTCATGCCGGTCTCGACCCAGATCATGGCGACGAAGCCGCTCGGCGAGGAGCTCGCGCAGTCCCTGCTGCCGGGCGACGCCTGCGTCGAGGACGTGCGCTGGATCCTCGACTACTACCGCCTCTCCGCCGACAAGCGCCTGCTCTTCGGCGGCGGCACCGTCTACGGCGGCACCGACCCGAAGGACATCGTGGCGAAGCTCCGCCCCAACCTCGACAAGGTGTTCCCCCAGCTCCGCGGCGTGCAGATCGACTACGCCTGGAGCGGCAACTTCGCGCTCTCCTACACGCGCGTCCCGCAGATCGGCCGCCTGAACGCCAACGTCTACTTCGGCCACGGCGACAGCGGCCACGGCGTCACCGGCACCCACGCCTTCGGCCGCATCCTCGCCGAGGCGATCGACGGCGACACGTCCCGCTTCGACGTCTTCGCCGCGATGCCCTGGGTCCCCTTCCCCGGCGGCCAGGCCCTGCGCGTCCCCTATTCCGTCATGGGCTCGTGGTGGTACGGCCTCCGCGACCGCCTCGGCGTGTGATACCAGCTTCGGCGTTCAGCTCCCGACCTTCCCTCCCCGCGTCGCCGCCCCTCCCGAGCGGCAAGGTCCGTCCCGCGACGCCGCCCGCCGGGTGACATGCGCATGTCACCCGGCTCGACGCGGAGCGGCCGGAGCAGGGACGGCGGAACCTCGAAGTGAGTCGCACGGCGCCGCGAAATGCGGCGCTGATAACGATGCAATGATTTTTACCGTTCATATTCAAAATATTTCGAAATATATTTGCGCGCAAATTCCGGGCACAGGCAGGCACGCCCGCAATTCTCTTTACTCCGTCATTCTCCCCCGATCAACTTCGGCACGCCCGGACCTGTCGATTCCGCCGGCCAAACGGAACAGATCAAGCGAGCCCGGCAGCAAAAGGCCCCGCCCCCCTCAGCGGAACGCGTCCGGCGCCACCCCCACCGCCTTGCGGAACGCCCGCGCGAAGTTCGACGGCGTCGAATAGCCGAGCTCCGCCGCGATCTCGGTGACCGGGATCCCCGAGCCCCGCAGCAGCTCCCGGGCGCGCTGCATCCTGATCGCGTCCCGGAGGCTGCGGAAGTCCGTGCCGCGCTGGCGCAGCTCCCGCTGCAGCGTCCGCGTGCTGACGTCGATCGCCTGCGCGACGGCGTCGAGCGAGACCGCCCCGGCCAGCACCTGCGACCAGACATGCGCCGTCACCACGCCCATGAGGTCGTCCCGGCTCGCCGGCTCCAGCCGGGCCCGCCCGACGTCGGCCAGCGTCAGCACCCGGCGGCCCGCCGCGCTCGCCGCCCGCTCCGCCGCGAGCAGGCTCGCCGGAAACCGGACGGCGATCGCCGGCGCGTCGAAGCGCACCGCGCAACCGAACGCCTCCTCGTACCGGCCCGGCGCGGCGGGGCGCGGAATGTCGAGCTCGACCCCGAGCGGCCGCCACCCCGGCGGCGCCCAGCTCCGGCAGAGGTTGACGATCACTCCGGCCGCGCCCGTGGCCACATGGGCATAGCCGGGCCGCCCCCGCGCCGCGCTCAGATAGGCGATCCGCGCCACCCCGCCCCGGACCGACAGCGCCGCCCGGTCGCCGCGGCTGTGATAGCCGATCCCCGCGGCGGCGCGCCCCGTCGCCTCCCCGAGCGTCGCGCCGCCGAGCACGTACTCGCCCCAGCAGCCGTAGGTCCCGAGGCTCAGGTGCGGCGCACAGAGCAGGCCGACGTCCTCGCCCGACCGCCGCTCCACCTCGGCGAGGAAGGCCGTCATCGTCGCATGCGGGATGAAGCAGTCGCGGTCCTCGATCAGCTCGATGTCGAGCATCGCCGCCCGGTTGGCGTGCTGGAGCACCTTCTCCCCGAAGCTCTCGCGCACCAGCGCCGGCACGCCGGCCAGCGCCGTCACCGAGATCATCGACGCCGCCCGACCCGGCGGCAGCCGCGCGGGTTGTGGCGCAAAATGAGAAGCGGATTGGAACAAGCGCGCCCTGACTTCGCAGCGGCGAACCAGCCTCGCCGATGCGAAAGTCTACGACCGCCGTGGTCGAGGTGGCAACGCGCGTCGTCGTGACTTGCGAAGATGGGAGAGCGTCGCCGCCGGCCGCGGCCGACGCGCCGATCCGCCGCGATGGCGGGGATCGGCCGCGGGCCGTGCAAGGGACGGCGCGGTCACGCCCGGTTTCCGGAGCGAATCGCCCGGCAAGGACAGGGAGGCCGACCGGGCTCCGGCCCCCCACGGCCGCCTCATCCGATGCCGGACATGTCCTGGCCGAAGGACGCCGCCCCCCTCGGTCCCCCCACGGCTGCCGGCCGCCCGCAGGTCGTCCGGGTCGCCCCGGCGCGCGCCGTCCCCACCGCATTCGTCACTCCCCTGGCGTCGGAACAAACCCGGCAAGATCGTGCAGAAACGTGCATGTTCGTGCATCGCATCACGTAAAATCAATGGCTTGACCCCTGTTCACGCGTGGACACGCTCGCTCATCCGTCGAGCCTCACCCGCCTCAACCGCAGCGCGTTGCCGATGACCGAGACCGAGGACAGGCTCATCGCCGCCGCCGCGAACATCGGCGAGATCAGGATCCCGAGGAACGGATAGAGCGCCCCCGCCGCGATCGGCACCCCGGCGGCGTTGTAGACCAGCGCGAAGAACAGGTTCTCCCGGATGTTGCGCATCGTCGCCGCCGCCAGCCGCCGCGCCCGCACGATCCCCCGCAGGTCGCCTTTCACCAGCGTGATCCCGGCGCTCTCGATCGCCACGTCGGCCCCGGTCCCCATCGCGATCCCGACATCCGCCTGCGCCAGCGCCGGCGCGTCGTTGACCCCGTCGCCCGCCATCGCGACCCGCCGCCCCTCGGCCTGCAGCTCCCGCACCAGCCGCGCCTTGTCCTCCGGCAGCGCGCCGGCCCGCACCTCCTCGATCCCGAGCCGCGCCGCCACCGCCCGCGCCGTCCGCTCGCCGTCGCCGGTCGCCATCACGATCCGAAGCCCGAGCCCCCTGAGCGCCGCCAGCGCCGCCGGCGTCGTCTCCTTGACCGGGTCCGCCACCGCGACCAGCCCGGCGAGCCGCCCGTCCACCGCGAGGTACATCACCGTCTCGCCCCGGTCCCGCCGCGCGTCCGCCTCCGCCGAGGCCGGCGCGGCGAGCCCGAGCTCCGCCAGCAGGCTCTCGTTCCCCATCGCCGCCGACCGCCCGCCGACGACGCCCCGCACCCCCTTGCCCGTCACCGCCTCGAAGTCCCCCGCCGCCTCCGGCAGCGCGCCCCGCGCCTCGGCCCCGCGCAGGATCGCCTCGGCCAGCGGATGCTCCGAGCCCCGCTCCAGCGCCGCCGCCACCGCCAGCACCTCCGCCTCCCCGAACCCCGCCTCCGGCAGCACCGCCGCCAGCGCCGGCCGACCCTCGGTCAGCGTCCCGGTCTTGTCGACGACCAGCGTGTCGACGCCCGCGAGCCCCTCCAGCGCCGCGGCGTCGCGGACCAGCACCCCCGCCTGCGCCCCCCGCCCCGTCGCCGTCATGATCGACATCGGCGTGGCCAGCCCCAGCGCGCAGGGACAGGCCACGATCAGCGCCGAGATCGCCGCGACGAGCCCGTAGGCCAGCGCCGGCGTCGGTCCCCAGACCGCCCAGGCGACGAAGGCGACGACCGCCACCGCGATCACCGCCGGCACGAACCACGCCGCCACCGCATCGGCCACCCGTTGCACCGGCGCCCGCGACCGCTGCGCCGCCGCCACCATCTCCACGATCTGCGCCAGCACCGTGTCGCGCCCGACCCGCTCCGCCTCGATTACCAGGGTCCCCGTCCCGTTGATCGTCGCCCCGGTCACCCGGTCGCCCGGCCCCTTCTCCACCGGGGCCGGCTCGCCGGTCAGCATCGACTCGTCGACCGCCGAGCGCCCCTCGACCACCACGCCGTCCACCGGCGCCTTCTCGCCCGGCCGCACCCGCACCCGGTCGCCGACCACGACCGCCTCGAGCGGAACCTCCGCCTCGCTCCCGTCGGCCCGCACCACCCGCGCCGTCTTCGCGCCGAGGTCCATCAGCGCCCGGATCGCCGAACCCGTCCGCTCCCGCGCCCCGAGCTCCAGCATCTGCCCGAGCAGCACCAGCACGACGATCACCGCCGAGGCCTCGAAATAGACCCCGACCTGCCCGGTGTGGTGGTCGCGGAACCCGTCCGGGAACAGCCCCGGCGCCAGCGTCGCCACGACGCTGAAGCCATAGGCCGCGACGACCCCCATCCCGATCAGGCTGAACATGTTGAGCCGCCACGTCCGGAACGACCGCCAGCCCCGCACCAGGAACGGCCAGCCGCACCACAGCACCACCGGCGTCGCCAGCGCCAGCTCCAGCCACCGCGCCGCGCCGCCCAGCCACGCCCCGACCGGCAGCCCGACCATCGGCCCCATCGCGATGAGCACCAGCGGCACGGTCAGCGCCGCCCCCACCCGGAACCGCCGCCGGAAGTCGACCAGCTCCGGATTGGGCCCCGCATCCGCCGCCGGAACCCCCTTCGGCTCCAGCGCCATGCCGCAGATCGGGCAATCCCCCGGCCCGACCTGCTCGATCTCCGGATGCATCGGGCAGGTATAGACCGTCCCCTCCGGCATCGCCGCCGGCGCCGGCCGCCCCGCGGCATGGGCCGCCGGATCCGCCTCGAACCGCTCCCGGCACCGCGCCGAGCAGAAATAATGCTTCTCCCCCGCCACCCGCGCAAAATGCCGCGCGCTCGCCCGGTCCACCTTCATCCCGCAGACCGGATCCGCCGCGGCCAGCCACGCCTCCGGCTCCGCCGCGAACTTCTTCCGGCAGCCCTCGCAGCAGAAGTGGAAGACCCGGCCCCCGTGCTCGTGCGTCGGCTTGCCGGCCGCGGGATCCACGACCATGCCGCAGACCGGATCGCGCACGACGGCTTCGGTCGGAAGGGTGGACGCATCCATGGCAGGCCTCGCAAATTCCCGTTGCCTGCCCCATATGCGGTTTCCAGCAACTGGAAGGTCAAGGGGCGGGACGATGAACATCGGCGACGTGGCGGAGCGGAGCGGCCTGCCCCCCAAGACGATCCGCTACTACGAGGAGATCGGCCTCGTCCGGCCCCGCCGCGGGGCCAACGGCTACCGCGCCTTCGCCGAGGCCGACGTTGACCGCCTCGCCTTCCTCGGCCGCGCCCGCTCGCTCGGCTTCTCGATCGAGGAATGCCGCGCGCTCATGGCGCTCAACGAGGACGCCGATCGCGCCAGCGCCGACGTCAAGCAACTGGTCGAGGCCCACCTCGCCCAGATCGACCGCAAGATCGCCGAGCTCGCCGCCATGCGCGCCGCCCTCGCGCCGCTGGTCAGCCGCTGCCACGGCGACGCCCGCGCCGACTGCGCCATCCTCGACGGCCTCTCCCGCCCGGCCCCCCGCGCCCGCCGCCCGGGCCGCTCGGCGCCATGAAGCCGTCGATCTGGTCCTTTTGAGCACGTCGCCTTGGCGCAGACGGGAATGCGTCAAAGGGAGAGAGGTTTACGGCGTTTTGCTGTGGCTGGAATCGGGCTGGAAAGCGGCTGGAATCCGGTTTGCTACAGAAATTGTCGGGATTGAGGGGTTAACGAACGTCAGGCCGCGTGGAAGGCGGCATGGAAGGCGACCGCGCCTGCCGCCGGCGCCGCGCCGGGAAAGGCGAGGCGGAGGAAGTATTCGGGCGGCGCGCCCTCGAAGCGCAGGCGGGGATCGGGCGCGAAGCCGAAGCGGCGGTAGTAGCCGGGGTCGCCGAGGAGGACGCAGCCCTGCGCGCCCATGGCCTCCAGCCGGGCGAGGCCGTCGCGGATCAGCGCGGCGCCTATGCCCCGGCCCTGCCGGTCGGGGCGGACCGCGACCGGGCCGAGGCCGAACCAACCCGCCGCCCCCGGGATGGCGACGGGGGAGAAGGCGACATGGCCGACGATCGCGCCGCCCTCCTCGGCGACGAGGGAGAGCGCGAGCGCCCCGGCCTCGCGCAGGGCGTCGACGATGGCGCCCTCCGTGCCGGAGGCATGGGCGGCGCCGGCGAAGGCGTCGTCGGTGAGCGCGCGGATGGACGCGTGGTCGGCGGGGGCCTCGGCGCGGAGGGTCGGGTAAGGGCTCATGGCGATGTCGGTCAGGGCGCGGCCAGGCGCGCGGCCAGCACTTGCGCTTCCGGGATCTGGGCGGCGCAAAAGTCGGCGCCGACGAGGTGGCCGCCGGCGCGCATCTCCGCCTCGGCCGCGACGATCTGGTCGAGCGCCAGCTTCGCCATTGCGGCGTCCGAGGTCCGCTCGGCGAGCAGCCTGAGCGCAACGCCCTGGTTGCCGGTGGACATGGCCCAGTCGAGCGGCATGCGGTCGCGGGTGCGTTCCTCCAGCGCGGCGCGGTAGGCGGCGACGGCCTCCTTCAGCCGCGCCGTGCCGCTCTCGCGCTCGCCGAGCGTCTGGAGCGCAGCGCCGAGGTTGTTATGGGTCATGGCCCAGCCGAGCGGCGTGCGGTCGCGGGTGCGCTCCTCCAGCGCGGCGCGGCAGGCGGCGACGGCCTCCTTCAGCCGCGCCGTGCCGCTCTCGCGCTCGCCCAGCGTCCGGAGCGCAGCGCCGAGGTTGTTCTGGGTCCGGGCCCAGTCGAGCGGCGTGCGGTCGCGGGGGTATTCCTCCAGCGCGGCGCGGCAGGAGGCGACGGCCTCCTCAAGCCGCGCCGTGCCGCTCTCGCGCTCGCCCAGCGTCCGGAGCGCAGCGCCGAGGTTGTTCTGGGTCCGGGCCCAGTCGAGCGGCGCGCGCTCGCGGGCGTATTCCTCCAACGCGGCGCGGTAGGCGGCGACGGCCTCCTCCAGCCGCGCCGTGCCGCTCTCGCGCGCGCCCAGCGTCCGGAGCGCAGCGCCGAGGTTGTTCTGGGTCCGGGCCCAGTCGAGCGGCGTGCGGTCGCGGGCGTATTCCTTCAGCGCGGCGCGGTAGGCGGCGACCGCCTCCTCCAGTCGCGCCGTGCCGCTCTCGCGCGCGCCGAGCCTCGCGAGCGCATGGCCGAGCTTGTTCAGTCCCGCGCCGGTTTGATCCCGATCCTTGGCGCGGCCGACCGAAAGCCGGGCGAGCTCGATCGAAACGTCGAGGTCGAGGTTGAGGGCCTTGTCCCGGCCGCGGACGTACCATTCGTCCCGTTCGCGCCGTAGGGCGTCGAATATCGACGCCGGATCGGGCGTCTCGATCTCGATGCGCTGGACGATGCGCCGGGCCGCCGACCGCGCGTCGCGGCGGAGGAGGTCGGCGCGGAGACCTGCTTCGAGGAGGGCGTGGCCCTTCTGGCGTTCGAGCTGCTGGCGCTCCTGCCATTCGGCGAAGGCGCGGTCGGCCTCGGCGGCGGCCTCGTCGTCCCGGCCCTCGGCCGAGAGGGCGGCCATGCGGGCGAGGACCGCGTCGACGAAGTCACCGGTGTTGGAGCCTGCATGGCCCCGGGTCTGGACCTCGGCGGCGATCTCCACGGCGCGTTTCAACTCGGCGAAGGCTCCCTCGAGGTCGGGGACATCGGGGGCGATGCGCCGGGCGAGGAGGAGGATGTTCTCCTGAGTGACGCCTGCGGCGTGAGCGGCCTCGGCTTCCTGCGTTCCGGCCATGCGGCGCATCAGTGCGAGGAGCTCGGACGTATCCTCCCGGATTGCGCCGGTATCGTCCTTGATCGCGGCGGTGGTCTGGAGCGATACGCGCCAGAGGGCGGGGGAGAGGGCGTCCACCACGTCCTTCCGATCGAACATCACCCGGAGGGTGGCGAGGGCGACCGCGCGGAAGAATTGCTCGGGGAGGGGTGTGGCGGAGAAGTCGCGGGCGTGGGGGGAGGCCTTGATGGCGGCGACCATGCGGTCGGCGGTGAGGGCGGGGTCAAGGTGGGCGGCGGCGAAGACGGACGGGTCGGCGAAGGCGGCGGGGGCGACCTGCCAGAAGAGCGCGATCGCGTCGTCGCGGGCGGGGCCGGGATGGGTGGCGCGGCGGGCGTGGTCCTCGGCGACGCGGGCCATCCCGGCGGAGACGGCGGCGAGGCCGGTGGCGCGGAAGGCCATGTCGAGGGATTTGGCGCCGGTGGCGATGTCGGCGAGGGCCTTGAGTCGGTCTACGGGGCTTTCGCCCGTCGCTAGCTTGCAGCCGGCGACGACGAGGTTGGCGAAGGCGGCGAAGCTCGTGACGGTCAGGGCGGGCATCGCGGGACCTCGGCGGGGGCGGCGGCGCCGAGGGTAGACGAGGACGGCCCGGAACGGAAAGGGGCGGCGCGATGCGCCGCCCCTCGGATTTCCGACGCGGGAAGGCGTCAGCAGGAGAAGTACATCTGGTACTCGATCGGATGCGGCATGTGCTCGAAGGCGTAGACTTCCTGCCACTTCAGGGCCATGAAGCCCTCGATCTGGTCCTTGGTGAAGACGTCGCCGGCGAGCAGGAACTGGTGGTCGGCGGCCAGGCACTCGAGGGCCTCGCGGAGCGAGCCGCAGACCGTCGGGATCGCGGCCAACTCCTCCGGGGGCAGGTCGTAGAGGTCCTTGTCCGAGGGCTCGCCCGGGTCGATCTTGTTCTTGATGCCGTCGATGCCGGCCATCAGGAGCGCGGCGAAGGCGAGGTAGGGGTTGGCCGAGGGGTCGGGGAAGCGGGCCTCGACGCGCTTGGCCTTCGGGCTCTCGGTCCACGGGATGCGGACGCAGCCGGAGCGGTTGCGGGCGGAGTAGGCGCGCAGGACGGGGGCCTCGAAGCCGGGGATCAGCCGCTTGTAGCTGTTGGTGCCCGGGTTGGTGAAGGCGTTGAGGGTCTTGGCGTGCTTCAGGATGCCGCCGATGTACCAGAGCGCCTCCTGGGAGAGGTCGGCGTACTTGTCGCCGGCGAAGAGCGGCTTGCCGCCCTTCCAGATCGACATGTTGACGTGCATCCCCGAGCCGTTGTCGCCGTAGTAGGGCTTCGGCATGAAGGTCGCGGTCTTGCCGTAGGCGGCGGCGACGTTCTGGATGACGTACTTGTACTTCAGGATGTTGTCGGCCTGCTCGGTCAGGCCGCCGAAGATCAGGCCGAGCTCGTGCTGGGGCGAGGCCACCTCGTGGTGGTGCTTGTCGACCTTCATGCCCATCCGCTTCATCGTCGAGAGCATCTCGGCGCGGATGTCCTGGGCGCTGTCGGTCGGGTTCACCGGGAAATACCCGCCCTTGACCCCGGGCCGGTGGCCCATGTTGCCCATCTCGTATTCGGTGTCGGTGTTCCAGGCGGCGTCGACCGCGTCGATCTGGAAGCTGACCTTGTTGGGGGCGACCTGGTAGCGGACGTCGTCGAAGAGGAAGAACTCGGCCTCAGGGCCGAAATAGGCGGCGTCGCCGACGCCGGAGGACTTGAGGTAGGCCTCGGCCTTCTGGGCCGTGCCGCGCGGGTCGCGGGAATAGGGCTCGTTGGTGTCCGGCTCGAGCACGGTGCAATGCACGCAGAGCGTCTTCTCGGCGTAGAACGGGTCGACATAGACCGAGGACGGGTCCGGCATGAGCTTCATGTCGGACTGGTCGATCGACTTCCAGCCGGCGATCGACGAGCCGTCGAACATGAAGCCCTCGTCGAAGAAGTCCTCGTCGACGATGTCGGAGATGACGGAGACGTGCTGGAGCCGGCCGCGCGGGTCGCAGAAGCGCACGTCGACGTAGGCGATCTCCTCGTCCTTGATCTGCTGGAGAACCGAGTTCTTGTCGGCCATCTGGGTTTCCTGGTGCTTGTGGGCTTCGTTTGGTTCGGAACGCGGGCGGCGTCAGAGGGCGTCGTTGCCTTCCTCACCGGTGCGGATGCGGATCGCCTGCTCGACGGGCACGATGAAGATCTTGCCGTCGCCGATCTTGCCGGTCTTGGCGGCGTTGATGATCGCCTCGACGGCGGCGTCGACCTGCTCGTCGGGAAGCACGACCTCGATCTTCACCTTCGGCAGGAAGTCGACGACGTACTCGGCGCCGCGGTAGAGCTCGGTATGGCCCTTCTGGCGGCCGAAGCCCTTGGCCTCGGTGACGCTGAGGCCCTGGATGCCGATCTCCTGGAGCGCCTCCTTCACCTCGTCGAGCTTGAACGGCTTTATGATCGCCTCGATCTTCTTCATGAGCGGCGGGCTCCCTGCCTTGGGTCGGTGAAGACCGGTCTTCCGAAGTCAGGCCTTGTGACCAGCTTGACCGGGGGGTTGCAATTCGGCCCCCGGCGCGCTGCGCGACCGGCGGCCGGGAATCTCTGAACATTGTGCGAAAATTAGTCAATCTGCATATTCAAGGGGCAGGTCGTGAAGGCCTCCCCTCGGCGCCGGCGGCTCCGCAGCGCGCCGCGGCGCCCGCGGCCGGGTCCGGCGGAGGCGACGGGCGGCCGCGTCCGTGCCGCGGCTTTTTTCGCTCGCGCGCCCTTCGGGCCTCTGCTAGGAAGCCCCCTCAGCCGGGGCCGCGGCGGGTCCCGTCCGCGGGCGTGGCGGAATTGGCAGACGCACCAGATTTAGGTTCTGGCGCCGAAAGGCGTGGGGGTTCGAGACCCTCCGCCCGCACCAGATTCGAGGCGACGAGGAAGACGGAATGCAGGTCACGCAGACCCTGAACGAAGGCCTGAAGCGGGGCTACGCCATCACGGTGCCGGCGTCCGAGCTGGAGGCCAAGGTGACGGCGAAGCTCGAGGAGGCCCGCAAGGACTTCCAGATGAAGGGCTTCCGCAAGGGCAAGGCCCCGGCGGCGCTGATGAAGAAGATGTTCGGCAAGTCCGTGCTCGGCGAGGCCATGCAGGACGCCATCGACAGCGCGGTGCGCGACCATTTCGAGGCGACCGGCGATCGCCCGGCCCTGCAGCCCGAGGTCAAGATGACCAACGAGGGCTGGAAGGAGGGCGACGACGTCGAGGTCTCGATGACCTACGAGGCGCTGCCCGAGGTGCCGGCGGTGGACTTCTCCGGCATCGAGCTCGAGCGGCTGGTCGCGGAGATCGACGACGACGCGGTGACCGAGGCGCTGGAGAACCTCGCGAAGTCGGCGAGCGTCTTCGAGGACCGCAAGAAGGGCTCGAAGGCCAAGGACGGCGACCAGGTGGTGATCGACTTCAAGGGCTCGATCGACGGGGTCGAGTTCGAGGGCGGCGCCGCGGAGGACTTCCCCCTGGTGCTCGGCTCGGGCGGGTTCATCCCCGGCTTCGAGGAGCAGCTGGTCGGCGCCAAGGCGGGCGAGGACGTCGAGGTGAAGGTGACCTTCCCCGAGGCCTACGGCGCGCCGCATCTCGCCGGCAAGGACGCGGTCTTCGCCGTCACGGTCAAGGGCGTGAAGGCCCCGAAGCCCGCCCCGATCGACGACGAGCTGGCGACGCGCTTCGGCGCGGACGACCTCGAGGCGCTGAAGGCGCAGGTGCGCGACCGGCTCTCGGCCGAGTACGGCCAGGCCTCGCGCGCGGTGCTGAAGCGGCGGCTGATGGACGCCCTCGACGAGCGGGTTGGCTTCGACCTGCCGCCCACCCTCGTCGACGTCGAGGCGAACCAGATCGCCCACCAGCTGTGGCACGAGGAGCATCCCGACCACCACGGCCACGACCACGGCTCGATCTCGCCGACCGAGGAGCACCGCAAGCTCGCCGCGCGGCGGGTGCGGCTCGGGCTCCTGCTCGCGGACGTGGGCACCAAGGCGAACGTCGGCGTCACCGATCAGGAGATGCAGCGCGCCGTGATCGCCCAAGCCCGGCAGTATCCCGGGCAGGAGCGGCAGTTCGTGGAGTTCATCCAGAAGAACCCGCAGGCGCTGCAGCAGCTGCGCGCGCCGATCTTCGAGGAGAAGGTCGTCGACCACATCCTGACGCTGGCCGCGCTGGCCGACCGCAGCGTGACCAAGGACGAGCTGCAGAAGGCCGTCGAGGCGCTCGACGAGGACGTGCAGACCGTCGTCGAGGTCTGACGTCGCGGGCGGGGCCCCTGTGCCCTACGCAGGTTGATGCCGGGCGGCGCGGGTTGGCGCCGCCCGGTCCGTTTCGGGCCACGGTCCGGGTGAGCTTTATCCGATCTTGTGGTCGCCGGAGTTCTCGTGCAGGTTGAGCGACGCCGGCCGGGCCGCGACGTCTTGTAGGCGGGCGGCGGGAGGAATATCTGGCAGGTTGCGCGTCGTGTCGGGGCGCTGAGGAAACGCGGAAGCGGCGGCGCCGGGACGACGGCCTCGTCCGCCGGACAAGGAACGAGGACCCGATGAAAGATCCGGTCGATACCTACATGACCCTCGTGCCGATGGTGGTCGAGCAGACCGCCCGGGGCGAGCGCGCCTACGACATCTATTCCCGGCTGCTCAAGGAGCGGATCATCTTCGTGGCCGGCCCGGTCCATGACGGCATGTCGACGCTGATCGTGGCGCAGCTCCTCTTCCTCGAGGCCGAGAACCCGAAGAAGGAAATCTCGATGTACATCAACAGCCCGGGCGGCGTGGTGACGTCGGGGCTGTCGATCTACGACACGATGCAGTACATCCGCCCGCCGGTCTCGACGCTCTGCGTCGGCCAGGCCGCGTCGATGGGCTCGCTCCTGCTCACCGCCGGCGCGAAGGGGATGCGCTTCTCGCTGCCGAACAGCCGGATCATGGTCCACCAGCCCTCGGGCGGCTTCCAGGGCCAGGCGACCGACATCATGATCCACGCCCGCGAGACGCTTGCGCTCAAGGAGCGGCTCAACCAGATCTACGTCGAGCACACCGGCCAGACCTACGAGGCGGTGGAGCAGGCGCTGGAGCGCGACCGGTTCATGACGCCGCAGGACGCCAAGGAATGGGGGCTGATCGACGAGATCGTCGAGAAGCGTCCGCTCGGCGAGGCCAAGGCTGCCTGAGCCGTCCCTTGACGGACCGGGCGCCGGCCCGTGAACGCCGGCGCTTCGGGACTTGTAATTGCCGCGACATGCATGTCCTATGGTCGGCGTCGCGTGCGGCGCCGCGATCCTGATCGGGGAGCGTGCGGGAACTTGAGGGCGAAAGCCGGAGGCGGACGATGAGCAAGACGAGCGGCGACGCGAAGAACACCCTCTACTGCTCGTTCTGCGGCAAGAGCCAGCACGAGGTTCGCAAGCTGATCGCGGGTCCCACCGTGTTCATCTGCGACGAATGCGTCGAGCTCTGCATGGACATCATCCGCGAGGAGACCAAGAGCAATCTGGTCAAGTCGTCGGACGGCGTGCCGACGCCGCAGGAGATCTGCAAGGTCCTCGACGATTACGTCATCGGCCAGAAGGTGGCGAAGCGCGTGCTGTCGGTGGCGGTCCACAACCACTACAAGCGGCTGAACCACGCCCAGAAGAACACCGACGTCGAGCTGCAGAAGTCGAACATCATGCTGATCGGCCCGACGGGCTGCGGCAAGACGCTGCTCGCCCAAACGCTCGCCCGCATCCTCGACGTGCCCTTCACCATGGCCGACGCGACGACGCTGACCGAGGCGGGCTACGTCGGCGAGGACGTCGAGAACATCATCCTGAAGCTGCTGCAGGCCGCGGAATACAACGTCGAGCGGGCGCAGCGCGGCATCGTCTACATCGACGAGGTCGACAAGATCAGCCGCAAGTCGGACAACCCGTCGATCACCCGCGACGTCTCGGGCGAGGGCGTGCAGCAGGCGCTCCTGAAGATCATGGAGGGCACCGTCGCCTCTGTGCCGCCGCAGGGGGGCCGCAAGCACCCCCAGCAGGAGTTCCTCCAGGTCGACACCACGAACATCCTCTTCATCTGCGGCGGCGCCTTCGCCGGGCTCGACAAGATCATCGCCCAGCGCGGCCGCGGCTCGGCGATGGGCTTCGGTGCGGACGTGAAGGACGCCGACGAGCGGCGGGTGGGCGAGCTCTTCCAGGAGCTGGAGCCCGAGGATCTGCTGAAGTTCGGGCTGATCCCCGAGTTCGTCGGCCGCCTGCCGGTGCTCGCCACGCTGACCGACCTCGACGAGGATGCGCTGATCAAGATCCTCACCGAGCCGAAGAACGCGCTGATCAAGCAGTACCAGCGCCTCTTCGAGATGGAGGACGTCAAGCTCACCTTCACCGAGGACGCGCTCCGCGCCATCGCCAAGCGGGCCATCGACCGCAAGACCGGCGCCCGCGGCCTGCGCTCGATCCTCGAGGAGGTTCTCCTCGACACCATGTTCGAGTTGCCCTCGATGCAGGGCGTCGCCGAGGTGGTGGTCAACGAGGAGTGCATCCTGAGGAAGGGCGAGCCGCTCCTGATCTATGTCGATCGCAAGGAAGGCTCCGCCTCGGCCTCCTGACGGTCCGGCAGACGAGAGTTCCAGGGGCCCGGCGCCGATGGCGGCCGGGCCCTTCTCGTTTCCGGAACGGGCGCCGGCGCGCCGCGTTGTCGTCTCACAACGCAACGACGGGAACCGCCAGGCCATGGACCATTCGGCACACCGACCGCTCGCGACGGGCGATCTCACGGAAGCGAACCTTCTCGACGCGGTCATCTACGGCCCAGGAGACGAGAAGGTGGGCACGGTCTCGCACGTCCACGGAGCCGGCCCCGGCAGCGAGGTCATCGTCGATGTCGGCGGCTTCCTCGGCATCGGCGCAAGGCCGGTCGCCATCGCGGTCAGCGAGCTGAACTTCATGCGGGACGAGAACGGCGACGTACACGCGACGACCGCCATGACCAAGGATGACGCGAAGGCCCTGCCCGAGCATCATCACTGACGCGGGCCTTCGGCCAGCCAAGCGGGGGCCCTTCGGCCCCGCTCTCATTTCCGGGCGGTGACGAGGGCGGGCGGCACGCTGGCGTCGAAGCCGAACCAGCGCATGGAGAGGTCGCGCAGCGTGCCGTCGGCGCGCATCTCGCCGACGATGCGGGCGAGCTCGGCGGCGAGTTCGGGGTCGCCCTGCGCGATGGCCACCGCCGCGGGGGCGGAGAACAGCGGCTCGCCGACGATGCGGATGGCGCGGCCGCGGGCGATCTGCCCCTCGATGGCGACGCGGTCGTCGATCAGCGCATCGACGCGACCCTCGGAGAGCGCGAGGTAGTTCGGGCCGGTCACCGCATAGGCGATGATCTCCGGGTTCTCGATGCGCCACGTCACCGGGGGCGAGCCTTGGACGCCCATGTCCTGATGCCGGAGATACATGTCGAAGATGGTGTCCTCGAGCACGGCGATCTTGCGACCGGACGCCTCCTCCACCGTGGCGAGCGGGTCGTCCGTGCGGACGGCGAGCGCGGCGAAGCCGTAGGCGTAGACCGCCGGGAACGCCAGACGGGCGGCGCGGTCGGCGGTGGGCGTCATCTCGGTGACCGCGACGTCCCAGCCGTCGCCCCACTGGCCGGCGACCTGCTCCTCCCAGGGCGGCGTGACGAACTCGGCGCGCGCCCCGAGCCGCGACGCGATCTCGCGGGTCACGTCGACGTCGAACCCCGCATACTCGCCGATCGGCTCACGCCAGGAATAGGGCGGCCAGGCCGGATCGGTGGCGCCGACGAGGATGCCGCTGTCGCGGATCCGGTCGAGCGCCGGCCCGGCAAGCGCGGGCGCGGCGGACAAGGTGGCGGACAAGACGATGGCGACGCAAAGCGTCGGAACCACGCGCATCGAGATTTCCCCCGTTTTCTCTTGGCCCGAGACTAGCACGATCGCGCGCCCCGCGGAACGATCCTTGACGGCGCGGCGCCAGCGGAACAAAAGCGAACGAAACGGCCGGACGGAGGGGCTATGGCTGCGGTGACGGGACCGGACGGGGTGGCGCGCTGCCGCTGGGCCGGCGCGGAGGCGGAGTTCCCGGCCTATCACGACACGGAATGGGGCTTTCCGGTGGCCGACGACCGGCGGCTCTTCGAGAAGATTTGCCTCGAGGGGTTCCAGTCCGGGCTGTCGTGGCGGACGATCCTCGTCAAGCGGGAGAACTTCCGCCGCGCCTTCGAGGGCTTCGACTTCGAGCGGGTGGCGCGGTTCGGCCCGGCCGACGTGGAGCGGCTTCTCGGCGACGCCGGGATCATCCGACACCGCGGCAAGATCGAGGCGACGATCAACAACGCTGCCCGCGCGCTGGAGATGCGCGACCGCGAGGGCTCGCTGGCGGCGTTCTTCTGGCGCTACGAGGCGGCGCCCCCTGCCTCGGAGGCGGGCGTGCGCGCGACCTCGCCGGAATCGGCGGCGCTGTCGAAGGAGCTGAAGAAGCGCGGCTGGAAGTTCGTCGGGCCGACCACGGTCTATGCGTTCATGCAGGCGATGGGGCTCGTCAACGACCACGACCCCGGCTGCTTCGCCCATGCCGAGGTCGCGGCGGCGCGGCGGACGTTCACGCCGCCCGCCTGACCGGACCGGTGACTGGACCCGGGCGCCGGCAGGCGCCATAAGGGTCGGGAAACGCGAGGCGACGAGGCGGGCATGGGCCTTCTGGCGCAGATCTTCACTTGGTGGAACGGCGAGACGCTGGCGACGCGGGTCTGGACCGCGCGGAACGGCAAGCGGGTCGGCGAGGACGCCGCCGGCAACGTGTTCTACCAGTCGGCCGACGGGTCGCGACGCTGGGTGATCTACAACGGCGAGGTCGAGGCCAGCCGGATCGCCCCGGAATGGCACGGCTGGCTGCACCACACCTGGCAGGAGCCGCCGACCGAGAAGCCGCTGGCGCGCAAGGCCTGGGAGAAGCCGCACCTGCCCAATATGACCGGCAGCGACGCCGCCTATCACCCGCCCGGCAGCCTGCATTCCGACCAGCCGCGCGCGCCGCGCGATTACGAGGCATGGGCGCCGGAATAAGGCCGGAGGAGCCGCGAGCATGGCGCAGAACAGCGTCGCCGAGACGGTGATCGGCGCCGCGGTGATCGCCGCGGCGATCGGCTTCGTCGTCTATGCCGGGCAGGTCAGCGGCCGGCAGGCGACGCGCGACAGCTACGCCCTCTCGGCTCGGTTCCGCAGCGTCGAGGGCGTCGCGGTCGGGACCGACGTGCGGCTGGCGGGCATTCGCGTGGGCTCGGTGACCGGCCTCGCGCTCGACCCGGCGAGCTACGAGGCGACGGCGACCTTCGCCGTCGACCGCAGCGTCAAGCTGCCGGAGGATTCGGACGTGAAGGTGGCCTCCGAGGGGCTGCTCGGCGGCTCTTTCATCGAGATCACCCCGGGCGCCTCGGAGTTCATGCTCGACGACGGAGGCGAGATCCTGAACACCCAGAGCTCGGTGAGCCTGCTCAACCTCCTGATGAAGTTCGCGGGCGGGGGCGGGGGCGGGCAATGAGGTTCGCGCTGGGGCTGGCGCTCGCCTTCGGGCTCGCCGCCGCGCAGGCGGTGGCGGCGCAGTCGGCGGGATCGGGCGCGCCGGCGGTGGTCGGCGGCCAGATCGCCAACAGCCAGGACACCGTGCCGGCGCGCCGGGTGACCCTTCGGGCGCTCGACACGCTGAACGGCCGCACCGAGGATATCACCATGGAGGTGGGCGACATGGTGCGCTTCGGACAGCTCGAGATCCTGTTCGAATCGTGCCGCGTGCCGCGCGAGGCCCCGGAGAGCGACGCCTACGCCTTCCTGAAGATACGCGACGTCCGCGAGGCGGAGCCGCGGTTCTCCGGCTGGATGTTCGCCTCGTCCCCGGCCCTCTCCGCCCTCGACCACCCGCGCTACGACGTCTGGGTCCTCGGCTGCGAGGGCGGGTGAGGGATTTCTCGGGGCCTGACAAGGTCCACGCCCGGCGCGGCGCTGCGGGCCGGCCGGTGCGGAGACATTGGGGGAAGAGATGCTGACGGCAGAACCGGATCCGACCGTTCCCAAGAAGGTGCTGGAGAACTACCACTCCCGCTCGCAGCGGGCGCACCTCGCGGCGCTCCGGCAGTTGCAGCAACTCCAGCAGGCGAAGCTCGGCCGCCCGGCGCGGGATACCGACGTGGTCGTCCGGGTGTCGCGGGACGCGCATGTTCCCCAGCTCGCGTGGCTCTGCGTCGTCAGCCGGAGCGGCTATGACTTCACCCTGGGATCGGGCGTCGAGCGGGGACCGAGGTCGATCTTCGAGGGCGTCTGGGACGGAGATTTCGCGGCGCACCAGTTTCACCGGTCGCAATACGTGTATGGCTCGGGAGCCGTCTGGAACAAGTACGTCATCTTCGTCCCGCCCAAGCACTGCTGGGAATATCTCTACATCCTCACGGATCGCGTTTCCGGAAAGACGTTCGTCTCCAATTCGTTCAACTACGCCTTCGCCGCGGCCGGGGTCGATACCGGCGACGCGTTCTTCGAGGCCGTGGCGGATACGCTGTTCCCGTCGACGAACACCGCCAGCACGCTCGGCATCGACCTCTACAACCCCGCGGTCTGCGAGACCGAGCGCTACGCGCTCAAGCGCATGATGTTCTACAACTTCATAGTCGACCCGGAGGGGGGCGTCACTTTGCTTTCCGGCGTCGACCCGGAGGCGCCCTACACCACCTACGCCGAGTACCGCGCGTTCCTGGTGGGCAAGATCCGCGACATCCGCCTGAATGCGACCGATCCGGGCCGGTCGAGGCCGTTCCCGCCGATCACCCCCGTCTCCCGGGGCTACGATTCCCCCTGCGTGGCGGTGCTGGCGCGGGACGCCGGCTGCAACGACGCCGTCACCATGGAGCTTGTGGTGAAGGGCAAGCTCGATTCCGGCACCGACATCGCACGGAAGCTCGGGCTCAACGTGCATGTCGCCAGCCACATGCTGGGGGACGAGGTGCCCGCGCTCGCGGTGGCGTTCGAAGGGGACCGGCGCGACGCGGTGCTCGAGTTCATAGCCACCGCGGGGATCGGCGACGACGTCGGGTTCCTCGGCTTCGAGGAAGCCCTGCGCGGGCGGGCCTTCCTGATCGGCGCGATGGGGGACTCCGTCTGGCGGCGCAACTCGTCGCTGCCCCCCGGCCTTCCCGTGCGGGTGGCCTACGGCAAGAGCATCACCGAGTTCCGCCTCCGCACCGGCTTCGCCTTCGTCCCCGTCCCCTCGATCGGCGCGCGCTTCCCGAGCCGGGTGAAGCGGATGACGCGCACCGGGGAGATGGCCCCGTACACGCTGTGGGCCCCCTACGACCGGCCCTTCCCGCGGCGCGTGGTCGAGGAGGCGGGGATCGCCCGGGGCGAGTTCGGCTCGTCGAAATCGGCGGCCTCGCCGACGCCGAAGAACCGCAGCGCGCTCTTCAGGCCCGCGGTGGAGGCCATGATGCGGCGCTATGGCCGCGCCGACGGCGACGCCGGGCCGACGTCGGACGAGGCGCGCCTGGCCGCGCTCGAGCGGGAGACCCGGCTGGTGAAGACCATGCTCGCGGACGTGCTGCGCGAGGTTGCGGACCTCCGCGCCGCCATCGGCAAGGAATAGCGCCGCCCTCCGGTCACCGTGCCGCCGGCTCTGCGCGAGGCGGCGTCGCGAGAGCGAGGAGCGTGGCGCGGGCCGTGTCGGCCGCAAGGGCGCGGAAGCTCGCCGGGCGGTCGAGCGCAGCGGCGAGGCGGCGGCGGTAGTCGGCGCGCGCGATCTCGACGGCGCCGAGGCTCAGCAGGTGGTCGTTGACGAACTGGGTGTCGAGGAGCGTGAACCCCCCGGCGTTGAGGCGCGCCACCAGCGCGACGAGCGCGAGCTTGGAGGCGTCACGGCGCCGGCTGAACATGCTCTCGCCGAAGAACGCCCCGCCGAGCGCGACGCCGTAGAGCCCGCCGACCAGCGCCGCCCCGTCGCAGACCTCGACGGAATGCGCGTAGCCGCCGCGATGGAGGTCGAGATAAAGCCGGCGGATGCGCGGGTTGATCCAGGTCTCCGGCCGGTCCGCGCAGCCGTCGACCACCCCGGCGAAGTCGCGGTCGACGGCGATCTCCAGCGCCGTCGAGACGAAGGTCCGCGCGAGGCGGCGCGAGACATGCAGCCCGTCGAGCGGCAGCACGCCCCGGCGGCGCGGATCGACCCAGTAGAGCTCGTCGGAATCGGCCGAGTCGGCCATCGGGAACACGCCCGAGGCGTAGGCGCGCAGGAGGAGGGCGGGGGTGATCTCGTCACGCGCATCGTCGCGCATCGCTGCCATCCTGATCCGACGCCGAGGATGCGAAATGCCGCGTCGCCTGTCAAATCGCGCGTCGCGCCGTCAGGGCCGGCGCAGCGCCGCCAGGGCCTGCACGAGGCCGACGAGGTCCGCCTGCGAGGCCGCGCCGGTCTTGGCGTAGACGGCCTTGAGCTGGCTGCGGACCGTCTCGTAGCTGCGGCCGAGGGCGGCTCCGGCTTCGCGGGGGCGCTGGCCGGAGCCGATGGCGACCATGACCGCCGCCTCGGCCCGGGTGAGGCCGAACAGCCGCTGCAACGCCTCGGCGTCGCCCTCGTAGCGCCGCTCGGGATCCAACACGAACAGGGCCGCGAGCAGGCGCGGCATCGACGCGCGGGATCCCGATCCGGCCCTGACGCGGGCGACCGAGACCAGGAGGTCGGTCGCGTGCCGCCGCCGCGGGATCCGCACCAGCGTCCGCGCCGGGTCGGGGCCGCTCGCGGCGATGGCCCGCAGGATCGCGTCGCGCAGCTCGCGGTCGGCGTTCCGGTCGACCGCCACGAGACGGTCCTGCGCCCGGACGAGGCCGTCGCCTTCGGCGATCAGCTCCCGGGCGGCCGCGTTGAGGTGCTTCACCGCGCCGAGGCGGTCGGTCACGACGGTGGCCACGCGCATCCAGTCGAACAGCTCGGCCAGCGCGCCTCGGCCGGCCTCGGCCCGATGCATGCGGGCGGCGCAGCGCATCGCCTCGCGGAAGTGCGGCAGGTAGAGGTGGAAGCGCTGGATGTCCGCATCGACGAAGGGCGGGTCGCCGACCCCGCGGATGAAGCCGACCAGGGCCGAGACGCCCTCCTCCTCGACGACCATGTGCGTCGCGAGGGTGCTGTCGAGTCCGGCGGGCAGCATCACCTCGCGGTACATCCGCGACGCGTGCCATTCCGCCTCCGAGATGACCTGGCGCTCGAAGAGCGGCCGGTTCGGAAGGTGGAGCGTCTTCTGAAGCCGCGGATCGGCCTCCAGGTGGTTCTCGATGCCGAGGAACCGGGCCATGACGCCGTCATCCACGCCGTGTTGCGCGGAAGCGATCAGCTCGTTGCGGGTGATGTGGCCCAGGTTCAGGTTGGACGCCCGCGCCCCGAAGACGACGTTCAGGTCCTTGAGGATGTCCGGCCACAGATCGAAGTCGAGCGCCGCCGGATAGAACCGGGGCGTGATCGCCAGCGCCGTCTCGAGGTCCGCCGCCTCCATATCGCCTCCACGGGCGTCATCAGGGCGAGGGTACCCGAGTTCGGTCGATCACGGAAGCGGAGCCGCCCTCTTGGGGGCGGGACGTCAAATAATGAAGAAGTCCGCCGCCGCGAGCTCCACGCTTTCGGGACCGAACCTGACCATGGAGGCGATCCGTTCGTGGGTCAGCGCATTGTTGTTCTGGTCGAGGAACTCGAGACGGAGGTGATAGCTCCCGTCGAAGAAGTGGATGTACCGGCCCTCGACCTGCGCCGCCACCTTCTCCGCGTCGAGGTCGCCGAGCAGGACCTCGTCGCGGCGGCCGACGCCCGGTCCGACAAAGTCGAGGATCTGTCCTCCTGCCGTCGCCGCCGTCGCCTCGTCGGTCGTGGCGCCGATGACATAGGTGTCGGCGCCGCCCTGGCCGTCCATCCTCACCATGCGCGCCGCGCCGCCGGTGTCGGGATCCCAATAGAGGATGTCGTTGCCCTTGCCCCCGCGAACGTCCGTGGCGCGGCTGCCGATGTGGATGCGGTCGGCGACTTCCGTGCCGCGCACGACCGGCCCGGCGACGCTGTACGCCGAGAGCGACGCTGCGAGCGGGGTCACCAGCGACAGCGCAGCGGCGGGTCCGCTGCCCCCGGGGTCGCCAGGTGTGAAGCCGAACAGGCTCTGCGCGTCGAGCCGGATGCGGTCGGGGCCGAACTCGGCCACGGATGCGATCTGCGCGCGAGTCAGCCGATCGTGGTTCTGATCCCGGAAGTCGAGATAGAGGTGGTCGCTGCCGTCGAAGAAGTGGATGTGCCGACCCTCGGCCTGCGCCGTGACGGTTCCGGCGTCGAGGCCGGCGAAGAGCGCCTTGTCGCGGCTGGAGACGCCGGGGCCCTGGAAACCGGTGATCAGGCATCCCGGCATCCCGGCCGCCGTCGCCTCGTCGGTCGTGGCGCCGATGATGTAGGTGTCGGCGCCGGCCTGGCCGTCCATCGTCACCATGCGCGGGGCGCCGCCGGTGTCGGGATCCCAGTAGAGGATGTCGTTGCCTTTACCGCCGCGAACGTCGGTGGCGCGGGCGCCGACGAGCACGATGTCGTCGGCGGCCGTGCCGCGCACGACCGCGCCCGGGACGAAATAGGGGGCGAGCGCAGGTGCGGTCGGCGCCACCAGCGATCGCGAGGACGTCCAGAGCGTCGCCTCGTCGACCGTGCCGCCCACGACGACCCAGATCAGGTCGAGCGGGTCGCTGCTTTCGCCCGGGGCCAGCGCGTCCACGCCGCCGCCGAAATCGAACCGGTCGGCAGGGATTCCACCGACGGCGAACACGTCCCGCGCGCCGAAGCCGGACGGAGGAGGCGGGGCGTTGCTTATTGCGTAGGCGATCGCGGCCATGATTTGGTCTCCTTTTCCGACCAGCGTTCAGGCTCCATCTGCGCGCCGGGAAGGTGCGGCCGGTTGGCGCGGGCTGGTTCTCACGGAACGATAGCCCCATCCCTGGAGACGCTCGTCCCCCAACCGGGGTATGCGATGAGAGGGCAGAAAACAGGGCACGAACAGATCAGAAGAAGATCAACTGACCGGAGTCTATTTGGCTTATGCCAGCAAAAATAATATTGCCACCATCTCCCGCATAGATCAAGCTGCTTCCGCTCGTCTGCAGGCGATCATAGAATTCATCGCTATCCAAGTCATAGTTATCGAAATCAGTGAGCCGGATTCGGTCGTTCGCACGGAGATCGGCGACGGTCACGGTCGCGTCGCCACCAAGCCAGATCTCGAACACATCGGCTCCGCCGCCGCCCGTGAGCTGGTCGTCGCCTCCCTGCGAAACAACGGTGTCGGCGCCAGCACCGCCATTCAGCACATTGTCGTGGGCTCCGCCATATATCCGGTCGTTTCCGTCGTTGCCGTACAGTCTGTCGTCTCCCTGGCGACCGACGATATAATCATTGCCGGCGTTGCCCTGAATATAGTTGTCGAGACCGGACCCGTACAGAAAATCATTCCCGGAGCCGGCATATATGTTCTCGATTGAAACGAGCGATTCCTCGGCGCTGCCGGACAGGCTCTCGGCGGTCCCCAGACTCAAGTCGATGCTCCAGGGTCCGGTGCTGTAAGTGTAGTCCACTCCGTCATAGCCATCGCCACCGTTGAAGGTGTCGACTCCGTCGCCGCCCAGGAGGATATCGTCGCCGCCGCCGCCGTTCAGCCGGTCGTTTCCGGCCCCGCCGTCGATAATGTCGTTGTCCAGCTCACCATAGAGGAAGTCGTCGCCGGTATCGCCATACAGCCGATCGCTCCCCGTTCCACCGTACATGGTGTCCGAGCCGCCAAGGCCATTGAGGCGGTCATGTCCGGCGTAGCCATAAATAACATCCGTGACGCCAGTTCCATTGAGAACATCGCTTCTGCTTGTGCCAAAGAAGACCATTGCCGGCGCCCTTTCCCGTAGCGGGGGCGTGAAGGCTCGCCTTGTGGCGTGACGATGGCGCGCTCCCCGATGATCGCAAAACGATAGCGCGACGCCCGGACGCCCTCATCCCCCAGTTGGGTTAGGTCGATCCGGCAGGCCGGCGCGAAGCGCGACCGACGGCGCGCGCGCCCGCGCGGGCGGGGCCGGCGGAACCGCTGTCGCTGCGTCGGGCCAGGAGGTCTCCCAGCGGGCTCAGCTCTCCTCGCGGGCGAGGAAGCCTTCGAGCCAGTGGATGTCGTAGCGGCCGGCCTGGATGTCCGGCTCGTCGAGGAGCGCGTGGAAGAGCGGCGTGGTGGTCGCGACGCCGTCCACCACGAGCTCCGAGAGCGCGCGGCGCAGGCGCGCCAGCGCCAGCTCGCGGTTGCGGGCATGGACGATCAGCTTGCCGATCAGGCTGTCGTAGTAGGGCGGGATGGCGTAGCCGCCATAGATGGCGCTGTCCATGCGCACCCCGAGCCCCCCGGGGGCATAGTAGGTGTTGATCCTGCCCGGCGAGGGACGGAAGTCCGGCAGGCTCTCGGCGTTGATCCGGCACTCGATGGCGTGGCCGCTGGGCACGAGATCCCGCTGCGTGAACGACATCGGCAGGCCGGCGGCGACACGGATCTGCTCCTGCACGAGGTCGACGTCGTAGATCGCCTCGGTCACCGGGTGCTCGACCTGGAGGCGGGTGTTCATCTCGATGAAGTAGAACTCGCCCTTCTCGTAGAGGAACTCGATGGTGCCGGCGCCGGCGTAGTCGATCCGCGCCACGGCGTCGGCGCAGATCTCGCCGATACGGGCGCGGGTCTTCGCGTCGATGACCGGAGAGGGCGCCTCCTCGAGCACCTTCTGGTGGCGACGCTGCAGCGAGCAGTCGCGCTCGCCGAGATGGACGGCCTTGCCGCGCCCGTCGCCGAACACCTGGATCTCGATGTGGCGCGGGGCGTCGAGGTATTTCTCCAGATAGACCTCGTCGTTGCCGAAGGCGGCCTTGGCCTCGGCGCGGGCGGTCTGGAAGGCCGCCTCGATGTCCGCTTCCGTGCGGGCGAGCTTCATGCCGCGCCCGCCGCCGCCCGCGGTCGCCTTGACGATGACCGGATAGCCGATCTCGGCGGCGACCTTGCGGGCCTCGTCGAGCGTGGGGACGGCGCCGTCCGAGCCGGGGACGCAGGGCACCCCGAGCTTCCTCATCGTGTCCTTGGCGGTGATCTTGTCGCCCATCAGCCGGATGTGCTCGGCGGTGGGGCCGATGAAGGCGATGCCGTGGTCCTGGACGATCTGGACGAAGTTGGCGTTCTCGGAGAGGAAGCCGTAGCCCGGATGGATCGCCTCCGCGCCGGTGATCTCGCAGGCGGCGATGATGTTCGGGACCGAGAGATAGCTCTGGGCGGCCGGCGGCGGCCCGATGCAGACGCTCTCGTCGGCCATCCGCACGTGCATCGCATTGGAATCGGCGGTCGAGTGGATGGCCACCGTGGAGATGCCCATCTCCTTGCAGGCCCGGTGAACGCGCAGCGCGATCTCGCCGCGGTTGGCGATCAGGACCTTCTTGAACATCGGGGCCTCCCCTCTCGCGGGGCTCATTCGAGGATGATGAGCGGCGCGCCGAACTCGACCGGCGACCCGTCGTCGACCAGGATCCGTTTCACCCGCCCGGCGCGCGGCGCCGGGATCTGGTTCATCGTCTTCATCGCCTCGATGATCAGGATGGTCTGTCCCTCGGCCACCGTGTCGCCGATCTTGACGAAGGGCGGCGCCGTCGGCTCGGCCTGGAGGTAGGCGGTCCCGACCATCGGCGACTTCACGACCCCGGGATCGTCGGCCGGATCGCCGCCGGCGGCGGCCGCGGGCGCGGCGGGACCGGCGGAAGCCGCGGCTGGCACCGGCGCGGCGGCGGCGTAGT
The DNA here is from genome assembly GCF_017993425.1 of Amaricoccus sp. Taxonomy (GTDB): domain Bacteria; phylum Pseudomonadota; class Alphaproteobacteria; order Rhodobacterales; family Rhodobacteraceae; genus Amaricoccus. Next base: position 61,123 of record NZ_JAGOMQ010000009.1, read on the forward strand.
GGATCGGGGCCGGCGCGGCGGCGACGGGGATGGGCTGGCGGGCGACGCGGACGGTCAGCGCATCGTCCTCGCCGAACTCGCGCTTGACCTCGATCTCGGTGAGGTCGTTCTCGCGGATCAGCTCCGCCAACGCCCTGATGAAGTCGACATCCGACTCGTGCGGCCGCTTGTTCATGATGCGCCCCGACGCCCTCCCCCGGCCCCGGCGCGGGCGGGGCCCGCGGCGGGCCCTCTCCATACACGGCAAGTCCGTGGCTTGGGAAGGCGGAAAGCGCCGGGCGCCGGGGCGGCCCCGGCCGCCGGCTCAGCCGCCGGCGCGCGCATCGGCGACCATGTCGCGCATCGCCGCGAGGGGCGCGTAGCCGCGGACCAGCCGGTCGCCGACGACGAAGGTGGGGGTGCCCTCGATCGCGAGGTCGCCGGCGACGGCGCGGGTGGCCTCGATGCGCCGGGTCACCTCGGGCGTGCCCATCGCCGCGCGCACCGCGGCGAGGTCGGCGCCCGTTTCCGCCACCTCCTCGTCGATGATCGCCTCGGAAAGCTGGCCCTTGTGGCGCAGGAGCCGGTCGTTGAGGGCGCCATACGCCTCGGGCCCGGCGACGATCAGCGTCGCGATCGCGGCGCGCGAGGCGTACTCGGAGGTCGGGCCGAGGATCGGCAGCTCCTTCACCACCACCTTCAGCCCGGAATCGCCGTCGAGGAGATCCATCACCTCGGGATGCGCCCGCTTGCAGTAGGTGCACTGGTAGTCGAGGAACGCGACCACGGTGACGTCGCCCTCGGGATTGCCGCGGACGTAGGAGAAGCCGTCGTCGAAGATCTCGGCGGCCTTGTCGGCGAGCACCTTGTCGTCGCGCGCCGCCGCGGCGTCGCGCTCGCGGGCGTCGAGGATCGCCACCATCTCGTTCAGCACATCGGGGTTCTCGAGGAGATAGGCGCGCACCTCCTCGCGGAACTCGGAGCGCTCGTCCGCGGTCATGTCGGCCCAGCCCGATCCGGGCAGGCAGGCGCTGAGCAGGAGGGCTGGAAGGGCGAGGCGGCGGCTCGACATGGCGGTCCCTTGTTTCGCGGCGCGGGCGCGCCGGGTTCGGCTCGCGACGCCTAGGCGCCGCATCTTCGGTCCACGGCGCCTTACGCGCCGCATCTTCGGTCGGCGGCGTCTTGTAGCGCCGCATCTACAGTCCGCGGCGCGTGGCGCCGCATCTTCCGTCCGCGGCGCCTCCTGCGCCGCCGGTTCGGTCCCGGCGTCCGGGCGCCGCTGGCTCATTCAACGCGCCGGCGCCGAGGTTCCGTCTGCGGCGCCGCGGGTCAGTCCACGGCGCGGCGCGCCATGGTAAGCACGTCCTGCGCCCGGTTCCAGCCGGGCGAGCCGGTCGGCAACAACGCGCTGGCGCGCGTCGCGAGGCGGTAGGCGTCGTTGGGGCGACCCTCGAGCGTGAACCGCTCGGCGGTGGCGAGCGCGGCCTGCCCCTCGTTGCCGAGCCGCGCCTCGGCCAGCGCGAGGTCGCGCAGCACCTCCGGGTTGGCCCGGTCCGCCGCCTCGGCGCGGCGCAGGATCTCCGCCGCCTCCCGGGTGGCCGCAGGGTCGTCGACGTTGAGGAGCGCCCGGCCAAGGCCGCCGAGGATCAGCGGGTCCTTCGGCGCAAGCCCCACGGCCCGGCGATATTCCTGCGCCGCCGCCCCCGCCTGCCCGGCCTCCAGCAGGAACTGCCCCTTGAGGTCGTGATAGTACGGATCGTCCGGCCGGACCGCGATCAGCGCATCCACGCTCGCGAGCGCCCGCCGGAGGCTCGGCTCGCGGTAATAGGCGACGGCCCGCGCCAGCATCGCCGGCTCCGAGGCGTCCGACGCCGGATAGGCCTTCAGCGTCTGCCCCGGCGTGTTGAGGAAGCCCTTGAACTTCGCCACCATCCGGGCGTGCCAGTAGACGTCCTCCGGGTCGGGCTCCGGCGGCGGCGGCAGCTTCGCCACCCGCTCCTCCAGGAGCGCGATGCGCTCCGACCAGAGCGGATGCGTGAGCGTATAGGCGTCCTGGCTTCCGGCGAGCAGCGCCTCCTGCCCGCGGAACAGCCGCAGCACGTCGAGCGCCGCCTCGGGGTCGCCCCCGGCGGCGGAGAGGTAGCGGATGCCGGCTTGGTCCGCGGCGGCCTCCTCGGCGCGGCTGTGGGCGAGCGCGGTGCGTAGCGCGGCGTTCTGGCTGCCGGCGATGATGGCGAGGCCGGCCTGCGGCGAGCCGGCGAGCGCCGCGGCCGCCGCCACGGCGGCGCCGACCGCAGCGATGCCGCGGGCCCCGCCGAGCGCCGCATCGCGGCGGGCGAGATGACCGCCGGCGATGTGGCCGATCTCGTGGGCCATGACGGCGCGCAGCTGGTCCACGGTCTTCAGCCTGGTCACGAGGCCGGTGTTGATGAAGAGGTTCGACCCGCCGGCGACAAAGGCGTTCGGCTCGCGGTCGTTGATGATGTAGATGCGCACCGTCGCGGGATTGAGCCCGGCGGCGCGGATCATCGGATAGGCGAGCCGCTTCAGCGTCGCCTCGATCTCGGCGTCACGGATCAGCGATTGCGCCGTCGCCGCGGGCGCCGCGAGGGCGGCGAGCGCCACGAGGACCGCGGCGATCAGGATGCGTGCGGGCGCCAGCTCGATCTTCCCTCGGGTTGCGCCTTCGCGCGTTTTCTGCCTCAACGCTTCGGAACGAAGCTTGGAGGCGCGCGGCGCCGAACTCAAGGCGAGCCGCGATCGATCCCCGGATTGTGATGGCGGCGCCGGCGCGCGGGCGAGGGGCGGAAGCGGATGACCAGGATATCCCGGCGGGGCGAGGTCGACCCCTTCATCGTCATGGACGTCATGGAGGCGGCCCGGCGCGAGGAGGCGCGGGGGCGGTCGGTGATCCATATGGAGGTCGGCCAGCCGGGGACGCCGGCGCCGCGCGCGGCGCGCGCGGCGCTGGCCCGCGCGATGGCGGCGGGCCCGCTCGGCTACACCGTGGCGCTGGGCCTGCCGGAGCTCCGGGCGCGCATCGCCCGGCTCTACCGCGACTGGTACGGGATCGACCTCGATCCGGGCCGGGTGGTGGTGACGGCCGGATCCTCCGCGGGCTTCGTGCTGGCCTTCACCAGCCTCTTCGACGCCGGCGACCGGGTGGCCATCGCGGAGCCGGGCTATCCGAGCTACCGCAACATCCTGCGCGCGCTCGACGTCGTCCCCGTCGGCGTGCCGGCCCACGCCGGGGACCGCTTCCAGCCGACCCCCGCCAGCCTGCCCGACGGACTCGCCGGCCTCCTTGTCGCGAGCCCCGCCAATCCGACCGGCTCGATGCTCGACCGGGCGGCGCTCGCGGCCCTGATCGGAGCCGTCCGGGAGCGCGGCCTCGCCTTCGTCTCGGACGAGATCTACCACGGCATCCAGTACGGCGCGCGGGCGGTGTCGGCGCTGGAGATCGACGACGACGTCTACGTCGTCAACTCGTTCTCCAAGTACTTCTCGATGACCGGCTGGCGCGTCGGCTGGCTGGTCGTCCCCGAGACGCACGTCCGCCGGGTCGAGCGGCTGGCGCAGAACCTCTTCATCTGCCCGCCCCATGCCAGCCAGGTGACGGCGCTGGCGGCGCTCGACGCCGTGGACGAGCTCGAGGCCAATGTCGGCGTCTACCGGGCGAACCGGGCGCTGCTGGTCGAGGGGCTCGGCGCCGCGGGGTTCCCGCGCTTCGCGCCGCCGGACGGGGCGTTCTACATCTACGCCGACGTCTCGGACCTGACGGACGACAGCGCGGCGCTGGCGCGGCGGCTCCTCGTCGAGGCGGGCGTGGCGGCGACCCCGGGGCTCGACTTCGACCCCGGCCGCGGGCGGCGCACGCTGCGCTTCTCCTATGCGGGGCCGACGGCGGACGTCGCCGAGGGGCTGCGGCGGCTGGCGGCCTGGTCGGCCGGCTGAGGGGGGCGGCCCGGGTCGACAACCGCGCCGGCCGCGCCCATGTTCGGGCGCAGAGGCCAACCGGGGAGAGCGCCATGTGCCGCAACATTCGCCCGCTCCACAACTTCGAGCCGCCGGCGACGGATGACGAGATCCGGGCGGCGGCCTTGCAGTTCGTGCGCAAGATCAGCGGGTTCACCGCGCCCTCGCGCGCCAACGAGGCGGCGTTCGCCCGCGCCGTCGACGAGGTGGCCGGCGCGTCGCGCCGCCTCCTCGCCGGCCTGACCACCGCCGCCGCCCCCCGCGACCGCGACGTCGAGGCCGCGCGGGCCCGCGAGCGCTCGCGCCTCCGCTTCGCCCGCGAGGCCTGAGGAGCGCCGACGCACGAGGCTGGACTCTGGCGCGGTTGCGCTTCGCGCGCCGGCCCGACGGCCGCAGGCCCTCCGGACCGGTGGATTTGCGCCGCGACAGGCGCCATCGTGCCGGGCGACTCGCGGGGCGCACGAGGAGGCGGCATGAAGAGGGCGATCAGACCGGAGGAGGCGGCGGAGCTGGTGCCGGACGGCGCCCGCGTGCTGGTGGGCGGCTTCATGGGGGTCGGCTCGCCGCACCGGGTCATCGACGCGCTGGTCGCGCGCGGGGCGAAGGGGCTGACGCTCATCTGCAACGACACGGCGATGCCGGGCGTCGGCGTCGCCAAGCTCGTCACGGCGCGGGCCCTCCGCGAGGTGATCGCCTCGCATATCGGGCTCAATCCCGAGACGCAGAAGCAGATGATCGCCGGCGAGATCGAGGTCGAGCTGGTCCCGCAGGGCACGCTCGTCGAGCGCATCCGCGCCGGCGGCGTCGGGCTCGGCGGCGTGCTGACCCCGACCGGGCTCGGGACGCCGGTCGAGGACGGCAAGCAGGTCGTCGAGGTCGAGGGCCGGCGCTTCCTGCTCGAGACGCCGATCCGCGCCGACGTCGCGCTGATCGGCTGCCACCAGGCCGACTACGCCGGCAACATCAGCTACCTGCTGACGGCGCAGAACTTCAATCCGGTGATGGCGATGGCGGCGGACGTGGTGATCGCCGAGCCGACCCACATCCTGCCGGTCGGCATGATCACCCCCGACGCTGTGAGGACGCCGGGGGTGCTGATCGACCATCTCGTCGGGAGGGCGGCGTGATGGACGCCAAGGAGCTGATCGCGCGGCGGGTGGCGGCGGAGATCCGGCCGGGGATGCTCGTCAACCTCGGCATCGGCCTGCCGAGCCTCGTCGCCAACTACGTCCCCCGCGAGCGCGACGTCTACTTCCAGGCCGAGAACGGGGTGATCGGCCTCGGCGCCCGGCCGCCGGAGGGGATGGAGGAGCCCGACCTGACCGACGCCGGCGGCGGCTTCGTCACCGCGCTGCCGGGCGCGGCCTCGATCGACAGCGCCATCAGCTTCGGGCTGATCCGCGGCGGGCACCTCGACATGACGGTCCTCGGCGGGCTCCAGGTCGACGAGCGCGGCTATCTCGCCAACTGGATGGTGCCGGGCCGGATGGTCCCCGGCATGGGCGGCGCGATGGACCTCGTCGCGGGCGCAAAGCGCGTCGTGGTGGCGATGGTCCACAGCGCCAGGGGCGAGGCTAAGATCGTGCCCGCCTGCGCGCTGCCGCTGACCGCGGCGCGGCGGGTCAGCCTCATCGTCACCGAGATGGCGGTGATCGAGCCCACCGACGCCGGCCTCGTGCTGCGCGAGCGCGGCCCCGGGGTCGCCGTCGCCGACATCCTCGCCGCCACCGCTGCCCGGCTGATCGTCGGCGACGAGGTGCCGGAGATGCGCCTCTGAGAGGCCTCAGCGAAAGGCCTGACGCGGAGCGGACCGAAGCGGGCGAGGATGCGGGGGCGCGCGGCCAACACGCGTGTTATCAGGATCAACACACTGGAATATATTGATGTTCCGATTCCTGTTCATCCGATGGCAAGAAAGGTTGAGGCGCCGGAAACCTTCAGGACGCGGGGTTTGCAGGGTTCTCTCTGAGCCCCCGCTGCAAACTTCGCCCCAAAGCGCCTTGAAATTCCGACCAAAACGGCCGGCTTTCGCCGTTCGCGCGAAAATGACCCGGGCGGGGCCCGCGGTCCCTTGACCCCGGCCCGCGCCGCGCCGACAAAGGCCCGCCCGTGGCATCACGAAGGAGTAGAGCGGATGGCCCCGACCCCGCCGCCGACCGCGCCGAACCCGATGGCCGTCGCGGAATACTGGATGGACGCGTGGCAGCGCTCGGTCCTCTTTCTCGACGTGATGCGCCAGCGCGCCGTCCAGTACGAGGCGCACGCCGCCGAGGCGGCCCCGAACGTCCTCTCCTACGACGCCGAGCTCGTCCTCGACGGCCGGCGGCTGGAGCGGCCCGCCAACTACCTCCTCGCCCGGATCACGCCGCCCGAGGGCGTCGAGATCGACCCGAGGAAGCGCCCCTTCGTCATCGTCGACCCGCGCGCCGGCCATGGGCCGGGCATCGGCGGCTTCAAGGCCGACAGCGAGATCGGCGTGGCGATGCGCGCCGGCCACCCGGCCTACTTCATCGGCTTCCTGCCCGATCCGGTCCCCGGCCAGACCATCCTCGACGTCGCCGCCGTCGAGGCCGTCTTCCTCGAGACCGTGATCGCGCGCCACCCCGAGGCCGACGGCAAGCCCTGCGTCATCGGCAACTGCCAAGCCGGCTGGGCGGTCATGCTGCTCGCCGCGCTGCGGCCGGAGCTGTTCGGGCCGATCATCGTCGCCGGCGCGCCGCTCTCCTACTGGGCCGGCGTGCGCGGCGAGAACCCGATGCGCTACTCGGGCGGCCTCCTCGGCGGCTCGTGGCTGACGGCGCTCGCGGGCGATCTCGGCGCGGGCGTCTTCGACGGCGCGGCGCTGGTGCAGAACTTCGAGAACCAGAACCCGGCCAACACGCTCTGGACCAAGCAGTACAACCTCTGGTCCAGGATCGACACCGAGCCCGAGCGCTACCTCGAGTTCGAGAAGTGGTGGAACGCCCACGTCACGCTGAACGCCGCCGAGATGCAGTGGATCGTCGACAACCTCTTCGTCGGCAACCACCTCGCCGCCGGCGACATCCGCGACACGGACGGGACGGCGATCGACCTGCGCTCGATCCGCTCGCCCATCGTGGTCTTCTGCTCGAAAGGCGACAACATCACGCCTCCCCAGCAGGCGCTCGACTGGATCCTCGACCTCTACGACAACGTCGACGACATCCGCGCCTGGGGCCAGACCATCGTCTACACCATCCACGACCAGGTCGGGCATCTCGGCATCTTCGTCTCCGGCGGCGTGGCCCGGAAGGAGCACGACGAGTTCGCCTCCAACATCGACCTGATCGACTGCCTGCCCCCCGGCCTCTACGAGGCGGTGCTGACGCCCAAGGGCGAGGCGGTCGCCAATCCCGACCTCGTGACCGGAGAATGGGTGATGCGCTGCGAGGCGCGCACCCTCGACGACATCCGGGCGCTCGGCTGCAACGACCTCGCCGACGAGCGCAAGTTCGAGGCCGCCGCCCGGCTCTCCGAGATCAACCTCGCGCTCTACCGCGCCTTCGCCCAGCCCGCCGTCCGCGCCCTGGCCTCGCCGCCCGCGGCCGAGGCCATGCGGCGGATGCATCCGCTGCGCATGTCCTACGAGGTGTTCGGCCCGCGCAATCCCTGGCTGAGCCGGATCGGCGAGCTTGCGGCGCGGGTGCGCGACCACCGCCGCGCCGTGCGGCCCGACAACCCGCTCGTCGCGGCGCAGGACGCGATCTCGCGCCAGATCGTCGACGGCCTCGACGCCTGGCGGCGCTGCGCCGAGAAGGTGTCGGAGGAAGCCTTCCACGCCTTCTACGGCGCGCCCGCCGTGCAGGCCGCGCTCGGGGTCGAGGCCGACGCCGAACCGCCGCGCAAGGCGGCGCGGAGCGCGCTCCACAAGGCGCTGACCGCCCGCCGCATCGAGGAGCTGCGCGCGGCCATCCCGCAGGGCGGCATGGCCGCGGCGCTGGCCCGCGCGCTCATCTATGTCGCAATGCCGCGCAAGTCGGTCGACGAGCGGAGCTTCGCCGCGATCGTGCGGATGCGCGACGCGACGCCGCAGCACCGCCGCATGACGCTCGCCGACTTCAAGCAGCTGATCCGCGAGCAGTATCTGATGCTGCTGATCGACGAGGACGCCGCGCTGGCCGCCCTGCCCGGCCTGCTGCCGGAATCGATGGAGGAGCGGCGCGCCGGCCTCGCCGTGGTGCGCGAGGTCATCGAGGCGAGCGGCGCGCCCGGCGACGCGCCGGCGGCGCGGCTCAGGCAGATCGCCACCCTCTTCGGCGTGGCGCCGGAGGTGGTCCGCCTGCCGGGACGCCGGGCCTCCTGATCGCGGCATGGACGCCATCCTCGTCGTCAACGCCGGCTCGTCGAGCCTGAAGTTCCAGATCTTCGGCGTCCGCGCCGGCGCGCTCGAGCGCCGGGTCCGCGGGCAGGTCGACGGGATCGGGGTGCGCCCGCGGCTGCGCGCCGCCGACGCCGCCGGCGTCGTGCTGATCGACCGCGCCCAGGCGCCGGCCGAGATCCCCGACCTCCCCGCGGCGATCGGGGCGACGCGCGAATGGCTCGCGAGCCTCGGCGGCTTCGAGCTGCAAGCGATAGGCCACCGCGTCGTGCACGGCGGCCCCGACTTCGACCGGCCGGTGCGGATCGACGAGGCCATCCTCGAGCGGCTGGCGCGGTTCCAGACCCTCGCGCCGCTGCACCAGCCGAACAACCTCGCGCCGATCCGGCTCGCGATGGAGATCGCGCCCGAGGTCCCGCAGGTCGCCTGCTTCGACACCGCCTTCCACCGCGGCCATGCCGACTACACCGACTGCTACGCGATCCCCCGCGCGCTCTACGACGAGGGCGTGCGCCGCTACGGCTTCCACGGCCTCAGCTACGAATACGTCGCCGAGCGCCTGCGCGAGGTCGCCCCCGAGGTCGCCGACGGCCGGGTGATCGTCGCCCATCTCGGCAGCGGCGCCTCGATGTGCGCGCTGGCGCAGGGGCGCAGCGTCGAGAGCACGATGGGCTTCACCGCCCTCGACGGCCTGCCGATGGGGACGCGCCCCGGCCAGCTCGACCCCGGCGTGGTGCTGCACCTCATCGAGGAGAAGGGGATGGCGCCGGCCGAGGTCACCCGGCTCCTCTACAACGCCTCCGGCCTCAAGGGCCTCTCCGGCGTCTCCAACGACATGCGCGACCTCCTCGCCAGCGACGCGCCCGGCGCCGCCTTCGCCATCGAGCATTTCACCCATCGCTGCGGCCTCCTCGCCGGGCAGCTCGCCGCGGCGCTGCAGGGCCTCGACGCCTTCGTCTTCACCGCCGGGATCGGCGAGCATTCGCCCGAGATCCGCGCCCGCATCGCCGGCCGGCTCGGCTGGCTCGGGGCGACCCTCGACGCGGCCGCGAACGAGGCCGGCGCGCTCCGCATCTCGACCCCGGAGAGCCGGGTCGCGCTCCTCGTCGTGCCGACCGACGAGGAGCTGATGATCGCCCGCCACACCCTGGCGCTGGTCGGCTGAGTCACGAGGAGACGCGAATGTCGATTCCCGCCGCCAAGGCGAAGTTCCTCGACGGCAAGCGCGGGCTGGTCGTCGGCATCGCCAACGACAGCTCGATCGCCTGGGGCTGCGCCCGGGCGTTCCGCGCCTTCGGCGCCGAGCTCGCCGTCACCTATCTCAACGACCGGGCGAAGCCCCATGTCGAGCCGCTGGCCCGCGAGGTCGAGGCCCCGATCTTCCTGCCGATGGACGTGATGGCCGAGGGCCAGCTCGAGGCGGTGTTCGAGCGCATCCGCGCCGAGTGGGGCCGGCTCGACTTCGTGGTCCACTCGATCGCCTTCTCGACGAAGGAGGCCCTCGGCGGCCGCGTCACTGACTGCCCGCGCGACGGCTTCGCCACGACGATGGACGTCTCGGTCTGGTCCTTCCTGCGCATGGCCCATCTCGCCGAGCCGCTGATGACGGAGGGCGGCGCGCTCTTCACCATGACCTACTACGGCTCCGAGAAGGTGGTGGAGAACTACAACATCATGGGCGTCGCCAAGGCCGCCCTCGAATCCGCCGTGCGCTACGTCGCCGCCGAGCTCGGCCCCAAGGGCATCCGCGTCCACGCCATCTCCCCCGGGCCGCTGGCCACCCGCGCCGCCTCTGGCATCCCCGAGTTCGACGAGCTGCTCGAGAAGGCCAAGGTGAAATCCCCGGCGCGCGCCCTCGTCGACATCGACGACGTCGGCGCCGCCTGCGCCTTCCTCGCCCACGACGCCGCCCGCCTGATCACCGGCCAGACCCTCTACATCGACGGCGGATACAACATCATCGACTGAGCCCGTCTCCGGGTCGCCTCGGACGGCCGCCGCGCCCGACCTTCCGCGTCGGCGTCGGCGGCTGCGCCCGGCGACACCGGGTTCGCGAGCGGCAAGGCCGGCCCCGCGGCGGCGCCCGCCGGGAGACATGCGCATGTCTCCCGGCCCGACGCGGAGCGGCCGGGCGGGGACGGCGGAACCTCGACCCCTGTCCCGCTGTGGGACATTTTCTCCGGCGGCTCGCCCGGCCCACACTGCACGACGATGGAGAGGAAGCCCGGCCCGAGGCTGGCCGCGACGCCGACGCCAGACGGATTTGACCCGCGGCAAATCCGTCCGCGATCGCCCCTGCGGGGGGCGAGCGCGTTGCCGCGCTCGCCGGGGCGATCACGGACGGATGGCGCGCTTCCGGAGAAATCGGCGCCCCTCACGGCTTCCGCGCCAACGCGCTCCAGCCGTCGGCGCGGCGAAAGCCGTGCTTTCGCCTGTCGCGCCGGGCCTCGCGGGCAAGCCCGCTTCGGTCGGTCGGCGCTCGCGCGCGCCCCCCGTGGATCCAGCAGAGCAGACAGGTGTCGTGCAGTGTGCGCCCGGCCTCACAGCGCGACGCCCTCCCTCTCCGTGACCGCCTCGCCGTCGACGGTGACGCGGTACCCCTCGCCCTCGCGGCGAACCTCGATCCGCCGCAGCCTGCCCCCGATCCGCAGGCGCAGGTCGTATCCCGGCCAGTCGCCCGGCAGCGCCGGCCGGACATGCAGCCGGTCGCCCCGCCGGGTCACCCCGAGGATCGCCTCCACCGCCGTGCGGTACATCCACCCCGAGGACCCCGTGTACCACGTCCACCCCCCGCGGCCGCGCTTCTCGCCGACCGAGTAGATGTCCGCCGCCACCACATAGGGCTCCACCCGATAGGTCTCCGCGGACGCCGGATCGCTCGAATGCCCGATCGGGTTCAGCATCGAGAACAGCCGATACGCCTCATCCGCCCGCCCGAGCCGCGCGAGCGCATAGACCACCCACGTCGCCGCATGGGTGTACTGCCCGCCATTCTCCCGCACCCCGGGCGGATAGCCCTTGATATAGCCCGGGTCCCGCGGCGTGTGCGCGAAGGGCGGCGTGAACAGCCGCACCAGCCGCGCCTCGCGGTCCACCAGCACGTCCAGCACCCGGTCGAGCGCCCGGTTCGCGCGATCCGCCGGCCCCTGCCCCGACAGCACCGCCCAGGACTGCGCGATCGAGTCGAGCCGGCACTCGTCGCTCTCGACCGACCCGAGCGGCGCCCCGTCGTCGTAGTACCCCCGCCGATACGCCTCCCCGTCCCAGCCCGCCGTCTCGATCGCCGCCCGCAGCGCCTCCAGATGCCCGCGGTAGCGCCCCGCCCGCTCCGCCTCGCCCCGCGCCTCGGCGACCGGCGCGAACCCGTCGAGGGCCGCCGCGAGGAACCAGCTCAGCCAGACGCTCTCCCCCCGCCCCTCGACCCCGACCCGGTCCATCCCGTCGTTCCAGTCGCCCCCGAGGATCAGGCTCAGCCCGTTCGCCCCGGTCCGCGCCACCGCAAGGTCGAGCGCGCGCGCGCAGTGCTCGTAGAGCGACCCCGTCTCGTCCGATACGTCCGGCGCGAAGAAGGCGTCATGCTGCCCGGGCGCCAGCTCCGCCCCGCGGAGGAAGCGCAGCGGCGTGTCGAGGATCCCGCTCTCCCCCGTCGTCGCGACATAGAGCAGCACCGCATAGGCGAGCCACACCACGTCGTCCGAGATCATCGTCCGCACCCCCGCGCCGGTCGCCGGCAACCACCAGTGCTGGACGTCGCCCTCCTCGAACTGCCGACCCGCCGCATTGAGGATCTGCGCGCGCGCCAGCCCCGGATCATGCAGCATCAGCGCCAGCGAATCCTGGAGCTGGTCGCGGAACCCGAACGCCCCGCTCGCCTGATAGAACGCCGATCGCGCCCGCAACCGGCAGGCCAGCGTCTGGTAGGGCAGCCAGGCGTTCACCATCAGGTCGAACGCCGGATCCGGCGTCTCCACCTGCAGCACGTCGAGGAAGTCGCCCCACCCCGCCCGGACATCGGCCAGCACCCCCTCGAAGTCCCTCCGGACGGCAAGCCCCCGCGCCTCCGCCTCGCCCGCGGCGTCGCCCAGCGTGAACACGAGCTCCGCCGTCTCCCCGGGCCCCAGCGCCACGTCCGCCGCGATGGCCGCGCACGGATCCCCCGTCGCGGCAAGTTCCCCCGACAGCGCCCTCGCCGCCATCGCCGCCTCCGGTCGGCGCGTCGATCCGTCCCCGACGAACTCCGCGCGGCTCGCCGTGAACGTGGTCGCCGCGGCGTCGCAGTGAAAGACCGCCGCCCGGCCGCGATACTCGATCCCGTAGGTGTTGCGGGCGACCAGCGCGCCGGTCGCGGGATCGCGCGTGGTGACCACGAACGGCGCCGTCCGCTCCCGGCTGTTGCCGAGCACCCACTCGACATAGCCATAGACCCGCAACCGCCGCGCCACCGCGCCACGGTTGACGATCCGCAGACGCGACAGCTTCACCGGGTCGGCGGCATGCACCGTCTGGGTCAGCCGGATCTCCAGCCCGTCGTCCTCGCAGCGGAACTCCGAGTAGCCCATGCCGTGGCGCGTCTCGAACACCGCCCCGGAATGCGTCGCCATCGCCGAGAACGGCGTCGCCACCGCGCCGCTGTCCCGGTCGACGACGAAGAACCCCTCCCCCGGCGCATCGACGACGGCGTCGTTGCTCCACGGCGTGAGCTGGTAGTCCCGGGAGTTGACGCTCCAGGTGAACCCCCCGCCCTCGGCCGCGACATGAAAGCCGAAGGCGCCGTTCGAGACCACGTTGATCCACGGCTGCGGCGTCGGCCGGTCCGCCGCCCGGCGCAGCACGTACTCGCGGCCGTCCGCGTCGAAGCCCCCGAACCCGTTCCAGCGCACGAGGTCTCCCGACGCCGCCGGCCCCGCCGCAACCAGGCGCCGCACCGGGCCGCGCGGCGCCGGCCGCGGCGCCACCGGGGCGGCCGCCTGCGCCGCAATGGCCTCGGCGCGCTCGATCTGGGTGGAGAGCTTGCCGTTTCGCGCATGGAAGGCGACGCGCGCCGCGGCGACGAGCGCCGCATAGGTGGCCGGGTCCATCAGGTCGCGGCGCAAAGCGAAGATATGCTCCGGCGGCCCGCCATGGCTCAACGCCCGCAGCCGGGCGTTCTCGGACATCGATTCCAGCGCGTTCTGCAGATCCTGCGAATACGAGGTCGCGTGCTCGTTCATCAGCACCAGGTCGGCGTGCAGGCCGCGCGCGCGGAAATACTGCTGCGCCCGCAGCGCCTTTCGGGCGATCGGCAGGTCCGCCTCCGCGTCGATGCGCAGCAGGAAGATCGGGAAGTCCCCCGAGATGCCGAGCGACCACAGCGCCGATTGCGGCGCGGCGGCGCCCGGCGGCATCTCGGCGCGCAGCGCGGCGTCCGGATAGATCAGATAGCGCGCGAGCTTCTGGAACACCGAGGATTCCTCGGCGCCCATGCCGAAATGGTATTGCTGGATCTGCGAGCGCGTCCAGCTCTGCATGGCGGCGTGCTCGAAGGCCTCCGGGTGGGCGAGGTAGGCGATCGCCGCATCGACCTCGGCGCGCCTCGGGGCGGCGATGGTCCAGAAGATCACCGTCGTCGACTTGCCCGCCGGAACGCGGACCCGCCGCCGCAGGCTCAGGATCGGGTCCAGCGTGAACCCGTCGGCGCCGCTCAGCCTTGCGCCGCGGTCGAACGCGGCCGCCGCGGCGAGCGTGCGGCCGCGCCCGATGAAGGCGCGCCGGTCGGTCTCCGCCTCTATCTCGCCCTCGGCCGCGTCGCCGGCGACGATGATGTGGGCGACGCTCATGTCCGGCTCGCCCGGCCCGCGCGGCCGGCGCTCGACATGGATCATGCCGGCGGCCGCATCGACCTCGGTCCTGAGGAACATCTTGGCGAAGGCGGGATGCGCCGCGTCGGCCTCGGCGCGGTAGAGCACCGGCTCGGCGTAGGAGGTGACCTCGATCACGCGGTCCCGCGGCCCGTCATTGGTCAGCGTCAGCCGCCTGCCCTCGGCGTCGTGCTCGCTCGCGACCACCACCTCCACCAGCGAGCGCAGGCGGCCGACCTGCTTGTGGAACTCGACCTTGCTGTCGGAGAGCACGGTGCGCGCGACCTCGCCCTCGGCCTGGCGGGGCTCCGCCGTCGTCGACCACCAGTCTCCGGTCTGCACGTCGCGCAGGAAGACGAAGGACCCCCAGCGGTCCTCGGTCGGATCGGGCCGCCAGCGCGTCACCGCGAGGCCGTTCCAGTTCGCCCGGCCCGAGCCGACCGCGGTCAGGATCAGCGCATAATGCCCGTTCGACAGCAGCGCCGTGGCGCGGTCGGCGCGCAGGGGATCGTCGATCACCCGGAGATCGGTCGTCTCCTCCTCGCCGCGATGCGTCACCGGCGTGGCGCTGTCGCGCGAGACCAGCGCCGGCACGCTGCGCGGGGCCCTCTCCTGAAGCAGCAGTTCGGCGGCCTCGATCACCGGATCGCTGTGGAACCGGTCGCGCGGCAGGCCGCAGAACGCCACGTTGGCCACGGCGAGGATCGACATCCCGACATGGTGGGCCATGTAGTTGCGCACGATCGCATGGTCGGCCCCCTTGGGCAGCCGCGCCGGCGTGAAGTCGACCGACTCGTAGTAGCCGAACTCCCCGAGCGCGCCGAGCCCGCGCAGCGTCGCGAGGTTGCGCAGCGCCGCGGCGGGGTCGATCTGGGCCGCGAGCAGCGTGGCGTAGGGCGCGATCACGAGGTCGCGCCCCAGCCCGCGCTTCAGCCCGAGCGCCGGCACGCCGAAGTTGCGGTACTGGTAGGTCATCTCGGGATCGCGGGCGTTGAGCCCCGCCTCGGAGATCCCCCACGGAACGCCGCGCAGGCGGCCATACCCGATCTGGCAGCGCACGATCAGCCGGTTGGTCTGGTTGAGGATGCCGCCCTGCCGCTCCTGCATGACGAGCGGCGCCATCAGGTACTCGAACATCGACCCCGACCAGCTGAGCAGCGCGCCCCGCGCGTCGATCGTGGTCAGCGGCCGGCCGAGATGGAACCAGTGCTCCGTCGGCAGGTCGCCCTTGGCGATGCCGAAGAAGCTCGTCAGCCGCGCCTCGGAGGCGAGCAGGTCGTAGCAGTTCTCGTCGAGCTGCCCCGGGTCGGCGCGGTAGCCGATCGAGAGCAGCTGCCGGCGCTCGTTCAGCAGGAAGCCGAACTGCATCGAGAAGGCGAGGCCGCGCGCCACGTCGCGGAGGTTCGCCAGCCGCCGGCTCAGGTCGGTGGCCGCCTCCGCCTCCAGCGTAGCGTCGGCGAAGCTCGCCTCGCAGGTCTGCCGCAGCCGCCCGGCCCAGCGCACCACCGAGCGGGTCCGCTCCGACCCGAGCTCGCGGTCGTATTCCCGCGCCAGCTTGTCGAACTCGTTCGCCAGCATCGAGAGGTTGAGGATGCGCGCCGAGGGGAACTCCGCCTGCTCGTCCAGCGCGCGCAGCGAGCGGTCGAGGTCGGCGAGGCATTCCTCCAGCCGCCGGCGCAGCGGCCGGTGGGCGCGCCGCTCGTTCGGGACGCTCGCCAGTTCCTCGGTCAGTACGCCGATCACGTCGCCGATCCCGGCCGGGTCGGAGAGCAGCGTCGCGAAGGTCGCCTCCGCCCAGTCGCGGCAGGCGGCGCTGAGGCAGATCAGGTGCCCCGCGAGGTTGCCGCTGTCGACCGTCGAGACGTAGCGCGGCTCCAGCGCCATGGCCCGGCGGGTGTCGTACCAGTTGTAGAGATGGCCGTTGTGCTTCGGCAGGGCCTGCACCGCGGCGAGCGTGTCCTCCAGCCGCGACACGGTGGCGGCGAGCCCGATCCAGCCGAAGTCGCGCGCCGAGACCACCGACAGCAGGTAGCAGCCGATGTTGGTGGGCGAGGTGCGGCCGGCGACGACGGGATGCGGGATCTCCTGGAAATTGTCCGGCGGCAGCCAGTGGTGCTCCGCCGTCACGAACTCCTCGTAGTAGGCCCAGCTCCGCCGGGCGACGCGGCGCAGCGCCGCGACCTCCTCCGGGCTGACGCGCAGCAGGTCCTCCGTCTCCGCCGTCCGGCTCACGTACCAGGCGATCGCCGGCGCGGCGATCCAGAGGCCGCCGAACAGCACCGCGACCCCGACCGCGCCACCGGTCGCCCAGGCGAGCAGGATCCCGCCCGCGCCGATCCCGATCGACGGGGCCATGGCGCGGGCGTAGTCGAGCGGGGCGCCGCGCCCCTGCGCCGCGACGCGCGCCGCGCTGCGCCATTGCAGCAGATGCCGCCGGCTCGCCAGCATCCGGTAGAGCGTGCGCAGGATCGCGTCGGCCATCAGCGCCGCGCTGTCGGCCATGAACGCGAGCTGCAACCCGCCCTGCGCGAGCGCCGAGGCGGCGTCGCGCGACCAGCCGAAGACCTCCGCCTTCAGCACCACGTCGCCGCCGAGCGGCCGGAGCTGGCGCAGCAGCCCGAGGATCGGCGCGACGAAGAGGCTCAGCACCAGCGCCGCCTGCCACCCCACCGCAACCCCCGGCGAGAGCAGCGCCCAGCCGAGCGCCGAGGCCGCCACCCAAGCGATCGGCGCCAGCGAGCGCCGCAGGTTGTCGAGCATCTTCCAGCGGCCGAGATTGGTCACGCCGTGGAAGAACAGGAACGGCGCGAGCTGCCAGTCGCCCCGCGCCCAGCGATGCTGCCGCGACGCCTCGACCTCGTAGCGGACCGGAAAGTCCTCGACCACCTCGACGTCCGTCACCAGCGCGGCGCGCGCCAGCGTCCCCTCCAGGAGGTCGTGGCTGAGGATCGCGTTGTCGGGAAGGACCCCGCCCAGCACCTGCTCGAAGGCGTCGACGTCGAACAGGCCCTTGCCGGTGAAGCTCCCCTCGCCGGTCAGATCCTGATAGACGTCCGACACGGTGAACACGTAAGGGTCAAGCCCCCGGTTCGCCGAGAAGATGCGCTGGAACGCCGAGGCTTCGGCCCCCGCGGTCAGCGACGGCGTGACCCGCGGCTGCAGGATCGCATAGCCCTCGACCACCCGCCCGGCGCGCTCGTCCACCACCGGGCGGTTCATCGGATGCGCGAGCTTGCCGACGAGCTTCGTCACCGCATCGCGGGTCAGCCGCGTGTCGGCGTCGAGCGTCATCACGTAGCGGATGCCCTCGGGCAGCGGCACGTCGGGCGGCAGGAAGGTGGTGTGCTCGATCTCGCCGCGCAGCGCGTCGCAGAGCTCGAGGAGCTTGCCGCGCTTGCGCTCCCAGCCCATCCACGCGCCCTCCGCCTCGTTGAGCAGCCGGCGGCGATGCAGCAGGAAGAACCGTGTCCTGCCGTCATAGGCGTAGAGCTCGGCCAGCCGCGCGATCTCGGCGCGGGCGTGGTCCAGCAGCTCGTCGTCGCGCCCGTCGCGCGCGGCAGGAGCATCGGGCCAGTCGCTGAGCAGCGCGAAGCAGAGCTCGCCCCGTGTCTGCGACAGGTAATGCACCTCCAGCGCCCGGGTCAGGTCGTCGATGGTGTCGTGGGAGTCGAGCAGGCAGGGGATGACCACCAGCGTCCGGCATTCCGCCGGCACCCCGTCCTCGAAGGCGAAGCCGACCAGCCGCGACGGCCGGACGATGGCGGTGACCACGCTGTTGAACACCGCCACCGCCGCCTCGCTCGCCGGCAGCGCCGCGAGCAGCGTCAGCAGGACGGCGACCCCGGGCGCCACGCCGGCGGCCTGCAACGCCAGGAGCAGCGCCGCCAGCAGGGCGAGCGTCAGGCCAACGACCGGGACGGCGATCCCCACCCAGCCCAGCCGCCGCCAGGCCCGGGCGAGCCGGACCCGCACCGGCAGCCGGCAGCCGAGCGCCGCCTCGAGCTCGGGCCGGCGCGCCCCCACCAGCGTCTCGCCGACATCGGCGCCGGCGGCCCCGGCCATGTCGAGCGCCCGCCCCGCGACGGCCTCCTCCTCGCCCGAGGACCAGCGCGCCAGCTGCTCGACGGCGCCGCGGTACTGGTCCTGCGAGGTGAAGTCGAGCGCGTCGAAGTTCGACCCCGCGCGCAGCACCGCATCGACGCGGGCCAGCGAGACGAACCACTCCTTCCAGTCGATGTCGTCGATGGCGCGCAGGCTGCGGATGATGTTGCCGATGCGGGCGTTGCCGGCCGACATGCGGTTCTGCTCGACGATCTGCACCTCGTCGGCGTCGCTCTCGCGCGCCTCCAGTCGCGCCTCGATCCAGGCGATCGCGTCAGCGGCGCCCTCGTCGCTCAGACGGTAGAGGAGCTGGCTGGCGAAGGTGTTGTTGTCCGCCTCGGCCTCCGACGCCCGGAGCAGCGCCAGCCGCGCCTCCGGAGACGGCGCGGCCAGCAGCTTGTCCGCGACGGCGTTGGCCCGGTCGCGCATCTCCCGGGCCCGGTCGATCCGGCGCGCCAGCCGCGCAAGGTCGTCGAGCAGCACGAAGCGCAGGAGCGACGGCACCGACCACAGCTCGCCGATCCGCAGTCCCTGCCGCTGCTGGGAGCCCTCCACCAGCGCGGTCAGCCGCTCCGCGGTCACCTCGCAGCGCGAATGCGAGACATAGACCCAGGCGAGCGCCAGCGCGCGCGGCACGAGGCCGCCGTCGCGAACCGGGATGACCGGCAGGCTGCGGAAGTAGCGGCGGGGCAGGTCGCGCTTCACCTGCCGCGCCGTCTCCTCGACGCGGTAGAAGTTGTCGATCAGCCACTCCGCCGCGGGGGTGATCAGCTCGCCCGCCTCGGCGCTGCGCAGCGTCGCGAGGTAGGCGTCGGAGATGGCCGCGATGTTCTCGTTGCGGCGCGCCTCGAACTGCATGGCGGAAAAGCCCGGCAGCGTGGCCGGCTCCTCCTCCGCGAGTTGCGCGCCCCGCTCCCGGAGCTCTTCCTCGGACAGGTAGTCGGCGTCGATGGCGGCGTATTCCTCCGCCGTGAACCCGTCGACGATCGGTCGGATGAACACGCGGCGCGACCTTTCACACCGGCTCCCTCTCGCCGTCCCGGACCGGAATACGGTCCGCCCGACGCGCGGCAGCCACCCCGGACGAAGCAGTTGCAACACAACCTAGGCTGGCGATCGGCCGCTTCAACGCGCCGCGGCAGAAGCGCGGGCGACAGGCCGGGCGCAGGCGCGGGCCGCAGCCCGTCCTGAAACGCGTCGGGCGCGCGCGGGGGTCACCCGCGCGCGCCCGACTTTCTCAATCCGCTCGCGCGGTTACTGCGCGATGCAGGTGTCGACGTTCTTCGGCGTGCAGACGTCGAGGCCGGTATAGGTCGGATCCTCCGGCGCGGCGCCGCCCTCGGCCATCTGCTCGAAGGCGAGCATCACCTTGTAGCCCATCTCGAAGGGCCGCTGGCCGACCTGGCCGGCCGAGAAGCCTTCCTTCATCTGGTCGATCTGGATCGGCAGGGTGTCGGCGACGACGAGCGCCAGCGAGCCGTCGGCGATCTTGCCCTTGTAGGGCTCGACGGCGGCGCGGTTGGCGTCCGGGATGAACTGCGGGAATCCGCCCGTCGGCGTGAACGCGTCGACGTCCGGGTTCGCGGCCATGAAGTCCTCGAACTGCTGCACCGACTTCGGGAAGTCGTCGTCGGTGTAGAGCGGGCAGCCCTGCGCCTCGGTCCAGCCGTTCTCGCCGGCCAGCGCCTCGCCCGGCGAGGTCGTGCCGGTCTTGCCGCCGAGCGTGTCGCGGATGCCCTGCATGCGCTCGTTGTGGTTGGCCGCCGCCGCGCCGCCCGACTGGATGCAGATCGTGCCGCCGTTCGGCTTGATCTCCTGCACGAGCTTGGCGATGTTCACGCCGATGTCGTAGTTGTGCGTGCCGATATAGGCGACGCGCAGGTCCTGGTTCTCCGGCAGCAGGTCCGAGTCCCAGGTGATGACCGGGATCCCGGCGTCCTTGGCCGCCTGCAGCGCCACCGCCATGGCGGCCGCGTTCGCCGGCGAGACGCCGATGCCCTTCACGTCGCCGCGGGCGACGAGGTCCTGCACGATCTGCACCTGCTCGTCGCCGCCGCCGTGCTCGCCGGGGCCGATGTACTCGCACTTGAACTTGCCGCCGGACTCCGCCTCGGCCTTCATGCAGCCGTCGCGGGCCTGGTCGAAGAACGGGTTGTTCATGTTCTTCGGCACGAGCGCGAAGATGTTCTGCGCCATCGCCGCCGACCCGAAGGTCGCCGCGGAGAGCACGATGGCCGAGGTCGCAAGCAGTCGTTTCAAGGTCTTCCTCCCAGGTTGACGCCGCGGTTTCGCCCGCGGCGGGTTATCTAGCCGCCCTTGCGGAACATGGAGCGCAGCAGCGCCGTGAGGCTGAAGCCGCGGGTCTCCATGCCGATCAGGACCGCGAGAATGATGAAGGCGCCGACGAACGCGCCCTGCCAGTTCGAGTCGATCCCCGCCATCAGCAGCGCGTTGCGGATCACCTCGAGGAGCGCCGAGCCGACGATGGCGCCATAGGCGGTGCCGACGCCGCCCATCAGGTTCGCCCCGCCGATAACCGTCGCGGCGATGACGCGCAGCTCATAGCTCTGCCCGAGCGCGTTGATCGCCGATCCGGCGTAGCCGAGGATCAGCAGCGAGGCCACCGAGGCGCAGAACGCCGAGAACACATAGGTCTGGAACTTGATCCGGTCGACGTTGACGCCGGTCATCCGCGCCGCCTGCTCGTTGCCGCCGATGGCGAAGAGATGCTTGCCCCAGGGCTTGTAGATGAAGACGTAGCCGACGATCAGCGCCAGCAGGACCATCACCCAGAAATGCGACGAGAACGCCGGGATCCAGTGCGGAAAGATGCTGTCGGGATGGCCGGACGGGAACTTCGCCTGCCCGATCGCCTTCACGATCGGCGCGTCCGGCCCGAACTTGTAGAGCATCTGGTTGCCGGAGAACACCACCGCGAGCGAGCGGGCGATCGACATCATGCCGAGCGTCACCACGAAGGACGACATGCCGACATAGGCCACGAAGAAGCCGTTGACCGCGCCGCAGGCGAGGCCGGCGACCATGCCCATGGCGAACGCGACGTACCACGGGTATTCCCAGGTCAGGAACAGCCCCGCGACGATGGCGACGAGCCCCATGATCGAGCCGACCGACAGGTCGATGCCCCCGGTGACGATCACGCAGGTCATCCCCAGCGCCATGATCCCGAACGGCGCGAAGTTCCGGGTGATGTTGGAGATGTTCTGCGCCGTCATGAACGAGGGCTGGTAGAGCCCGATCACCACCGACAGCGCGATGAGCGCCAGCGTCACCCAGAACGCCTGGCTGGCGAAGAGCTTCTGGCGCAGCGTGCGCTCGGAGATGCCGGTGACGTCGGAGATGCGCGCGTGATCGGCGGAGGTCCGTGCGGTCTCAGGCGGCATGGATCGCTCCCGTGATCAGGCCGGTGATCTCCTCCGGCGTCGTCTCGACGGTGCGCTTGTCGGCGACCTTCTTGCCGCGCCGCAGGACAATGATGCGATCGCAGATCTCGAAGACGTCCGGCATGCGGTGGCTGATCAGGACCACCGCGACGCCCTGCGACTTCATCCGCCGGATGAGCGCCAGCACCTCGGCGACCTGCCGCACCGAGATCGCCGCCGTCGGCTCGTCCATCAGCACGAGCTTCGCGTTCGAGAGCCGCGTCCGCGCGATCGCCACCGCCTGCCGCTGCCCGCCCGACATCTTGCGCACGAGATCGCGCGGCCGCGTCTCCGACTTCAGCTCCTCGAAGAGCTGCGCCGAGCGGTCGATCATGGCCTGCTTGTCGAGCGTGTCGAAGGGCCAGGCGCCCTTGCGCAGCTCCCGCCCGAGAAAGACGTTCTCCGCCGCCGTCAGGTTGTCGCAGAGCGCGAGGTCCTGATAGACGATCTCGATCCCCTTCTCCCGCGCCTCGACCGGCCGGGCGAAGGTGACGGGGGCGCCGTCGATGGCGATCTCCCCCGAGGTGGGCGGGAAGTTGCCGGCGATGATCTTCATCAGCGTCGACTTGCCGGCGCCGTTGTCGCCCATGAGCCCCACGGCCTCGCCGTGGTCCACCCGCATGTCGACGCCGTTCAGCGCGTGAATCGCGCCGAAGCTCTTGGTCACGCCGTGCAGCTGCAGCACCGGCATCGCATCCTCCCTCGGGCCGGTCGCGTCTGTCGCGCGCTGGGCCCTGGCGGCCATTTCTGCCATGCGGCCGGCCGCCAAATCAAGCCGCATGGCGCGCAAAGGTTTCCGCGCGACGGAAAACCCCGCCGCCCCGTCAGAAGCAGAGCATCTCCGCCTCCGCCTGCGCCCGGCGCAGCTCCGCGGTGATCTCGCGCACCACCGGCGCGCCGCCGCGGAACATCGCCCCGCGCTCGCCCGGGGCGAGCCGCATCCGGAGCACCGTCTCCGCCTCCACGTAGTCGTCGTAGGAGACGATCCCGGCGATCTGGTCGATCGAGCAGGAGCAACGCGTCAGCGCGTCCTGGGTCTGCCCGTTCGTCGCCATGCAGGCGAAGACGTACTCCGCCCGCGCCGAGGTCGGATAGTCGTTGACCGCCGGCGCCACGGGAACCGTCTGCGCCGCCGCCCCCCCGGCGAGCGCCGCCATCAGCGCGCCGAAAGGCCCGAGACCACGAAGCCGCATCTCACTCCTCCGCCACCAGCGTCATCCGCTCATGATATCCGCCCTCGCCGTCCGCGGTATCGGCGGAAAGCTCGAGGATACGCGCCGGATCGGCGGGATCGAAGCGCAGCCGGATCACGAGATCGGCAAAGGGCCCCATCCGGCCGCGGTTCGGGTTGCCGGCGAAGGGCGCCAGCTCGACCTCCCGCACCGCCCCGTCCGCCGCGCCGAGATCGGCGGCGACCAGCGCCTCGCGGATGCGGTTGCGGATGTAGAACGGGCTGCCGCCGGTCGCCTCGGCCATCGCCCGCACGTTGTTCTCGAGGAAATAGAGCAGGAACGGGTTGGCCGTGCCGGGGCCGAACGTGCCGACCGGCTGCGCCGCCCCGTCGCCCGTCTCACGCACCAGCCGCAGCTCGTCCGGGCTCACGACCTCGAGCCGGATCCGCCCGTCCGCGACGTCCGTCACCGTCATGCCCTCGGCCTCGGGCACGTCGCGCGTCTCGGCATAGACCACGGCGCTTCCCACCTCGGCGCCGGCGAAGAGCCGCGGGGCCATCAGCAGGTCGCTCAGCGCCGCGGCCCCCGCTGGCGCGGCGGCGAGGCAGGCCAGGGCCAGCACAGCATGTCTCATTCCACATCCTTCATCGTCAGCTGGAAGCCCCGCCCGCGCAGGGTGCGCAGCGTGAGCCCGTAATCCGCCAGCGCCCCGAGCTTGCGCCGCAGGTAGCCGACATAGACGTCGACCACGTTCTCCGTGGCGCCGCCGTGCGGGGCCCAGAGCGCATCGAAGATCTCGCCCCGCGTCGCCACCTCGCCGCCCCGCGCGATCAGCCAGGCGAGCAGCTCGCCCTCCCGCTCGGTCAGCGGCACCGGCCGCGGCCCCCCCGTCACCATCCGCGTCGCCGGGTCGTAGACCAGCCCCGCGAGCCGCATCGGCTCCTGCCGCGGCGCGGCGCGGCGGAGCTGCACCTCCAGCCGCGCGAGCAGCTCCGAGAGCTGGAAGGGCTTCACCACGTAGTCCTGCGCCCCGGCGTCCAGCCCCTCGGCGCGGTCCTCGACCCGCGCCAGCGCGCTCAGCATCAGCGCCGGGGCCCGGAAGCCGCGCCGCCGCATCTCGGCGAGCGTCGCGGCCCCGCTCTCCGCCCCGAGCATCATGTCGACGATCGCCGCGTCGACGCCGCCCGCGCCGGCCCGCGCAAGCGCCGCCTCGCCGGTCTCCGCCCAGTCGACGTCATAGCCGGCGGCCCCGAGGCCGCGGCGCAGGAGCGACGCGATGTCGGGATCGTCCTCGACCACCAGCACGCAGACCATCCTCAGGCCGCCTCCGTCCCCGCGAGCGGCAGCGTCATCACGAGCCGCAGCCCGCCCGCCGCCGGCGCCTCCGCCCGGAGGTCGCCGCCGTGAGCCTCGACCACCCACCGGGCGAGCGCAAGCCCCACGCCGAACCCCGGCGCCGCCGCGCCCTCCCCGCGCGCGAAGCGGTCGAACGCCGCCCCGAGCCGCGCCGCCGGCATCCCCGGCCCGTCGTCCGCGATCTCGACCACCGCGCGCCCGCCCCCGGCGCGCCCGGCGATCGTCACCGTCGCGCCGCGCCCCGCGTACTTGGTGGCGTTCTCGAGGATCCCGCCGATCACCTGCCGCAGCCATTCCGCGTCGCCCGTCACCGGCAGCTCCGGCATCTCCGCCCGCCGCGCCGTCACCCCCGCCCGCGCCAGGAGCGGCGCCGCATCGGCCAGCGCCGCGTCCGCCGCCACGGCGAGGTCGAGCGCCGCGCGCTCCAGCTCCAGCTGCCCGCTCTCGGACCGCGCCACCCGCAGCAGGTCCTCGATCCGCCGCGTCAGCCGCAGCGCCCGGCCGCGGATGGTGGCGAAGCTCGCCTGCAACGCCGGGTCGGAATGGCGCGCCCCGAGCTCCGCCTCGCCGAGGATGACGGTCAGCGGCGTGCGCAGCTCGTGGCCGACGTCCGCGAAGAACCGCCGCCGCTCGGCGTCGGCGCGCGAGAGCCGCAGGTTCGCCCGGCTCAGCTCCGCCGTGCGCTCCGCCACCGTGGCGTTGAGCCGCGCCCGGTCGCGCGCGACCCGCGCCGCCGCCAGCCGGACCCGCGCCAGCAGCAGGCCGAGCTCGTCATGCCCGCGCAGCCCCGGCGCGCCGGCGGCGAGCGCCTCGGCCGCCGCGGTCGCCGAGGTCAGCCGCCGGAACAGCGGCCGCAGCGTCCAGAGCCACAACCCCGCCAGCGCCAGCGGCGCGGCGAGCCCGACGGCGATGGCGAGCCGGTGCAGCCGGCGGCGCAGCACGTCCATCGCCGCCATCGCCTCGTCGCGGCGGCGGGTCTCCTGCCCCGCCTGCGCCGCGGCGAGCGCCGGCACCTGCGCGGCGTTGTAGGCCGCCATGTCCCATTCCGGGCTACCCGGCCGCTTGCCGGCGAGCTGCTCCTCCAGCCGGTCGACCAGCGCCCGGATCCGCGCCGGGGTCACCGCGCCGCGCACCCGCATCTCCGCCTCGGTCTCGCTGGGCGCCGCCGCCACGTCGGACGCGACCAGCGCCTCGATCGCCTCGATCGCCGCGCGCAGCTGCGACGGGTCGGGCGTCGGGCCGTTCGGCGCGAGCCAGCCGAGCATCCACTCGTTCATCCGCGACGACAGCGCGCCATAGGCCTCGATCCGCCGCTGCGCCGCCAGCGCCTCGGCGGCGAGCGCCTGCGTCCGCGCGAGGCCATAAACCGCCAGCCCCGCCCCGGCGACGGCGAGCGCGGCGAGCGCCAGCGCGCCCAGCATCAGCCGCGCGCGGAGCCCCGCGCGGCAGCGCGCGCCGCCTCCGCCCCAAAGGCGCCGCACCGCCTCAGGCCCCGCCGCGACGCCGCTCGCGGGACGCCGGAGCCGCGGCCGCCGGCGGCGCGCCGAGCAGCGCGGCGAGCGCCCGGCGCAGCTCGCCCTCGCCCACCGGCTTCTCGAGCAGCGGCGCGCCGAACGGCGCGGCCAGCGCCCGGATCTCCGGCCCGCCCTCGGCGCTCACCACCAGCGCCGGCGCCGCCCGCCCCAGCCGGCGCCGCACCGCCTCGATCGCCTGCACCCCGGTCTCCTCGCCGTCGAGGCGAAAGTCGGTCAGCACCACGTCGGGCTCCCAGCCTGCGGCGACCACGGCGCGCGCCTCGGCGATGCTGCCCGCGTCCGCCACCTCCATCCCCCAGCTCCCGAGCAGCATCCCGAAGGCCTCGCGCATCCCCCGGTCGTTCTCGACGATCAGCGCCCGCCGCCCCGCCAGCGCATCCGCCCCCGCCGCCGCCCCGCCGGCGGGGACGCTCTCCTCCGGCGCGAGGCAGACCCCGCGCATCAGCGGCAGCCGCACCCGGAACCGCGACCCCCGCCCCACCGCGCTCACCAGCGCCACCTCGTGCCCGAGCTGCTGGCAGGCCCGCCGCACGATCGAGAGCCCGAGCCCGCTCCCCGGCGCGTCGGTCCGCGACAGCCGCTCGAACTCGTTGAAGATGCGGTCGTGATCCGCCGGCCCGATCCCCGGGCCTCCGTCCTGCACCGTCAGCCACGCCCCCGGACCGTCCCGCTTCAGCCCGACCACCACCTTCGGCCCGGTCGAGTACTTCAGCGCGTTGATGATCAGGTTCTGCGCGATCTGCCGCAGCAGCACCGGGTCGCTCAGCACCGTCTCCGTCGACGGCACGAAGCGCAGGTCGATCCCCCGCGCCGCCGCCAGCGGCTGCAGGTCGATCGCCAGCCGCTGGAACAGCCGGCTGATCGCCACCGGCCCGGGATTGGCCTCGAACGCCGCGCTGTCCAGCCGCGCAATGTCCAGCAAGGCCCGGATCAGCTCCTCCGCGCTCTCGAAGCTCGCGATCACCCGCCCGATGAGATCCGCCTGCACCGTATCGCCCGCCAGATCCTCGAGCTGCCCCAGGAACAGCCGCCCCGCGCTCAGCGGCTGCAACAGGTCGTGGCTCGCCGCCCGCAGGAACCGCGACTTCGCCCGGTTCGCCTCGTCCGCCGTCTCCCGCGCCGCCGCAAGCTCCGCGTTCCGCGCGCCCAGCTCCGCCAGCGCCCGCTCCAGATCGGCGTTCCGCTCGACGATCTCGCGCTCCAGCATCGCCGCCGTCCGCGTCAGCGACCACGACGAGCCGCGCACGTCGTCCATGCGCTCCAGCCGCTGGATCAGCGCGTCGTTGATCCGCGTCAGCTTCTCGATCCGCCGCGCCTCGTCGTCAGTCGCCCGCAGCATGGATCCCGCCCGGCTCCAGGAAGGCGAGCCCCACGAAGGTCTGGTTGACGTGCAGCCCGCCATGCTGCTCGCCATAGGTGTTGAACCCCGCCACCCGGTGCTGCCGGTAGATCCGCCCCACCGCCTGCCCGAGCCCCGCCTGCTCCAGCGCGATCCGCCGCAGCACGCAGTCGAAGCCGAGGATCAGCGCCGCCGGCCCCAGCCCCGCCATCCGCGCCTCCAGCCCCTCCGTCATGCTGCCGGCGCGCCCCAGCGTCATCGTCGTCCCGGTCTCCACCGAGGACATCAGGCTCAGCCCCCGCTCCGGCGTCACCGCCTGGATCGCCCGCACCGCATGCCGCCCGCCCATCCGCGTCAGCAAGGGATGCGCCGCGAACGCCCGCGGCCCCAGCTCCGCCTCCGCCACCCCGATCAGCCGCGCATACTCCTCCGCCGCCGGCTCGGCGTTGATCGTCAGGATCACCCGCTCCTCGGGCAGCGCCTCCGTCACCACCATCCGCCCGCTCGCCGGGGTGAAATGGTCGAACACCACCTCCTCGACCGGAAAGGCGCTGGCCACGAGGCAGAAGATCGCGCTCTCGGCATGGCTCTCGCCGTCGAGCGCCAGATGCGTCCGCCCGAACCTCAGCCCGTCCCCCGCCGAGCCCCCGAGCACCGGCAGGTCGCCGAGCGCCGCATCGACCGTCGCCGCCACCACCTCCTCGCGCCGCGACAGCCCGTCGATCATCAGCAGCCCGAACCGCGACCACCCCGGCGCCACCGGCCCGAACCCGCCCGCCATCTTCCTCAGCGCCCGGATCCAGTCGAGCGCCATGTGCTGGCGCAGGTCGCGCAGCCACACCGCCTCGGCGCGGAACGACGCCGCCGGAAAGGCGATCGCCACCACCCGGTCGTCGCGATAGCCCCCGAACGCGAAGCCGCCCGCCGACGAGCACCCCAGCACCCGCGCCCCCGGCCCCAGCGCCTCGCGCAACTCCCCGGTGATCTGCGCCAGCGTCGCGCCCTCGGCGACGAAGACCAGCACCAGAGCCGGCGCCACGCCCCCCAGCGCCGCGCGCAGCTCCGCCGCCGCGGCCCGCGGCTCGCCCGGCACCGACACCACCCGCGGGCGCAGCCGCGGGCCCGACAGCTCCCGCGCCCGCGCAGCCACGGCCCGCCGCCCGCTCAGTGCGTGAACAGGCGGGCCTTGCTGGCGAGCAGCGCCGCCTGGGTCCGGTTCCGCACGTTGATCTTGGTCATGATGGCGGCGATGTGGGTCTTCACCGTCGCCTCGGCGATCGAGAGCTCGTAGGAGATGATCTTGTTCGGCCGCCCCTGGCAGATCAGCCGCAGGATCTTCATCTGCTGCGGCGTCAGCGAGGCGAAGCCGCGCGCCAGCGCCGCCGCCTCGCCGGCCCCGGCCGCCTCGACCTCGACCCCCTCCGGCACCACCGTCTCGCCCGCCCAGATCCGCCCGAAGGCGTCGATCATCTTGGCCCGCGGCAACAGCTTGCCGACATAGCCGCTCGCCCCCGCGCCCATCGCCGCCGAGACCACCTCGGGCTCCAGATCCGCCGAGATCACCGCGATCGGCGCGGCGCCGACCGCCCGCCGCAGCGCGATAACCCCGGCCACGCCCTCGGCGTCCGGCAGGTTGAGGTCGAGCACCACCGCATCCGGCGCGCCCTCGTCATGCACGCTGGCGAGCGCGGCGGCGATGCTCGACGCCACGCGCACCTTGCGCAGGCCGAAGGCGAAGGCGACCGTCGCGGAGAGCGCGTCGCACATCAGCGGATGATCGTCGACGACCAGAACGTCGGCGACCGCGTCGTCCTCTCCCTGGGTCAAGTCGCCGGCGACGGCTCGGACGGGACCATGTTCCAAGACTTCGCTCCCTTATGGCGGCAGGATTCTGCGCCTGCGCTGCTGGAAGGGATACTAGTGCGTCGGGCGGGGGATTCCCACGCCTTTTTCCTCACGATCTTCTTACGATCGCCCGCGCTCCGTCCCGGCGGAGCGGCAAGGTCCTTCCTCGAAAGCGCCGTTGGGAGACGTGCGCAGGTCTCCCGGCTCGACCTGCCGATCCCGCCAGTCCAACGAAATCATACTGCACGACACGAGGGGGGCGCACCCTCATGACCAATCGCCCGCGATGCTTGACGAGCTCGGACAGATGCGAGCGAGCGACATCTCGGCCATGCTTGTTTGCGCGCAAATATATTTTGAAATATATTTGCAAATATTTTGAATATAAACGGTGAAAATCATTGCATAATCATCAGCGCCGCATTTCGCGGCGCCGTTCGACTCACTTCGAACTGGCGCCTTCTCCGCCCCAACCGCTCCGCGTCGAGCAGGTTGACATGCGCCTGTCAACCTGCAGGAGCCGTCGCGAGGCGAGACGGCGCCGCTCCTCGACCACTTGCCGACCTCACTCCGCCTTCGGCAGCAGCGCCTCCACCGCCCGCCCCAGCGCGAAGGCGCGCTGCTCGAGGATCACCGGGGTCTCGCAGACATAGGTCAGCGACTGCTGGCGGTCCTGGAAGATGCGCATCGACCAGTCGAGATCCTTCTCCACCGCGTCCATCCGGTCGAAGTCCTTCGGCTCCGCCGCCTCCAGCGCCGTGAACTGACGCCGCAGATCCTCGATCCGCGTCTCCAGCCCCTCCTGCTTGTGCGCGTAGCGGGTGATCCCGTCCATCACCCGGTCGCGCGCCAGGTTGATGTGCTCGAAGGTCGCGACGAAGAGCGCCGTCAGCGCCCCGGCGTCGTGGTCCGCGGCGAAGGCGGCGATCTCCGCCTCCGCCGTCTCCAGCGGCGTGCGCCGCAGCGCCAGCGCCTGCGCCAGCTTCTGCACCTCGGGGCTCGCCGCCAGCTCCGTCACCGCCGCGTCCGGGACCGGCCCGCCCCAGACCTGCGCCAGCGACAGATGCGGCTGGCGGCGCTGGATGCACGGCCAGTCCGGGTCGGGCGGCCCCGCCGCCCAGGCCGGGGCGGCGACGAGAAGGCCGAGAAGCGTGGCGCGGATCATGCCTTTCCTCCCATCCGGCCTCGCCAGAGGCCCTTGGCCGGATCATACATGAAGATCGTCCCCCCGAAGAAGACGAGGGTGCAGCCGAGCGTCACCGCGAACGCGAGCGGATTGAACTGGCCGTAGAGCGCGAAGCGGATCAGCTCCACCGCATGGCTGAACGGGTTCGCCGCGCAGATGTCGTGGAGCAGCACGCTCGAATCCCGCATCCGCCACAGCGGATAGAGCGCCGTCGAGGCGAAGAACATCGGGAAGATCACGAAGTTCATCACCCCGGCGAAGTTCTCGAGCTGCCGGATCGCCGACGAGATCAGCAGCCCGAGCGAGCCGAGCATGATCCCGGCGAGGATCAGCGCCGGCAGCACGGTGACATAGCCGAGGAGCGGCGCCTCCACCCCCCAGAACCAGGCGATCAGCAGAAACGCATAGACCTGGAGCACCGAGACGAGCACGTTGGCGACGAGCTTCGAGCCGAGCAGGAACCAGCGCGGATAAGGGCTGACCAGCAGCGTCCGCATCGCCCCGGTCTCGCGGTCGTAGACCATCGAGAGCGACGACTGCATCCCGGAGAAGAGCAGGATCATCCCCGCGAGCCCCGGCGTCACGTAGACCTCGTAGAGCACATAGGTCTGGTAGGGCGGCGTGATCGACAGCCCCAGCACCGAGCGGAACCCGGCGGCGAAGATGAAGAGCCAGACGAGCGGCCGCACCAGCGCCGCGAGGAACCGCTCGCGCTGGTTGGCGAAGCGCAGCGCCTCGCGCCGGGTGATCCCCGCGAACGCCGTGCCCCAGCCCGGCCTCATCCCGCCGCCGCCTCCATGTCCTCGCCCGTCATCGCGAGGAAGCGCCCGGCCAGCGTCTCGCCGCCGGCGACCTCCGCGGCGGTGCCGACGGCGAGCACCGCGCCCTTGTGCAGGATCACCACCTCGTCGCCGGCCTCGACCTCGTCGAAGACATGCGTCGCCCAGAGCGTCGAGACGCCCTCCTCGGCGATCAGCCGCCGCACCAGCGCCTGCACCTCGGCCCGCGACCGCAGGTCGAGCCCGGCCGTCGCCTCGTCGAGCAGCAGAAGCTCCGGCCCGTGCAGCAGCGCCCGCGCGATCTCCGCCCGCCGCTGCTGCCCGCCCGAGAGCGCGTTCGCCTTCAGCCCGCCCCGGTCGGCGAGCCCGACGAGCCGCAGCACCTCGGCGATGCGCGCCTTCGCCGCCCGCCCGCCGATCCCGTGCAGCGCCGAATGATAGGTCAGGTTCTGCCCCAGCGTCAGGTCCCCGTCGAGCGCCCGGCTCTGGAACACGACCCCGAGCCGCGCCAGCGCCTCGCCCGGCTGGCGGCGCGCGTCGAACCCCGCCACCTCGATCCGCCCCGAGGTCGAGTCGTAGAGCCGGGTGATCAGCGAGAAGAGCGTGGTCTTGCCCGCGCCGTTCACCCCCAGCAGCGCCGCGAAGGCGCCGCGCGGCACCGTGAAGCTCACGTCGCGCAGCGCCTCGACCCGGCCGAAGCGGTGGCTCACCCCCTCGACGGCCAGCGCCGGGGCGTCGCTCACCGGCGCCGTCCGTCAACGGGAGATGAAAAAGCGGCAAGCCGGATTCCAGCCGGATTCCAGCCGCGTTCCAGCCCGGATTCTCCGAGCCTTCCCGGCCGGTTCATCGCCTCCGCGGCCGTGCGGTCACTCCTTGCGCTCCTCGATGATCTGATAGCCCGCGTCGAGCTTCATGTCGTACTGCCCGTCCGCGCACATCACGTCGTCGAGGTCGAACACGCCCCCCTCCACGACCACGTTCACCGGATCGACCTCGCAGGACCGCCCCTTCAGCGTATGGTCGATCTGCGCCATCTGCTCGGCGGTCGCCGTCATCGACTCCTCCGCCGACGCCGCCATCGGCGCAAACGCGAGCGCCGCAAGAATCAGCAAGCCTTTCATGGACTTCCCTCCCGTCATTGTATCACGAACGTAGCCGATTGCGTCTCGCTGTGCGAGCCCGGAATCGACAGCTTGTAGGTGCCGGGCACAATCGGGATGAAGCTGATCTGCGCCGTGCCGGCGCTGTCGAACTCGATCGAATGCACCCCCATGGGCCGGATCTCGATGTCGTTCACCACGATCTCGTTGATCCAGATCGCCCGGAAGAAGTCGCCCCCCGACAACGCCAGCTCCGCCGATCCGTCCGCCACGATGTCGATCCGATAATACGTCCCCGACTTCAGGTTATACACCCCCTCCGCCACCGGCTTCCCCGAAGCCAGCGTCAGCGGCGGCAAGTCCGCGCGGTTGTCCCGCGCCATCAGCCCGGCAACGCCGAAGTCGTGCTGCCCCTTCGGCACGGGAACCTCGAC
Source organism: Amaricoccus sp. (assembly GCF_017993425.1). Lineage (GTDB taxonomy): Bacteria > Pseudomonadota > Alphaproteobacteria > Rhodobacterales > Rhodobacteraceae > Amaricoccus. The sequence continues at coordinate 93,543 of NZ_JAGOMQ010000009.1, forward strand.
CTTCGCCGCATCCTGCGCCAATGCCGGCGCCGCCAGCGCCAGCAACGCCCCCAAGGCTGCGATCGTCCTCATCTCTCCCCTCCCTCTCCTGTTCTTCACGGGACCGCGACCACCCCCCATGGCTGTTGGCCGACCTGCACCGACTTCACGACCTTGTCGCTCGCCACGTCGATCACCGAGATGTCGTTGGAATTGCCGTTCGTCGTGTAGAGGAACCTCTCGTCCGGCGAGAACCCGAGCTGCCACACCCGCTGCCCGACCAGCAGATAGTCCGTCACCTCCCAGGTCGCGGTGTCGACCACCGCCACCCGGTTCGCCGGCCCGAGCGCCACATAGGCCTTCTTGCCGTCCGCCGTCACCCGTACGCCCACCGGCTGCAACGCCTCGGGCAGCACCCCGGGCACCTCGAAGGTGATCCGGTGGACGACCTCCTGCTTCTCCGGGTCGATCACGCTCACCGTGCCGCCGATCTCCGCCGAGACCAGCAGGAACTTCCCGTCCGGCGTGTACTGCGCGAACCGCGGCCGGCTGTCGACCAGCACGTTCTCGACGATCTCGAAGCTCGTCGTATCGATGAGATGCGCCATGTTCGTGGTCTCGGAGGTGTTGACCACGATCCTGCCGTCCGGGCTCACGCCCATCCCCTCCGGCTCGACGCCCACCGGCACCTCCGCCAGCACCTGCCGCGTGTTCACGTCCACCACGGTGACGATGTTGTCGTCCTCGTTGGCGATGTAGAGCGGGTTGCCGCTCGGATGCAGCACGAAGAGCTCCGGGTCCGGCCCCGAGGGCAGGCTCGGCAGCTCCTCGTAGGTCTCGCTGTCGTAGACCCGCACCAGGTTGTCGTCCGAGGCGCAGACATAGATGTGCTTGCCGTCCGGCGAGGCGGTGATCCCCCGCGGCCGCTGCATCCCCTCGATGGTGTGGATGATCTCCAGCGTCTCCCCGTCGAGCACGCTGACCGTGTTGCCCTTCTCGTTCGAGACGAAGATCTTCTCGGCCAGCGCCGGCCCGGCCGCGAAGGCCGCCGAGGCGAGCAGGACGCCAAATCGCGCTGAGCGCATGTTCCCTCCCGTCATTTCTTGCATTGCGTCTCGGGACGGTCGATCCCGAGCGTGTCGAGCTGGCTCGTCTGGTGCAGGAACTCCGCCTGCGGCGAGACCGACACCACCACCTTGTCGTAGGCGAGCAGGATCGGCTGCCGCAGCTGGCCGTCCCAGTCCCGGAATGTCAGCTTCTGGCCCTTGAATGCCGCGAGATCGAACTGATCCGACAGCACGAAGTCGTGAATCGTGGCGAAATCACCGCCTTTTGTCCGCGTCGCCGCCTCGCCGAGCACGCGCATCGCCATCCAGGCCTGGTAATCCTCGTCCTGCGCGAAGCGCCCGGCCTGCTTCTCGAACCGCGTCTGGAACTGCGTCGCCCCCCAGGCCTCGTGCGAGGGGTGCCAGCTCGACGGCGTCAACCCCGCCGAGCCCACCACCGGCCGCGGCTCCCAGGTGTGATAGGGCAGATGCACCGCGAAGACGTCCGAGCGGTCCGCCGCCACCACCACGTCGTGCTCCGGCGCCCGCTGGGTGAAGGCCGGCATCTGCCCCTGCACCTGCACCGTCCCGGAATCCGACCGCCGCGCGCCGCCGGTGTCCTCGAAGACCCGCTCCTCGACGATCGTCGCCCCGAACTTCGTCCCCGCCCGCTTGTAGGCCTCGGCCAGCGCCTTGTCCTCCGGGTGGCTGCCCTCGATCAGGAACCAGTCGTCCCATTTCTTCCAGACGAGATACTGCGCCAGCGCGTCCGCCAGCATCGCGTCCGAGGGCGCGACATGCAGCAGGTTCGCCCGGCACCCCTCGGCGCGCAGCATGTCGTCCGTCGCCGCCGCGTTGATCACCATCGCCTTGTCGCCGGCCATGTCGGCGAGCCGCACCGTGGTGTCGGCGTCCGCCATCGTCACGATCCACCAGACCCCGGCGTCGATGAGCTTCCGCATCTCCGCCTCCGCCGTCTCCGGCGTGGCGACCACCGTCTCGGTCGCGAACTTCTGCTTCATGAAGCTGCCGGTGGTGGCGTTGTCCGCCGTGCCGAGCGCCGCCCCCGCGAAGCCCAGGTCCGCCGGCGGCTCGTCGAGGCGCGAGATCGGCAGGGGCCGGTTCGGCACGTCCACGCGCAGCACGGCCGCCCGGTACTCCGTCTCGGCCGCGGCCCCCGTCGCCAACGCGACAAGCGCGGCGGCGGCGAGGAGCCATCCGCTGGTTTTCACTTTGTTTCCTCCCTCGGGCCATTCAGACACGCGCCCCGCCGGGGGTTAAGGAAAATATCGTCATAAGAATCTGATAAGGACAGAAATTCAGTCGCGGACCATACTTATGGCTGATTGTCGCGCACCTTGCCGCCCGTATGGTCCGCCGCGATCCATTGCCCGAATGAACTGGAGGTCGCGATGCTGAAACTCGCCGCAGCCCTCGCCGCCGGCCTGTGGCTGGCCGCGGGACCGGTCGCCGCGCACGGGCCCTCGCGGCTCAAGACCGACCAGGGCGTGACGCTCGACGCCACCCCCGACGAGGTCTGGGCCGTGGTCGGCGACTTCGCCGACATGTCCTGGTTCCCCGGCGTCGCCTCGGTCGCCGCCACCGGCGCGGAGAAGGGCGCCACCCGCGTCGTCACCATGGCCGACGGCCAGAGCGTGACCGAGGAGCTGACCAAGCTCGACCCGGCCAGGCGCGCCATCTCCGTCCGCGTCACCGAGGACAACGTCGCGGCGATCCCGGCCACGCAATACGCCTCGCACATCGTCGTCGGCGACGACGCCGGCAAGGCGAGGCTCGAATGGAAGGGCGCCTTCTACCGCGCCTTCCCGCTCAACGACCCGCCGCCCGCGCAGAACGACGACGCCGCGATCGCCGCCATCACCGCGCTTCATCAAACGGGCATCGACGCCCTCGTCGCCCGCTTCGGCATCGTGCAGTGATCCCCCCTGCTCCGCGCCCCCGCCCGGAGCCGCCTCCGCCGCGCCACCTCTCCACCCCATTCCAGCCCGCGCCCGAACCCGCGGGCGCCAAGGCTATCCGCCGGCTCCTCGCCGCCGCGCTCCTCCTCGCCGCCGGCCCCGCCGGCGCGGGGGAGATCGCCGCGATCACCTCGCAGAACGCCGGCGCCCTCACCCTGCTCGATCCCGCGACGCTCGCCACGGTCGCGACGGCGCCGCTGCCCGGCAAGCCCGCCGCCGTCGCCGTGGACGCCGCCCGCGGCCGCATCCTCGTCGTCGCGGTGGAAACCGCGCGCCTCCACGTCCTCGACCTCGACGGCCGCCCTCTCGCCGCCCACCCCCTGCCCGGCGCGCCCTTCGGCGTCGCCGTCCGCCCCGCCGCCGGGACGGCCCTCGTCACCGACTGGGAAGGCCGCCTCCACGAGGTCGACCCCGCGACCGGCGCGGTCCTGCGCAGCGTCGCCGTCGGCGCCGTGCCCTCCGGCGTCGCGGTCACGCCCGACGACCGCCTCGCCGTCACCGCCGACCGCGACGCCGACAGCCTCTCCCTCGTCGATCTCGCCACCTTCGAGGTCCGCGCCACGGTCCCGGTCGGCCATCACCCCTTCGGCGTCACCGTCCAGGCCGGCCGCGCCTTCGCCGCCGACGTCCTCGACGACACGGTGAGCGTCGTCGACCTCGCCCGCGCCGAGCGGGTCGCCACGATCCCGGTCGGCGCGCGCCCCTACGCCGTCGCCTTCGCCGCCGGGCGCGGCTTCGTCACCAACCAGTACGGCGCGAGCGTCACCGCCTTCGACGCCGCCACCCTCGCCGTCCTCGCCGAGATCCCCGTCGGCGAATACCCCGAAGGCATCGCCGCCGCCGCCGACGGCCGCCTCCTCGTCGCCTGCTGGTTCGACGACGTCGTCGTCGCCCTCGACCCCATCGCCCTCGCGGTCACCGCCACCACCGATCTGCCGGAAGGCCCCCGCGCCTTCGGCGCCTTCATCGGCGGCCGCTAGCGGCGGATCCAAACCCGGCACAAACGTGCAAGATCGTGCAGATTCGTGCAGTCACCGACGACATTTCAATGACTTGACCCCTGTTCACGCGTGGACATCTCGCCGTCGCCCGCGCTCGCACCGTCGCCAGCCGGGCGCGCCGACCACCCGGACCCCGCCGATGCTCCGGCATCGGCAGCGCCCACCCTGCCCCCCGGCAGGCGCTTCGCGCCCGCCAAGGCAGGCCCCGCCGATGCTCGCTCGAGATGTCGCCGGCCAAGGCTCAACCGCCCCCGGCGAGGCCGGCCGCCCGCGCCTCAGGCCCGCTCCCGCAGCTGCTCCGCCGCCTCCAGCACCAAGGGATGCAGCCCCGGCTCGCCGGCGGCGATCTTCGCCAGCAAGGCCGCCCGCATCTCCGGGGCCCAGAAGTCGCGCAGGTGCCCCGCCACCCGGCCCGCCTGGTCCTCCCGGCGCTGCGTGGCGAAGAAGGTGGCGATCTGGTTCGCCATCATCACCGTCCGGTCATGCGACATCCCGGCGCTCCGTCTCGTTCCGCGTCCCGATGCGGCCCGGATGGGTGAAGACGCAGAACCCGTCCTCCCGCGCCAGCGCCACCAGCGTCATCCCCGCCTCGCCGGCCAGCCGCACCGCGTGCGCCGTCGGGGCCGAGACCGCCACGACCACCCCCGCCCCGGCCACCGCCGCCTTCTGGACCATGTCGATCGAGATCCGGCTGGTCAGCACCACCGCGCCCCCCGCCGCAGCCTCGCCGCGCCGCGCCAGCGCCCCGACCAGCTTGTCGAGGGCATTGTGCCGGCCCACGTCCTCGAAGGCCGCGACGATCCCGGCCCCCGGCCGCCAGAACGCCGCGGCATGGACCGCCCGCGTCTCGTCGTGGAGCGGCTGGAACGAGCGCAGCGCCGCCACCGCCGCCTCGACGTCCGCGGCCGACAGCCGCGCCTCGCCCGCCACCGGCGGCACGGGCCGCAGCGCCGCCCCGAGGCTGTCGAGCCCGCACAGGCCGCAGCCGACCGGCCCGGCCATGAACCGCCGCCGCCCCGCGAGCGCCGCCCCGCGGTCGCCGGCGAGCCACATCCGCACCTCGATCCCCGGCCCCTGCTCGACCACCTCGAGGCTGTCGATCTCGTCCGGCGCGCTCACGATCCCCTCGGTCAGGCTGAACCCGACGCCGAAATCCTCGAGGTCGCGCGGCGTCGCCATCAGCACCGCCTGGGTCGAGCCGTCATAGACCATGGCGACCGCCGCCTCCTCCGGCAGCGCCCGCGTGATAGGGCGCGCCTCGCCGCCGCGCACGGCGAGGCCGGGAACCCGGACGACCGGCTCCATGCTACTCCGCCGCCGTCAGGATGCGCCGCGACCGCTCGGCCTGCGCGGCGTAGTCCTCCTGCCACTCGCTCGGCCCGTTCGAGGGCGCGACCTGCACCGCCGTCACCTTGTATTCTGGGCAGTTCGTCGCCCAGTCCGAGAAGTCGGTGGTGATGACGTTGGCCTGCGTCCCCGGATGGTGGAACGTCGTGTAGACCACCCCCGGCGCCACCCGGTCGGTGATCTTCGCCCGGAGCGTCGTCTCCCCCGCCCGCGAGGCGAGCCGCACCCAGTCGCCGTCCTTGATCCCGCGCGTCTCGGCGTCGTGGGGATGGATCTCCAGCACGTCCTCGCCATGCCAGACCACGTTCTCCGTCCGCCGCGTCTGCGCGCCGACGTTGTACTGGCTGAGGATCCGCCCCGTGGTCAGCAGGAGCGGGAAACGCGGCCCGGTTCGCTCGTCGGTCGCGACATATTCCGTGACGATGAACCGCCCCCTGCCCCGCACGAAGCCGTCGACATGCATCGTCGGCGTCCCCTCGGGATGCTCGGCGTTGCAGGGCCACTGCACCGAGCCCTTCTCCTCCAGCAACTCATAGGTCACCCCCGCGAAGCTCGGCGTCGTCGCGGCGATCTCGCCCATGATCTGCGCCGGATGGGTATAGCTCCACGCCGCCCCCATGGCGTTCGCCAGCAGCTGCGTGACCTCCCAGTCCTCGTAGCCGTTCCTGGGCGCCATCACCTTGCGCACCCGGTTGATCCGCCGCTCGGCGTTGGTGAAGGTCCCGTCCTTCTCCAGGAACGACGACCCCGGCAGGAACACATGCGCGTAGTTCGCCGTCTCGTTCAGGAACAGGTCATGGACGATCACGCAGTCCATCGCCGCCAGTCCCGCCGCCACGTGATGCGTGTCCGGGTCCGACTGCAGAATGTCCTCCCCTTGGCAGTAGAGCCCCCGGAACGTCCCCGCCACCGCGGCGTCGAGCATGTTCGGGATGCGCAGCCCCGGCTCCGGGTCGATCTCGACCCCCCAGAGATCCTCGTAGATCGCCCGCACCTCGGCGCCCTTCACGTGGCGGTAGCCCGGCAGCTCGTGCGGGAACGAGCCCATGTCGCACGACCCCTGCACGTTGTTCTGGCCCCGGAGCGGGTTCACCCCCACGCCCTCGCGGCCGATATTGCCGGTCAGCATGGCGAGGTTGGCGATCCCCATCACCGTGGTCGAGCCCTGGCTGTGCTCCGTCACCCCCAGCCCGTAGTAGATCGCCCCGTTCCCCCCGGTCGCATAGAGCCGCGCCGCCGCGCGCAACTCCGCCGGGTCGACCCCGGTCATCGCCGCCGTCGCCTCGGGCGAGTGCCGCTCCTCGGCGATGAACTCGGCATAGTCCTGGAACTCGTCCCAGTCGCAGCGCTCGCGAACGAAGGCCTCGTTCACCAGCCCCTCGGTCACGATGACATGCGCCATCGCCGAGACCACCGCCACGTTCGTCCCCGGCCGCAGCGGCAGGTGATGCGCCGCCTCGACATGCGGCTGCCGCACCAGGTCGATCCGCCGCGGATCGACCACGATCAGCTTCGCCCCCTGCCGCAGCCGCTTCTTCAGCCGGCTGGCGAAGACCGGATGCCCGTCCGTCGGGTTCGCCCCGATGATGACCACCACGTCCGCCTGCTCGACGCTGTCGAAGTCCTGCGTCCCCGCCGAGGTCCCGAAGGTCTGCCCCAGCCCGTAGCCCGTCGGCGAATGACACACCCGCGCGCAGGTGTCGGTGTTGTTGTTGCCGAAGACCGCCCGCGCGAGCTTCTGCACCAGATAGGTCTCCTCGTTGGTGCAGCGGCTCGAGGTGATGACCCCGATCGACTTCCGCCCGTAAGCCTCCTGGATCGCCCGCATCCGCCCCGCGGCGAAGCCGAGCGCCTCCTCCCAGCTCACCTCGCGCCACGGCTCGTCGATCTTGTCGCGGATCATCGGGTTCAGGATGCGGTCCTTGTGCGCCGCATAGCCGTAGGCGAAGCGCCCCTTCACGCAGGAATGCCCGCGGTTGGCCTTGCCGTTCTTGTAGGGGACCATGCGCACCAGCCGGTCGCCATTCATCTCCGCCTTGAAGGAGCAGCCCACCCCGCAATAGGCGCAGGTCGTCACCACCGACCGCGTCGGCGTGCCGAGCTCGGCGATCGACTTCTCCTGCAAGGTCGCCGTCGGGCAGGCCTGCACGCAGGCGCCGCAGCTCACGCAATCCGACGACAGGAACGTGTCCCCCGCCATCCCCGCCGACACCCGGCTGTCGAAGCCGCGCCCCTGGATGGTCAGCGCGAAGGTCCCCTGCACCTCCTCGCAGGCCCGCACGCAGCGCGAGCAGACGATGCATTTCTGCGGATCGTAGCTGAAATACGGGTTGCTGTCGTCGCGCGGAATGAACAGCGGATTGCCCAGATCGCCCGGAACCGCCCGCGCCCGCGCGTCGCCCTGCGCCAGCGAGCCCTTGCCCGACGGATCGTAGTGGTTCGCTCCCGCCTCGTAGCGGACGTTCCGCAGGCCGACCATCCCGGCCATGTCCTGCAACTCGCAGTCGCCGTTGGCCGAGCAGGTCAGGCAGTCGAGCGGGTGGTCGGAGATGTAGAGCTCCATCACCCCCTTGCGCACCTTGCGCGCCTTGTCCGACTGGGTGTGGACGACGATCCCCTCGGCGACCGGCGTCGTGCAGGAGGCCGGCGTCCCCCGCCGCCCCTCGATCTCCACCACGCAGAGCCGGCACGACCCGAAGGCCTCGACCGAATCCGTGGCGCAGAGCTTCGGCACCTTGATCCCGGCCATCGCGGCCGCGCGCATGATGCTGGTGCCCTCCGGCGCCACCACCTCGAACCCGTCGATGGTGAGCCGGACCGTCCTGCCCGACCGCGCCGCCGGCGTGCCGAGGTCGCGGTCGTCCTCGTAGGGAATGACGAAGTCCTTCATTCTGCTGCCTCCAGCTTCCGGGCGGCGAAGTCCTCGGGGAAATGCGTCAGCGCCGACATCACCGGGAAGGGCGTGAAGCCCCCCAGCGCGCAGAGCGAGCCGTCCCGCATCGTGTCGCAGAGGTCGGTCAGGATCTCGACCGCCGCCGCGTCGCCGCGCGCGATCCGGTCGATGGTCTCCACCCCCCGCACCGCCCCGATCCGGCAGGGCGTGCATTTCCCGCAGCTCTCCACCGCGCAGAACTCCATGGCGAAGCGCGCCATTCCGAGCATGTCGACCGTATCGTCGAACACCACGAGCCCGGCATGACCGATCAGCCCGCCCTGCCCGTCGAACTCCTCGTAGCCGAACGGCGTGTCGAACTTCTCGACCGGCATATAGGCCCCGAGCGGCCCGCCGACCTGCACCGCCTTCACCGGCCGCCCCGACGCCGTGCCGCCGCCGATCCCCTCGACGATCTCGCCGAGCGTCATGCCGAAGGCCGTCTCGAACAGCCCGCCGAACCTCACGTTCCCGGCGATCTGCAACGGGATCGTCCCCCGCGACCGCCCGAGCCCGAAATCCTTGTAGAATTCCGCGCCCTTCTCGAAGATCGCCGGCACGGAGGCGAGCGAGATCACGTTGTTGATCACCGTCGGCTTGCCGAACAGCCCCGCGATCGCCGGCAGCGGCGGCTTCGCCCGCACCACCGCCCGCTTGCCCTCCAGCGAGTTGAGGAGGCTCGTCTCCTCGCCGCAGACATAGGCCCCGGCGCCGACCCGCACCTCCATGTCGAAGGCCCGCCCGGAGCCGAGCACCGAGGCCCCGAGCACGCCCGCGCGCCGCGCGATGGCGATGGCCGCGCGCATCTGCTCGATGGCGTCGGGATATTCCGAGCGGATGTAGACATAGCCCTGCGTCGCCCCGACGCCGATCCCGCAGATCGCCATCCCCTCGACCAGCACGAAGGGATCGCCCTCCATGATCATCCGGTCGGCGAAGGTGCCGCTGTCGCCCTCGTCGGCGTTGCAGACGACGTATTTCTGCGCGCCCGCGGCCGCCAGCACCGTGCCCCACTTGATCCCGGTCGGGAAACCCGCGCCGCCGCGCCCGCGCAGCCCGCTCGCGGTCACCTCGTCGACGATCGCCTTTCCGTCCATCGCCAGCGCCCGGCGCAGCCCGGCTAGCCCGCCATGCGCCTCGTATTCCGCGAGCGACAGCGGATCGATCAGCCCGCAGCGCGCGAAGGTCAGCCGCGTCTGCTTCGCGAAGAACGGGATCGCCTCGACCGGCCCCAGCGCCAGCGGATGCGCCCCGAAGCCCGCGTCGAAGAGCCCCGCCACGTCGCCGGCCGCCACCGGCCCGAAGGCCGTCCGCCCGGCCGCGGTCTCCACCTCGACCAGCGGCTCCAGCCAGACCATCCCGCGCGAGCCGTTGCGCACGATCTCGACGACCATGCCGCGCCGCGCCGCTTCGGCGGCCGCCGCCCGCGCCACCGCCTCGGCGCCCAGCGCCTTCGCCGCCGCGTCGCGGGGAACGTAGATCCTCATGCGCCCGCCCCCGCGCCTGCCTCGGCCAGCGCCGCGGCGATCCGCTCCGGCCCCGCCCGCCCGATCAGCGCCGCGTCGAGCTGCGCCGCCGGCCCGCAGGCGCAGAGCCCGAGGCAATAGACCGGCTCCACCGTCACCGCGCCGTCGGCCGTCGTCCCGTGCCAGTCGACGCCGAGCCGCGCCAGCGTCTCCGCCGCCGCCGCCTCGCCGCCCACCGACTGGCAGGCCTCGGCCCGGCAGATGCGCAGCACGTGCCGCCCCGCCGGCGCCTCGCGGAAATCATGGTAGAACGACACCACCCCGTGGATCTCGGCCCGCGTCTGGTTCAGCGCCGCCGCGATCATCGGGATCGCCGCCTGCGGCACGTGGCCGAACGTCTCCTGCATGGCGTGGAGCATGGGCAGGAGCGGACCTTCCCGGCCGACATGCTCCTCGATTACGGCGGCGATCTCCTCCGCCGCCGGCGCTGCTGCCTGATGCGGTCGCACGCACGACCCTCCCGGTGGCTCCTTCTTTGTTCCTTATCTGGGCCCGATCCATGCGAATCTCAATATGAATGATTCGTGGATCGATAGGCCCTTCCTATCGACGAACTTCCCCCCCGTCGGTCGCGGAACGGCGGCCGGCGCAGTGTCGCATGCGACGCGTGGCGGTGGCAGCATCCTCCTCCCGCGACAGGAGCGCAACCCGGATGGAGCCGCCGAAACGGACCCGGCTCACGGCCGACGAGTTCATCGCCCGGGCGCTCGAGCGGCCCGAGGAACGCTTCGAGCTCGACAACGGCGCCATCGTGGCCATGGCGCCCGAGCGGATCGGCCATGGCCGCGCGAAGAACCGGACCCTGCGGGCGCTGGAGGCGGCCATCGCGCGGCCTCGGCTGCGAGGCGCATCCCGACGGCGCCACGGTCAGGATCGACGACCGCACGGTCTACGAGCCCGACGCGCTGGTCCGCTGCGGCCCGCCGCCGCCTGGAGACGCGATCGAGGTCCCCGATCCGATCGTCTGGTCGAGGTCGTCTCGCCGTCCAGCCGCGGCATCGACGCCGGCTCGAAGCTCGCGAGCTATTTCTCGTCGCCGGGCGTGCGGCACTACCTGATCGTCGACGCCGACAAGCGCGTCGTCATCCATCACCGGCGCGACGAGGAGGGCCAGATCGCCGTCCGGATGCTGCGCGACGGCCCGTTGACGCCGGATCCGCCGGGGCTGACGATCGCGGTCAAGGACGTGCTCGGCGAGTCCTGACGGAGCCTCATCGGCCCGGCGGCTCCTCCCCCATCGTCCGGCTCATCTGCACCAGCGCCTCCAGAATGGGCGTATGCGGCTCGCGATACGGCGCGATCAGCCCCACCGCATGCGGCGGCCGGATCGCCTTCATCGGGATCACCCGGATCGCCCGCCCCGCGGCGAGGAACTCCGCCTGCTGCCGCGGCAGGATCGTCCCCCAGTCCCCGGCCTCGACATGCGCCATCAGCACCACGGTCGAGTTGGACTGGATCGCCGAATCCGCCGGGATGCCCGCCTCGTAGAGGTTCTGGTTCACGATCCGCCGGTTCTGCATGTCCGGCGTCAGCAGGCAGAGCGGCACCCCCGCCAGCTCCTCCCACCCCACCTCGGCCCGCCCCGCCAGCGGATGGCTCTCGTGGCAGACCCAGCGGTACTGCTCCCGATAGAGCGGCACCGCCGTCACGTGCCCCAGGGGCTCGTTGTCGAGATAGGAAATCCCCGCATCCACCTGAAGGTTCTCGATCATCTCCAGAATCTCGATCGAGGTCTGCGACCGCACCGTGAAGCGCACGTTCGGATGCGCCCGGCTGAACCGCACCGTCAGCCCCGCCGCCACCGTCAGCGCCGTCGGGATCACCGCGAGCCGCAAATCCCCGGAAAGCCCGTGCCTTGCCGCCCGCATCTCCTCCTTGAGCGTGCGCGTGTCGCCGACGATCCGCCGCGCCCAGTGCAGCACCCGCTGCCCCTCCGGCGTCAGCCCGCCGAAGCGCGACGACCGCCAGACCAGCATCACCCCGAGCTGCCCCTCGAGCTGCCGGATGCCGGCCGAAAGCGTCGGCTGCGTGATCCCGAGACTGTCCGCCGCCTTGCCGAAATGCTGCTCCCGCGCCAGCGCGATGAACATCTCGAGCTTGTCGATCACGGGGCCGCCTCCGGGCAGGTCCCCGTCAACCTATTGTATTCCCGCGGTTAAGGAAAGATTGGCTCCGGCGGTAGGGATCGAACCTACGACCAATTGATTAACAGTCAACTGCTCTACCGCTGAGCTACGCCGGACCGCCCGGGCCGGCCTATAGCAAAGCCGATTCCGGGCGTCCAGCCCGCAGGCTTGCAAATCCGTCCCCCGCGAACAAACTCTTCCCCGGGAGGCGTCCATGTCCGGCAGCGAGATCGACCGACGCGACGGGTCCGGCCGGGCCGACGTCGCCGCGTTCCTCGACCAGGCCCGCCGCGTCGCGCCGCCGCAGGCCGGGACCGGCGGCCGCCTCGTCTTCGCGCTCGACGCCACCCTCAGCCGCCAGCCCACCTGGGACCTCGCCTGCACGCTGCAGGGCGAGATGTTCGACGCCGCCCGCCGCGCCGGCGGGCTCGAGGTGCAACTCGTCTACTTCCGCGGCCTCGGCGAGGCCCGCGCCTCGCCCTGGGTCCGCGACGCCGGCGCGCTCGGCCGGGCGATGTCCGGCATCGCCTGCCGCGGCGGGCTCACCCAGATCGGCCGGGTGCTCGACCATGTCGGCCGCGCCGCCGCCCGCGCCCCCGTCGCGGCGCTCGCCTATGTCGGCGACGCGATGGAGGAGGAGATCGACGTCCTCGCCGCCGGGGCCGGGCCGCTGGCGCTGCGCGGGGTGCGGGCGTTCATGTTCCTCGAGGGCGCCGACCCGGCGGCGCGGCGCGGTTTCGGCGAGATCGCCCGCATCACCGGCGGCGCGCTCCTGCCCTTCGACCGCGGCGCCGCGGACGAGCTGCGCGCGCTGCTCGGCGCGGTGGCGACCTACGCGGCCGGCGGCCGGGCGGCGCTCGAGGCGGCGCGGACCGGGGCGGCGCGGCGGCTCCTCGCCGATCTCCGGCCGTGACGCTGGCGCTCCTCGCCGGCCTCGTCGCCGGACTGGCGCTGGCGCTCGCCTTCGCCGGCGGGCGCGGCGCGCCGGCGCGGCTTCCGTGGCGGGCCACGGCGGGATGGGCGCTCCTCGTCATCGCCGGCGGCCTCGCGCTGGCGCGGCAGTTCGCGCTCGCCGCCCCCGCCGCGGCGGCCGCCTTCGGCTTCCTGCGCGCCGCCGCGGCGGCCGCGCGGGCGACGCCGACGCCGGGCCAGACCTCGGAGGCGCGCACCGACGCGCTGGCGATGAGCCTCGACCACGACACCGGCGAGATGGACGGCGAGGTGCTCGCCGGCCGGTTCAGCGGCCGGATGCTCTCGCAGATGAGCGCCGACGAGCTTCAGGCGCTGGCGCAGGCGCTGGAGGACGACCCCGACAGCCTCGGCCTCCTCCTCGCCTATCTCGACCGCCGCCGCGGCGGCGGCGCCGGCACGGAGGCCCCCGCGGCCGAGGGGCCGATGACGCGGGCCGAGGCGCTCCGCATCCTCGGCCTCGCCCCCGGCGCGAGCCTCGACGAGATCCGCGCCGCGCACCGCCGGCTGATGAAGCGGGTCCACCCCGACCTCGGCGGCTCCGACGCGCTGGCCGCGATGATCAACGCGGCGAAGGCCTGCCTCGACCCCTGACCGACGTCCGCGAACGCCTCGGATTGACGCCGGGCGGCGGGAGGGGCAAGCACGGACGCAGCGGGGAGGGCGGGCATGACGGACGGGAGCCCCTACGCCGACTGGGTCGGCCGGGTTGTCGAGGGCGAGGACAGCGTTCCGGCGCAGACGGCGCGGGCCCTCGCGGCGGCGCTCGGCATGGACGCCGCGGCGCGCGCCGCCGCCGAGATCGCCCCCGAGGGCCGGCTGCCGCCGCTCTGGCACTGGCTCGCCTTCCTGCCCGAAGCGCCGATGGCGGCGCTCGCCCCCGACGGCCGCGAGGCGCAGGGCGAGCTGCTGCCCCCGGCGCCGCACGCAAGGCGGGTGCTGGCCGGAGCGCGGCTGCGGCTCCACGGCGAGCTGCTGATCGGCGAGACCCTGCACCGCCGCTCCGAGATCCTCGCGGTCGCCGGGCGCGCCGGGCCAGAGGGCGACGCGACCCTCGTCTCGGTCGCCCACGAGATCTCCACCGCGCGCGGCCTCGCGGTCAGCGAGACGCAGGAGCTGCTCCTCCTGCCCCGCCCGGGACGCTTTCCGCCCCTCGCCGTCGACGCCCCCCCGGCGAGTCCCGACTGGTCCGAGCCGATGGAGCTCGACGGCGCCCTGCTCTTCCGCTTCGCGGCCGCCACCTTCGACGCCCAGCGCCTGCACTACGACCTCGCCTACGCCCGCGACGCGGCCGGCTATCCGGGGCTGCTGGCGCAGGGACGGCTACAGGCGATCCTGCTCCTCGAGGCGGCGCGCCGCCGGCGCGGCGGGGCCTGGCCCGCCGCCTTCGCCTTCCGCGGCCTGCGCCCCCTCGTCGCCGGCGCCCCGGCCCGCCTCGTCGCCGGCCCCGAGTCCGGCGGCGGGCAGGACGCCGCCACCCTCGACGCCGAGGGCGGCCTCTGCCTGCAGGCGCGGATCACCTGGGAGGCGTGACCGCCGGCGCTCCCCCGGCTGCCGGGAGGCGGGGCGCCCGGTGTGAACCCCACGCCGTGTTCACGCGTGAAAATTCGCTAACCCACTGATTTCCGGGTTAACCAGAGATTACCGCGGCGTGTGCGCCACACTGCACGACAGGAGCCGGTCGCCGCCCGAGGCCGCGTCGCTCCCCCCGACCGAAGCGGGCTCTGCCCGCGAGGCTGCGGCGCGACAAGCGAAAGCATTGCTTTCGCCGCGCCGACGACCGGAGCGCGTTGGCGCGGAGGTCGTCAGGGGTGAAGATTTCTCCGTCGCGCGCAATCCGTCCGTGATTGCCCCGGCGAGCGCGGAATCGCGCTCGCCCCCCGAGGGGCGATCGCGGACGGATTTGCCACGGGTCAAATCCGTCTGGCGTCACCGTCCCGCACTCTCCCGACCGGGGTTTCTCTCCACTGTCGTGCAGTCTGCGTGTGCGCCTGACATGCCGCGTGAGAACCGACGCCCCAAACGCAAAAGCCCTCCCCGAAGGGGAGGGCTTCCTGCATCCCGCCGAAGGCTCGGGGGAAAAAGCGTCAGGCCGCCTCGGCCTCGTTGCGGGCGTGCTGCCGCTCGCTCTCCTCGCGGCTCAGCGCCACCGAGGTGCGCACGCCGCGGCGCACGAAATCCATCATGCCCTTCACCGTGCGCTCGTTCGGGTCGATCCCCGCGCACATCAGCACCTCGCGCCCGTCGCGCGAGCGCGCCCAGCGGGCGATCACGTCCGGACCGTTGCCGTACTTCTTGTCGTCGGCGATGGCATCGTCGAGCGCCGCCAGGACCACCGCCGCGAACAGCTTCTGGGCGCGCGCGCCCTGGTCGTTGGTGAACGCCACCTCATCCACGTAGTCGAACACTCCGCCCGTCCTCTTTCCCTTGCCCTTCACCCTTTTTCGGCGCGCGCACTATGACGGCTGCGTGACGGATCGGGGTCTGCCAATTCCTCATGGCGGCCATGCGCTGGCCGAATGGCCCGCGGAGATCCGCTCCGGAGACCGTCACATAGTGTTCGCCCGCCGTTGGATCAATTCCCTTCCGCGCGAGAAGTTCCATCCTCGCTCGCGTCGGACCAGTGCAGCCGGCGGTAATCGAACCCCTCCGCCAGCGTCGGCTTCACGATCTCGAAATAGGGCGAGATGTCGAAGTCCCGGGGCGCGTAGAGCGAATGGTGCCGGATGTGCAGGATCTCGCGGCGCTGGAACTGGGCGCTCTCGGCGTGGCGCAGCTCGCGGGTGATCCGCGGCAGGATCGGATAGCGCACCTGCGCGAAGGCCTCGGCGATCAGCGTCGAGCAGATCGCCCGGGTCGGATCGCCGGCGCCGAGCGCCAGCATCCGCCGCCGCCAGCGAATCGGCACCGGCGGCGTCGGCAGGAAGTAGCGCAGCAGGTCGGCGACGTTCTTGACGTCGTAGCGCTTGCCGATGCTCGCCAGCATGAAGCCGACCACCCGGTCGCGGTCCGCCGCCGTCAGGTTCCTGGCGCGGCAGATGCGCACATGGGCGTGGTCGTACTTGCCGAGCCGCGCCGCCACCACGCCCTCGCCGAGGTTCGCCTCGACGAGGCAGCGCGGATCCGCGCCGCCGTCGCCGAAGACGTCGCCGACATAGAGCGCGGAATGCGACCAGGTCGACTGGGTGAGGTACTTGATCGCGATCGAGACCCGGGTCGAGCCCTCGACCAGCAGCACGTCGCCCGGCCGCAGCGTCCGGCGCAGCGCCTCGGGGTCGCCGTAGGCATAGGGCTTGAACCCCGGCGAGGGCCGCTCGAGCTTCGCGACGAGGTATCGCCCGACCCGGTCCTTGAGGCTCTCCTGCGCCGCCGTCATCCCCGCTCCGTCGCCTTCCCTGCCACCTGCGCCGCCCGTCTGCGCTCTCCCGTCCGGGCTCTCCCGTCCGGGCTCTCCCGTCGCCGGCGACGCAAGGCCCCGCGCGACCGCTTTCCGCCGGCCCGCCAGCGGTCCAGTATCATGGTGGTGGTCACCGCGGCGTAACGAAACCGGGCGCCGCGCCGAAACGGAGACGACATGGGCCGGGAGACCGACCCGCCGCTCGAGGATCTGCTGCGCGCCGCCAACCGCGGCGACGCGCGCGCCTACGCCGCCTTCCTGGCGGCGGTGGCGCCGATGATCCGCGCCGTGGCGCGGGCGCGCGGCGGCGCGCTCGGCCCCGAGACTTGCGAGGACGTGGTGCAGGAGACCCTGCTCGCCCTTCACGACAAGCGCCGCACCTGGCGCGAGGACGCCCCGGTGCGGCCGTGGCTCTTCGCCATCGTGCGCCACAAGGTCGTCGACGCCTTCCGGGCCCGCGGCCGCCGCGTCCATGTCGACATCGCCGACTTCGCCGACGCGCTCCCGGCCGAGCCCGGCCCCGATCCGACCGAGCGTCGCGACGCCGAGCGGATGATCGGCCGGCTCGACCCGCGCTCGGCCCGCATCGTGCGGGCGATCGGCCTCGACGGCGCGAGCGTGCCCGAGGTCGGCGCCGCGCTCGGCATGAGCGAGGGCGCGGTGCGCGTCGCCCTGCACCGCGCGCTGCGCCGCCTCGCCGCGCTGCGCGGGGGGATGGTGGAATGAGGACCGAGGACCTCATCCGCGCCATGGCCGCCGACGCCCGCCCCGGGCCGCCGCTGCGCCGGCTGCTGCCGGCGGCGATCCTGCTCGCCGGGGCCGTCGCGGGCGGGCTCTTCCTGCTGGCGGCGGGGCCGCGGCCCGACCTCGGGGCGGCGCTCCTGCGCGCCGATTCGGGCCTGAAGCAGCTCTTCGTCCTCGTCTCCGCCGGCGCCGCCCTCGGGGCGAGCCTGCGGCTGGCGCGGCCGGAGGCGGGGCTCGGCCGCCGCGGCTGGGCGCTGCTCCTCGCCCCGGCGATCGCGGTCGCCGCCTTCTGGGCCACCGCCCTCGCCACCCCGCCGGCGCTGTGGCCGACGCGGATCGCCGGCCACGGGGTGCTGCCCTGCTTCGCCGGCATCGCCGCGAACGGCCTGCCGATCCTCGCCGCCGCGCTCTGGGCGCTGCGCCGCGGCGCCCCGGCGCGGCCCGGCCTTGCGGGGGCCGTCGCCGGGCTCCTCGCCGGCTCGGCGGGGGCCTGCGTCTACGCGCTCTACTGCACCGACGACAGCCCGATGTTCTGGGGCGTCTGGTACGCCGCCGCCCTCCTCGCGATGACCGGCCTCGGCTGGCTGATCGGCCGCCGCGTCCTGCGCTGGTAGCTCGGCCGCGCCCTGCCGGATCCCCGCCGGGAACGGCGCGCCGGCGCGGTCGGCGGGCGCCTCGCGGGCCTGCGTCCTTGCGCTCCGCTGCGCCGACGACAGCCCGATGCCGGGGGGCGTCCGGCACGCCGCCGTACTCGCCCCGGGCGGCTGATCGGCCGGCGCGCCCGGCGCTGGCAGCTCGGCCACGACGGACCTGCGGGCGGGCCACGTCGGCCACGTCCTCGCGGGCCGGCGGCTCAGCCCCGCCCGGCCAGCCGCCTCGCCGCCGCCTCGAAGCCGCCCGGGGCGAGCGCGTCGGCGACGTCCTCGCCGGTCAGCGGCCCGAACTTGAAGCCGTGGCCCGAATCGGCCGAGACCAGCACGGCGCGCCCGGACCGCCGCAGCACGAAGCGCTCCTCGGGCGCCATCAGGTAGAAGTTGGCGACCACCTCCGCGGCGACGTAGGCGTCCGCGTCGCGGAACCGGCCGCGATAGGCGGCGAGGATCGCCTCCCCCTCCTCCGGCCCCGCCGCCCGCCCGGTCAGCGGGTCGCCCGGGCGGGTCAGCCTGCCGGCGCCGAGCTTCATCGCGATCCCCGCCACCGGCGGGAAGCCCCAGAGGTCGTCCTCGCCGCCGAGGTCGACCCAGCACGGCCCCCCTTCCCAGGCCCCCGCCCATTCGGCCGGCGGCCGCGCATAGACCACGACAGGGCGCCGCGGCGCCAGGTCGCCCGCCAGCGCCGGCGCGAGCCGCGGCAGGCCCGTCCCCGCGGCGAGCAGCACGACGTCGCCCGCGAGCCGCGCCCCTCCGGCCTCGACCACCCCCGCCGCCGCGTCGAGCGCCGTGACCGGCGCCTCCGGCCGCAGCCGCGCCCCGCGCGCCGCCAGCCAGTCCGCGAGGCCGGCGAGGATGCGGTCGGCGAGAAGCGCGCCCCCCGTCCGGGTGAAGAGCCCGTAGCGCACCCCCGCCGTCTCCAGCATCGGCCAGCGCGCCGCGACCTCCGCCGGCGCCAGCGTCTCCGCCGCCGCCCCGGCCGCCGCTGCGCCGGCGCGCCCGCGGTCGGTCCAGTCCCCGGCGACGCGGCTCAGCGCCAGCACCCCGGTCTCGACATAGTGGCGCGCCCCGAGGTCGTCCCACAGCTCCTCCCAGGCCGCGAAGGCCGCCGGCAGCCGCGCCGCGTAGCCGGGGTCGCCGTACTGGCCGCGGATCAGCCGGTGCCGGTCGAACGAGGCCGCCTCCGGGTTTGGGATCGGCCCCTTGTCGACGACCTCCACCTCCCAGCCCCGCCGCAGCAACGCCCGCGCGGCGCAGAGCCCGTTGATCCCCGCGCCCACCACGACCGCCTTCGGCATGTCTCTCCCCCGCTCCCGCCTCCCGCGCAGGGCAGACCGCCCCCGCCCGCGCGGCGGCGCGGCGGATCGCCCTCGCCGCGCGGCTGCGCGCGGCAGATTGCCCCCGCCGCGCGGCTGCGCGCGGCAGATTGCCCCCGCCGCGCGGCTGCGCGCGGCAGATTGCCCCCGCCGCGCGGCTGCGGCAAGGTCGCCTCCCGAAGAACCGCGAGACCCCATGCGCAACGCCGAGGCCGTCACCTTCGCCGCCGCCGCGCTCGACCGCGCCGCGCACCTGCGCGGCGACCCCGCGGCGCAGGCGGCGCTCGCCGCCGACCCGGCGGCGCTGGCGCTGCCGGTCTGGCGCGGGCGGCCGCTCTTCGACGTCTCCGCGGAGATGCGCCTCGCCTGGGCCCCACCGGGCCACCCGGTCTTCGCCGGCGAGACCGGCGAGAGCGTGTTCCTCGGCCTCCTCGGCGACCGGCCGCGCTTCGCCCGCGACCTCGCCTCCTGGCCGGGGCCGGAGGGCGGCGCGCCCGGGGCCGGCGGCTTCCTCGACGACAGCCGCACCCCCCATCCCGCGCTGCCCCCGGGCCAGGTCTTCGCCGACCTCCGCGCCGTCATGGGCGGCCTCGGCGCCGAGGACGCCGGCGTCGCCGCCGCCGCCAAGGGCATCCTTGCCTGGCACGCCAGCCACCGCTTCTGCGCCGCCTGCGGCGCGCCCTCCGTGGCCGCCGACGCCGGCTGGAAGCGCGCCTGCCCCGCCTGCGGCGCCCAGCACTTCCCGCGCACCGACCCCGTGGTCATCATGCTGATCACCCACGGCGAGGACGTCCTCCTCGGCCGCGCCGCCGCCTGGCCGCCCGGCATGTACTCGCTCCTCGCCGGCTTCATGGAGCCCGGCGAGTCGATCGAGGGCGCGGTGCGCCGCGAGGTCTGGGAGGAGGCGGGGGTGCGCGTCGGCGCCGTCGACTACCTCTCGAGCCAGCCCTGGCCCTTCCCCTCCTCGCTGATGATCGGCTGCCGCGGCCTCGCGCTCACCCGCGAGATCCAGCGCGACCCCGCCGAGCTCGAGGACGCCCGCTGGGTCAGCCGCGAGGGGGTCCTCGCCGGGATGACCGGCCAGGACCCCGACATCCGCCCCGCCCGCCGCGGCTCGATCGCCCGCTTCCTGCTCGAACGCTGGCTCGCCGACCGGCTGGCCTGACCCCTCCCGGAGACCCCATGCCCCGCCTCCCCGCCGCCCTCCTCGCCGCCCCGCTCCTCGCCTCGGCCGCGCTGCCCGCCGCCGCGCAGGACGCCCCCCCGGCGCTCTCGATCAACTACGCCTGCGAAGGCGGCGCGGAGCTGCAGGTCGCCTACATCAACCCCGCCTCCGGCCCCTCGCTCGCCGTCGTCGGCTGGGCCGGCCGGCTCATCCCGATGCGGCAGGGCCCCTCCGCCTCGGGCGTGCGCTACATCGCCTTCGACGAGCAGCGAAGCTACCGCTGGTGGTCCAAGGGCGACGAGGGATTCCTCGTCTTCATGGCCGCCGACCACGAGGCGACCGAAGAGCCCGTCCTCTCCGACTGCAGGGCCATCCCCGGCTGAGCCGCGCCGGCGTCCCGCGGGAGGCGCATCGACAAAGCCGGCGGCCGGCCCCGACCCGCGGCAAGTCCGTCGGGCGATCCGCCCTCCGGCTCCCCGCCTCCGGCTTCCCCGAGCGGCCCCGTTCGTCCCGCGACCGCGCCCGCCGGGTGACATGCGCATGTCACCCGGCTCGACGCGGAGCGGTAGCGGCGGGGACGGCGGAACCTCGAAGTGAGGCGCACGGCGCCGCGAAATGCGGCGCTGATAAAAGATGCAATGATTTTCACCGTTCATATTCAAAATATTTCGAAATATATTTGCGAGCAAAAACAATTTATGCAAAAATCCACGCCGATATTGCTTCCATTTTCAAAATCACAATAAACCGCCCCCGCACCCGCCGACCCATCGTCGACGGGAGAACCCGGCGCTGGCCTGCCCCGCGCCGACCGCGCCCACGCACCCCGAAGCCCGGGGCTTCCCCGCCCCGCCCCCGGCCTCTATAAGCCGCGCGTCCACCGCCCGAGGGAGCCCGAGATGCGCGAGGCCGAGTTCCGCCGCGACACCGCCGAGACCGCCATCCGCGTCCGCGTGGATCTCGACGGCACGGGCCGCCGCGACATCCGCACCGGGGTCGGCTTCCTCGACCACATGCTCGACCAGCTCGCCCGCCACTCGCTGATCGACATCGAGGTCGAGGCCAAGGGCGATCTCCACATCGACGACCACCACACCGTCGAGGACACCGGCATCGCGCTCGGCCGCGCCATCGCCGGGGCGCTCGGCGACAAGCGCGGCGTCCGCCGCTACGGCTCCTGCCTCCTCGCCATGGACGAGACGCTGGTCCGCGCCGCGCTCGACCTCTCCGGCCGGCCCTTCCTCGTCTGGAACGTCGCGTTCCCCACCGAGAAGATCGGGACCTTCGACACCGAGCTCGTCCGCGAGTTCTTCACCGCGCTCGCCATGAACGGCGGCATCACGCTGAACGTCGCCCGCCTCGACGGCGCCAACAGCCACCACATCGCCGAGGCCGCCTTCAAGGCCGTCGCCCAGGCGCTGCGCGCCGCGGTCGAGCCCGACCCGCGCATGGCCGACGCCATCCCCTCGACCAAGGGCACGCTGGCGACATGACCACGGTCATCGTCGACTACGAGAGCGGCAACCTGCACTCCGCCGAGAAGAGCTTCCAGCGCATGGCCCGCGAGACCGGCGCCGGCGGCCCGGTCGTGGTCTCCGGCGACCCCGAGGTGGTGGCGCGGGCCGAGCGCGTCGTCCTGCCCGGCGTCGGGGCGTATCCCGATTGCCGCGCCGGCCTCCTCGCCCGGCCCGGCCTCTTCGAGGCGGTCGAGGAGCGCGCGCTCCGCGCCGGCCGTCCCTTCCTCGGCATCTGCGTCGGGATGCAGATGCTGGCGAGCCGCGGGCTGGAATACGGCGAGACCCCCGGCTTCGGCTGGATCGGCGGCGAGGTCCGCCGCATCGCGCCCGCCGACCCGGCCGCCAAGATCCCGCACATGGGCTGGAACGCGCTGGAGATCCTGCGCCCCCACCCGGTCCTCGCCGGCATCGAGAGCGGCGACCACGCCTATTTCGTGCATTCCTACCACCTCGTCGCCGACGACGAGTCGCGCCTCCTCGCCCGCGCCGACCACGGCGGCCCGGTCACCGCCGCCGTCGCCCGCGACAACCTCGTCGGCACGCAGTTCCACCCCGAGAAGAGCCAGGGGACCGGCCTGCGCCTGATCGCCAACTTCCTCGCCTGGCGCCCCTGAGCGACGCCCGCGGCGGGAGACGGCGGCGCCCGCGCGACGCCGGGAGCGGCAAGACGGCGCCGCCCGTGCAACGTCGCAGCGCGCCGCGGGCGCGACGCCGCAACCCGCGCGCGGCCGACGCGGCGCCCGGGTCCGCCCGGCGGCGGCGGCCGCAAGGCCGGCGGCGACGGGCGGAGGCCTGGAGCAACGTCCGGCCGGACGGAATCGTCCGGCGATTGATGCGCGATCCGGCTCCCAAAGGGCTTCCGGCGTCTCCGGACTCCCGGGCGGCAACGTCGGTCCCGCGACGGCGCCCGCCGGGAGACATGCGCATGTCTCCCGGCTCGACGCGGAGCGTCCGGGGCGGGGATGGCGGAACCTCGAAGTGAATCGAACGGCGCCGCGAAATGCGGCGCTGATAACGATGCAATGATTTTCACCGTTTATATTCAAGAGACCTCTGCGAAACGCTTGGTTTGGCCTCTT
>NZ_JAGOMQ010000037.1 GCF_017993425.1 Amaricoccus sp.
GCCCGCGCGGGTGGGGGGGCGGGGAGCGGGCCGCGGACGGGCCCCGGTCCGCCGCGCGCCCTCGGCCGAAGGGCGCGCTTCCCTAAGCCCCGGGCCTGATCTAACGTGAGCGCAATGGCGCGCCGAAGGGCGCCCGCCCCAGCCTGCGCCAGGGTATCGAAAAGACGGCACTCAGGGAGAATGCAATGCCCAAGGTCAGCCTCAAGGTGAACGGTCGCACCGTCAGTCGCGACGTCGAGGGACGCACGCTCTTGGTGGAGCTCCTGCGCGAGGGCCTCGGCCTCACCGGAACCCACGTCGGATGCGACACGTCCCAGTGCGGCGCCTGCGTCGTCCATGTCGACGGGCTCGCCATGAAGTCCTGCACGGTCTTCGCCGTCGACCTCGAGGGCGCCGAGGTGCGCACCATCGAGGGCATGGCCAACGCCGACGGCTCGCTCGGCGTCATCCAGGCCGCCTTCCAGGACAACCACGGCCTGCAATGCGGCTTCTGCACCCCCGGCATGGTGATGAGCGCCGCGGCGCTGCTCGCCGACAACCCCGACCCGACCGAGAAGGAGATCCGCTCCTATCTCGAGGGCAACATCTGCCGCTGCACGGGCTACCACAACATCGTCAAGTCGATCCAGGCCGCCGCCGCCGAGATGTCCGCCCGTCCCGTCGCGGCCGAATAGCCCGCCGGCGCTCAGGCACGCGCCGCCGGTCAAGGCGGCCGAACCAAGGATCAGGGAGACAACGATGCCCAAAGACAGCGGGATCGGCGCGCCGACCAAGCGCCGCGAGGACGTCCGCTTCCTCACCGGCAAGGGCCGCTACACCGACGACCTCAACCGCCCCGGCCAGGCCCACGTGCATTTCCTGCGCTCCGACGTGGCGCATGGCCGGATAACGAGGCTCGACACGACGGCCGCCGAGGGGATGCCCGGCGTGCTGAAGGTGTTCACCGCCGCCGACTTCGCCGCCGTGGGCGGCGTCCCCTGCGGCTGGCTGGTGACCGACCGCTTCGGCCAGCCGATGAAGGAGCCGAAGCACCCGGTCCTCGCCGAGGGCAAGGTCCGCCATGTCGGCGATCCGGTCGCCGCGGTGGTCGCCGAGACGCTGGCGCAGGCCCGCGACGCGGCGGAGGCGATCGAGCTCGACATCGAGGAGCTGCCGGCCGTCGTCGACATGCGCGCGGCGCTCGAGGACGGCTCCGCCCTCGTCCACGACGACGCCGGAACCAACCTCTGCTACGACTGGGGCTTCATCGAGGACAACGCCGCTGCCGTAGATGCGGCGATCAAGGCGGCGCCGCACGTCGTCACCCTCGACCTCGTCAACAACCGCCTCGTCCCCAACGCCATGGAGCCGCGCGCCGCGGTCGGCGAGTACGACGCCGCCGACGACCAGCACACGCTCTTCACCACCAGCCAGAACCCGCACGTCATCCGCCTGCTGATGGGCGCCTTCGTCCTCGGCATCCCCGAGCAGCGGCTGCGCGTCGTCGCGCCGGACGTCGGCGGCGGCTTCGGCTCGAAGATCTACCACTACGCCGAGGAGGCCTTCGTCACCTTCGCCGCCAAGGTCGTCGGCCGCCCGGTGAAGTGGACCTCGACCCGCTCCGAGGCCTTCATCTCCGACGCCCATGGCCGCGACCACGTGACGCGGATCGAGCTGGCGCTGGACGACGATGGCAGGTTCCTCGCGCTCCGCACCGACACGCTCGCCAACATGGGCGCCTATCTCTCGACCTTCTCCACCTGCATCCCGACCTACCTGCACGGGACGCTGATGGCCGGGAACTACACCACGCCGCTCATCTACGTCCGGGTCCGCGCGGTCTTCACCAACACCGTTCCCGTCGACGCCTATCGCGGCGCCGGAAGGCCGGAGGCGACGTTCCAGATCGAGCGCGTCATCGACAAGGCCGCGCGCGAGCTCGGGATCGACCCGGTGGAGATCCGCCGGCGCAACTTCGTCAAGCCGGACCAGTTCCCCTACCAGACGCCCGTCGCGGTGCTCTACGACACCGGCGACTACGACGCGACGATGGACGTGCTCGAGCGCATCTCGGACCGCGCCGGCTTCCCCGCCCGCCGCGCCGAGAGCAAGGCGAAGGGGAAGCTCCGCGGCTACGGCGTCGCCGCCTACATCGAGGCCTGCGGCATCGCGCCCTCCAGCCTCGTCGGCGCCCTCGGCGCCCGCGCCGGCCTCTACGAGAGCGCCACGGTCCGGGTGAACCCCACGGGGGGCGTCACCGTCCTGACCGGCAGCCACAGCCACGGCCAGGGCCACGAGACCACCTTCGCCCAGGTCGTCTCCGACATGCTCGGGATCGACGCGGCCCAGGTCGACATCGTCCACGGCGACACCGCCAAGATCCCCTTCGGCATGGGCACCTACGGCTCGCGCTCGCTCGCGGTCGGCGGCTCGGCGATCGTGAAGTCGGTCGAGAAGATCGTCGCCAAGGCGAGGAAGATCGCCGCCCACCTGCTGGAGGCCTCGCCGACCGACATCGAGTTCAAGGACGGCAAGTTCACCGTCGCCGGCACCGACCGCGCCGTCGCCTGGACCGACGTCACCCTCGCCGCCTACGTCCCGCACAAGTACCCGATCGAGGAGCTGGAGCCGGGGCTCGAGGAGACCTCCTTCTACGACCCGGCGAACTTCACCTACCCCGCCGGCGCCTATGCCTGCGAGGTCGAGGTCGACCCCGAGACCGGCAAGGTCGACGTCCTCGGCTTCGCCGCCGCGGACGACTTCGGCAACATCGTCAACCCGATGATCGTCGAGGGCCAGGTCCATGGCGGCCTCGCCCAGGGCATCGGCCAGGCGATGCTGGAGGCCGCCGCCTACGACGAGAACGGCCAGCTCCGGACCGGCTCCTACATGGACTACGCCATGCCGCGCTCGGACGACCTGCCGAGCTACAAGGTCGACCATTCCTGCGTCACCCCCTGCACCCACAACCCGCTCGGGGTGAAGGGCTGCGGCGAGGCCGGGGCCATCGGCTCGCCGCCCGCCTTCGTCAACGCCGTCCTCGACGCGCTCAACTCCGGCGGCCACAAGGTCGCCCATATCGACATGCCGCTGTCGCCGTCCCGGGTCTGGGCCGCGATTCAGGGAGGGAACGCCTGATGTACGCCTTCGAGTTCGTGAAGCCGAAGACCATCGCCGAGGCCGTGGCGGCGCTCGCGGCCGAGGACGCCCAGGCCCTCGGCGGCGGCCAGACCCTGATCCCGACCCTGAAGCAGCGGCTGGCGAGCCCCGCCGTGCTGGTCAGCCTCGGCGGCATCCCGGAGATGCGCTTCGTCCGCGCCGAGGGCGGGCGGCTCCGCATCGGCGGCGGCACGCCCCACGCCGTCGTCGCCCGCGAGGCGCGCAAGGCCTACCCGGCGCTGGCCGAGCTCGCCGGCCTGATCGGCGACCCGGCCGTGCGCAACCGCGGCACCATCGGCGGCAGCCTCGCCAACAACGACCCCTCGGCCTGCTACCCCTCCGCGGCGCTGGCCTCGGGCGCGACCATCGTCACCAACGCCCGCGAGATCGCCGCGGACGACTTCTTCCAGGGCCTGTTCACCACCGCGCTCGAGCCCGGGGAGATCATCACCGCCGTCGACTTCCCGGTCCCGCAGCGCGCGGCCTACCGGAAGTTCATCCAGCCCGCCTCGCGCTTCCCGCTGGTCGCGGTCTTCGTCGCGCAGGGCGCGGACGGCGTGCGGGTCGCGGTCACCGGCGCCTCCGAGAGCGGCGTCTTCCGCTGGACCGAGGCCGAGGCGGCGCTGGGCGGCGACTTCACCGCCGACGCGGTCAAGGGCCTGAAGGCGAGCGCCGACGGCCTGATCGGCGACCTGCATGGCACGCCGGAATACCGCGCCCACCTGATCGGCGTCATGACCGCCCGCGCCGTCGCCGCCGCGGCCTGACCCCGCGACCCGCCACGGCCCCTTCCCGGGCCGTGGCGCCTTCCCGCCGCCTCGCCTCGGCGACCGTCTTCGCCGCGCCGGCCCGGCCCGCACCCGGACCGCCCATGGCCCCTGCCCCCCGGGGCCGCGGCCGCTTTCCCGGCGGACCTCGCCTCGGCGACCGCCTTCGCCGCGCCGGCCCGGCCCGCACACCCGGACCGCCCATGGCCCCTGCCCCGGGGGCCGCGGCCGCTTTCCCGGCGGACCTTGCCTCGGCGAACGCCTTCGCCGCCCGCACACGCCGGACCATCCGTGGCCCCCGGGGCCGCAGCCGCTTCGCCGCGCCCGACCCGGCCCGCACACGACGGGCCGGCCGCGGCGCCTGCTCCGGCGTCGTGGCGGCTTCCCCGCCGCCTCGCCTCGCGGGCGCGCCGTCACAGCGCCGACCCGTGCGCAGGCCGCGCCCCGACCTTCACCGCTCCGCGGCGGCCGGGCGCCGGATCGTCCACGCCCCCGCCCCGCGCGCGCACCCCCTTAACCTTCCGTTAGCCAAGCCGCCGCACAACTCGGGAGGTTTGACCATCCCGCAGGAGCGCCCGGCCCATGTCGTTCACCGAATCGGACATCCAGTCCCGGCTCCAGGCGGGCTTCCGCCGCCAGTGCCTGTTCGCCGTCACCATCCTCCTCGTCGAGGACAGCCGCTCCGCCTCCGAGGCGATCCGGCTGATGGCCGCCGAGAGCGGCGCCCGGGTGCGGCGCGCCGACAGCCTGCACGCCGCCGCCCGCCACCTCGCGATCTACCGCCCCGCCGTCACCGTCATCGACCTCGGCCTGCCCGACGGCGACGGCATGGCGCTGGTGCGCCAGCTCGCCGGCGCCACCCCGCCCTATGGCGGCATCGTCGCGATGAGCGGCCGCGACCGCGCCGAATGGCGCGGCGAGGCGCTGATGGCCGGCGCGACCGCCTGCCTCGAGAAGCCGATCCCCTCGCTCGCCTATTTCCAGGACGTCATCCTCGGCGTGCTGCCGGACGCCGCCGCCCGCCGCCGCGACGACCGCGACATCGCGGTCGCCGGCCGCGCCTCGGTGCAGGCCGCCTTCGTCGAGGATCTGAAACGCGCGCGCAGCCTCCTCGTCGACGCCGCCGTCGCCCGCGACGCCGAGACGGTCGCCTATTGCGCGCAGTTCCTCTCCTCCTGCGCCGAGATGCTCGGCGACGCGCCGCTCGCCGCGGCCGCCGCCCGCCCCCGCGACGGCGGCGGCCTCCTCGCCTGCATCACCGCCCGCCTCGAGGACGCCGCCCGCCAGGTCGACGTGGCCTGACGGCCCCCGGCGCGACCGGGACCTTCCCGCCTACTCCGCCAGCGCCGCCTCGATCGCGCCCGTCAGCTCCGGCGATTCCGGCTCGACCGTCGCCGGGAACGCGCCGGCGATCCGGCCCGACCCGTCGATCAGGACCTTGTAGAAGTTCCAGGTCGGCGCCACGCCCTGCGCCGCCGCCCAGCGATAGAACGGGTGCGCGTCCTCGCCGGTCACGTCGGTGATCGCCGCGATCGGGAAGTCGATGGCGAAGTTCACCTCGCAGAACTCCTTCACCGCCGCGTTGGCGCCGAGCTCCTGCCGGAAGCTGTCGGACGGCACCCCGACCACCGTCAGCCCCGCGGCGCGATAGCGGTCCTGCAAGGCCTGCAACCCGTCGAACTGGTCGACGAAGCCGCAGCGCGAGGCGGTGTTCACCACCAGCACCGGACGCCCGGCGAGCTCGCCGAGCACGATCGGCCGCCCGTCGATGCCGTCGAAGCGGAACGCGCCCGCCACGCCCGCGTCGCTCCCCGCCGCGACGGCATGGGCGCCGGCCAGAAGAAACGCGATCGTCGTGAGCCTCGGCATCCGCAAGCCCTCCCTGCGACGCCCCGATGCTAGCGCATCGGCCCGGCCCTGTCGCGGGGCCTCGCAACGCCCTTGACGGAATCGGACGCTTCGGCGAGGCTAAAAAGAACAAAGGGGGGGTGAATGTTCCGGACAATTCTTGTCGCCGCGGCCGTCGTGGTCGCGACCGTCGCATCCGCCGGCGCGGCGCCGCTCGCCTGGCGCATCGCCGGGACCGGCGCGGGCACGCTCGACGGCGCCGACTGGTCCGGCCGCTTCGCCTTCACGATCCACGGCGACAGCGCCAACCATGTCGACGAGTTCGGCGTGAACGTCGTCTCGCCCCTCGACAGCGTCGCCCTCCGCATCGCCGGCGTCGGCACGGCCGTCCTGCAGCCCGTGACCTCCCTCGGCTACAACGACCACGAGGGCGTCGTCTTCCTCGGGCGCGTCGGCGACACGGACCTGTTCAATTTCGACGTCGATGCGCCGATCGACCTCGCCCGCCACTTCGCGCCGGTGATCGGCCGCCACGTCTACGCGCTGAACCAGTTCCTCGACGTGCCGACCTCGCTCGGCGCGCTCACCTTCGACACGTCCTCCGACGTGGCCTTCTCCGCGGTCCCGCTTCCGGCGGCCGCGCCGCTGCTCGTCGTCGCCCTCGCGGGCGCCGGCCTACTCGCGGGGGTCAGGCGCCGCGCCGCCTGACCTGCCCGCTTCTCGCCAGAACGGCCCTTCCCACCCAGTCTCACGGGAGGCCTCTGGCCATGCGTCGTCTTGCCTTGTTCCTGCTCGCCCTCACCCTCGCCGCGCCGGCCTCGGCCGCGACCATGACCTGGCGCATTTCCGGCCACGGCGCCGGCACGCTCGACGGCGACGCCTTCGACGCGCCCTTCGCGCTCGTGCTGCGCGGCGACACCGGCGCCTACAGCAACGGGCGCCTCAAGGTCGTCTCGCCGCTCGACCGGGCGGAGCTGCGCATCGACGGGATCGGCGCCGCCGAGATCGCCGTCCCGACCCGCCTCGGCTTCAATCCGGGCAACCGCGTGGTGTTCTTCGCCCACGAGCGCGGACAGGACCTCTTCGACTTCTTCGTCGACCAGTCGCTGCGGCTGAACACGAAGCTCGGGCCGATCGCCGGCTTCGGCGTCTTCGCCCTCGACCAGTTCGACGTCCCCACCTCGCTCGGCCGGGCGACCTTCGAGAGCGCCACGAACGTGCAGTTCTCCGCCGTCCCGCTCCCTGCCGCCGCGCCGCTCCTCCTCGGCGGCGTCGCCGGCCTCGGCTTCCTCGCGCGCCGCCGCAGGGCGCCGGGCGTCGCCGCCGCGGGTTAACGCATCCCGAAAAAGTGGCAAGCCGGATTCCAGCCGGATTCCAGCCTCGTTCCAGCCACGATTTTTCCAGCCATTCCAGAAGGATGGCCACCTGCGCGGGGCGCGCGTCACGCCGCCCCGAACACCCTGGCGAAGATCGTGTCGACGTGCCGCGTGTGGTGCCCGAGGTCGAACAGCGCCGCGATCTCCTCGGCCGAAAGCGCGGCCCGCACCTCGGGGTCGGCGAGCAACTCCTCCTGGAAATCCTTGCCTTGCTCCCAGACCTTCATGGCGTTCCGCTGCACCAGCGCGTAGCTGTCCTCGCGGCTTACCCCCTTCTGCGTCAGCGCGAGAAGCACGCGCTGCGAATGAACGAGACCGCGGAACTTGTTCATATTGTTCAGCATCGTCTCCGGATACACCACCAGCCGGTCGATCAGCCCCGTCAGCCGCGCCAGCGCGAAGTCCAGCGTCACCGTCGCATCCGGCCCGATCACCCGCTCCACCGACGAGTGCGAGATGTCCCGCTCATGCCACAACGCGACATTCTCCATCGCCGGCACGACCGCCATCCGCACCAGCCGCGCCAACCCCGTCAGGTTCTCGCTCAGCACCGGGTTGCGCTTGTGCGGCATCGCGCTCGAGCCCTTCTGCCCGGGCGAGAAATACTCTTCCGCCTCAAGCACTTCCGTGCGCTGCAAGTGCCGCACCTCGATCGCCAGCCGCTCGATCGACGAGGCGATCACCCCGAGCACCGCGAAGAACATCGCGTGTCGGTCGCGCGGAATGACCTGCGTCGAGACCGGCTCGACCGAAAGCCCCATCTTCTCCGCCACATGCGCCTCGACGCGCGGGTCGACGTTCGCAAACGTCCCCACCGCCCCCGAGATCGCACAGACCGCCACCTCCGCCCGCGCCGCCTTGAGCCGCTCCCGGCCGCGCGCGAACTCCGCATAGGCCTGCGCCAGCTTCAGCCCGAACGTCGTCGGCTCCGCATGGATGCCATGGCTCCGCCCGATGGTCACGGTGTCCTTGTGCTCGAAGGCGCGCCTTTTCAACGCCTTGAGGAGCGCGTCGAGATCCGCGAGCAGGATGTCCGCGGCCCGCGCCAGCTGCACCCCGAGGCAGGTGTCGAGCACGTCCGACGAGGTCATCCCCTGATGCACGAACCGCGCCTCGTCGCCGACATGCTCGGCGAGATGCGTCAGGAAGGCGATCACGTCATGCCTGGTCACCGCCTCGATCTCGTCGATGCGGCCGACGTCGAACTCGACGTCCCGAGCCTTCCAAACCGCCTCCGCGGCCGCCTTCGGGATCACCCCGAGCGCCGCCTGCGCGTCCGCCGCATGGGCCTCGATCTCGAACCAGATGCGAAACCGCGTCTCCGGCGACCAGATCGCCACCATCTCGGGGCGGGAATAGCGCGGGATCATGGCGGCCTCCGGACGCTTTGAGGGGGAGCGGGCCGTCTGATAGACTGCGCGCGCGCGGCTCACAAGCGAGGAACGGGATGCGGTTGTCGGCCTTCGAGGGCGAGTGGGAGCTGACGCGCGACATCGACGACGCCCGCGCCGGCCAGCGCGGCCGCTTCGTCGGCCGCGCCCGCTTCACCCCCGCGCCCGAGGGCCTGCGCTACCGCGAGGAGGGCGCGCTCACCCTCGGCGACGGTCCGGCGCTCGCGGCCAGCCGCGACTATCTCTGGCGCGCCGGCCCCGAAGGCGCCATCGACGTGCTCTTCGCCGACGGCCGGCTCTTCCACAGCTTCCGCCCCGCCGATCCCGCTCCGGCGGCGGAGCACGACTGCCCCCCGGATCTCTACCGCGTCCGCTACGACTTCGCCGCCTGGCCGCGCTGGCAGGTCGCCTGGCGGGTCAGCGGCCCCCGCAAGGACTACGACATGCTGAGCCGTTTCCGCCCCGCGGGCGCGCCATGACCCGCGCCCGCGCCGCCCTCCTCGCCCTTGCCCTCGCCGCCTGCGCGCTCCCCCCGCAGGGCGCGGGCCCCCGCTCGGACGGGCTGATGCGCCAGATGCAGTCCTGCCTCGCCGATCCCGGCCAGGGCGGCGCCTGCACGATCGTCGCGCCCGGCCGCGGCTTCGTCGTCGTCAAGGACGACAGCCCGGAGAAGCCCCTCGCCTGGCTGATCGTGCCGTCGAACCCGGAGGTCACCGGCATGGAGGATCCGGCGATCTTCACCGCCCCGGTCGCCGGTTTCTGGCGCGAGGGCTGGCAGGCCGGCCGCCGCCTCGTGCCCGTCCCGCCCGCCGACCTCGCCCTTGCGATCAACTCCGAGGCGGGCCGCACCCAGAACCTCCTCCACATCCACATCTCCTGCGTGGACCCGAAAGTGCGCGCGGCCATCGCCGCCGCCGCCATCGGCCGCGGCTGGGCGCCGGGGCCGACCCTCGCCGGCCAGGACTGGCAGGCGCGCCGCGTCGACAGCCTCGACCCCAGCCCCTTCCTGCTCCTGCGCGAGCTCCCCGGCGCGGCCGAGGCCCCGGGCCTGTGGTCGCTCGCCGCCCTCGCCGCGCCCGGCGGCGGCTATGTCCTCCTCGCCGGCAGCAGCCGCCCCGGCGCCCCGGCGACGGCCGAATCGCTCCTCGACGAGACCTGCGGCGACCGACATGGTGGACAGCCGCGCGCCCATGCGGCATGAACGAAGCCGACACGGATCCCAACGCAGCGGAGCGATCATGGCCGACACCGCCTCCCGACACGTCCTGACCGAAGCGATCTGGCCGGCCCGAGGCGCCGGGCTCTGGGTCAAGCGCGCCGTGCTCGTCGTCGCCGGCATCCTCGCGCTGACGATCGCGGCCAAGATCAAGGTCCCGGTCTGGCCCTCGCCGGTGGCGATCAGCCTCGGCACCTTCGCGGTCCTGACCATCGGCGCGGCCTACGGCCCGCGCCTCGGGCTCGTCACCATGCTGGGCTGGCTCGGGCTCGGCGCGGTCGGTGCCGACGTGTTCCAGAACTCCGCCTCCGGCGCGACCGGGATCGCCTACATGATGGGCGCGACCGGCGGCTACCTCGTCGGCTACCTGCTCGCCACGCTGGCGCTGGGCTTCGCCGCGCGGCGCGGGCTCGACCGCAGCATCGGCGGCATGGCGGTGGCGCTCCTCGTCGGCAATGCGCTCATCTATATCCCCGGCCTCGTCTGGCTGCACCACCTCGTCGCCACCGGGCTCTTCGATCCGGCGAAATACGCCTCCGTCTGGGACCAGACGCTGGCCTGGGGCCTGACCCCCTTCCTGATCGGCGACGCGCTGAAGCTCGCCCTCGCCGCGCTGGCGGTGCCCGCCCTCTGGAGGCTGGTCGGCGACGCGCGCGCCTGAGCCCTCCTCCCTGACGACCGCGCGGCGCGCCCCCCCGGGGGCGCGCCGCCGCGTTTTCACGGCGCGACGAAATCCTTTTGCGACTGCGCGCGACAGGAGTATCCTCACCCGCAACCCTCGGGCCGGGCCGCAATTTCTGACCAGACCCCGGGGCGCCTGACGCCTACCCGCATTGTCTGCCCGAAGCATCGGAGCATGGGACATGGCCAGGTTCGCCCAAGCGATCGGCGCCGCCTTCACTGCCCTCGGCCGCATCCTCGGCACGCTCTTCGGCGCGCTCTGGATCCTGCTGCTGCTCGCGCTGACCATCTGGCTCTCGGTCGGCTCGCTCGCCGCCATCCAGGTCCGCGCCCAGCTCGCCGAGGACGAGCAGGAGCTCTCCTTCAACGACGTCCAGCGGGCCTACGAGAAATACCAGGAGCGCAAGGCCCAGATCGACCGCCGCCTCGAGGCGCACGACGCGGTCGCCGAAGCCTTCCGCGACGTCGACGGCGCCGTCGAGGCGATCTACCGCCGGCTCGTCTCCGACGAGCTGCCCGACGGCTTCAACCCGGTCGCGTACTCCAGCACACCGGAGTTCATGACCCAGGCCGAGGCCTGCGCGCCGCAGCGCGCCGCCGCCGCGGACCCCGGGTCGTTCGCCGACGCCAGCGGCGCCATCGACCCTGCCGCCGCCCCGGACCCCGCGCCGCCCGGCGACGACGCCGTCGCCCCGGAGCCCGCCGCCACGCTGGCGGACGCCGAGGATCCCTGCCCGCTCTTCGCCGACTACGACCGTCTGCTGTCGCGGGCCTTCCAGATCGACCCGGCGGAGAGCGCCGCCTCCTACGAGGCCGCCCTGCTCGAGGCGCAGGAGCAGACCGACGAGCTGCAGAGCCAGGAGCACCTCTTCAAGCACTTCAGCGCCTACGAGTTCTTCCAGTTCATCGGCGCGCCGAAGCTCCTGCTCATCCCCTCCGAGGTGCTCGTCCTCGTCGTCACCATGGCGATGGGGGTGCTCGGCGCCGCGGTCTCGATGACCTGGCTCTTCATCCGCCAGGACGGCAGCATGACGGCGCGCCGCTTCCTGATCCTGCCGCTGATCGGCGCGGTCAGCGCCTTCATCGTCTTCATGTTCGTCCGCGCCGGCCAGCTCACGCTCACCACGGGCGACGCCGAGGACTCGCTCAACCCCTTCGTGCTCTCCTTCATCGGGGTGATCTCGGGGATGCTGTCGGAGCGCGCCTACAACCGCATCACCGAGGTCGGCACCAGCTTCTTCGACGTCGACGACGGGCAGCCGCGCTGGGGCTGCCGGCTCAGCGACGCGTTGCAGTCGGCCGGGGTGTCGGAGGCGGAGCTCGCCCGCTATCTCGGGGTCAGCGAGGAGGAGGCCGGCCGCATCGTCAAGGAGGCCACCACCGCCACCTTCGAGCAGCAGCGCCTGATCGCGGCGGCCCTGCGCCGCACCGTGCGCGAGATCTTCACCGACGTGCCGCCCGACGCGCCGTCGAGCGTCGCCGCGGCGCCGAGCGTGGCCGTGCCGCCGCTCGTCGGCCTCGACGCCGCCGCCGCGGCCGAGGCCCTCGCCGCCGCCGGCCTCGCCCTCGGCGAGACGGCGACCGCCGCCGACCCGGCCGCGCCGCCCGGCCAGGTGCTGGCGCAGCGCCCGCCGGCGGAGACCCGCGTCGCGCGGGGCGCCCGCATCGACCTCACCGTCGCCGGGGAAGACCCGCAGCCGACCTGACCGCTCAGCTCGCCGCCCGCGACACGCCGGCCATCGCGTCGAACGCGAGGCCCGCGGCGCCGCCGTCCCGGCCGAGGAGGGTCACATAGCCCTCCGCGTCGATCGCCGCGCGATCGCCGGTCGCGAACCAGCCGTCCGCCCCGGGCCCGGCCGTCCCCTCCGGGTCGCGCCAGTAGCCGCGGAAGACCCCGGGCCCCTGCGCCTCCAGCGCCCCCGCGGCGTCCGGCCCCAGCGCCCGCCCCTCGGCGTCCACGACGCGCAGCCCGACGCCGGGCAGCGCCCGGCCGACCGACCCCGGGCAGCGGGCGCCGTCGAGCCCGTCGGCGGCGACCACCCCGGTCTCCACCGTGCCGTAGCGCTCCAGCACCCGGGCCCCGACCCGCGCCTCGAAAGCGGCGAGGACGAGCGGCGGCATCGGCCCCGCGCCCGCGACGAAGAGCCGCATCCCCGCCGCCGCCGCCCGCGTCAGCCGCCGGCTGCCCAGCAGCCCGGCATAGAGCGCCGGCCCGCCCATCAGCACGCTCGCCCGCGGCAGCAGCCCGATGACCGCCTCCGCGTCGTGCCGCGGCAGCAGGATCGCCCGCCCGCCGTTCATCAGGATCGGGTTCAGCGCCACGAAGAGGCCGTCCGCCTGATGCAGCGGCAGGGCGTGAATCAGCACGTCGCCGGACCGAAAGCCCCAGAGCCAGTGCAGCGCGGCGGCGTTGGACCAGAGGTTGTCGTGGCTGAGCATCGCCCCCCGCGGCCGCGCGCCAGCAGCCTCGCCATAGACGATGGCCGCGACGTCCGCGCCCGCCCGCAGCGCCACCGAGCGCTCCGACGGCAACCCGACCGCCTCGGCGGTCAGCCGCCCGGTCCCGTCCGCCGCCAGCGTGTAGACCGCCGCCCCGGCCGCCGCCGCCACGGGGGCGAGCTCCGCCTCCGCCGCCGGCTCGCAGACGAGGAGCCGCGGCTCCGCATCCGCGACGATCCCCGCCAGCGCCGCCGGCGCCGCGGCCGGATCCAGCGGCACGAAGACCGCCCCGGCCTGCAGACAGGCAAGATAGAGACAGACCGCCTGCGGCGAGGCGCCGACCTGCGCCGCCACCCGGTCGCCCGGCGCCACCCCGGCGGCGCGCATCAGCGTCGCGAGCCGCCCGGTCAGCTCCAGCGTCTCCGCAAGGCTCCAGCGCCCGCCCTCGACGGTCTCGAGCAGCGTGGCGCGGCGATCGGCCGGGAACCCGTCGGCAAGCCGGGCGAACAGGTTGCCGTTCATGCGCGCCCCGCGATCGAGGGGCTGAACGCCATCAGGCTCAGGATCTCGAAGAGCATCTGCGCCCCGGCCTGCGCCGTGTTGGTGGTGGCGTCGTATTGCGGCGCCACCTCGACCACGTCGCCGCCGACGATGTCGAGCCCCTTCAGGCCGCGCAGGATCGCCTGCGCCTCCCTTGTGGTCAGGCCCCCGATCTCCGGCGTGCCGGTGCCCGGCGCGAAGGCCGGGTCGAGCACGTCGATGTCGAAGGAGAGATAGACGGGCCCCTGCGCCACGGCGCGGGCCTTCTCGATCACGGCGGGGATGCCCATCTCGGCGACTTCCTCGGCATGGATGCAGGTCATCCCGCTCTCTGTCGCGAACTCGTAAAGATATTCTGACGAGCCGCGCAGGCCGATCTGGATCACCCGCTCCGGATCGAGCACGCCGTCGAGCACGGCGTTGCGAAACGGCGCGCCGTGGTTGAACCGCTCGTTGTCGAACGGCCCGCCCGTGTCGGAATGCGCGTCGATATGCACGAGCCCCACCGGCCGGTCGCGCCCCACGGCGCGCAGGATCGGATGGGTGATCGAATGATCGCCCCCCACGGTCAGCGGCGCCGCGCCGGCGTCGACGACGCCGCGGATCCACGCCTCGATCGCCGCATGCGAGGCGTGGAGGTCGTAGCGGCTCGGAAACGGCACGTCGCCGACATCCGCCACCGCGAGCTCATAGGTCGGCGCGCAGTCGAGGAAGTGGTTGTAGGGCCCGATCCGCTCGATGGCGCGCAGCGCCCGCGGCCCGAAGCGCGCGCCCGGTCGGTTCGACACGCCGATGTCCATCGGCGCCCCGGAGATCGCCACCGCGAGCCCGGAGAAGTCCGGCGCGGCGCGATCGACCTGCCGGAACGGCGCGCTCAGGAAGGTCGGCACCCCGACCCAGGGCGCCGGCCGCGCGCCGCGGCTGAACACCCGCTCGGCGACCTTGGCGAACTTCGGGTCGTACATCCGCCCGCCGGGATCGTCCCCGTAGCGCTCCCGGAGCCGCGCGAGCTTCGTCTCGTCCCAGGCCATGTCGTCCTCCCGAGCTTGGTGACCGCTACGCCGATCAGTGCCGGAAGCCGGACGGCCGGGCAATGGCCGACAGGCGCCCCGGCCCGGCCGCCCGCGCCGACGCCCGGCCGAGGCCGCCGCCGGCGCCGCGATCCCCCTTCAGGCATTCATACTGGCTTGAAATCTATCGAGCAGGCGCCTCCCCGCCAACGGGCGGGGAGGAAAGGAAGACTCGCGGCCGCTTGCGGCCGCTCCGGGCGGCCGGCCGCAAAGGCGGCCGGTCGCGAGCGCCGGCCGAGCGGGGGGCGCGTGGAGCGCGCCTCCCCGAGGCCGGCGCTTCCCCCGCCGGCCGGGCCGGCGCCGCCGTCACTTCAGCGCGATGTCGCTCACCGCATGGGTCCAGGCGCCCTCGGGCTCCTTGGTGATGACCGGGTCGGACCCCGCCGAGAGCAGCGTCTTCACCGTCCGCTCGTAGTCGGCCGGGTCGAGCGCGCCGTTCGAGCCGGCGGTCAGCTTCGCCACCTCGCCCATCATCCGCTTCTGGTGCTTCTCGGTCTGCGCGCCGGTCTCGTCGTTCTCGAGCACGATGTCGGCCGCCTCGTCCGGATGCTCCTCGGCCCATTTCCAGCCCTTCATCGAGGCGCGCACGAACTTCGCCATCGTCTCGACGAAGGCCGGGTCCTTCAGCCGGTCCTCCCGCACGTAGAGCCCGTCCTCCAGCGTGGCGACGCCCTGGTC
This sequence comes from Amaricoccus sp., assembly GCF_017993425.1. Lineage (GTDB taxonomy): Bacteria > Pseudomonadota > Alphaproteobacteria > Rhodobacterales > Rhodobacteraceae > Amaricoccus. Next base: position 15,145 of record NZ_JAGOMQ010000037.1, read on the forward strand.
CTCGTACTTGAAGACCGTCAGGTCCTCCGGCTTGAATCCGGCGTCGATCACCTGCCAGTACTCGTTGTAGGTCATCGTCGAGATGCAGGCCGCCTGGTTCTGCAGGAGCGGGTCGACGTTGAAGCCCTGCTTCAGCACCGTCACCCCGTTCGGGCCCCCGTCCACCGGGATGCCGAGATGCGCCATCCAGCTCAGGAACGGATACTCGTTGCCGAAGAACCAGACCCCGAGCGTATGGCCGGGGAAGTCCTTGGTCTCGGTCACGCCGCTGTCGTTGCGGCAGGTCAGCATCATGCCCGAGTGCTTGAACGGCTGGGCGATGTTGACGAGCGGCAGCCCCGCCTCGCGCGCGGCCAGCGCCGCCGGCATCCACTCGACGATCACGTCCGCCCCGCCGCCGGCGATCACCTGCGGCGGCGCGATGTCCGGCCCGCCGGGCTTGATGGTGACGTCGAGCCCCTCCTCCTCGTAGAACCCCTTGTCGAGCGCGACGTAGTATCCGGCGAACTGGGCCTGGGTCACCCATTTCAGCTGGAGCGTCACGTCCTCGGCATGGGCCGCGCCGGCGAGCCAGACCGCCGCCGCCGAGACCCCCGCGAGCCATTTCGTCATCTTGCTTCTTCTCCCTGTTGATACACGCGCACCCGCACTCACCGGCCCCTCTGCGAGGGATGCCAGAACGTCACGGCCCGCTCGGCCAGCGCCACGAGCCCGTAGAAGGCCGAGCCCAGCACCGCCGCCACCGCGATCTCCGCCCAGACCATGTCGAGCGCGAGCCGTCCCACCTCCGTCGAGATGCGAAAGCCCATGCCGGAGGTGGGCGAGCCGAAGAACTCCGCGACGATGGCGCCGATCAGAGCCAAGGTCGTGCAGATTTTCAAGCCGTTGAACAGGAACGGCGCCGCGGCCGGCAACCGCAGCTTGCGCAGGCTCTGTCCGCTGCTCGCGGCGTAGGTGCGCATCAGGTCCGCCTGCATCGGATCGGTCGCGGCGAGCCCCTGCACGGTGTTCACCAGCATCGGGAAGAACACCATCAGCACCACCACCGCCGCCTTCGACTGCCAGTCGAAGCCGAACCACATCACCATGATCGGGGCCATGCCGACGATCGGCAGCGCGCTGGCGAAGTTGCCCACCGGCAGCAGCCCCCGGCGCAGGAACGGTGCCCGGTCGATCGCCACCCCGGTCAGGAACGCCGCCCCGCAGCCCATCACATAGCCGGTCAGCGCCCCCTTCACGAAGGTCTGCATCACGTCCGTCCGGAGCGTCGCCCCGCTCGTGGTCAGCCGCGCCCAGATCGCGCTCGGCGCCGGCAGCAGCACCGGGCTCACCGCGAGCCCGCGCACCACCAGCTCCCACACCGCCACCAGCGTCACCCCGAAGACCAGCGGCGGCAGGAGCCGCGCCGGCCCGGCGAGCGGCCGCCGCGCCAAGGCGACGTTGATCGCCCAGCCCGCGAGCCACACCGCGACCGCCGCCAGCACGAGGCTCATCGCGCGCCCCCGTGGCCCGTGCTATTGAGCGCCTCCGCCCGGGAGAAAGCATGGCCCGCAAGCCCCGCCCGATGAGCCTCGCCGAGGCCCGCCGCCGCGCCATCGCCGCGCAGCGCCTCGACGCGACCGCCCCCTTCGGCGCCGGCCCCGCCGCCGTGCAGGGCGCCGTCGAGCACCTCGGCTACGTCCAGATCGACACGATCAACGTCATCGAGCGCTCGCACCACCACATCCTCTGGAGCCGCATCCCCGCCTATCGCCGCGCCGACCTCGCGTCCGCCCTGTCGGAGGAGAAGACCGTCTTCGAATACTGGGCGCACGCGCTCGCCTACATCCCGACCCGCGACCTGCGCTTCTTCCTTCCCGCCATGGCCGCCCACAAGGCCGAGCCCAGCCGCTGGTTCGGCTCGGTCGCGCCCGCGGAGCTGCGCGCCATCGTCGCCCGCATCCGCCGCGACGGCCCGCTCTCGATCCGCGACATCGAGGAGGAGCCGGTCGAGAAGACCCACCTCTGGGCCAGCCGCAAGCCCTCGAAGCGCGCGCTGGAACTCGCCTTCTACGCGGGCCTGCTCACCGTCTCCGCCCGCGCCGGCATGGTGAAGACCTACGAGCTGCCCGAGCGCCACTTCGGCTGGACCCGCCGGCCCCGCCCCGCCTCGGAGCGCCAGATCCTCGACTACCTCCTCGACCGCGCGCTCCGCGCCCAGGGCGTGGTCTCCCTCGACACCATCTGCTACATGGACGCGCCGCGAAAGGCCGCCATGGCCGAGCTGATCGAGGCCCGCCTCCGCCGCCGCCGGCTCGTCCCCGTCGCGCTCGAGGCGACCGAAAAGCCGCACTGGATCCCCCCCGAGACCGCCGCCGCGCCGCTCCCAGACGACGGCCCGGTCCACCTGCTCTCGCCCTTCGACCCGCTGGTCATCCAGCGCAAGCGCCTCGCGCAGCTCTTCGGCCACGATCACCGCTTCGAGGCCTATGTCCCTGCCGGGAAACGCGTCCTCGGCTACTTCGCGCTCCCGGTCCTCGTCGGCGACCGCATCGCCGCGGCGATCGACGCCAAGGCCGACCGCGCCGCCCGCCGCCTCCTCGTCCAGAAATGGACCTGGCTCGACGGCCCCCGCGACGGCGACCGCCCGGCGATCGAGGAGGCCCTCGCCCGCTTCGAGGCCTTCCAGCTCGGCGACTGACACGCCCGCGGCGCCGGCCGAACGCACGACCGACGCCCGCCGCAACCCTACCGCCCCCACCGGAGCGCCAGCGGATCCGCCTCCCGCGCCAGCTCCAGGAGCTGCGCCCGCGTCTCGGGATGCATCGGCCGGGTCGGATGGCGCACCGCCTCCGAGGCGATCACGCCGCCCTCCTTCATCACCGCCTTGCACGAGCGCCAGCCGCATTGCCGGTTCTCGAAGTTGATGATCGGCAAGAGCCGCGCATAGATCGCCTTCGCCTCGTGGCGCCGCCCGGCCAGATACGCCGTCACCGCCGGCTTGATCAGGTCCGGCAGCGTGGCCGACGTCATGCACCCGCTCGCCCCGGCGTCGAGATCCGCCATCAGCGTGATGCCCTCCTCGCCGTCGAACGGCCCCTCGATCGCATCGCCCCCGGCGGCGATCAGCGCCCGCAGCTTCGCCGCCGCCTGCGGCGTCTCGATCTTGAAGAGCCGCACCTCCGCGATCTCCCGGGCCATCCGCGCCAGGAACTCCACGCTCAGCGTCACCCCCGAGATCGGCGCGTCCTGCACCATGATCGGGATCCCGCCCGCCTTCCCCGCCCGCTCGAAATGCTCGAACGTCGCCGCCTCGTCGGCGCGCAGCAGCGCCCCGTGATAGGGCGGCATCATCATCAGCATCGCGGCCCCCATCGCCGCCGCCTCGCGCGCCCGCGCCTCCACCACCTGCGTCGAAAAATGCGAGACGGTCACGATCACCGGCACGCGCCCCGCCACATGCTCCAGCGACAGCCGCGTCAGCTCCGCCCGCTCGGCGTCCGACAGCAGGAACTGCTCGGAGAAGTTCGCGAGGATGCAGATCCCGTCCACCCCCTGGTCGACCATGCAGTCGAGCACCCGCCGCATCCCCGCCAGATCCACCGCGCCGTCCTCGGTGAACGGCGTCGGCGCGACCGGCCATACGCCCGTGAAAGGCCTCGTCATCATCGCGCTTCCCTCCCCGTCCTTCCGCCCATTGCCCGGACGGTTATCCTTTCCGCGAGCCCGATCAGACCGACGAGCAGGGCGGCGAGGATCGCCGCCATGAAGAGCGCCGACCAGATCTGCACCGTCTGGCCATAGTAGCTCCCCGACAGCATCCGCGCGCCGAGCCCCGCCTGCGCCCCGGTCGGCAGCTCGCCGACGATGGCGCCGACGAGGCTCGCCGCCGCCGCGACCTTGAGCGAGGCGAAGAGGTAGGGCGTCGCCGCCGGCCAGCGCAGCTTGCGGAAGGTCTGCCCGGCCGAGGCGTTCCACGTCCGCATCTGGTCCATCAGGATCCGGTCGGGGCTGCGCAGCCCCTTCACCATGCCGACGGCGACGGGGAAGAACGAAAGATAGGTCGAGATCAACGCCTTCGGCAGCAATCCCGACACGCCGACCGAATTGAGCACCACCACGATCATCGGCGCGATGGCGAGGATCGGGATGGTCTGGCTGGCGATCACCCAGGGCATGACGCTCGCGTCCGAGGTGCGGTCGTGGACGATCGCGATGGCGAGCCCGATCCCCAGCGCCGTCCCGAGCGCGAAGCCGGCGAGCGTCGCCGAGAGCGTCACCCAGGCATGATAGACGAGGCTGCGCTTCGAGGTCGGCTTCACGTCGATCGTGGTCTTCCACAGCTCGCTCGCCACCTGATCCGGCGCCGGCAGCCGCGGCCGCTCCTGACTCAGCGTCGCGGCGACCAGCGCCGCCGGCCCGAGCGTCACCCCGTCCCGCCCCGCCTGGTCGTAGGCCCAGGGCGCGTTCAGGATCACCGCGAACACGTACCAGAGCGCGACGATCCCGGCGACCACGGTCGCGACCGGCAACCAGTCCCGCCCCGCCGTCACCGGAAGGCCCGCCATTCCAGGAACAGATCCGGCAGCCCCTCCTCGTTCTCGCCCTCGGTGCCCCCCGTCTCGACGAAGCCCTCGCGGGCATAGAAGCGCCGCGCCCCCTCGTTCGCCGCGAAGACGTGCAGCGTCAGCCCCTCCGGCCGCGCCGCCTTGGCCTCGGCGAGGAGCCGCGCTCCGATCCCCCGGCCCCGCGCCCGGTCGGCGAGGTAGAGCGCCGCGACGAAGCCCTCGCCATCGAGCGCGAGATAGCCGGCGAGGCCGCGCCCCTCCTCCTCCGCAACGATGATCCGGCAGGTCTTGAACAGATGCTCGCGGTGGAACCGCGCCACCGCGCTCGGCGGATGGCGGCGCGGCATCCAGTCGGTGGCGTCGAGCCAGGCGTCGAAGATCGCCGCGCAGCCGTCCGCGTCGGCAGGCAACCCTGCGCGCAGAAAAACGGGCCGCGCTGATGCATCAGCAAAATCAATATCTTGCGTCGCTAACACACGTGTTAGCCCCTCAGACGTCATCGCCGATCCCCGCCCGCAGCCCGTCGCGGACCCGGGCCGCGATGGCGAGGAACTCCGCGCTCTCGCGGATATGGAGCGGCCGCTCCTTGGGCAGCGGGCTCTCGATCACGTCCGTCACCCGCCCCGGGCGTGGGCTCATCACCACGATCCGGGTCGAGAGATAGACCGCCTCCGGGATCGAGTGGGTGACGAAGGCGATGGTCTTGCCCGTCCGCGCCCACAGGTCCAGCAACTGCTCGTTGAGCTTGTCGCGCACGATCTCGTCGAGCGCCCCGAAGGGCTCGTCCATCAGCAGCAGGTCCGCGTCGAAGGCAAGCGCCCGCGCGATCGAGGCCCGCTGCTGCATGCCCCCCGAGAGCTGCCACGGGAACTTCTTCTCGAACCCCGCAAGCTCCACCATGGCGAGCGCCCGCGCCGCCCGCGCCTCCTGCTCGGCCCGCGGATAGCCCATGATCTCCAGCGGCAGCCGCACGTTCCCGGCGATCGTCCGCCACGGGAACAGCCCCGCCGCCTGGAAGACGTAGCCATAGGCCCGCGCCTCCCGCGCCGCCGCCGGGCTCGTGCCGTTCACCCGGATCGCCCCGGAGGTCGGCGTCTCCAGGTCGGCGGCCGCGCGCAGGAAGGTGGTCTTGCCGCAACCAGAGGGGCCGATGAAGCTGACGAACTCGCCGCGGCGGATGGTCAGGTTGACGTCCTTCAGCGCCTGGACGGGGCCGTCGTTCGTCTCGAAGACGAGGTTCAGCCCGCTCGCCTCGATCGCCGGCCCGTCCATCCCCGCTCGTCCCTCCTCCGCCGGCCCGCGACGTTAGCCGGCGCGGGGCCGACTGAGAAGGGGGGCTCACGCGAAGGGATCGACCGGATAGCGCACCGCGACGAGGCAGAGCCCGTCCGGCGGCGCCACGGGCCCGCAGGCCGCCCGGTCCCGCGCCGCCAGCGCCGCGCCGACCCGCTCCGGCGCCCAGGCCCCGGCGCCCACCCGCTCCAGCGTGCCGACGATGCTGCGCACCTGGTTGTGCAGGAACGACCGCGCCCGCAGCCGGAACCGCACCTCCATCCCGCCGGGATACGGCCCCTCCTCGATCGCCACCTCGTCGAGCGTCCTCTCCGGGCTCGGGGCCTGGCAGATCGACGAGCGGAACGTGGTGAAGTCATGCCGCCCGACCAGCGCCGCCGCGCCAGCCCGCATTGCCCCGACGTCGAGCCGCCGCGGCGTCCGCCACGCCCGTCCCCGCTCCAGCGCCAGCGGCGCGGCGCGGGCCACCGCCCGGTAGACATAGGTCCGCTCCACCGCGTCGAAGCGGGCGTGGAACCGCTCGCCCACCGCGGCCGCCGCGGTCACCGCCACCCGGTCGGGCCGCAGATGCGCGTTCAGCGCCGCCGCCAGCCGCTCCGGGGCCCAGTCGCGGCCGAGGTCGAGATGCGCCACCTGCCCCTCGGCATGGACCCCCGCATCCGTCCGCCCCGCCCCGAAGACCGCGGCGCCGCCCGGCTCGATCCGCGCCACGGCGGCCTCCAGCGCCGCCTGCACGCTCGGCTGCGCGGCCTGCCGCTGCCAGCCGGCGAAGGGGCCGCCGTCGTACTCGATCCTCAGGGCATAGCGCGGCATCCGCGCCCCCTACCCCCCTCCGCGCCCGGCGCCAAGCGCCGCCTCTGCCGCCACTCCCCGCCCAAGCGCCCGGATCGGCGCTGCCGCACCCCGGGAGCCGCGCCCTCCGCTTCGCCCCACGAGGCGCCGCCTCAGTCGCCAAGGGCCGCCCGGACGCCCAAGTCCGCCCGCCCGCGCCCCGGGGAGCCGCCCTTGCGCCTCGCCCGCACCGCCTCGGTTGCCAACCCCCGCCCGAGCGCCTAGGTGAGCCGCTGCCGCCCCCCGGGAGCCGAACTTGGACCTCGCCCGCATCGCCGACCGCCTGACCCGAACGATCGAGGACCAGGTCCAGGAGATCGGCGGCCTGTTCGACCCGGTGATCCGCCTCGGGGTCACCGGCCTGTCGCGGGCCGGCAAGACCGTCTTCGTCACCTCGCTGGTCGCGAACCTCCTCGAGCGCGCCCGGATGCCGCAGCTGCGCGCCGCCGCGCAGGGCCGCTTCCTCGCCGCCTGGCTGCAACCCCAGCCCGACCATGCCGTCCCGCGCTTCCCCTTCGAGGACCACCTCGCCGCCCTCCTCGCCCCGGAGCCGCGCTGGCCCGAGGGCACCCGCTCCATCTCCACCCTGCGCCTGTCGCTCCGCCTCGCCCCGAGCGGCCTCCTCGCCGGCCTTTCCGGCCCGCGGGTCGTGCATCTCGACATCACCGACTATCCCGGCGAATGGCTGCTCGACCTGCCGCTGATGAGCCTTTCCTTCACCGACTGGTCGCAGGCCGCCCTCGCCGCCGCCCGCACGCCCGCCCGCGCCGCGCTGGCCGAGGGCTGGCTCGCCCGCCTCGACGCGACCGACGCCGCCGCGCCCCTCGACGAGAGCGCGGCCCGCGGCCTCGCCGCCGCCTTCACCGGCTACCTCGCCGCCGCCCGCGCCGCCGGCCTCTCCTCCGTCGCGCCGGGCCGTTTCCTCATGCCGGGCGACCTCGAGGGCTCGCCCGCGCTCACCTTCTCGCCGCTCCCGCGCCCCGGGCGCACCCCCTCGGGCTCGCTCTGGCGCGCCTTCGAGAAGCGCTTCGAGAGCTACAAGCGCGTGGTGGTCGAGCCGTTCTTCCGCAACCACTTCGCGAAGCTCGACCGCCAGGTGGTGCTGATCGACGCCCTCGGCGCCCTCCACGACGGGCCGCGCGCCGTCGAGGATTTGCGGGTCGCGATGACCGACATCCTCGCCTGCTTCCGCCCCGGCGCGAATTCCTGGCTCGCGCCGATCCTCGGGCGGCGGATCGACCGCATCCTCTTCGCCGCCACCCGCGCCGACCATGTCCACCACAGCCAGCACGCCCGCCTCGCCGCCGTCGCCGAGGCGCTGGTCGCCGAGGCGCGCCGCCGGGCGCAGTTCCGCGGCGCCGAGACCGGCGCCATGGCGATCGCCTCCCTCCGCGCCACCACCGAGGCGACCGTCACCCGCGACGGCCGCAGCATCGACGTCGTCCGCGGCCGCAGCCTCGACACCGGCGCGGAGGTGGCGCTCTACCCGGGCCTGCTGCCCGAGGACCCCGCCGGCCTCCTCGCCGCCGCCCGCGACGCCGGCGGCGGGCGCGAGGCCGCCGCCTGGAGCGTGCCGCGCTTCGCGCCGCCGCGGTTGACGCTGGCGCCCGGCGACGGCCTTCCCCATATCCGGCTCGACCGGGCGGCCGAGTTCCTGTTCGGGGACAAGCTCTGAAAATGTCGCACCGTGCGACACGTCTCTGTAAGGGCGGGAAAAAAGTGCTGACGAGGCAGTTACCCACAGGCCCGCTCCCATGAGCCGCGCCCCCGATCCCTTCGTCATCCCGGCCTCGGAGCTCGGCGCGGCCGAGACCGATCCCGCGACCGCCCCGCCGCCGCCCGACGAGCCGCCGACCGGCGCGGCCATGGTGCGCATGGCCGAGCTCGCCGCCCGGCCGCCGCGCGGCGGCGGCTGGCTCCTGTCGACCGCCGGCGCGCTCCTGTCGATGATGATCGGCATCGCCGCCTGGGACTACGTGACCGGGCTGATCGCCCGGAACGAGGTGCTGGGGCTCGCGGTCCTGCTGCTGATGGGGCTCCTCGTGCTGCTCCTGCTAGGGCAGGTCCTGCGCGAGGTCCTCGCCATGCGCCGGCTCGCCCGCATCGACGACATCCGCGCCGGCGCGCTCGCCGCCGTCTCGACCGCCGACGCCCCCGCCGCCGTCGCGGTCGCCGACCGGCTCGACCGCTTCTACGCCGCGCGGGCCGAGCTGCGCTGGTCGCGCGACACCCTGGCCGCGGAGCGCGCCCATCTCCTCGACGCCGACGCCATCCTCGCCACGACCGAGCGCCGCCTGCTCGAGCCGCTCGACGCCGCGGCCCGGCGCGAGATCGAGGCCGCCGCCCGCACGGTCGCCGCCGCCACCGCCGTGGTGCCGCTGGCGCTCGTCGACGTCCTGGCGGCCGCCTCGCAGAACATCCGGATGATCCGACGCATCGCCGAGATCTACGGGGCGCGCGCCGGGCTCCTCGGCTCGTTCCGGCTGCTGCGCGAGGTGGCCACGCATCTGCTCGCCACCGGCGCGGTCGCGGTCGGCGACGACCTGATCGGCTCGGTCGCCGGCGGCCACCTCGCGGCGCGGCTGTCGCGCCGCTTCGGCGAGGGCGTGGTCAACGGCGCCCTGACGGCGCGGGTCGGCGTCGCGGCGATGGAGGTCTGCCGGCCGCTGCCCTTCGTCGCCCTGCCCCGCCCCCGGGTCTCGAACCTGATCGGCCGCGCGCTGACCGGGCTCTTCGGCAAGGAGTAGTCGCCTACTCCGCCCCGCCGTCCGCCTTCGCCATCAGCCGCCGCAGGTGGCGGGCGAAGGCGACCGCCGCGGGGACGCCGAGGATCACGCCGCCGAGGACCGAAAGCCAGGGCGTCAGCACCGGCGCCCCGACCCAGCTCAGGATCAGCGACAGGAAGAACAGGTTCACCGCCGCCGCGCCCGCGGCGAAGGGATAGACGGCGGCGACGAGCCGCCAGCCCGGGCTCACCGGCGGCTGACCAGCCATTGCGCGGCTCCGAGCGCGAGGACGAGGGCGAGCGCGGCGAGCGCGTAGGAGACCGCCGCAGCCCCGGTCTCGCCCTGCGGCACGGGACGCTCGAAGGGCGCCGCGAGCACGGGCGCGGGGACGAGCAGGAGGAGGGACAGGATCGGGCGCATCATCGCTCAGGTCTCCATGGTCAGCGTCTGGTAGATCTCGGGCAGCGCGCGCGGCAGCCGCGCCGGGTCGGGCAAGAGCGTGAAGCCGCCGCGTCCGAAGATGCGGGCGAACCAGTCCTGGCCGTCGGCGTCGACGACGACGCCGTGGACCGCCTGCCCGAGCGCGCGCGCCTCGCGCACCGCCCGGCGGCTGTCCTCGATGCCGTGAACGCCCTCGTAGTGGTCGAGGTCGTTCGGCTTGCCGTCGGTCAGCACGAGGAGCAGCCGCCGCGCCGCCGTCTCCGCCCCGAGCATCGCCGAGGCGTGGCGGACCGCCGCGCCAAGCCGGGTGTAGTGGCCGGGGCGGAAGCCGCCGATCCGCGCCGTCACCGCCGGCGACATCGGCTCGTCGAAGGCCTTGGCGCGGGTCAGGAACACCCGGTCGCGCCGGAGCGAGGCGAAGCCCCAGAGCCCGAGCCGGTCGCCCGCGGTGTCGATCCCCGCCGCCAGCGCCGCCAGCGCGTGGCGCGCCGTGTCGATCACCGGCGCGTCGCCGATCACCGCCTCGGTCGAGCGCGAGCAGTCGAGCAGGACCGCCACCGAGAGGTCGCGCGCCGTCGCCCGCGAGGCCTGCCAGATCCGGTCGCTGCCGCTCGCGCCGCAGCGCACCGCCACCCGGCTCGCCACCGCCGCGTCGAGGTCGAGGTCGCTGCCGTCGATCTGCCGCGACAGCAGCACCCGGCGCGGGTGCAGCGGCGCGAACTGCCGGCGCACCCGCGCGACCAGCCGCGCGTCGGGCACGAAGGCGGCGCCGGGCGCGCCCTCGGCCTCCAGCACGCAGGCATGGTCGGGCATCAGCGCGCCGGCGCGGTGGTTCCACTCGGGATAGGTGAAGCGTCCCGCCAGCCGCTCGTGCTCCGCGTCCTGCGGCGACAGGTCGAGATGCAGCCGCAGCCGCGAGGCGGCGCGGCGCAGGTGGTCGGAGAGCGTGATGTGGTCCTGGTCCTCGGCCGCCTTCTGGGCGTTCTCCGCGTCGTCGTCGTCGGTGGTGCGGTTGAGGTTCAGGCTTTCCGCCCAGGACATGATCGCCTCGAAGCGGTTGATGATGAAGCTGTCCTTGCGGTTCGTCTGGTCCTGGTCCTCGCGCTTGCCGGTCTTGCGGGTCGTCGTCGGCAGCGACGGCGCCGGCGCCCCCTCCGCCTCCTCGGCCGCCCCCCGGCCCGCGCCCGGCGGGACCAGCCGCAGCAGGATGGCCGCCGGCGCGAAGCTCCGGTATCCCCGCGGCGCGGGCCCCTGGGGCGCCGGCCCCGCCGGCCCTCCGCCGAGCAGCGCCCGCACCGCCGCCTCCGCCGCCGCCTCGTGCCGCCCGAGCGCCGCCCGCGGCCGCGCCGCCAGCACGTGCCGCGCCATCGCCGCCTGCGCGGGCGCGAGCCCCGGGCAGCGCGCCCGCGCCCGCGCCATGGCCTCCCCGAGCGCCGCGATCTCCGCGAGATCCGCCGCGAAGCGGTCGGCCTCGGGCGCCGGCATGACGACATGCGCCGCCAAGGCGGCCAGCCACAGATACGCCGCCCGGTTCAGCGCCTCCGACGGGAAGGCGTCGATCACCGGCGGCAGCCGCAGCCGCTCGCCGGAGAAGTCGGCGACATGCGCCGGCTCGGCGTTCACGTCGCGCCGCGTCGCCGGGGCGGCGACGATCTCCGTCGCGCCGCCGCCGCCGAGCGCGCGGTAGAGCGCCGCGACGCTCGGCCGCACCGCGTCGAGCGCCACCGCGGCGCCCCCCGGCGAGGGGCGCCGGCTCGCCCAGCCGTGCCAGAGGTTGCCGACCGCCTCCTCCGGCTCCAGCAGATCGAGCGGATGCAGCATCGCCCTAGCCGTAGACCGACGCCGCGAGGTCGCGCAGCGCCTGCTGCACCTCCGGCTCGTCGCTGAGCGGCGCGACGACCGCCGCCTCCAGCGCCCGGTCGACGCTCATTCCCCCGGCGATCAGCGTCCCGGCATAGACGAGGAGCCGCGTCGACACCCCCTCCTCGAGATCCATCCCCGACAGCTTCCGCACATGCCCGGCAAGGCGCACCAGCGCCCCGGCGCGCGCCGGATCGAGCCCGGTCTCGGCGACCACCACCGCCGTCTCCGTCTCCGGATCGGGGAAGTCGAAGCCGATCGCCACGAAGCGCTGCCGGGTCGAGGGCTTCATCTTCTTCAGGATCGACTGGTAGCCGGGGTTGTAGCTCGCCACCAGCATGAACGACGCCGGCGCGGCCAGCTCCTCCCCCGTCCGGTCGATCAGGAGCCGCCGCCGGTCGTCGGTCAGCGGATGCAGCACGACGGTGACGTCCTTGCGCGCCTCCACCACCTCGTCGAGGTAGCAGACGCCGCCCGCCCGCACCGCGCGGGTCAGCGGCCCGTCCACCCACTGGGTCTCGCCGCCCTTGAGCAGGTAGCGCCCGATCAGGTCGGCGGCCGAGAGGTCGTCGTGGCAGGCGACGGTGAAGAGCGGCAGCCCCATCCGCGCCGCCATGTGCTCGACGAAGCGGGTCTTGCCGCAGCCGGTCGGCCCCTTGAGCAGCAGGGGCAGCCCCGCCCGGTGCGCCGCCTCGAAGACGGCGCATTCGTCGGCGACCGGGCGGTAGAACGGCGCGGTCGCAACGGATGCATGCGCGTTCATCTCACTCCCCCGGAACCGCGACCTGGCCCGGCCGGATCACCTCGCGCCGCACCGCGAGCTGGCTGTAGATGAAGAGCAGCGCCCCGATCACCACGGTCAGCCCCGCGCCGAAGCGCATCAGGTAGAAGAGCGCGAGCTGGTCCTGCACCTCCATGAAGCCCATCCCCATCACCCGCTGCAGATGCGTCTGGACCACGCCGGCGAAGGTCAGCGTGAAGGTCATGAACGCCATCCCGCTCGTCATCAGCCAGAAGCTGACCATGTTCAGCACCTGGTTGTAGGGCTCGCGGTGGCGCAGCACCGGCATGGCGTAGGTGATCATCGCGAGGTTCAGCATCACGTAGCCCCCGAAGAAGGCGAGATGCCCGTGCGCCGCCGTCACCTGGGTGCCGTGGGTGTAGTAGTTCACCCCGTGCAGCGTGTGCAGGAAGCCCCACACCCCCGCGCCGAAGAACGCCACCACCGAGCAGCCGAGCGACCACAGCAGCGCCGCCTTGTTCGGATGGTTCTTCCGCCCCTTCCACACCATGATGAAGGCGAAGCTCATCATCGCGAAGAACGGCGCCACCTCGAAGGTCGAGAAGATCGAGCCCACCCACTGCCAGTAGCCCGGCGTGCCGATCCAGAGGTAGTGGTGCCCGGTGCCGAGGATGCCGGAGAAGAGCGCGCAGGAGACGATGACGTAGAGCCACTTCTCGATCACCTCGCGGTCGACGCCGGTCAGCTTCAGCATCAGGTAGCCGAGGATCGCCGCCATCACGAGCTCCCAGGTCGCCTCGACCCAGAGATGCACGACGAACCACCAGTAGAGCTTGTCGAGCGCGAGGTTCTCCGGGTTGATGATCGCGAAGATCCAGAGCAGCGACATCAGCCACAGGCCGAGCAGCAGGATGTTGGTGATCGCGGTCTTGCGCCCGCCGAGCGAGGTCAGCGTCACGTTGACGAGGAAGATCACCGCGGCGACGAAGATGCCCCACTTCACCCAGAGCGGCTGCTCGAGGAACTCGCGCCCGCCGTGGATGCCGACGAGATAGCCGGCGACCGCCGCGAGCGTGCCGACGACGAGGATCGCGAGCTGCGCATAGGCGAGCTTGACCGAGAAGAGCTCCCGCTCCGCCTCCTCCGGCAGCAGGTAGTAGGTGCCGCCGAAGAAGCCGAGCAGCAGCCAGACGATCAGCGCGTTGGTGTGGATCATCCGCACGACGTTGAAGGGCAGCGTCTCGCTGAGCGTGTTCGGCGAGACGTAGATCCAGCCGGCGAGGAGCCCGCCGAGCACCTGGATCGCGAAGAGCGCCATCGCCACGGTGAAGTAGGCGAGCGCGACCTTCTGGGACTGGTATTTCATCCTTGCCTCCTCAGCCGGCGTCGTTGGGCGGCCAGCCCTGGGTGTCGTTGTGGTCGGCCCAGCGCAGGAACTCCGACAGCCCGCGGATCTCCTCGTCGGTGAGCTCGAAGCGCGGCATCTGCCGCCGGCCCTCGGCCCCCGAGGGCTGCGCCTCGATCCAGCCCTTCATCACCTCGAAGGCGGTGTCGGGGTCGTCGTAGACCCCCCAGCGCGTCGTCACGTTGCCGAGCTCCGGAGCGAAATAGGCGCCCTCGCCGTGCAGCGTATGGCAGTTGATGCAGCTCTCGCGCTCCCAGACGTGCTTGCCGAGCACGACCTCCGGCGTCAGCGGCAGCGCCGCGGTCGACGTGGTGACGATGTAGTGGTGGCTCTGCCAGGCCATCAGCGCGAAGACCCCCGCGAAGAACAGCGAGCCTCCGTAGAACACGTTGCGCGCCCGCGCCTTGGTGAGGATTTCGGACATGGCCCGTCCTTTTGCGATTGGCTCCTGCCCAGCCGTAGCGCCCCGTCGTCGCGACGACTTTGCGCAAGCGCAAAGAGCCCCGGCCCCGCCTGCGGGAGGCTTGGGGCCGGCGCAACGCGCCCCGGCCCCGCCTGCGGCAGGCCCGGGCCGGCGCTTCCGCGGAGACAGGCATGACGCCGGACATCGACGACCCCGACCTGACGCTCGCCGAGCTTTTCCGCGCCTGGCCGGCGACGATGCGGGTCTTCCGCGCCTGCCGCGCCGCCTGCCCCGGCTGCCCGATCGCGCCCTTCCACACGATCGCCGACACCTGCCTCGAATACCGCCTGGACGAGGCGGCGTTCCGCGCCGCGCTGCGCGAGGCGGCGCTGCCGCGCCCCGAGCCGGAGGCGCCCGCGCCGTGAGCGGGCGCCGGACGCTGAACTCCACCAACTGGCGCGGTCAGCCTGACAGAACATTGACGCATCAAATCGTTTCGTCCCAATGTCGCACCACGTTATCCTGAGGAGACTAGAGAATGTTGCGCCGGTATTGGATCACATTTTCTCCGGCTGGAATTGCGTCACCACTAAATCTCGGCTGTGGCATCACAGCTAAAAGCCGGCGCGAAGCCGAAGATATGGCTGCGAGTATGGTCTTCCCGATATTTGGGGAAAGGGAGATCGTCAACATGCTGGAGGACATAGACGTTAGCAGCTTGGATCCGGACCACATCCTCCCAAACATTGGAGATCCGGCCTCCATCGGGGTTTGGTTCCCGCCCATCTGATCGAGCCTCGCCGCCCGTGCGGGCCGAGCGCTGAACTCCATCAAATGGGGCGCTGGGCCCGACATGAACCAAAAAAAGTCTTCACCCATGACGCCGCATCGGGCTACCGAGCCGCGCCGGGCCCTCCAGAGACGAGGAGCCGCAATCCCAGCCCGATCATGACGGTGCCCAAGCGCACGGCGTCCTTATAGGACACCTCTCCCCGCCCCGGAACACGAATGGCGATGCCGTCGCGATGCCGGTTGAAGGCGATGCCCCCCGAGGCTTGCAGGGCATGGGCCACATGGTCGGGGACGACACGGTCGAGGTCTTCCGTAAAGCTCCGGGCGATGGCGTCAAAGGGCAATGCGTCTCCCGTGGAAAAGAGGCGCGTCACGGCCGCCTTCAGGTGATGCTCGCGGGAGAGGTTCCCGGCGATCCAGTCGGAGAAACACCTCTTCGTCATAGACGCCAAGGCCTTCCATGCGCGCCATCACGGCGTCATTCACGCCCTGCTGTACGCTGGTCACCCTTGGCCGCCATCTCCTCGGGGGTCACCCCTGCCTCGGACGCCAGCGCCGCAATGGTGCCCTCGCTCACGGCCCCGTCCTTCACCACCTCGGCGACCGAAGCGGAGAGGGACCAGTGCGAGATGCTGTCGCGGAGACCGTCGAAGGCCTGCGAGGTCTCGTCGGGCAGACTGAGGGGGGCCGCTTCGGGCTCCTCGTGCTTCTTCGAGGGCGGGGCGCTCGCGGCTGCGGCGGGGGAGGGGGAGACGCTACCGCCTGCGTCGTAGGTCGCCCTCCGGGGAGGAGGGCGTCTCGCGGGACGAATAGCGGCCGTTCGCGCCCCGCGTCACGAGGCCCATCTGTTCCGGGATGCGCACCTGCATCTGCATCCCGTTGACCGAGATGAGATCGTTCGGGCCCACGTCACGGGAGACGATCGGTCTGCCCCCGGTCGACCTGGCGGTGGACATCACGGGGTCGGAGGTGTCGCGAAGGTCGGAGACGGAGCCCCCGGCGATGCGGCGGTTGCGGAACTCGTGCGGCGTGGCGAGCGAGGTCTTACGCCACGGCGCGGGAGACGCGGCGGCTTTCTCCGCCATCTCGTCGTCGGACAGGAACTCTTTGATGTTGGGGTCGTAGGAAGCGCGGGAGACCATGGAAGGTCCCTTCTATGAGAGCGTCAACAACGGACGCGGTTGCAGAGGGGGGGGACGTGGCGACAGGCGCGGGGTCTATCGCAACACTTCCGGCAAAGCCCGTTGCGCTAGGAGCGCGGAGACGAGGGCGGGAAGCCAGCACGAGGAGGGCAAGCTTGCACCGGACGAAGGGTCCGCATACGCTCGACTCCGGACGAAGGGGGACGCCCGTCATGAATGCGGCCATCGACTTCCTCAACACGGTCTTCTGGGGATACGTGCTCATCTACGGCCTGCTGGCGGTCGGAATCTACTTCACGATACGGCTGCGCCTTCAGCAGATACTTCGCTTCGGCGAGATGTTCCGGGTGATCACGAGCGCGCCGGAGACCGACAAGGAAGGCATTTCCCCATTCCAGGCGCTCTGCACCTCGCTCGCCTCGCGCGTCGGCACCGGCAACATCGCCGGCGTCGCCGTCGCGCTCACGCTCGGCGGACCCGGCGCGATCTTCTGGATGTGGATGGTGGCGCTGGTGGGCATGGCGACCGCCTACTCGGAATCCACGCTGGCGCAGCTGTACAAGGTGCACGAGACGCCCGGCGGCACAGGCGTCTACCGGGGCGGCCCGGCCTTCTACATCGCCCGCGGCCTCGGCATGCCGTGGCTCGGCGGCGTCTTCTCTGTCTGCCTGATCCTGTCCTTCGGCCTGGTGTTCAACGCGGTGCAGGCGAACTCGATCGCCGACGCCATGGTCGGCGCCTTCGGCGTCCCCAAGCTCGTCACCGGGCTGGTGCTGGCGGCCCTGACCGCGATCGTCATCTTCGGCGGCATCCGGCAGATCGCCACGGTCGCCGAGTACGTCGTGCCGTTCATGGCCGGGGGCTACCTGCTCGTCGCGCTCATCGTGCTGGTCATGAACCTCGGCGAGGTGCCGGCGATGCTCTGGCACATCGTCGGCAACGCGCTCGGCTTCGCCGAGGTTGGCGGCGGCGTCGTCGGCGGCGTGGCGGCGGCGATGCTGAACGGGGTCAAGCGCGGTCTCTTCTCCAACGAGGCCGGCATGGGCTCGGCGCCGAACATCGCCGCGGCGGCGACGCCGATCCCGCACCACCCGTCGAGCCAGGGCTTCGTGCAGGCGCTCGGCGTGTTCATCGACACCATCGTGATCTGCTCCTGCACGGCGCTGATGATCCTGCTCTCCGGCGTCTACGTCCCGGGCGGCGAGTTGACCGGCACCCAGCTCACCCAGGCGGCGCTGGCCGAACATGTCGGCTGGGTCGGGCCGTACTTCGTCGCGATCGCGATCTTCTTCTTCGCCTTCACCTCGATAATCGGCAACTACGCCTACTCGGAGATGGCGATGGCCTTCCTCGGCATCGGCAACGCCGCAGGCCTGATGGCGCTGCGCTGCATCGTGCTGGTGATGGTGGTCTGGGGCGCGCTGCAGGCGGTGGCGACGGTCTTCAACACCGCCGACGCCTCGATGGGTCTGATGGCGACGATCAACCTGATCGCCATCGTCGCGCTGTCCGGCACCGTCGTGAAGCTGACCCGCGACTACTTCGCCCAGCGCCAGGCCGGGCTCGAGCCGCGATTCCACGGCAGGGACTATCCCGAGCTCGGCGACCGGATCGACCATACGATCTGGACCCGCGACTGATCCGGGCAGGTGGGCGCGTCAGCCGTGGCGGCCGAGGGGGGAGCGATGTATCGGGTCTGGACCTTCGTCTCGGAGTATTCCGCGCTGCTCATCGTCGGCGCGCTGCTCGGCCTGGTCTGGGCGAACCTCGATCCGGCGAGCTATCAAGCCTTCGTCGACTTCCCTCTGATCGAGGGCGGGCCGGTCGGGCATCTGCACCTCGACGCCGAGGGCCATGCGCACCGCACGCTGACGCTGCACTATCTGATCAACGACATGCTGATGGCGCTGTTCTTCGCCATCGCCGGCAAGGAGGTCTGGGAGGCGGTGGCGCTCGGGAACGGCGCCCTGCGCGGCCGCAAGGCGATGACGCCGCTGATCGCCACCGCCGGCGGCATGATCGGGCCGGCCGCGGTCTACCTCGCCGGCGCCGCGGCGCTCGGCAGCTTCGCCGCGCTGGCGAACGGCTGGGCGATCCCGACCGCCACCGACATCGCCTTCTCCTACCTGATCGGCCGCCTGGTCTTCGGCGCCGGGCACCCGGCGGTGATGTTCCTGCTGTTGCTCGCCATCGCCGACGACGCCGGCGGGTTGGTGATCCTCGCGGTCTTCTATCCGCAAGGAGAGCTGGCGCCGGCCTGGCTGCTCCTGTCCCTCGGCGCTGCGCTCGCGGCCTGGCTGCTCGCCAACTGGCTGCCGCGCCGGCTGGATCGCGGCCTGCCGCTGAAGCCGTATGCGACCCGCGCCCGGCGCAGGCTCGGCTCCTGGCCCTACCTCGTCGCGGGGGCATTGAGCTGGTACGGCTTCCAACAGGCGGGCATCCATCCGGCGCTTGGCCTGCTGCCGGTGATCCCGGCGATCCCGCACGAGGACATCGACTTCGGCCTCTTCTCGGAGGCGGAGGCAGGCCAGCCCGACCTGCTCAACCGGATCGAGCATGCGCTGAAGCCGCCGGTCGAGGTGATCCTGTTCTTCTTCGGGCTGGCGAACGCCGGGGTGGAGTTCTCGGCGATGGGCGAGGCTACCTGGCTGGTGTTGGCCGGGCTCGTCATCGGGAAGCCGCTCGGGATCACGCTGTTCGGTGTCTTCGCGGCGCGGGTGCTGGGTCTCGGCCTGCCCGAGGGGATACAGGCCCGCGACCTCTTCGTGCTCGGCTGCGTGGCGGCGATCGGGTTCACCGTCTCGCTCTTCGTGGCGAGCGTCGCCTTCCCGCCCGGTCCGGTACAGGACGCCGCCAAGATGGGGGCGCTCTTCTCGTTCGGCGCCGCGGCGATCGCCGTCGCCGCCGGCCGGATCATGCGGGTCGAGCGGCGGACAGCGACCGCGATGCCAGTTCCGCGGTGAGCCAGCTCGTCTCGGTCGAGACGGTGAGGGCAGACGATTCGTGCGTCCATGAAGGGATCGGGTGCCGACCCGTGGATAGCGGATGGCCGCTGGTCGGCGCTGGTGACCAACCGTGAGTCTGCAGACCCGGAGGTCCGCAAATCGGATCTTGGTTAGCGGGGTCAGCGGTTGCGCCTCACCGAAAAAGCAACGACCTGCCGCGGAGGTCGGCAGGCCGTTGTCATTCAGGTCCTGCAGGTGGAAATGCGTCCGGCGGGCGGGGCGCCCCGTAGTCCGGGATCGCGAGGTTGGTCCGGTCGGTTTGGAACAGCGCCGCCGTTGCCTGCAGCGCCTCGTCCAGAAGGCCGGCCTTGACGCCTACGTCGGCATTCGTGCCCGCCGCCGGCGGCACGAGGTTGCCGCCGACATGCAGGCGCGCTCTGCCGGCTGAAGATCCCGGTGTAGCTCGCATAGATCGTGCCGGTCTGGTCGAGGTCGTAGGCCGAGCCGAGATAGGGGAAGCGCTGTCCAAGCGGTTGGCGTCGCGGGCGACACCTGGCGATCGCTATACTTTTTTCTTTCTTTCCTGTCCGCTGGACTTCGAAGATGCCAGCGGCAGCCAATCTCTTCGGCGAGCACCGCGCAGGATCCTTGACGACACCATCAAGGGCGCCGCCCATGTTTGACAGCCGCTCCCAAGACCAGCCCGATGTCCGGCTCGGCCGATCCGCAGATGCTTGCCATCCGGATGTTCGCCAACGTCGGTGTCCGGCTCGCTCGCAATGCGCTATCGGTCCCGTCGCGCGGCAGGACGCGGGGTCGGTTTGCCAATCGCACGCCCCTCCGTCGCGGCGGGATCGACACTGGCCTCGCCTGATCCGCATCTCGCCGCCTGGGCGCCGGACCTTGACGCCAATCCTGGCTCAAGGAGATCGCCATGCAGATCACCGTCGACTACGACGACTACGTGTCCATCCTCGCCTACGTCCGCCATCTCTCCCGCAGAGCGTCGGATCGCATTCCCTCGTGCGTGTCGCCGCCCGGAATCGCCGCCGATCCGGAATGTCCGGATGGACCGGACATGGATTCGACGCGCTCGACCGTGGCGGGCGCCTGCTCGGCGAGATCTACCGCGG
>NZ_JAGOMQ010000102.1 GCF_017993425.1 Amaricoccus sp.
GGCTCGCGCAGGCCGGCGGTGTCGTGGAACACATAGAGGCGACCGCCGCGGCGCACCGGGGCGGTGACGATGTCGCGGGTGGTGCCGGGTTCGGCGTCGACCAGGGCGCGGTCGCTGCCGACCATCCGGTTGAACAGGCTGCTCTTGCCGGCGTTGGGGGCGCCGGCCAGGGCCACGTGCACGCCTTCGCGCAGCAGGCGGCCGGCCGGGGCCAGGGTCAGGAGCTGGTCCACGCCGTCGAGGGCTTCGGCCAGCACCAGGCGGATCTCGGCGGCGTCGACGATGGCTTCGTCGCTGTCGTCGTCGCTGAATTCGAGCGAGCCTTCGAGGCGGACCAGCAGGTCGAGCAACGGCCACTCGAGGGCGCCCAGTTCGGCGTCGAGGCCGCCGCGCAGCTGGGCCACCGCGGCGCGCGCCGCCTGTTCGCTGCCGGCCTGGATGAGGTCGGCCACGGCCTCGGCCTGGTCGAGCGAGAGGCGGCCGTTGAGGAAGGCGCGGCGGGTGAACTCGCCGGGGGCGGCCGCGACGGCGCCGGCCTTCTGGCAGGCGCGCACCACGGCGGCGGTCACCTGCCGGCCGCCATGGCAGAAGAACTCCACCGTGTCTTCACCGGTGTAGCTGTGGGGACCGGGGAGCCAGAGCGCGAGCGACTCGTCGATCACGGCAAGTGCTTGCGGGTCTTTGTGTTGGGCGTCAACAGGCTCATGGAAAATACCGTATACAGCGCGGCGGGGGGTGGGACCGGAGCCCTTGCGGGAGCCCTCGCCGGCGCCCGGGGCGACGCTGTCGCCAGGCGCCGCCGGGTCGGGGCCCGGGCCCGGCCCCCCGCTCCCTTGTCCATACCCCGCTCCCCGGAACACCCGCGACGCAATCGCCAGGGCCTGCGGTCCGCTCAGGCGCACGACGGCCAGGCCGCCCTCGCCCTCGGGTGTGGCGCGGGCGACGACGGTGTCGAGATCGTGGGTCAGGTTCGGGTCCATGGGCATTCCTCCTCCACCCCTCAAGACAAGGAGCGGCGCCGTCGCGCCGCTCCCTGTTCGTGCGGATCGGCGGGTTCGGCGATCAGTCCTCGCCGCCTTCGTGACCGTGATCGTCGCTGCGGTGCGAGCCGTCGTCCAGGGCGATGACCACGTGCTTGCCGCCGCCGCCCATCACCGTGTAGGTGGTGATGTCCGTCAGCGATTCGGTGGCCATGTGCACGACGCGGCGCTCGCGGGCGTCCATCGATTCCATGTGGTAGGGCTCGCCGGTGGCGCGCACCTCGGCGACGGCTTCGGCCGTGCGCTCGCGGAGCTGCTCCTCGCGGCGGATGCGGTAGTCGTTGATGTCCAGGTTCATGCGCACGCGGTCGCCGGCGGCGTTGCTGGCCATGCGCTCGACCAGGTGCTCGACGGCTTCGGCGGTGGAGCCGCCGCGACCGATCAGCATGCCCGCGGCATCCTCGTCCACCGACACCTTCACGGCGTGGTATTCACCGGGGATGGTTTCGCACTCGCACGGGAAACCGGCACGGGCCAGCATCCCGTTGGTCAGTTCGGTCAGCAGGGTCGGCTGTCCGGCCTCGTCGACCGCGGTCATCGGCTTGGCGTAATCGGTCGCGGCGATGCCGGCGGCGATGGTCTCGTCCGATGACGACGTCGACCGTCCACCGAAACCACCATTGCGCGGCGCCCCGTAGCCCGTCGTGCCGGCAGGGCCGGCCAGCGGCGAGTCGATGGCGCCGATCTTCGCCGCGTTGGCGGCGTTGGCTTCCCTGGTGGCCTGGCGCTCGGCCGCGGCCTTCGAGGCCTTGGTGCGCGCCGGCTTGAACACGGCGCCGGCGGTGGCCGGCGACTCGACGCTCACGCGCGGCAGCGACGACGCCGGCGCACGCTCGCGACGGGCACCGAGTCCGCCCCAGGCCTTCTTCTTGGCCTTCAGCGCCACATTGGCGATGACAGCCGTCTCAATCACTTCCGGCGCCGAAGCCTCGGCCTCGGGTGCGCTGCCGGCCGGCGCCTCCGGGGTCACGTGCAGCTCGCGGCGCGAGCGCTCTTCGCGGGCCTGCTCGCGCGGCACCGACTCCTCGCGCACGGGCGCGTTGCCGATACTGTCCTCGACCGGGCTCTCCAGGCGGACCTCATCGCGGTCGCGCACGGGACGCTCGCCGCGGTCATCACGGCTGCTGCGGGCATCGCGGGCTTCACGGTCGCCGCGAGGGGCGCGGTCGCCCCTGTCGCCACGATCACTGCGCTCGCCCCGGCCGCCGCGGTCGCCGCGCGGGGCGCGATCGCCCCGGTCACTCGAGACTTTGCGCTCGATGAGGTCGTCGCGGCCCGGACGCTCGTCCAGCCGCAGCATGTCGTGGCCCTCGTCGGGCGCCTCGAAGTTGTTGACGATGTTGTTCGGCTGCTGATCGTCGCGCGGGGCGCCCGAGCCGGAACGGCCCCGGCCACCACGGCCCCGACCGCCGCGACGGCGGCGCGAACGCTGCGCCTCGGAACGCTCGTCACCGGCACCATCGGCGCGGACCTCGCCGCCCTCGCGCGGAGGACGCGGGGCC
>NZ_JAGOMQ010000038.1 GCF_017993425.1 Amaricoccus sp.
GCAGAGGGCTCTCGATCGCGGGCCGGAGCGTGGCGGCGGGGTCGTAGGCGGGAATGACGACGGTGAGGGCGGGGGAGGGGGTCACGGGGGGGGGCCTGCTCGACGTGCTCGGAACGCGTGCGCCTGCGGGGCGCGCGCGCGCCCCGGGACAGGCGCGCTTATGCCCCGCGGCGCGGCGGCGGCGCAACCCCGGGGCGTCGAGGCTGGCGCCCGGCGTTCGTGTCAGGATCGGGTAAGGCTGGCCGGTCCCGCCTCTTGACGGGAGGGGGCGGCTCGGTCAGGGCTTGGCCCCGCCATGGCCGGGGCCCCCGCGCGGCCTGGCCCAAGGCTCCCACGGCGACCCAGGTGGCCCTCGCATGGCGATCACTCTGAACCAGTCCAGTCTTCACCAGCCCGGTCTTCCGGCCGCCGCGGACGAGGTCGACCCGGTCAAGAAGTGGGTGATCGCGCTCTTCTTCGCGGCGCTGTTCATCCCCGGCTCGATCAATGTCGGCATCCGGCTCGACGTCTATCGCATCTACCTGCTGGCGATGGCGGCGCCGGCGCTGCTGCAGATCCGCAACGACCCGACGCTGCGGATCAACGCGGTCGACGTGCTGGTCTTTCTCGCGGTGTTCTGGCGGGGGGCCGCGCTCGTCGCCAACCACGGCACGTCCGAGCTGATCAACGCCGGCTCGTTCTTCCTCGAGCTCTTCATCGGCTACGTGGTCGGCCGGGCCTATATCCGCAGCGCCGCCGACTACCGCTGGTTCTTCACCTGCTTCCTCGTCACCCTCGTCGCCTTCCTGCCCTTCGCGCTGGTCGAGTCCGTCCTGCGGATCCGGCTCTTGAGCCGGATCGCCGGGCTGGTCCTGACCCAGCCGCCCGAGGAGTTCGGCGACCAGATCCGCTTCGGGCTGATGCGGGTGGAGGTCGCCTTCGAGCATGCGCTGCTCTTCGGCACCTTCTGCGCCATCGGCTTCGCCAACGCCTTCTACATCTGGGGCTACCGCTATCCGCGCAACCTGATCTACAGCGGCTTCGCCGGCTTCATGACCGTGCTGGCGCTGTCGTCGTCGTCGATGCTGAACGTGGCGCTGCAGGGTTGCCTGATCGCCTACGAGAAGGTGCTGCGGCCGGTCCGGCCGAAATGGGTCATCCTCCTCGTCTCGCTGCCGCTGCTGTGGTTCCTGTTCCAGATGATCGTGGGCAAGAACTTCGTCGACTTCGTCGCCGACGAGCTGGTCATCAACCCCTATGTCGGCGAGGGGCGGAAGGAGATCTTCTACTGGGGCATGCGCGAGGCGATCGCCAACCCGGTCTTCGGCATCGGCAAGGCCGACTGGACCCGGCCGTTCTGGCGCGTGCACCCGACGGCGGACAATTTCTGGGTGGCGAGCGCCTTCCGCTACGGCCTCCCGCACGTGGCCTTCCTGATGCTCGCCTTCGTGGTGCAGATCGCGCGGGTCTCGCTCCGGGGCGGGCTCGACGCCTTCGAGGGGGCCTGCCGGCGCGGCTTCTGCATCGCGCTCCTCTCGCTCGGGGTCGGACTGTTCAACCACGGGCTCTGGGGCGTCGCCAACGTCTTCGTGATGCTCTACCTTGCCTCCGGCTCCTGGGTCTACGACCGGTCCGCGCCGCGGTCGCAACGGCGGATCCCGTCCCCGCGGCCGGCCCCGCGGCCGGCCCCGGAGTCCGCGCCGGTCGCGCCGCCGCCCGGCCCGCCCGTCCGGACCGCGGGACCCTCGACCGGCCCGATCCGCCCCCGTCCGCGGCAATAGCGGCGCGGGCGGGGCCTCATACTGGCGGGCTCATGAAACGACTCGCGGGCCTTTTTTGACCTCCAACACTTTTATCGTGTGTATTCAGATAGATACCCTGCTATCACGCGTGTTAGCCCGTGTTGCGACGGGTGGCTTGGCAGACTCGCCGGTATCAGCTCCCTCCGATCCGGCGCAGCAGGCGGCGCAGGCCGCCGCCCGGCGGCGCGGCGGCGGGCGTGGCCTCGACGTCGTCGTAGGGCTCGATCCCCGCCGCCTCGCGCCGGCGCAGGCGCGTCTCGTTCGCCGGCAGCCAGGCGGCGTAGGCGGCGTTCGCCGCGGCGTGGAGCCCGTCGTCCCAGGTGGTCCGCGGGCCTTCGCGGTCGGCGGCGGGCGCGGCGAAGGCGATGCCCGCGACCGGCGCGCCGTAGCGGTCGAAGAAGGCCTGCCGGGCTTCGGCGCTTTCCCAGAAGGTCGAGCGCGCCGCCTCGGCGAAGAGCGGCTGCGCCTCCTCGCGGAGCGCGAAGTGCCAGCGCCGCCGCAGCTCCTTTCGGTCGGCGAGCCTCCCCTCCGCCTTGAGCCGCTGGATCCAGAGCACCGCCCGGTTCGGCAGCGCCACGCGCAGGCGGCGGTCCCCGGCCGGCGGCGGCTCGGGCAGGCCGTGATCGGCGAAGAAGTTGCGGATCAGGCTCGGGCGGCTGCTCTTCTCGTAGGAATGGGCGAGGACCCGGGGGAAGCGGGCCCCGAGCGTGGCGAGGTGGCGGCCGTAGTCGTAGGACCAGGCCGTGCGCCGGCGGAAGCCCGGGAAGTCGTCCCGGAGCGCCGTGGCCACGGTTCTGTTGGCGTATTTCGATTCCGCCAGCGCGACCGGGTTGCGGAAATAGATCGAGATCGTCGGGTCGAGCGGCGCGAAATAGGCGGCCATGCGGTCGAGATAGGCCTCCCGGAGCGACCAGAGCGCGGCCTCGTCCTCCGGCTCGTCGCCCTCGGGCAGGATGTGGCGATAGAAGGCCTCCGAGCTCAGGACCACCGCCGCGCCGCCGGCGAGCCGCTCGCGCAGGTGGTCGCGGAAGCGCAGGAGCGGCCCGGGGAAGGGGCCCTCGCCGCGGGCGAGCGCCGCGGCGACCCCGTGATGGATCTCGCCGAGCTTGCCGAGGCCGAAGCGGGTGGCGTCGGGGTAGTGGACGCCCATGGCGTCCAGCGGCGCGCGGTTCGCGCTCAGGAAGGCCTGGAGCGCGGTCGTCCCGGTCTTGTGGGTGCCGACATGGATGATCAGGCGGGACATGGGCTCTCCTTGTCCGGGGGCGGTCGGGGTCAGGGCCGGGGTCAGGGATGGACGAGTTCGGCGGACAGTTCCTCGACGGCGAAGCCGCCGCCGCGGACCGGGGCGAGGCGGTAGGCGACCGGGGCGGCCTCGCCGTCCGCGAGGCGGCGGGTTCCGTCGGGGGCGAAGGTCTCGGGCTCGGCCTCGGCGCGGATGCGGGTCCAGCCGAGGGGCGCGCCGTCGGGGCCGTAGGCGTAGTCGTCGCGCCAGGCGGCGCGGGGCCAGAGCAGGGGGTCGGCGTAGGTCCGCGCCTTCGCCGGGTCGGCGTAGTCGATGGAGACGGGACGCGGGGCGCCGTCGGGGCCGGGGGCGTAGGTGCGGGTCTCGTGGGCGGGGAAGCTCCAGGACAGGATGGCGGGGGCGCTGTCATGGGCGCCGTTATGGGCGAAGACGCCGATGTCGACGCGGGCGGTGGTCTGCGGGTTCTCCTCGGAGATCGGGAAGGGGTCGTGCCAGTCGATGGTGACGCGGGCGCGGCGGCCGTCGTCGAGGGGCTCGATCGCGACCTTGGCGGGGTCGCCCTGGAGGAGCGCCCAGGTGAAGGCGAGCGGGCGGCCGTTCGCGTCGCGGCTGTCCTCGGCCGAGAGGACCATCGTGCGCCGCCCGGCGGCGGAACGCCAGACGCGGGCGACGGCCTGGGGCGTGTCGAAGAGCCGCTCGGAGAGGCCGGCGCCGAAGAAGTCGACTCCCTCGGTCCCGGGCTCCTCCAGGGCGACGCGGATGCGGGCCTCGGCGGGCAGCGCGTCGGCCTCGATGGAGTTGGCGAGGCTGACCATGCGGGCGAGGTTGATGGCGTAGCCGGCGAAGGCGGCCGGGTGGGCGTCGCCGGAATGGTAGATCGCGTTCGAGGTGACGTGCTGCTGCGAGCGGCGGAAGACCATCTGCACGGTCGAGTTGATCATGCCGGCCTCCGTCGCCCGGGCCTTCGTGTCGGGCCGGAGCGCGGCGAGGATCATGGCGACCGCCTCGAGGAAGGGCCGGTCGGAGCCGGAGGAGCCTTCGGAGACGAGAAGGTAGGGGGTGTTGGCCGGGAAGAGGTCGCCGCGGTCGGTCCCGTAGTCCTTGTGGGCGGGGTGGACGTAGGCGGCGTTGGCGCTGGCGGTCTGCCAGAGCCGCATGGGCCCGGCGCCGTCGGCGCGGGTCATGGCGTGGCGGGGCAGGCTGCGCCAGAGCGGCCCGGCGGTGATCGCGGTCGAGGAGTTGCCGACGGTCGGCGCGCCGAACAGGAGCCTGTCGTTCAGGCCGTAGTCGAGGTCGGCGGCGCGGGCGGCGTCGGAATAGACGATGCGGGCGAGCTGGGGGAAGTCGTCCGGCCGGAGCCGGGAATGCGCCCTGTCGCGGTTGTCGTAGAGGTCGCCGCGGTTGCCGGCGGCGCGGCCGCGGCGGACATGCTCGCGCAGGAGGTCGCGGGCGGCGTCCTTGGGGCCGGGTTGCAGGACC
This sequence comes from Amaricoccus sp., assembly GCF_017993425.1. GTDB lineage: Bacteria > Pseudomonadota > Alphaproteobacteria > Rhodobacterales > Rhodobacteraceae > Amaricoccus. Next base: position 4,504 of record NZ_JAGOMQ010000038.1, read on the forward strand.
GGGCCTTCGGCCTTCTCCGGGAAGGCGAAGGCGGCGACGAGGCGCTCGGCGCCCGGATCCCAGGCGAGGTTGCCGGCGCCGAGGGGGGCGATCCCGCCCGCGACCGGGGCGGGGATCGGGGCCGGGGGCGCCGGCGGGGCCGGCAGCGCGGCGAGGGCGACGAAGCCGGGGTCGCCGGCGAGGGGCGCGAAGAGCGGGTCGGCGAGCGCCTCGGGGAGCGCGGGGTCGCCGGCGGCGGCCTCAAGCCCGGCGAGCGCCGCGTCGGGGTCGCCGGCCATCATGGCGAGGGCGGCGCGGCGGATGCGCGGCAGGCCGAGGCTGGGATGGCGGGCGACGAGATCGTCGAAGATCGCCGCCGCCCCCTCCGGGTCGCCCGCCTCTACGAGGCCGAGGGCGCGGCGGGTCTCGTCGGCGATCTCGGGCATGGCGAAGAGCTCGGCCGCGGCGCGGGGATCGGCCGGCGCGGGCTCGGGGCGGGGCAGGGGGCCCGCGACCACGCGCGCGACGCCCCCGGTCAGGTCCTCCGGAGCCCCGGGGATCGCCGCGGCGGCGGTTTCCGCCGCCCGGGGGGCGGCGGGGAGGAGGGCGAGCAGGGTGGCGAGGAGGAGGCCGGCGCGGGTCATGGCGGCGGGTATAGCGGCTTTCCCGGGCGGGTGCAGCCCGGGGTCCGCCCTTGCGGTAAATCGGGCGCGCGCGGGAGGGGCGCCCCCGACGAGGCCGTGACGGCGGCGATCTGCGCCGCGGTAGATCGGGCGCGCGCGGGAGCGGCACCGGCGTCGGCGTTGCGTGGCGGGGGGGCGGCGCGCGCGGCGGGGTAGGGGGATGGCAAGACCTCGCGCCCTAGAACCCCCGAGTGCGGCCATGAGGCCGACAAGTCATCTCTGGACGATGCAGCCGCATCCCAGGGCGCGCGAGCGGGCCGCGGCGGCGGCGTCGAGCGGGCGGCCCGGGAGGGTCGGCGCGGGGCGCGCGCCGCCCGGGGCGGGACGCTGGCGGGCGAGGGACGGCCCATGGGGAGCCGCATGACCGACACGTTCAAGACCTTTGCCCGCAGCCTGACCTCGCCGCCCGAGAACGCCGCGGCGATCGCGCCCGACGACGCCGCCCTGCTGCCCCACGTCACCCGCGCGCTCTATGTCGGCGGCGCCGGCGACGTGGCGCTGAGGATGCTCGGGGGCGACGAGGTGACCTTCCGCGGGCTCGCCGCCGGCACGCTGATGCCGATCCGCGCCGACATGGTGAAGCGCGACGGGACCACCGCGACCGGCCTCGTCGGGCTCTGGTAGGCCCCCGGTGCAGCTCTTCCTCGGAACCGGCCTCGCGTCCGCGCGCCACATGCCCGGCGGGCCGCCCGACGGAACGCCGCGGGCGACGCGCCCGCCGGCCCTGGTCGGCGCGGGGCGCGTCGGCGAGCGGCTCGGCGTCGATCCCGGCGTCTGGTCCGGCGCGCGCGGCCTCGGCTTCGCCTGGCTGCGCAACGGCGTCCCCGTCGCCGGCGCGGTCAGGCCGGCCTACGAACCGGCGGCCGCCGACGACCGCGCCGCGATCGCCTGCCGGGTGACCGCGGCGGGGCCGGGCGGCGTCACGGCCCTCGTAACGCCGCCGATCACGATCGCATTTCCCGCGCCGACAGTCGTTGGTCCGGTTCCTGACCTCATCTATACGCAACTTCCAGGATCGAACGTCGTGGACATATCTCCCTTCTTTACAGGCAGCTCGCTGCAATTCAGCGTCACCGGCGCCGGCGTGGTCATCGACCCCGCCACCGGCGTCGTCACCCTCGACGTGGCTGCGCTCGCGGCCGGCGGCGTGGTCACCGTGGCGGCGGCGAATTCCGGCGGGCGGGTCGAGTTCGACCTCGCGCTGCGGCTCGCCGCCGCTCCGGCCGTCGTCGCCTCGCCGACGCTTTCCGGCTCCGGCGCGGTCGGCGCGACGCTCGGGGTCGATCCCGGCGTCTGGTCCGGCCAGCCGGCCCCGGCCTTCGCCTTCGAATGGCTCGCCGACGGCGTCGTGCTGCCCGGCGAGACGGGCCCGGGCTTCGTCCCCGGTCCGGCCGAGGACGGCAAGTCGATCGCCTGCCGGGTGACGGCGACCAACGTCGCCGGCGCCGCCGCGGCCGAGACCGCGGCGATCCCGGTGCGCCGGGACGCGCCGGCGGCCGTCGGCGCGCTCGCCGATCTCGCGCTGGCGCGCGGCGCGGGCGTCCATGTCCTCGACGCCGCGGCGGCCTTCTCCGGCGGCGGGCTCGTCTTTGCCGTCGAGGGCGCGGGCGCGGGCATCGACGCCGCGACGGGGCGCCTGTCGATCCCGACCGATGCGGCGCTCGCCGCCGCGCCGGTCGTGGTGACGGCGACGAACTCGGGCGGCGCGGCGCAGGCGAGCTTCGCGGTCACCGTGCTGGCCGCGCCTTCAGCGCTGGCGGCGCCGGCGCCGGTCGCCCTCGCCGTCGCGGCGGGGACGGGCGCGGTCGAGGCGGCGGCCTTCTTCGCCGGCGACGCGCTCGTCTATGCGCTCGACGCGGCGCCGGCGGGCGTGACGATCGACGCGGCGACCGGCCGGATCGCGGTTCCGACGGCGGCGGCGCTCGCGGGAGAGGTCGTGGTGCGGGCCTCGAACGCCGTCGGCGCGGCGACCCAGCGGGTCTCTGTCGAGGTGCGGGACGCCGCCGGCCGGCCGACCGCGGTCGGCACGCCCGCCGCGGCGGTCTTCCTGCAGGGGACCGGCGTGCAGACCGTCTCGGCCCAGGCCTATTTCGCGGGCGAGGGGCTCGCCTACGCGCTCGACGCCGCGCCGGCGGGGGTGACGATCAATCCCGGCTCGGGCCTCGTCTCGGTGCCGACCGAGGCGGCTTTCGCGGCCGCGCCGGTGAAGGTTAGGGCCTCGAACGCCGCCGGCGCGGCGACCCAGACGGCGACGGTGACGGTGCGGGCGACCCGCACGGTCTTCGACGCCGCCGCCGCGCTCGCCGACGTGAAGTTCCTCTTCCCGACGGCGGCGCCGGCCTGGAAGTTCAACGCCGGCGGCTTCGCCCGGCTGACCTCGGGCGCGAACGACCGCGCCCATGGCGACTGGGGCCTCGCGCTCGGCGACGGCCGCTACCGGGCGCTGGCGCGCTGGAACGCCGGCGTGGCTGCGCCGGCGCAGTCGCGGCCCTTCGGCCTGATCGGACGGATGAGCAAGACCGGGGCGAACTTCCTCGGCGTGCGCGTCGACGCGGTGCTGCAGACCAACGGCACGCAGGTGCTGCAGATCCGCGACTATATCGGCAAGACGACCAACTCGACCACGGTTCGCCAGACGGCGGTGGCCTGGGCCTGGGACGCCTGGTCGTGGTTCGAGGTGGAGTTCGAGGGCGCGACGGTGCGCGCGCGGGTCTACCCGGAGGCAGCCGCGGCGCCGGCCTGGCAGATCACCGCGACCACCACGACGCTCGCCCCCGGCGCCTTCGGCCCGACGACCCACGTGGCCGTGAACGGCCAGACCCCGGTCGTCGATATCCGTCGCCTCGAATTCCTGCCCCTCGCCCCCGCCGCGCCGGTTGCGGCCGCGGAAGGCGATTGGGCGCTCGGTCAGATCACGGTGAAGTCATGACGCATTACACGGTCACGCTCCGTCTCGCCCCGGCCATCGCCGGCGCCGTGGCGGTGGAATGGACGAACGCCGCCGCCCCCGTCGACAGCGGCCGGGGCTGGGAGCCCTGCCTGCGGCTCGACGACGGCGCCTGGCGCTTCTCGAGCGTCGATCCGGCCGCCGCGGAGGCTGCGCATCGCCGCCGGCCCGGGCCCTTCGCCGATCTCGCGATCCGCTACCGGCTCGAGCCGGCCGGGCCGTGGTCGGCGGCCGCCGACCCGCGCAAGGACATCGTCATCGTTCCGGACGAGGGCGACGTCGAGGCCCTGCTGCCGCCGCTGGCGCTGACCGCGCCGTCGCTCCTCGGGGCGGGCCTGGTGGGGACGGAGCTCACGCTCGACCCCGGGACCTGGGGCGGCTTCCCGCTGCCGGTGCTCGCCTTCCAGTGGCGCCGCGACGGCGTCGACGTGGCCGGCGCGACGGCGCGGGCCTATGCGGTCGGGGTCGCGGACGACGGCTGCGCGCTCGCCTGCGCGGTGACGGCGACGAGCGCGGCGGGCGCCGCGACGGCGACGGCCGGGCCGGTCGCCGTGCGCCGCGCCGCGCCGCGGCGGGTGGCCGAGCTGCCCGAGGAGGTCTTCGACGAGGGGACCGGCGTTCAGCGGGTGGAGACCGCCTTCGCCTTCGCCGGCGAGGCCCTCGCCTTCTCTGCCGAGGGCGCGGCGATCGACACGAAGACCGGCGCGCTGAGCCTGCCGACCGACCGTCCGGTCGGCGGGGCGACGGTCACGGTCGCCGCGGCGAATTCCGGCGGCCGGGCCGAGGCGCGGCTCGCCTACACGGTCGAGGCGGCGCCGCCGCGGCCGCTCGCCGCCGCCGACGTGACCGTCCTGCGCAGCGTGTGGCGGCCCGAGGGGCAGACCAAGACCTTCAGCCCCGAGCTCGCCTTCCCGGGGCTGGCGTCGGAGACGCCGCAGGCGATCGAGTTCACCGCCGACCCGCTCGGCGCCGCCGCCCCGGTCTGGCGGCCGGTGCGGGCGAAGGCGGGCGCTGCCGGGACCTGGATGCTCGTCGACGACAAGGCGACGGCGACCGCCGACCTCGCGCTCTTCGAGGCGGGCGACGCGCGGCGGAGCCGCATCCGCCTGCGCTGGCGCACTGCCGAGACCCGGCCCTTCTCGGAGCCGGGCGCCGTGCTCGAGGCCCCGGTCCCGGCCGCCGCGGCGCCGCTCGCGCCGACCCCGGCGATGCTCGCCGAGGCGATGGGGAGCGGCGCTCTCGTCTATGACGAGACGGTGAACACCGGGGTCAACCGGCCGCGCACGGCCCATACCGTGCCCGTGGTCGCGCTCGGGGCGCTGGCGAACGTCGCCTTCGCCGCGGGCGGCAAGACGCCGGCGACCTATCTGCGCGACCAGCTGGTCACCTGGGGCTCGGGCGTGCCGGCCGCGGAAGGGGGCGTGCGCGGCCAGCGCGAGTTCCACTTCCTCGCCACGGCGGCGATCGCCAAGCGCACGCCGGCGGTCTGGAACGCGCTGACGCCACTCCTGCGCCGCAAGATCGACCGCGCCGTCGAGGGCCTGCTCGTCTCCTATTGCTGGCAGATGAGCGACCAGAACCCCAACGTGAAGGCGGGGCGGAACGAGGTCACCATCCGCGGCGAGGCGAACTGGGCCCGCGGCTTCAACCCGAACTTCACCCTGCCCGCCATCCTCGGCCCGTCGATCGCCGCCGCCTACATGGGCGGGCCCGCGGCGGCGACCGCCTTCCTCGACGGCTTCGACCGCGACGCCTTCGCGGCGGCGATCGCCGCGGACAACGTCACGCCCGCGGGCAGCCTCACGGGCCTCTGGAACACCTTCCGCCAGACCTGGCCGGGCGGCCCGACCGGAGCCGAACTCAAGGCCGCGGTGCGCAACTACCGCCTCTTCGGCATGTCGCTCGACCAGACCTCGGCGATCGCCGGCTATGCGCTCACCCAGCGGATGTGGACCAAGGTCATCAAGGTCGGCCTGACGCTCAAGGCGAACTCCAAGGTCCCGGGCGGCTTTCCCGCCCCGACCCCGGGCGCGATCGGCATCTTCGAGCCGGCCGCGAAGCTCAACGCCGCGGGCAGCGTCGGCCGCGGCGCCTTCGTCGGGCGGATCACCAACCAGGCGGCCTGGGCCGGCCTGCCGAACGCCGGGCTGCCGGGCATGGCGCACGAGCTCGACTCGAACGACGGCGGCCTGAACGGCTCGGGCGGCGGCCCGCGCTCCTCGGTGTCCTACGCCCACGAGGGCGCGGTGCTCGCCACGGTCGGCGTGGCGACGCTGGCGGTCTGCGGCATGCTCGACCGCAGCGACGCGGCGCTGCAGGAGGGGCTCGCGCGGCAGACGCGCGGGATCACCGACCTGCGCTATCGCAACACCCACGGCCACCGCGACTTCTCCAAGGGCGGCTGGCCCTGGGTCGGCGCGGGCAACGACGGCAATGGCGACTGGGACACCGAGGGCCGCGTCGCCGCGTGGCGCTACGGCCTGGCCTACGATCTGCACGAGAAGATCGTCCTGCCCTGGTCGCGGGGCTGAGCCCCCGGCGGGACGGGCCCGGCGCCCGTCCCGCCGCCGGAACCCGCGCCAACCGCGACGCGACAACCTTGTCCGGAACCGCGCATTGTGCCCTGCGCGGTTTTGGCGTATGCGAAGGGCGGACGGAACCTCGCTCCCGGGCGGCGGCCCCTTGCGTCGGTGTGCTTGAAGTGATCGTGTGAAATGTTCGAGACGTATAGGAAGCTGGCCGAGCTCCTGAGCCGGAAGGAACGCCGCCGGCTCTACCTGCTCTACGCGATGATGATCGTCTCGGCGCTGGTCGAGATGTTCACCATCGCCGCGCTCTTCCCGTTCCTCGCCATCGTGGCGAGGCCGCAGATGGTCGAGACGAACGAGAAGCTTTCCGCCGTCTATCACGGCCTCGGCTTCGCCACGACGAACGGCTTCCTGATCTTCGCCGGGGCGGTGGTCTTCGCCGTCGTGTTCTTCGGCCTGCTCTTCGCGACCGCGACGCAGTACGCGATCTACCGCTTCACGGCGATGCGCGGCTACACGATCGGCGGCCGGGTGTTGCGCGGATACCTCGCCCGGCCCTATTCTTGGTTCCTCGACCAGCACAGCGCCGACCTCGGCGCCGCCGTGCTGACCGAGGTCAACGAGGTCGTCCAGCGCAACATGCTGCCGGCGATGAAGCTCGTCGCCCAGGCGGCGGTGGCGCTCCTGCTGATCGTGCTCCTCGTCGTCGTGGACCCCGTCGCCGCGTTCAGCGCCGCGGCCGTGCTCGGCGGCTGCTACGGCGCGATCTACGGCCTCATCCGCGCCCGGCTCGCCCGCATGGGCCAGCAGCGCCGCCGGGCCAACAAGGACAAGTACAAGGCCGCCGGCGAGGCGATCGGCGGCATCAAGGACGTGAAGCTCCTGCATCTCGAGGAGGCCTTCCTGAAGCGCTACGAGCGGCCCGCCCTACGCGCCGCCGAGGCCAACGCCGCGATCGGCGTGGCCTCCGAGACGCCGCGCAACGTGCTGCGCGCCATCGCGCTCGGCGGCATCCTGTTCTTCGTGCTCGTCATGCTGACCCGCGAGGGCGTCGACATGGCCGCGATGCTGCCGGTGCTCGGCCTCTACGCCTTCGCCGGTATCCGGCTGTTGCCGGCGCTGCAGCAGATCTACGCCTCGATCGCCTCGATGCGCTTCACGAAGCCGGTGCTCGACAAGCTCCATGCCGACGTGACCCGGAGCCTCGTCGACGCCGCGCCGGCGCCGGCGGCGGACGTCCCCGCCATCCCGCTGCGGGCGCGGCTGGAGCTGCGCGAGGCGGGCTACGCCTATCCCAACGCCGAGCGCGCCGCGCTCGACGGGCTCACGCTCGCCATTCCGGCGCGTGAGACGGTGGGCGTGGTCGGCGGCACCGGGGCCGGCAAGACGACCGCGGTCGACGTCATCCTAGGCCTGCTCAGGCCGCAGTCGGGCGCGCTCGTGGTCGACGGCGTCGAGGTGACCGACGAGACGGTTCCCGGCTGGCAGAAGTCGGTCGGCTACGTGCCCCAGCACATCTTCCTGACCGACGAGAGCGTCGCGGCCAACATCGCCTTCGGCGTCGACCGCCGGAAGATCGACATGGAGGCGGTCGAGCGCGCCGCGCGGATCGCCGAGCTGCACGACTTCGTCCGGCGCGAGCTGCCGCAGGGCTACGACACCATGCTGGGCGAGCGCGGCATCCGGCTCTCGGGCGGCCAGCGGCAGCGTGTCGGCATCGCCCGCGCGCTCTACCACGACCCGGACGTCCTCGTGCTCGACGAGGCGACCAGCGCGCTCGACAACCTGACCGAGCGGGCGGTGATGGACGCCGTGCACAATCTCGGCGGCAAGAAGACGATCATCATGATCGCGCATCGCCTGACCACCGTGCAGGACTGCGACCGCATCTTCCTGCTCGAGCGGGGGCGGGTGGTGGCGGAAGGGAACTACGACCAGCTCGTCGAGACCAGCGACGACTTCCGGCGGATGGTCAGCGGCGGGCGGGGCTAGCGCGCCCGGACGCGGCGTAATGAACATTATGATGTGACGAGCGCGACCTTCCACCCCTCCGGGGTGCGGCGGGCGCGTAAAATTCGGGGCGGACGAACGTGACCAAGCGACTGCTGCTCTGCATCGGGTGCGAGAAGGGCGGCACCTCCTGGCTTTCCATCTACCTGCGCGACATGCCGGAGGCGCGGCTCGGCATCCGCAAGGAGATGCACGTCTTCGACGTGCATTACCTCGCCGAGAGCCGCAGCTGGCATCTCGACCGCATCGCGCGTCGGGGCCTCCAGCTCGCCAAGCTCGAGGATACGCCGGCGAACGCGCGCCGGCGCGCGCAGATCGCCGAGCAGATCGAAGGCTACCGCGTCGCCCAGGGGCTGACCGGCGACCTCTCGCGCTACGTCGACTACTTCCGCGGGATCGCCGGGGCGGAGCCGCCGGTCGAGGTGGTGAGCGACCTCACCCCCGACTACAGCCTGCTGCGCGCGCCGCACTGGGCCGAGATCAAGCCGCTGCTCGAGGACGGCGGCTTCGACATCCGCGTGCTCTTCATCATGCGCGACCCGGTCGACCGCATCGACAGCGCCTGGCGGATGGCCGGCCGCGACGCCGTGCGCGTCGCCGAGGTCGGGCGCGGCCTTGCCAGCCGGGCGCTGCTGCGCGGCCGCGCCTTCGGCCGGCACCTCCTCGCGAAGGCCGCCCCCGCCCTCGCGCCGAAGCCCGAGGAGGAATCCTTCCTCGACTTCGCGCAGAGCGGCCTCGCGCTGCCGCGCTCGCGCTACGACGAGACCATCGCCGCGGTGGAGGCGGTCTTCGACCCCGCCCAGATCCACTACGAGTTCTACGAGAACCTGTTCAACAACGAGGCGATCGAGCGGATCACCCGCTTCGCCGGCCTGCCGTTCACGCCGGCCGATTTCGCCGCCCGCGTCAACGCGAGCCCGCTGCAGATGCCGGTCGGCCGCAGCGAGGTGGCCCGCGTGCGCGAGATGCTGGAGCCGACCTACCGGTTCTGCGGCGAGCGCTTCGGGGCTGAGCGGCTGGCCGGGCTCTGGTCCAACTGGAAGGTCGCGGCCTGATGGCGCGGCGCGAGATCGGCGCGATCGAGGGCCTTATCCTCGTCGAGCCGCGGAAGTTCGGCGACCATCGCGGCTTCTTCTCGGAGACCTACAACCGCGAGCGCATGGCCGCGCTCGGCTTCGCGCGGGAGTTCATCCAGGACAACCATGCGCTCTCGGGCGAGGCCGGGACGCTGCGCGGGATCCATTTCCAGAGCCCGCCCTTCGCCCAGGACAAGCTGGTGCGCGTCGTGCGCGGCCGCATCCTCGACGTCGCCGTCGACATCCGGAAGGGCTCGCCCACCTTCGGCGACCACGTCGCGGTGGAGCTCTCGGCGGAGAACTGGCGCCAGCTGCTCGTGCCGGCGGGCTTCGGGCACGGCTACCTGACGCTCGAGCCCGGGACGGAGGTGATCTACAAGGTCACCGCCCCCTATGCGCCCGCGAACGACCACGGCTTCCTGTGGTCGGACCCCGACCTCGGGATCGACTGGGGGACCAGCGACCCGGTGCTCTCCGACAAGGACCGCGCCCTGCCGCCGCTCGCCGCGATCGAGAGCCCCTTTGCCTGGGAGGGGCCGCGGTGAGGCTCCTCGTCCTCGGGGCGGCGGGCCAGCTCGGCGGCGACCTGATGACGGCCGCCGCCGCCGCCGGGGTCGAGGCCGCGGGCGCCACCCGGGCCGAGGTCGACGTCGCCGACCTCCCGCGGCTTCGCGCCTTCCTCGAGGGCCAGGACTTCGACGCGCTGGTGAACTGCGCCGCGCGCCTCGACACCGAGGCGATCGAGGGCGACCCCGCCCCGGCGCTCGCCGTGAACGGCCACGCGCCGGCGGTGATGGCCGAGGTCGCCGCGGCGAAGGGCGCACGGATGATCCAGGTCTCGACCGACTACGTCTTCGGCGGCGACACGGGCCGGGCGACGCCGCTGACCGAGGCCGACCCGACCGCCCCGGTCAACGTCTACGGGCTGACCAAGGCCTTCGGCGAGACCCTCGCCCGGCTTGGCGGCGGCGACGTGAGCGTCTTCCGCGTCGCCTCGACCTTCGGGGTGCGCGGCGCCGCCGGCAAGGGCGGCAACTTCGTCGAGACGATGATCCGCATGGGGACCGAGCGCGGCGCGCTCAAGGTGGTGGCCGACCAGGTGATGTCGCCGACCTCGACCGCCTGGGCGGCGCAGGCGATCCTCGCCTTCCTCGCGCGGGGCGGCGCGCCCGGCGTCTACCACGCGGTCAACACGGGGGCGGTCTCGTGGTTCGAGTTCGCGAGGGCGATCGTGGCGAAGGCCGGGGTGGCGGCCGAGGTGAGCCCGGTCAGCGCGTCGGAATGGCCGTCGAAGGCGCGCCGCCCGGCGTACAGCGCCCTCGACAACGCCCGGCTCGCCGGCGTGATCGGCCCGATTCCGGGCTGGGCCGAGGCCCTCGACGCCTATCTCGCCGCGAAGGGGCATGTCTGAGGCGCGGGGGCCTCACACGCGATAACACGCGTGATAAAGTGATCAACCAATTGATTTCAAAGGATTATTCTAGGCGCATTCAGAAAGCCGCAACAGGTGTTGACGCGCCCGGACCGCTCTGGCGGCCGCAGGAGGGTGAACTCCCGGCCGTCGGAGGCGGCATCGCGCAGGGCCGGCCCGGGCCGGGGGCTACCGCGCGGCCGGCGGGCGTGTTAGGCAAGGCGCCGCGCGCGGGCTTTCGGGTCCGCGCGCGGCTGGTGTATGGGCCCGGTCAAGAGGTGTTCGAGATGTATCCTGCCCGTTTCCCGCGCCCTGCGGCGCGCCCTGACCACCACCCCGTCCGCCGAGGCCGCCCGTGAGCCCGAGCAAGACGAACGGCGCCCATGCGTCGCCCGACGTCGCTGTCGTCGGCTTCGGCTATATCGGCAGCGTCATCGCCGCGGTCCTCGCCGATAGGGGCCTGAGCGTCGTCGGCATCGACACCAACGCCGAGATGATCGCGGCGCTGAACGAAGGCCGCTGCCCGATCCCCGAGCCGGGGCTCGAGGATCTCGTCGCCGCGGGCGTCGCCGCTGGCCGGCTCTCGGGCGCGACCGACCCGGCCGCGGCCAGGGGCGCGAAGGCGGTGCTGATCACCGTCGGCACGCCGCTTTCCGACGCGTTCGAGGCCGATCTCTCCCATATCCGCGCCGCCTGCGGCGCCGTCGCGCCCTTCGCCCATGACGGCCAGATCGTCATGATCAAGAGCACGGTGCCCCCGGGCACCACCCGGCTGATGCACGACGAGATCTTCGCGCCGCAAGCGCGGGTGCACATGGCCTTCAGCCCCGAGCGGCTGGCCGAGGGCCAGGCGATCCGCGACCTCCAGTCGATTCCGATCCTCGTCGGCGGCATGGACGCCGCGGCCGGCGAGGCCTGCGCCGCCTTCTGGCGCGACGCCGTCCCGTCGGTGCAGGTGATGACGCTGTCCTCGCCCGAGGCGGCCGAGATGGTGAAGCTCGCCGACAACCTCTGGATCGACCTCAACGTCGCGCTGGCCAACGAGCTGGCGAAACTGGCCGACGCGCTGCCCTGGCCCATCGACGTGATGGAGGTGATCGGCGGCGCCAACTCGCTGAAGAAGGGCCAGCACCACGTCAACATCCTCCACCCCTCGAACGGGGTGGGCGGCTACTGCCTGACCAAGGATCCGTGGTTCGTCGACGCGCTCGGCCGCCGCGCCGGGGTCGAGCTGAAGATCCCCCGCGCCTCGCGCGAGGTGAACGATTCGATGCCCCAGCACGTCTTCGCCCGGGTGGACGGCTTCCTGAAGGGCAAGGGGATCGCCGCACGGGACGCCAAGGTCGCGCTGCTCGGCTTCTCGTTCAAGAGCAACTCCGGCGACTGCCGCTTCACCCCCGTGGGCCCGCTGGTCGCGGCCCTGCGCGAAGCGGGCTACGGGACGCGGCTCTCGATCTGCGACCCGATGGTGACGGAGCGCGAGGCGACCCATCACGGCGTCACGCTCGAGCCGGACTGGCGCAAGACCGTCGCGGGCGCCGACGCGGTGCTGATCCTCGCCGGCCACGACGACTTCGCCGCCATCGGCGCGGACGACCTCGCCGCGCTGGCGAAGCCCGGCGCGCTGGTCTACGACGGCCGCATCTACTATCCCCGCGCCCGCATCGAGGAGCTGGAGGCGAAGGGCCTCAGCTACATCGGCGTCGGCCGCTGACCCCTGCCCTGCCTGCGTAACGAACGCGTAACGAGTCGAGATCCCGAGGAACCCGGCAATGAGCAAGTCCCCCGATACCGTGATGGTCACCGGCGCCGCCGGCTTCGTCGGCAGCCATCTGATCGAGCGCCTGCTCGGGATGGGCCAGACCGTCCACGGCCTCGACATCGCGCCGCTGGAGAGCGCGCGGAACCTCGCGGCGGTCAAGGACCACCCGAACTTCCACTACATGCAGGGCGACATCCGCGATCTCGACACGATCAAGGCCTTCTTCCGCCCCGAGGCGGCGGTGCTCTACCATCTCGCCTCGGTGGTCGGCGTGCGGCGCTACATGGAGGATCCGCTCAGCCTGATCGACATCGCGATCATCGGCACGCGGCACCTGATCGCGCTCTGCGTCGAGCACGACGTGCGCATCCTCTTCACCTCGACCTCCGAGGTCTACGGCCGCAACCCGGCGGTGCCGTGGTCCGAGGACGGCGACCGGGTGCTCGGCGCGACGAGCGTCGACCGCTGGAGCTACGCCGCCTCGAAGGGCGTCTGCGAGCAGATGCTCTACGGCGTCCACCGCAAGACCGGGCTGCCGTTCTCGATCGTGCGCTTCTTCAACGTCTACGGGCCGCGGCAGACCCCGATCTACGTCGTCTCCCAGACCGTGCAGCGGGTGCTGAACGGCGAGGCCCCCGACCTCTACGACGGCGGCGCGCAGACCCGCTGCCTCACCTATATCGACGACGCCATCGAGGGCACCATCCTCGCCGCCACCCGTCCCGAGGCGATCGGCGAGGTGTTCAACATCGGCAATTCGGTCGAGAACACCATGGCCGAGGTGGTGGCGATGACGCTCGACGCCGCCGGCTCGGACCTGAAGCCGATCCCGGTCGACACGCGCGAGAAATACGGCGCCGTCTACGAGGACATCGGCCGGCGCGTGCCGGCGGTCGACAAGGCCGAGCGCGTGCTCGGCTGGAAGGCGACCACCCCGGCGAAGGAAGGCATCGCCAGGACGGTGGCCTGGGCGCGCGAGACGCCGTGGTATCTCGCGCTCAGGCCGTGAGCGGAACGGAGGGCTCCCGCAGATGAAGATCACCGTTTTCGGCACCGGCTATGTCGGCCTCGTCCAGGGCGCGATCCTCGCCGAGGTCGGCCATGACGTGCTCTGCGTCGACGTGGACGAGACCAAGGTCGCGGCGCTGACGAAGGGCGTCATCCCGATCTACGAGCCCGGGCTCGAGGAGATCGTGAAGCGCGGCCACGCCGACGGAAGGCTCAACTTCACCACCAGCGCCGCCGAGGGGGTCGGCCATGGCGAGGTGCAGTTCATCGCCGTCGGCACGCCGCCCGACGAGGACGGCTCGGCCGACCTCAAGTACGTCCTCACCGTCGCCGCGACGATCGGCGAGCACATGGCCGCGCCCAAGGTCGTCATCAACAAGTCGACCGTGCCCGTCGGCACCGCCGACAAGGTGGCGGCGAAGCTGAAATCGGTGCTCGACGCCCGCGGCTCGGATCTCGCCTTCCACGTCGTCTCCAACCCGGAATTCCTCAAGGAGGGCGCCGCGGTCGCCGACTGCATGAAGCCCGACCGCATCGTCATCGGCACCGCCAGCCGCGAGGCCGAGGAGATCCTGCGCGAGGTCTACGCCCCCTTCAACCGCAACCACGACAAGATCATCGTCATGGACGTGCGCTCGGCCGAGCTGACCAAGTACGCGGCCAACTGCATGCTGGCGACGAAGATCAGCTTCATGAACGAGATCGCCAACCTCGCCGAGCGGCTCGGGGCGGATGTGGAGGCGGTGCGCCAGGGCATCGGCTCGGACCCGCGCATCGGCTATCACTTCATCTACCCCGGCGCGGGCTATGGCGGGTCGTGCTTTCCCAAGGACGTCAAGGCGCTGATCCAGACCGCGCGCGGCATCGGCTTCGACCCGAAGGTGCTCCAGGCGGTCGAGGACCGCAACGACGCCCAGAAGGAGGTGATCTTCGAGAAGATCGCCCGCCATTTCGGCGACCTGAAGGGCCGGACCATCGCGCTCTGGGGCCTCGCGTTCAAGCCCAACACCGACGACATGCGCGAGGCGGCCAGCCGCGTGCTGATGGAGGCGCTGTGGGCGGCGGGCGCGAAGGTGCAGGCCTTCGACCCCGAGGCGATGGAGGAGACCCAGCGCATCTACGGCGACCGGCCGGACCTTCTCCTCGTCGGCACCAAGGAGGCGGCGCTGAAGGGCGCCGACGCGCTCGTGGTCATGACCGAGTGGCAGGCCTTCCGCGCCCCCGACTTCGACGCGATCGCCGAGAAGCTCTCGGACAAGGTGATCTTCGACGGCCGCAACCTCTACGACCCGGCCCGGATGGCGCGCAAGGGCTTCGCCTATTACGCGATCGGCCGCGGCCGGAGCGCGCCGCCCGCAGGCGCGCGCGCCTCCGACGCCGCCTGAGGCCCGCGATGCGGGTTCTCGTCACCGGCGCGGCCGGGTTCATCGGCTACCACGTCGCCCGGGCGCTCATCGCCCGCGGCGACGCGGTGACGGGCTTCGACGTCGTCAACGCCTATTACGATCCCGCGCTCAAGGAGGCGCGGCTGGCCGAGCTCGACGCCGCGGCGGCGGAGGCCGGCGCGGACTGGCGCTTCAATCGCGGCGACCTCGCCGACGGCGAGGCGGTGGCGGCGACCTTCGCCGAGGCCGGGCCCTTCGACGTGGTGATCAACCTCGCCGCCCAGGCCGGCGTGCGCCACAGCCTCGAGCACCCGGTGGACTACGTCGCCTCGAACGTGCTCGGCTTCACCCATATCCTCGAAGCCTGCCGCCGGGGGGGCGTCGGGCACCTCGTCTACGCCTCGACCTCGAGCGTCTACGGCGCGAACCGGACCATGCCCTTCACCGAGGGCCAGGGCGTCGACCATCCGTTGCAGTTCTACGCCGCCACCAAGCGGGCGAACGAACTGATGGCGCACGCCTACAGCCATCTCTACCGGCTGCCGACGACCGGCCTGCGCTTCTTCACCGTCTACGGGCCCTGGGGCCGGCCCGACATGGCGCCGATGCTCTTCGCCGACGCCATCCTCTCGGGCCGCCCGATCCAGCTCAACAACGCCGGTCGGCACAGCCGCGACTTCACCTATGTGGGCGACATCGTCGAGGGGGTGATCCGCGCCGCCGACCGTCCGGCGACGCCCGATCCCGACTGGGATCCGCGCGACCCCGACCCGGCGAGCTCGGACGCGCCCTTTCGCGTCTACAACATCGGCAACAACGCCCCCGTGGAGCTCTCCGACTTCGTCGCGACGCTGGAGGATGCGCTCGGGCGCAAGGCGCTGATCGAGAACCGCCCGCTCCAGCCCGGCGACGCGCTCGACACCTTCGCCGACAGCTCCCGCCTCGCCCGCGCCGTCAACTGGCGGCCCGGCACGCCGCTCTCCGTCGGCGTGCGCCGCTTCGCCGAGTGGTACGTCGACTGGCGGGCGCGGAGCGCCGCGGAGTGACCCGGGCCGGGCGTGGATGCGCCCGCCGGCCCGCGCCACAGGGCCCGGCACGATGCCCGTTTCCGTTTCCGGCCCAGCCGCGCCCATGACGGCGGCCGGGCCGGAGTTCCTGCTGATCCGCATCGTCGGCAACGACCTGGAGCCGCGGCACCGGGCGGGGCAGTCGCGCGACAACCTCCGCTTCATCCTCGAGAACGAGCCGCCCCTCCCCGGCTGCGCGAAGCGCTTCCTGCTCAACCGCATCGTCGACGGGGCGGAGGAGGCACGGCTGACGGCGCTCCTCGCCGAGCACGGCCAGGCGCCGATCCGGCTCGCCTTCGACCCGGCGGCCTACCGCCATGCCGGCTGGGAAACCGGCCGCATTCCCGCCGGCCTCCTGGAGGGCCGCGGCCTCGGCCGGCTCGACGCCGAGACGGCGGCCCGGCTCTGGCATTCGACCTGGGCGCGCAAGAACCGGGCGGTGATGAACAACAACGGCGCGCGCAACGCCGCGCTCGCCGCCGGCCGGGCGGCGGGGGCCGACTGGATCCTTCCCTGGGACGGCAACTGCTTCCTGACCGCCGAGGCCTGGGCGGCGCTGCGCGCGGCGGTGCTGGCCCGGCCCGACCTGCCCTGTTTCGTCACCCCCATGGCGCGGATCGCGGAAAACGCCGACCTGCTCGCCCCCGGCTTCGCGCCGGAGGCGGCGGAGGAGCCGCAGATCCTCTTCCGCCGCGACGCCGCGGAGGCGTTCGACCCGGCCTTCGCCTACGGGCGGCGGCCCAAGGTGGAGCTGTTCTGGCGGCTCGGCATCCCGGGGCCCTGGGACAAGTGGAAGGACGATCCCTGGGATCCGCCCCGCCGCCCCCCCTCCCCCGACCGCGGCCGCTTCGGGACCGCCGGCTGGGTGGCGCGGCTCGCCTCCGGCAAGGAGCATCTCGAACAGGCGGATTTCGCCAGCTTCAAGGCCCGCGGCGTCGCCCGGCGCGAGGGCATCGCCGCGAGCCTCGCCGCGCTCGACGCCCGGCTCGCCCCCGCGCCCGATCCGCTGGGGCTCACCTGCTACGCGACGGAGGCGATCGACGGGCTCGACGGCGCGCTCTTCGCGGCGGTCGAGGCCGCGGCGGCGGAGGCGCTGACCCGCGGCCCGTTCAGCGTGGCGGACAAGACCACCCTGCCCCCGGGCCGGAACCGCCGGGACTACTGGCACCCCGCCCCCTACTGGTGGCCGAACCGCTGGATCCCCGGCGGCCTGCCTTACGTCCAGCGCGACGGCGAGCGCGTGCCCGGCACGCGGATGTACGAGCCCGCGAGCGAGGCCTTCGACCGCACCCGGCTGCAGCGGCTCTTCGACGACACCACCGCGCTGGCGCTGGCCTTCCGCCGCGGCGGAAGGGCGGATTTCGCCGAGCATGCGGCGAGGAACGTCGCGGTCTGGTTCGTCGCGCCGGAAACCCGGATGACCCCGCACCTGCGCTACGCCCAGGTGCGGCGGGGGCGCAACTGGAACCAGGGGACCGGGGCGGGGATCATCGAGTTCAAGGACCTCTACTATTTCCTCGACGCGGTGCGGATCCTCGACGCCGGCGGCGCGCTGCCCGAGGCGGTCCGGGCCGGGCTCGCCGACTGGCTCGGCGCCTATCTCCGCTGGCTGGAGACCAGCCGCCAGGGCGTGCGCGAGCGGGCGGCGCGCAACAACCACGGCGCCTATTACGACCTGCAATGCGCCGCGATCCTCGCCTGGCTCGGCGAGCGCGAGGCGCTCAGGCGGGTCCTGATCCGGGCCGAGACCCGGCTCGCCTCGCAGATCCGCTCGAACGGGATCCAGCCCGAGGAGATGAAGCGCAAGACCACCGCGCACTACGTCTTCTTCAACCTGCAGGGCTGGCTGAACCTCCTGCGCCTCGGGCGGCGCACGGGGCTCCTCGACCCGGACCTCACCGATGGCCCCTGGTCGCGCCTCGCGGCCGGGGTCGGCTGGGCGCTGGCGCAGGATGTCGCGGCCTGGCCGTGGCCGCAGATCGACCCCTTCGACGCCGCCCGCGCGGCGCCGCTGGCGGCCCATGCCGCCGACCTCGGCCTTCCGGTCCCCGACGCGACGCTCGCCGCGGCCGGCGCGGCGAAGCCGGTCTTCGACCCCCATGACGGCGTGCCGCCGTTCTGGCCGCTCGCCCTGACGCCCGCCCGGCGGGGCCCACGTTGACACCGTCCCCGGCCCCGTCCATCTCACGGGCCCGGATTCCGCGGCGGGCAAGGCGATGCAGACCATCCTCCATATCGGCATGCCGAAGACCGGCTCGACCGTGCTCCAGGACCGGCTGCGCGCCTCCGGCCCGGCGCTCGCCGCCCGGGGCGTGCTCTACCCCTCGAACCCGCCCGGCTGCCCCTTCAACAACCACCGGCTGCTGCTCCTCGGCTTCACCCCCTACGAGAAGCTGCCGCGCCATATCCGCAAGGTTCCGGCCTACCGGCCCGAGACGCTCGCCGCCGACTATGCCGCCTTCCGCGCCCATCTCGCGGATGAGATCGCCGCGGCCCGGCCGGAGCGGCTGATCCTCTCGTCCGAGAGCCTGTTCCGCAGGCTCCCGGCCGGGAGCCGCGCCACGCTCGCGGCGGCGCTCGCGCCCCTCGGCGAGGTCGTCGTGGCGGTCTACCTGCGCCGGCCCTCCGCCTACTATCTCTCGGCGCTCCAGCAGCACCTCAAGAGCTCGCAGAAGGTCCTGCCGCCGCGGGCGCCCGCGCCCCTCGTGGCGCTGCGCGACTACCGGGCGATGCTCGGCGCCGAGGCGATCCGGCCGCGGGTCTACGACCGCAGCCTGCTGGCCGGGGGCGACATCACCGCGGACTTTCTCGCCGCCTACCTGCCGGGGGCCGGCCTCGCGGCGGCGGACCTCGCCCCCGCCGCCCGCAGCAACGAGACCCTGAGCGCCGAGGCGATGGACCTGCTCCGGGCCTTCCGCGCCGCCTTCCACGGCGCGGGCGACAACGTGCCCGCCGCCGACAGCAGCCAGCTCGTCAAGGTTCTCGCCCGCATCGACGCGACCCTCGGGGCGCCGCGGCCGCGGCTCCGGCCGGAGATCGCCGAGGCGGTCGACTACGCCAACCGCGACGCGATCGCGCTCCGCGACCGCTGGGGGCTGGTCTTTCCGGGGCTCGACTACGACCGGCTGCGGCGCATGCTCCTGCCCGACCACGGGCTGCCGGCGCTCCTGCGCGACCGGCTGCGGCCCTGGCGGCTCGAGGAGGTGGTCCCGATCGACCGCGAGTTGCAGCAGGCGATCCTCGCCCGGCTGGCCCGCAGCCGCTGGGGGCTCGTTCCCACCCGCGCGCTCTGGATCGCCGGCCTGCGCCGCAGCGGGGTCGCGGCCTGAGATGGCGGCGGGCGCGGGGGACGGGACGCCGGCCGTCTCGGTGATCGTCCCGGTCTATCGCCACTGGGACCTCGTCCCCGGGCTCCTCGCCGCGCTCGCCGCCCAGGACTTCCGCGACTTCGAGATCCTCCTCGTCGACAACGCCCCCCACGAGGGGCGGCCCGAGCTCGCCCTGCCGGGGAACGCACGCGTCCTCGCCTGCGCCGCGCCCGGCTCCTACGCGGCGCGCAACGCCGCGCTCGCGACGGCGCGCGGGCGCCTGCTCGCCTTCACCGACGCGGACTGCCTGCCCGATCCCGGCTGGCTCGCCGCGCTCGTCGCGGCGGCGGGGCCGGAGACCGGGACGGAGACCGGGACGGAGCGGCTGCTGGCCGGGCCGGTCAGGATGACGACCCTCGGCCCCTCGCCTTCGCGCTGGGAGGCCTACGACCTGATCCGCGGCATCCCGCAGGCGCGCTACGTGCGGCTCGGCTACGCCGCCACCGCCAACCTCGCCGTTCCGGCTTCGGTCTTCGCCCGGCTCGGCGGCTTCGACGAAGGCCGTCTCTCCGGGGGCGACGCCGCCTTCTGCCGGCGGGCGGGCGCGGCGGGGATCCCGATCGCGCTGGTCGAGGGCGCCGTCGTCGCCCATCCGGCCCGCGCGAGCTGGGAGGAGCTCGCCCGCAAGGCGCGGCGGGTGAAGGGCGGCCAGATCCGCGGCGGGAGCCGGCTCTCGCGCCTCGTCTGGCTGGTCCGCACCCTGACGCCCCCCGTGCGGGCGCATCGCCGCTTCCTCGCCGCCCCCCGCCCCCGGTCCGAGCGGCGCGCCGCGATCGCGGCGCTCTACCGGCTCTGGGGCGTGGAGCTCGCCGAGACCTTCCGCCTCCTGTGCGGGGGGCTGCCGGAGCGGCGCTGATGCGGTTCCGTCCGAAGGCTTCGGCGCCAAGGGTTTACGGCGGATCCCTCGATGCACATCCTATGCACATCCTATGCACGACGCATATGCCAGGCAAAAGAGTCGGGATTGAATCGTTAATGCAGAGAACCCGAACGCCGGCCGGGACGCGCCATGGTCCCCTCGTAGGGGTGGGGGTCGGCGGCGAAGTTGCGCGGGCCCCCGCCGTGGCGGCGGCGGATCTTCTCGTCCTCGATCCCCACCGGGACGACGACATCCCCCGGGCCGCACCAGGTCCCGAGCGCGATCTCGGTCGAGGTGCTCGCGGTCTTGCGGGTGCGGATGAAGACGAAGCCGCAGGCGAAGGAGGCGATCACCGCGCGGGCGCGTCGCCGGCGGGGCGGCGCAGGTGCGCCTCGATGAAGTCGCGCTCGAGGTCGAAGCGGGGGTAGCGCTCGAGCAGGTCGGCGAAGCGCGCGTAGAAGGGCTCGTCGATCGGGGTCGTGCGGTAGGAGACCGCGAGCCGCTCGAAGCCGAGCGTCTCGAAGAAGAGCAGGTAATGCGCCGCGGTCAGCCGGTTCACCCAGGAGGCGCGCATCTTCTTGTTGTGGTGCTTGAGGTAGAACTCCTCGAACACCGCGTCGGAGAACAGCAGGTGCGGCCAGGGGAAGAACACCTGCCGGTAGCGGTGCGACGCCTTCGGGCCGCGGTGGAGGTTGGCGCTGAGGAACATCTCGCCCCCCGGCCGGAGCAGCCCGTGCGCGCGTTCGAGGAGGGCATGGGGGTGGCGGACATGCTCCCACACCGCGAGCGAGAGCACGAAGTCGAAGCGCTCGCCGGCGAGGGCGTCCCTGTCCTGCGACAGGTCGACCCGCAGGAGGCGCACGTTCGGGCCGGCGTTCTCCCGCCAGAGCGGGTACTCGCCGATGTCGACGCCGACGCAGCGGCAGCCGGCGGTCTCGGCCAGCGCCGCGAGCACCTCGCCGCGGCCGCAGCCGATCTCGAGCACCGTCTTGCCCTTGAGGCCGAACCGCGCCGTCAGCGCCGCCGCGCGGCGGCGGCCCGCCTCCAGGACGGCCGCCGTCTTGTAGGAGCGCGGGCGCGGCACCAGCGGCCGGGAGCGGTATTCCTCGTTCAGCGCCTCGAAGAGGGCGAGGTCGTACACGATGTCATTCACCGGGTCATTCATGCGCTGCCTTGAACACCCTCTGCTCGGGAGCCGCCGGCGTCGTCTGCGCGAGAAGCGCCCGCACCCGCGTGCAGAACTCGGTCAGGCCGAGCGCTTCGGGTCGGACGAGCCGGTCATGGGCGAAGACGAAGTACCACTTCTTCCGGTAGTCGGAATAGAGGCAGCCCGGGCCGAACAGAGCCTCGATCTTGGCGTCGTCGAACGACTGCTGATGGCCATGCGGCTGATCGTGGTGATAGAGCGGATGCCGCTCCTTGTAGGGCACCGTCACGAAGATCGCCCGGTCCGGCGCGAGCGCGCGCAACCGCCCGAGCACGTCGTCGAAGCGGTCGACCGCGATGTGCTCCAGCACCTCCATGGCGACCACCACGTCGGCGGGCTCGGGCGCGGGATCGAGCGGGCCCGTGATGTCCCAGACCCGGAAGTCGTAGCGGTCGTTACGCGGCGGATTGATGCGCGCGCCGTAGTTGCGGAAATCATAGCCGACGACGCGGCGCACCTCCGGCGTCCGCGCGAGCAGGTTGACGAGCTGGGCCTGGCCGATGCCGATGTCGGCCACCCGCTCCACGCCCTCGAGCATGTCGAAGGCGAGGCGGGTGCGCGCCCAGTCGTTCTCGGAGAAGGCCGGTTTTTTCCGGAGCTTGTCCCGCTCGGCGTAGATGCCGTGGACCGTCGTGAAGATCTTCTCACGCTCCGGGGCTAGTGGCGGCAACACGGGCGGGGGTGGCGCGGCCGGCTTCGGCTTCGGCTTCGCGGCCGACTTTGCCGCGGCCGGCTTCGAGGTTGGCTTTGCCGGGATGGGCTCTGCCGCGGGGACCGGGATCTTCGGCGTCGGGGGCGGCGCTGTCACGGGCGCCAGCACCCGGTCGATCTCGGCCTTCGCCCTGGCGGCGGTGGCGGTCCAGGTGCGTTCCCGCTCGACCCAGTCGCGGCCGGCCCGGCCGAGGCGGGCGCGCAGGCCCGGATCGCCGATCAGCCGCGCCAGCACGTCGGCGAGGCTCTCGACGTCGCCCTTGGCGAAGACGAGGCCGGTCTCGCCGTCGGCCACCATCTCGGTCAGCGCCCGCACGCTGGAGACCACCACCGCCTTCTCCATGGCCAGCGCCTCGAGCGGCTTCATCGGCGAGACCATCTCGGTCACCGGCTGCGGCTTGCGCGGGAACGGCGCCACGTCGATCAGCGAGTAGTAGGCCTCGACTTCCGAATGCGGCACCCGGCCCGGCAGGATCAGCCAGTCGGCCAGCCCCTCCTCCGCCGCCACCCGCTCGATCTCGGTGGTGATCGGGCCGCGCTCGGTCCCGGAGGTGTTCTCGTTGCCGACCAGCAGCAGCCGGAACACCAGCCCGCGCCGGCGCAGCAGCGCCGCGGCGCGGGCGAGGTCGTCGAGCCCCTCGTACTGCACGAAGGTGCCGATGTAGCCGATCACCGGCACGTCCGCGGGGATGCCGAGCCGCGCCGCCAGCTCGGCGTCGCGCGGCCGTGGCGTGAAGCGGGAGGGATCGCAGGAGTTCGGCAGCAGCGTGATCTTCTCCGCCGGCACGCCGCGCTCGACCAGCTCCTCGCGCATCGGCCCGGTCAGGGTGAAGACGTGGTCGGCATGGCGGCCGATCTCTGCCTCGAGCCGGCGCTCCATCTTGAAGGATGCGCTCTGCTCCAGGGCGGGATTGCGCGAGATGCGGGTGACCTCCCAGAAGCCGCGCACCTCGTAGATGAAGGGCAGGCCGAGTCGGCGCGCGGCGATCAGCGCCGGCAGCGCCGAAAGATGGGCCGAGGCGGCGATCACCAGCTCGGGACGGAACTCGCGGAGCTGCGCCTCTATCGCGACGGCGGCGCCGACGGCGTATGGCGGCGTGATCTCCTGGCGAAACGGCTCGAAGCTGCGCAGGTAGCGCACGCCCTCGATCATATCCTCTGCCGGAAGCGTGACCTTGAGCAGATCGCGATTGATGTCGCGCGGGAAGCCCGGCCGGGACAGGGCGATCACCTCGAAGCCGTTCCGCTGCAATCCCAGCGCCAGCCCCTGCGCCCGGGTGGCGTAGCCGCCGGAGGAATAGGGCAAGCTGTTGTGCAGGACATAAGCGAGCCGGCCCCGAACGGGATCGAAGGCGAGCGGGTCGCAGTTGCGAACCCCCTCGAGCAGCGTCAGGCTGGCCAACCCGCCCGAGCGCATCTTGTCGAGGAATTTCTTCTGCGCCGGGGTCGGGGTCGGCCCGTAGAGCGCCTTTACCTCGGCGAGCGCTGTCTTGGCGGCGTCAGGATCGTCCGCCCGCAGCGCCGCCCAGAAGAGCGTGCGCAGGTTGGCGGTGGAACGGTCGATCCGGACCGTCTCCGCGATCAGCGGATATTCCGCCTCGACCGCGCCCGCCTCCGCCAACGCGCGGGCGCTCCGTGTCAGGGCGGAACAGAGCGCGGCCGGATCGGCGCTCAACTCGGCCCGCAGCGCGGCGATCACCCCCGGGGGCCCTGCTTGGTTGAGGATGCGCAGGAGGTCGTGGAGCGGCAGCGGCGGCGTCCGAGGCGGAGCCTTGGCCCGGCCCCGCGCCTGCTCGGGCAGGATGGCGTCGGCGTCGCCGCCGCGCCGGACCGGCTTGCCGCTCAGCATCCGCTTCGGCGCGGTCAGCATCCGCACGAGCCCGTGGCCGATGCGCCAGGATTCCGAGGTCTCCATGTCCTTCAGGCGCAGCGAGAGCGCCTCGCTCACCCGCGCCGCCCGCTGGGCCCGCTGCCGGTGCTCCCGCTCGGCGCGGGCGCCCGCCTCGCGCAGCGCCGCGGCCTCGGCCGTGGCGCGGGCGAGCGTCTCCCGCGACCGGGCGTCCGCCTCGCGCAGCGCCGCGGCCTCGGCCGCGGCGCGGGCGAGCGCCTCCCGCGACCGGGTCTCGGCGTCGCGCAGCGCCGCCTCGGCCGCGTCCCGCGCCGCCTCCGCCTTGCGCCGCTCCTCGTGCTCCGCCGCCTCGGTCGCCTCGTGCCGGCGCGCGAGCGCGCCCTCCGCCAGCGCGACGCCGAGCCGGCCCAGCGGCCGGACGGCGTCGAGGGCGAGCCCCGCCGCCGGGGTGGGCCGGGCGGTCTCGGCGCCCAGCCAGGACAGCGTGGCCGCGCGCAGCTCCGCGAGCCGGGCCTCCATCGCCTCCAGCCCGGCGGCGGCCGTGGCCAGCCGGGCCGAGACGATCGCCGCGGCTGCCTCCGGCTCCTCGCGACCGAGGTCGAGCGCGAGGTCGGGCCGGCCGAGCAGGTCGAGGAGGCCGGGGATCTTGTGGCCATGGGCGCCGAACCACAGGCCGAGGACCGGCCGGCGCGCGACGAGGCCCATCACGAGGCCATGGAACCGCGCCGCGACGACGACGTCGCAGTCCGCCAGCGTCGCCAGGTAGGTCTCGATCGTCGGGGGCGTGACCGCCTCGATCCGTTCCGCCCCCGGCGCGTCGCGCAGGTGGTCGCGGATCGCGTCGACGAGCGCCCGGTCGGCCTCGGTCTGGACGATGAGCCGCAGCTCGTCCCCCGCCGCGAGCGCGCGCGCGGCGAAGGCGACGGCGAAGCGGAAGGCGCGGCTGGAACGGTAGCCGTCGGCCTTGAAGGCGTCGGTCATGGCCCGGCGCGCGGCGTGCGGCAGCCGGATGCCCCAGCCCTCCGAGCGCAGGACGAGGGCGATCCGCCGGCCCTGCCGCGCCGGGGCGGGCGCGGGAGAGGCGGAGGGCGGGTCGAGGAAGAAGGCCGGATCGAGTCCCTGGACGACCGCCGCGCCCGGAACCGCCGCGGCGAGGAGCGCCGCCGAGCGCGGCTCGCGCACCGCGGCGGCGAGCCCCGTGGCGAAGGCCGCGCCGACGAGATCGGCCGCTTCCGACGTCTCGATCGGGCCGATCGTGGAGGGCAGCAGCACGCAGCGGACGCCGCGGGCGCGCGCGGCGAAGGCCGGCAGGAGCCGCCAGAACAGCGCCGCCTCGTTCTCCGCCCCGGCGTAGCGGAAGAGATGCTCGCCCGCCGTCAGCACGACCAGGTCGCTGTCCGCCGCGCCGACCGTGTCGAGCAGGGCGCCCGGATCGAGCGCATAGCGCGACGCCTGCGCCGGATCGGGCTGGAAGCCCACGAGCCGCGCCGCCGCCGCCGCGTCCGCGGGCGTCCCGTAGGCGGCCACGCTGCGCGCCCGGAGGTCGGCGCGCGCCGCGTTCATCTGGACGACGGTGATCCGCGCATCGGGAAAGGCGCGCCGCAGGAGCGCGACCGCGCCGAGGTTGATGGCGAGATCGCCCATGTTGGAGGCGACATGGCCGTAGAACAGGACGACGTTGCGGATCGGCGCGGCCATTGTCCCCTCCCCTAACCCGCGAGGCCGGTCCGGGCGCCCGTCCAGATCCCGCGCGTGTCGACGCGGGCCCTGGCGGCGAGCGCCTCGGGCGGGAGCGCGCGGAAGGCGCTGTGGTCGACGAGGAGCGCCAGCACGTCGGCCTCCGCCAGCGCCTCCTCCGCCGTGCAGAGCCGCGCCCGCCCGGCAAGCGTGGCGGGAAGCGCCGCCACGTGCGGCTCGACCGCGAGGAGCGGGCCCGGATGGCGCCGCGCCAGGGCCTCGGCGATGGCGAGCGCGGGGCTCTCGCGCAGGTCGTCGATGTCGGCCTTGAAGGCGAGGCCGAAGCAGGCGACCGCAATCTCGTCGGGGCGCCGGCCGGCGCGCGCGGCCGCCTCGGCGACCTGCGCCTCGATGCGCGCGAGCACCCAGGCGGGCTTGGCGTCGTTGACCTCGCGCGCGGTGCGGATCAGCCGCGCCTCCTCGGGGGCGGCGCTGACGATGAACCAGGGATCGACGGCGATGCAGTGCCCGCCGACGCCCGGCCCCGGCTGGAGGATGTTCACCCGCGGATGGCGGTTGGCGAGCCGGATCAGCTCCCAGACGTCGATGCCGAGCCGGTCGCAGATCACCGAGACCTCGTTGGCGAAGGCGATGTTGGCGTCACGGAAGCTGTTTTCGGTCAGCTTCACCATCTCGGCGGTGCGGGTGTCGGTGAGGATGCACTCGCCCTCGACGAAGATTCGGTAGAGCGCCACCGCGCGCGCCGCGCAGGCCGGGGTCATGCCGCCGATCACCCGGTCGTTCTGGACCAGTTCGCGCAGGACATGGCCGGGCAGCACCCGCTCGGGGCAGTGCGCGACGCGGATGTCGGAGGCCTCGCCATGGGTCTGGGGGAAGGTGAGGTCGGGCCGCATCTCGGCGAGCCAGGCCGCCATGCGCTCGGTGGTCCCCACCGGCGAGGTGCTCTCGAGCACGACGAGGTCGCCGCGCCTGAGCACGGGCGCGATCGCCCGGCTCGCCGCCTCGACGTAACTCAGGTCCGGCTCGTGCGCGCCCGAGCCGCCGGGGCTCGGGTCCGGCTCGTGCGCCTCGGTTCCGCCGCCGTGGCGACCGCCGCGGAAGGGGGTCGGCACCGCGATCAGGAAGGCGTCCGCCGGCTCCGGCGTCGTGGTCGCCCGCAGGTAGCCCTCGGACACGACGGCGCGCACCACGATGTCGAGGTCCGGCTCGGTGATGTGGATCTCGCCGCGGTTGATCGTGTCCACCGCGTGGCGGTTCACGTCGATCCCGATCACCTGCCGCTTGCGGCCGGCGAAGACCGCCGCCGTGGGCAGGCCGATATAGCCGAGGCCGACGACCGCGATGCGCTCGAAGGAAGCGTTCGCCATCGGGTCAGCCGCCGTTGCGGGCGCCGTCTCGGGCGAGGATGTCGAGGATTCGCGGGCAGGCCTGGCCGTCGCCATAAGGGTTGTGGGCAAAGCGCATCCTTTCGTACTCGGACGTGTCGAGAAGCAGGCGTTCCACGCCTTCGATGATCGCGGCTGAATCGGTGCCCACCAGCCGCACCGTGCCCGCCTCGACCGCTTCGGGCCGCTCGGTGGTGTCGCGCATGACGAGCACCGGCTTGCCGAGCGAGGGGGCCTCCTCCTGCACGCCGCCGGAATCGGTGAGAATCAGGTGGGCGCGGTTCATCAGGTAGACGAAGGGGAGATAGTCGAGCGGCTCGATCAGGTGGACGTTGCCGATCCCCGACAGCAGCCGCCGGACCGGCTCCTGCACGTTGGGATTGAGGTGGACCGGGTAGACCACCTCGAGCCCCGGGCGGCGGCGCGCGATCTCGGCGAGCGCCCGGCAGATCCGCTCGAACCCGGCGCCGAAGCTCTCGCGGCGATGGCCGGTGACGAGGAGGACGGGGGCGGAAGGGTCGAGGAAGGCGAAGCGGGCGTCGAGCCCGGCGCGCAGCTCCGCGTCCGCCTCGATTCGCGCCACCACCGCATGCAGCGCGTCGATCACGGTGTTTCCGGTCACGTGGACGGTCGCGGGATCGACGCCCTCGGCGAGCAGGTTCGCCCGCGCCGTCTCGGTCGGGGCGAGGTGCAGGCCGGCGAGCACGCCGGCGATCTTGCGGTTGGCCTCCTCCGGCCAGGGCGCGTAGAGGTCGCCCGTGCGCAGCCCCGCCTCCACATGCGCGACCGGAATGCGCTGGAAGTAGCAGGCGAGGCTCGTCGCCAGCGTGGTCGCGGTGTCGCCGTGCACCATCACGATGTCGGGGCGCGCCTCGGCCAGCACGCGCGCCGCGCCGGCGAGAATCGCCGTGGTGATCGCCGTCAGGTCCTGGCCCGGCCGCATCACGTCGAGGTCGAAGTCCGGCGTGAGCCCGAAGAGCGCGAGCACCTGGTCGAGCATCTCGCGATGCTGGGCCGTCACGCAGAGCTGCGCCTCGAACCTCGGATCTGCCCGCAGCGCCAGGACGAGGGGGGCCATCTTGATCGCCTCGGGCCGCGTCCCGAACACGCACAATACACGAAGCGTCATGCCATCGACCCACTCTGCCCCAGTTCCGCCGATCGATTGGCCGCCCTTGCGGCGCCATGCCCGGCCCGTAATCCCGCGGCCGGCAGCTCCGATCGGCAAACGCGCGGCGCTCTCCCCGCGGGCCTCGCGCCCGTTCTCGCGTCTGCGGTACGCCTTTCCGATTTTTTGCCGGCCGCCGCAAGAGCGAGGTGCGACTTCCGGCGCCTCCGCGCGCCCCGGCGTCCCCGCGGGCTCAGCCGCGGCGGCGCTTCCAGGCCCCCCGGGCGAGGTTGTTGGCGAGCGCCCAGGCCGCCGGCGCGCGGGAGAGCCCCGCCACCTCGCGGTAGACCCGCCAGGTCGCCGCCGCCGCCGCGAGCTTGTTGCCCGAGAGCGATCCCGGGGTGACGCGGTAGTCGAGGAGCACCTCCCCGAGCCCGCGCGCCGCCGGCAGGCGGCGCAGCAGCGTCAGCCACAGCCCGTAATCCTGCCGGCGCGGCAGGTCGGGCATCTCGACGAGACCGAGGCGGCCGGCGTCGTAGGCGGCGGTCGAGCAGCAGATGGCGTTGCCCATCAGCGCCTCGGCGTAGGTGAGCCGGGCGGGCACGTCGACGCGGGAGAGGCGCCGGCCCTCCATGTCGATGCGCTGGTAGGCGGTGAAGACGAGCCCCTCGCCTTCGGCGAAGGCCGCCGCCTGGGCGGCGAGCTTGCCCGGCCGCCACATGTCGTCCGCGTCGAGGAAGGCTATGTGGCGCCCGCGCGCGGCGCGGATCGCGAGGTTGCGCGCCGCGGCCGCCCCGCGCGGGGCGGGAAGCGCCAGCGCCCGGATGCGGGGGTCGCGGCCCGCGAAGCCCTCGGCCATCGCCCGGGATCCGTCGGTCGAGCCGTCGTCGGCCAGGAGCATCTCCCAGTCCGGCAGCGTCTGGGCCTGCGCCGAGGCCACCGCCGCGGCGAGCGTCCGGGCGGCGTCGCGCACCGGGGTGACGATCGTGAAGAGCGGCCCCCCCGCCACCGCCGTCACTGGTCGAGAAGGAGCCGGGTATGCCGGCGCAGGAGGTAGGCGCCGACGACGAAGAGCGTCAGGCCGAAGGCGATCACGTAGGGGTAGGAGACGAAGTGCGGGTCGTAGCTGCCGTAGAAGCCGCTGCGCATGAGCGAGACCACGTGCGTGATCGGGTTCCACCACAGCGCGGCCTGGAAGCGGGGCGGCGCCGATTCGAAGAGAAAGAGCACCCCCGAGAGGATGAAGAGCGGCCGGGTCACCACCGACCAGACGTTCTTCCAGGTGGGATAGAGCCCGAAGAGCACGCAGTTCATCGTCCCCACCCCGAGCCCGAGCAGGGCGGCGAGGCAGAAGGCCGCGCTCAGCGCCCCCGGGTCGAGGATGACGTGCAGGCGGAAGAAGAGGATGATCCCCGTGGCGAGGATGGTGGAGGTCAGGAGCGTGGTGAGGAAGGTCAGCGCGAACTTGGCGATGACCGCGTCGAGCGCGGTGACCACCGGATAGCCCATCAGGCCCCTGTTGGAGCTGATCGCCGTGGCGACCGAGCGGGCCATGGCGTTGTACATGGTGAAGGGGATGATCCCCGAGGCGTAGAACAGGATGAAGCTCGTGCCGAGGGGCGGCGTGCGCAGCGCCAGGCTGAAGGCGATCGAGAGCAGCAGGATCCCCCCGAGCGGCTCGAGGATCGCCCAGAGGTAGCCCCCGGCCGAGCGGCCGAAGCGGGTCGCCATCTCGCGGATGACGAGGGCGGCCAGCACCCTCGCCCAGCGGTAGCGGGGCCTGGCGGGCCGCAGCCGCGCCGGCCTGGAGGAGGAGATCGTGGTCATGGCGCTGCCCGCCCGGGTCGTTTGCCTTCGGCTGGAACGCGGAGTAGATCTCGCGCCGATGGCGTGGCAAGCCCCTTCTCGAGACGCCGGAAGGCCCCGATGAGCGAATTGAAGCCCGATCCCCGGCGTCCCGCGCCCCTGCGCGCGGTGGAAACCCCTGCGCCCGCTGCGCCCGCGGAGGCCGCGCCGGCGCCCGCTGCCGCTGCCGCTGCGCCCCCCGCTGCGGCGCCCCCCGCTGCTGCCGCGCCGGCGGCCGCCGCAGCCCCCGCCGCCAAGC
>NZ_JAGOMQ010000075.1 GCF_017993425.1 Amaricoccus sp.
AATGATCTTGGCGCGAGTGCTTTGCCTGATAGGGCCAGACCAGACCACATGCTCGTCCCGATGGCCCAGATTGTGTTTGCCAGCGAGCTGACGGCGACATTGGGTTTCTCAGTAGTAGCGTGCTCTGCATCCATGTGGTGCTCCTTTCCATTCGTTGTTGATAGCGCAACGGCGTAAGCCAAAGCCCAAAGGGCGATGAAGGTTAGAAGGCCACCGAGACAGAGCAGATGAAGGGGAATCGAACCCCAACCCACCAGACCTACCAGGCAAAGCACTCGTATCTATCGAAATGGTATTTCCCAACCTGCCGTTCAAGATGCCTCGAAACGCGACGAATATGGCGTTCGGCTTAAAGGATGGAAGCTGAACAGAAGATGCCCACAACTCGTGAAACCATCCTCGCCGCGCTGCACACGCGGCTCTCGGTGCTGCCAGCGACCACGCTCCGCGGCGACGTGCTGCCCGAGCGCGTCCCGGCCGAAGGGCTGCTGATCCTGCGCGATGGCGAGCCGGGGGAGCCGGAGGTGACGCTGTCGCCCCTGCGCTACCACTACCAGCACCGCGCCGAGATCGAGGCGGTCGTTCAGGGCACTGATCGTGACGCCGCCTTCGACACGCTGATCGCCAGCATCGGCGCGGCGCTCGCCGCCGACCGCACGCTGGGCGGGCTCTGCGACTGGGTCGAGGCGGAAGCTCCGCGCCCGGTCGATCTGCCCGTCGAGGGCGCGGCCAGCCTCAAGGCCGCCGTCATCCCGGTGGTCATGCACTATTCCACGGCCGATCCGCTCGGCTGATCCCGACAACCCGAGGAGAACACCATGGCACGAGCCCAGGGGGCGCGGGCGCTGATGGCGCTTGCGTTCGAGACGACCTATGGAACGCCGCCCGCCAGCGGCTACACCCGCTTGCCCTTCGCCAGCACCTCGCTTGGCGCGGAGCAGCCGCTGCTGAACTCGGAGTTGCTGGGCTACGGCCGCGATCCGCTGGCGCCGATCAAGGACGCGGTGACGGCCGACGGCGATGTCGTGGTGCCACTCGACGCCGAGGCCTTGGGGTTCTGGCTGAAGGCGGCGTTCGGGACACCCACGACCACGGGCGCGGAAGCTCCCTACACCCACGAGTTCCAGTCCGGGTCTTGGACGCTGCCCAGCATGTCGATCGAGACCGGCATGCCCGAGGTCCCGCGGTACGCGATGTACTCGGGCTGCGTGCTCGACCAGATCACCTGGCAGATGCAGCCGGCAACATCGTCGCGCACGAGCGCGGGGCATACTATCTCCCAGGATGCAACCGGCCAGATCCGCGCGGAAATAGAGCGCAGGTCTGGGCGTGGGCGGGAGGTCAAGCCCAGCACCGTGCGCCTCCTCACCGAGGTCGATCGAGGCTTCCAGCGCCGCTATATCTCGGTCGAGCGCATGGAGATCCTCGAGTAGGCTCTGCCCGGAAGCTGCCTGTGCCGCCGACGGCCACGATACGCGACGCGAGCACTACCGTCGCAGCTGGCCGGGGCCCTTTCCCGTCCAACGCTTCAGCGCCCGCCGAAAGCTGGCATCGTCACTGAATCCCAGCAGCATTGCAATGTCGAGGGTGCTCATCCGCGTCGTCTTCAGGTACTCGCGCGCGAGCGAGGATCGGACATCGTCCACGATGGCCCGGAACGACGTTCCCTCGTCCTCGAGGTGACGCCGCAGCGTTCGCGTGGTCATGCTCAGCGTTTCCGCGACGGCTTCCATGGTCGGGAAGTCGCCGGGATGGTCCATCAGCGCCCGATAGACATAGCCGGTTGTGCCGGCGGAGGTCTTGTCGTGCCCGATGAGCCGGTCGCAGGTCTCCTGCAGCAGGACAGCCGTCAGCCGGTGCGCCATCTGCGGCTTATGGTCGAGCAGCGACGCGTCGTAGACGAGCTCGAACTGCGGCTGGTCGAAGTGGCACGGGCACCTCAGGTACCGCGCATAGATGTCGGCATGCGCAGGCGCCGGATAGGCGAAGCACGCCTTGCGCGGCGGGCAGCTCCGGCCGGCCACGTCCTCGAGGTGGGTGACGTGCAGGCTGAATTGCTGCTCTATCAGGAACCGGCGCAGCATCTGCGACGGATTCGCGACGAAGGCGTCTGGGAACGTCCAGACGACGGTCTCGGAATCTTCCGACCAGTCGATCGACAGGGGCGGCGTCGCCAGCCGGCGGTACTTCACGGCGAGCCTGAAATACTCACGCAACGTCAGGCACGACAGCAGCGCATAGCCGTACATGCCGTAGGCCGACACATGCAGACGCGACCCGACCTCGAAGGACGTGGTGGGATCGTGGCTCAACGACACGGCATTCATGCAGACGATCATGTACTGCCGCACCGAGGTCAGGGCGTGAGGGTCTTCGAGATCGGCGACACCGACCCCGCTGCCCCGCAGGCTCTCTTCTGGGGGAATGCCCTGCTCGGCGAGCACTTCGACCAGCGCTCCGATCTTGTAGGGGGCGTAGAGGCGATCGTCGGGAGACGGCAGCGACAAGGATGGCCTCCACAATGTCCCTTTCGAACATCTTAATGTCCGAAGCTGCACTTATGCCGATGCGCCTACATAGCTACCGTCCCGGCTGCGATCAATGGCGCCGTGGCGGCGCCCACAAGAGCAAGTGGGGGTAGACATGGACGTTGGGGGCAGCCCAAGCGCCGGCCGTGGCAAGAGTTCCGATAATTCCTCGCCAAACCGCAGCATAGCCGACAAATTCACCGAATGGAGCCTCAACTGGGTTCCGGAGCCGATGGTCTTCGTCACCTGTCTGACGATGATCGTGTACTTGGCGGCGCTGCTGCTGACCGACCATGGCCCGCTCCAGCTCATCGACGACTATGCCCAGGGCTTCTGGGTCCTCCTGACCTTCGCGATGCAGTTGACCGTGATGATGATCACGGGCTTCGTCGTGGCCGACTCGAAGTCGGTCAGGCGAGTCATCGAAAAGATCATCGGCCTGACCTCCGGGCCGAAGTCGACGCTCCTCGTCTTCTGCATGATCGTCGGGGCGGCGAGCTGGCTGCACTGGGCCGCCGGCATGATGATCGCCATCGTCATGGGCAAGGAAGTGGCGGTGCGCAAGCGCGGGATCGGCCTGCACTACCCGATCCTCGTCGCCGCCTCGTACTCGATGATGCTGATCATGGCGAACGGACCGTCGCAGTCGGCGCCGCTCCTCGCCGCGACGCCCGGCAACTTCCTCGAGGAGACGCTCGGCGGCCTGATCCCGCTGACGCAGACCGCGCTGTCGAACTTCCTGCTCGTCCTGGTGTTCTTCGAGTTCATCACGATCCCGCTCATCCTGATTTACATGATGCCGTCCAAGGAGCGGGCGATCGAGATCAGCGACGAGCACTACAAGGAGTTCAGCTACGTCGCGCCCGAGGAGGTGGTCAGCGACCTCAGGCCTGCCGAGCGCTGGGAGCGGTCGCGCATCCTGCTGACGGTCCTCGGCGCGGGCATGCTGATCTGGGTCGCCCAGTTCCTCGGCAAGAACGGCCTCGGCAAGATCGACCTCAACGTCCTGAACTTCACCCTGTTCGGGCTCGGGCTGGCGCTGCACGGCTCGCCGTTCAACTTCGTCCGCGCCGTCCGGAACGGGATCGGCACGACTTACGGCGTCATCATCCAGTTCCCGATGTATGCCGGCATATTCGGGATCATCGTCCACTCCGGCCTGTCGCACATCATCACCGACTGGTTCCTGTCGATCTCGACGCCGCGGACCTACTCGTGGATCGTGATGGTCTACACCGCGATCATGGACTTCTTCGTGCCCTCGGGCGGGTCCAAGTTCGCGATCGAGGCGCCGTTCATCGTCCCCGCCGGCCAGCAACTCGGGATCGACACGCCGCACATCATCAACGCCTACAGCACCGGCGGGCAGCTCGCGAACCTGATCCAGCCGTTCTGGGCGCTGCCCTTCATCGCGGCCTACAAGATCCGGTTCCAGGCGATCCTGCCGTATACCTTCGTCATCTTCCTCTACACCTTCACGGTCGGAAGCATCGCCTTCCTCCTGTTCCCGCACGGGTAACGAGACCGGCGCGAACGTAGACAACCAACCGATTTTCCGGGGAGGAAACACCATGCGAGCGGCAATCATCGGAGCCGGGTCCCTCGGCACCATCATCGGCGCGCTGATGACCAAGGGCGGCAAGCCCGTCGATCTGATCGACACCAACCGGGAGCACGTCGACGCGCTCAACCGCGACGGCGCCCGGGTCACCGGCCAGATGGACCTGCTGGCGCCGGTCACGGCGCTGACGCCCGACGAGATGACGGGCCAGTACGACCTCG
Source organism: Amaricoccus sp. (assembly GCF_017993425.1). Taxonomy (GTDB): domain Bacteria; phylum Pseudomonadota; class Alphaproteobacteria; order Rhodobacterales; family Rhodobacteraceae; genus Amaricoccus. The sequence continues at coordinate 4,311 of NZ_JAGOMQ010000075.1, forward strand.
TCTTCCTGCTCAGCAAGCAGACCGCCAACCAGGCCGTGCTGTCGAACTTGCTGCCGTTCCTGCACGACGAGAGCATCGTCTGCACGCTGCAGAACGGCATCCCGGAGCCCTCGGTCGCGGCGGTGGTCGGGCAGTCGCGCACCATCGGCGGCGCCGTCGGTTTCGGCGCCACCTGGATCGGGCCGGGCGTCTCGAGCCTGACCACCACGGCCGAGGCGGTGAAGAGGTTCGCCTTCGAGATCGGCGAGATGGACGGGGTGATGCGTCCCCGCCTCGAGACGGTGCAGAGCTATCTCGGCTGCGTCGGCCGGACGGAGATCCTCGACGACCTGATGGGCGTCCGCTGGTCCAAGGTGCTGATGAACGCGACCTTCAGCGGCATGTCCGCCGCGCTCGGCTGCACCTTCGGCGACGTGATGGACGACCGGCGGTCGCTCCTCTGCGTCGTCTTCATCGCCGACGAGACGGTGCGCGCCGCCCATGCCGCGGGGCACCGCATGGCCCACATGCAGGGCGAGGACTTCGAGAAGTTCCTGCTCTCCTCGCCGGAAGCGGCGCCCGAGGTGCTGCCGATGATCAAGAAGATCTGGACCCAGCACCGCCAGCTGCGCGCCTCGATGCTGCAGGATCTGGAGAAGGGCCGCGACACCGAGATCAACTTCATCAACGGCATCGTCTGCAGGACCGGTCGCGAGCATGGTGTCGCGACCCCCTTCAACGACCGCGTGGTCGAGCTCGTCAGCGAGGCGCAGGGCGCCCGCAGCGTCCCCGACTTCTCGAACCTCGTGCGCTTCGACGATCTCCTGCGCCCCCACATGGCGCTGCTTGACTGAATTGGGGAGGAAACAATGGCAAAGAAGCAACCCGTCGTCATCACCTGCGCCATCACCGGGGCGATCCACACGCCGACCATGTCGGATGCGCTGCCCTACACGCCGGACGACATCGCCGGGCAGGCGATCGCAGCGGCCGAGGCCGGGGCGGCGATCCTGCACCTGCACGCCCGCCGCCCGAACGACGGCGGCGTGACCATCGACCCCGACGCCTTCGCGACCTTCCTGCCGCGGATCAAGCAGTCGACGAATGCGGTCGTGAACATCTCGACCGGCGGCAGCCTGACCAACACCATCGACGAGCGCATCGCCCCGGCGCTGCGCTTCTCGCCGGAGATGTGCTCGCTCAACATGGGCTCGATGAACTTCAGCTTCCACCCGCTGGCCAAGCGCTACGACACGTGGAAGTTCCCGTGGGAGAAGGACTACGTCGCCAAGTCGGACGGCAACATCTTCCGCAACACCTTCGCGGACATCGAGAACGCCGCCAACCAGCTCGCGCCCCACGACATCAAGTTCGAGCACGAGTGCTACGACGTGGGCCACCTCTACAACCTGCGCTTCTGCATGGACATCGGCCTCTTCAAGGCGCCGGTCTTCATCCAGTTCATCTTCGGCATCCTCGGCGGCATCGGCCCGGACATCGACAACCTCGTCTTCATGAAGCGCACCGCCGACCGGCTGTTCGGCGACGACTACCGCTGGTCGGTGCTCGGCGCGGGCGGGGCGCAGATGCCCTTCGCCACCATCGCGAGCCAGATGGGCGGCAACGTCCGCGTCGGACTGGAGGACAGCCTGCTGATCTCGCGCGGCAAGCTCGCCGAGAGCAACGCACAGCAGGTGACGAAGATCCGCCGGATCATCGAGGACCTGGGCGCGCAAATCGCGACCCCGGACGAGGCGCGCGAGATTCTCGGCCTCAAGGGAGGCGACCGGGTCAGCTTCTGACGCCGGCGATGACCCGCACCTGCGCCGGACAATCGTCTGGCGCCCGATCCTCTGCGACCCGAGTCGGGATTCCCCGACCGGGCGGCCGCGGCCATTTGCTCCCACGTAAGAGGAAAGCGATGAGTTTGAAGGGCAAGACGGCGATCGTCACCGGCTCGACGTCCGGCATCGGCCTTGGACTGGCGCGGGGGTTCGCCGCGGCGGGCGCGAACGTCGTGCTGAACGGCTTCGGCGACCGGAAGGAGATCGAGGCGACCAGGGCGGAGCTGGAGGCTGCCGGCGCGACCGTGGTCTACGACGGCGCCGACATGACCCGGCCCGACGAGATCGCCCGGATGGTCGAGGCGGCCGAGCAGCGCTTCGGCGCGGTGGACATCCTCGTCAACAACGCCGGCGTGCAGACGGTGGCTCCGGTCGAGGAGTTCCCGCTCGATCGCTGGGATTTGATCATCGCTATCAACATGAGCTCGGCCTTCCACGCGACGCGCGCCGCCGTGCAGGGCATGAAGAAGCGCGGCTGGGGCCGGATCATCAACATCGCCTCGGCGCACGGCCTCGTCGCGTCGCCGTTCAAGTCCGCCTACGTCACCGCCAAGCACGGGATCGTCGGCTTCACCAAGACGGTGGCGCTGGAGACCGCCGAGAACGGGATCACCTGCAACGCCATCTGTCCCGGCTACGTCCTGACACCGCTGGTGGAGAAGCAGATCCCCGACACCGCCAAGGCCCGCGGCATGACCGAGGACCAGGTCAAGCGCGACGTGCTGCTCGCGGCGCAGTGGACCAAGAAGTTCGTGACGGTCGAGCAGCTGGCTGGCGTTGCGCTTTTCCTCTGTTCGGATATCGCCGAGAACATCACCGGCGTCGCCCTGCCGGTGGATGGCGGGTGGATCGCCGCCTGACGGGGCGAGCCTGGCCGTAGGGGGAACCGATGCGACAGAAGCTTGTCTCCGCCCGCGAAGCCGCCGACCTGATCAAGGACGGCGACACGCTCACCACCTCCGGCTTCGTCGGCATCGGCGTGCCGGACGCGCTGCTCGGCGCCATCGAGGAGCGGTTCCTGGAGACCGGCTCCCCGCGCAACCTGACGCTGGTCTTCGCCGCGGGCCAGGGCGACGGCAAGGAGCGCGGGCTGAACCGGCTCGGCCATGACGGGCTGCTGCGCCGGGTGGTCGGCGGCCACTGGGGGCTGATCCCGAAGATCGGCGCGCTCGCCACCGGCGGCCGGATCGAGGCCTACAACCTGCCCCAGGGCTGCATCAGCCAGCTCTACCGCGACATCGCCGCCGGCCGGCCGGGATTGATGACCCGGGTCGGACTGGAGACCTTCGTCGATCCCCGCAACGGCGGCGGCCGCATCAACGACCAGACCACCGAGGAGATCGTCGAGCTGGTCGAGTTCGCCGGCGCCGAGCAGCTCTACTATCATGCGCCCAAGCTGACCGTCGCGTTGCTGCGCGGCACGACGGCGGACGAGCAGGGCAATGTCGCCATGGAGCGCGAGGCCCTCGTGCTCGACAACCTCGCCCAGGCGATGGCGGTCCGCAACAGCGGCGGCATCGTCATCGTGCAGGTGGAGCGGATGGCCGCCGCGGGCGCATTGTCCGCCCGGGAGGTGGTGATCCCCGGCATCCTCGTCGACGCCGTGGTGCTGGCGGAGCCCGACCTGCACCTCCAGACCTACGCCACCGCCTTCAGCCACGGCTTCACCAACCGCGTCCGCAGCCCGGCCGGGGCGATCCCGCCGATGCCGCTCGACGCGCGCAAGGTGATCGCCCGGCGCTGCGCCTTCGAGCTGCCGGTGAACGGCGTGGTCAATCTCGGCATCGGCATGCCCGAGGGCGTCGCCGCCGTCGCCGCCGAGGAGGGCCTCCTCCAGCACCTGACCCTGACCACCGAGCCGGGCGTCATCGGCGGCCAGCCCGCCTCGGGCCTCGACTTCGGGGCGGCGGTGAACATCGACGCCCTGATCCCGCAGAACAGCCAGTTCGACTTCTACGAGGGCGGCGGGCTCGACATGACCTGCCTCGGCCTCGCCGAGGCCGACCGCGTCGGCAACGTCAACGTCTCCCGCTTCGGCCCGAAGCTCGCCGGCGCGGGCGGGTTCATCAACATCTCGCAGAGCGCCCGCAGCGTGGTTTTCGCCGGGACCTTCACCGCCGGCGGCCTCCAGGCGATCGTCGGCGACGGCGGCATCCGGATCGAGCAGGAGGGCCGGGCGGTCAAGCTGCGCGAGGCGGTGGAGCAGGTGACCTTCTCCGGCGCCCGGGCCGCCCGGCTCGGCCAGCCGGTGCTCTACGTCACCGAGCGCTGCGTCTTCGAGCTGACCCGGGACGGGCTCGCCCTCACCGAGATCGCGCCCGGCATCGACCTCGACCGCGACATCCTGGCGAACATGGCGTTCCGCCCGGCGATCGGCGATCTGCGCGAGATGGACGGCCGCATCTTCCGCCCCGAGCCGATGGACCTGCGCCGCGACCTGCTGCATCTCGACCTTCCCGAGCGCATCGCGCTCGATCCCGAAAGCGGGCGGCTCTTCGTCAACTTCGAGAAGATGCGGGTGCGCGACCTCGACGACATCGAGCAGATCCGCGCCCGGGTCGAGCGCCTCTGCGCGCCGCTCGGGCGCCGGGTGGACGTGATCGTCAACTACGACTGGTTCCGGCTCGAGGAGGACGTCGCCGCCGACTATGCGCGGATGGTCGCGGACCTCGAGGAGCGCTTCTACCGCAAGGTGACGCGCTACTCCGGCTCCGCCTTCCTGCGCATGAAGCTCGGCGAGACGCTCCATGGCGGCGCGACGCATCTGCTGGAGAGCCGCGACCAGGCGCAGGCGTTCCTGGACCGAGCCGAGCACAATGCCGCCTAAACCCCTGAGCGCCCGTCTGCGGGTGGGTTGAGCATTCTCGCTTCCACTCCGCGCCCAGCTAGGGCCTTTTGAGATTCACCGGGTGTTGAGGACAGTTGCTGTGGCGTAGATCATGGCGGCGAAGCTTTCGTCGGTCTTGCATGCGCGGAGGGCGATCCGTTTGAAGTCCATGAGCTTGCA
>NZ_JAGOMQ010000039.1 GCF_017993425.1 Amaricoccus sp.
CAACCTGAAGTTCGAGGTCACGCTGATCGCGCCGATCGCCATGGAGGAGAAGCTCCGCTTCGCCATCCGCGAGGGCGGCCGCACCGTCGGCGCCGGCGTCGTCTCGAAGATCATCGAGTAACCGGCCGAGAGGCTGCCCGCGGTCGGGGCTCCGTCCCGACCGCGTTTCGTTTCACTGAAAGCCCAAGGGGGCGCCGAAAATGCAAGGTCAGACTATCCGCATCCGGCTCAAGGCCTTCGATTACCGCGTGCTGGACGCGAGCACGGCGGAGATCGTGTCGACGGCCAAGCGCACCGGCGCCCGCGTTCGCGGCCCGATCCCGCTGCCGAACAAGATCGAGAAGTTCACGGTGCTTCGCGGCCCGCATATCGACAAGAAGAGCCGCGAGCAGTTCGAGATCCGCACCCACAAGCGGCTGCTCGACATCGTCGACCCGACGCCCCAGACCGTGGACGCGCTGATGAAGCTCGACCTCGCCGCCGGCGTCGACGTCGAAATCAAGCTCTGAGGGTCCGTGAGATGCGTTCCGGAGTTATCGCAAAGAAGCTGGGGATGACCCGCCTCTTCATGGAGGACGGGCGGCAGGTTCCTGTCACCGTCCTCCAGATGGAGAACGTGCAGGTCGTCGCGCAGCGCACCGGCGAGAGGGACGGCTACACCGCCGTTCAGCTCGGCGCGGGCGCGGCCAAGGCCAAGAACGTCACCGACCCGATGCGCGGCCACTTCGCCAAGGCGAACGTCGCGCCGAAGCGCAAGCTGGCCGAGTTCCGCGTGAGCCCCGACAACCTGATCGAGGTCGGCGAGGAGATCACCGCGGACCACTACTTCGCGGGCCAGTTCGTGGATATCGCGGGGACGAGTACCGGCAAGGGCTTCGCCGGCGCGATGAAGCGGCACAATTTCGGCGGCCTGCGCGCCTCGCACGGCGTGTCGATCAGCCACCGCTCGCACGGCTCGGTCGGCCAGTGCCAGGACCCGGGCAAGATCTTCAAGGGCAAGAAGATGGCCGGTCACATGGGCGCGGTCCGCGTGACCACCCAGAACCTCCAGGTCGTGCGCACCGACAGCGAGCGCGGCCTGATCATGGTCAAGGGCGCCGTGCCCGGGACCAAGGGCGGCTGGGTCACCATCAAGGACGCGGTCAAGAAGGCCACGCCGGACAACGTTATCCGTCCGGCCGCGCTGCGGTCGGCGGCCGAGGAGGCGAAGCGCGTCGCCGAGGCTGCGGCCGCGGAAGCTGCGGCCGCCGAGGCCGAGGCGCAGCGGCTGGCGGCCGAGGCGGAGCAGGCGGCGATCCTCGCCGCCGAGGAAGAGGCGAAGAACGCGCCGCCGGCCGCCGACGACGCGGCCCCCGAGAGCGGGAGCGAGGAGAAATGAAGACCCAGGTGATCAACCTCGACGCCTCGACCTCGGGCGACATCGAGCTCGACGACGCGATCTTCGGGCTGGAGCCGCGCGCCGACATCCTGCACCGGGTGGTGCGCTGGCAGCTGGCGAAGCGCCAGGCCGGCACCCACTCGACGCTGGGCAAGTCGGAGGTCAGCTACTCGACCAAGAAGATCTACAAGCAGAAGGGCACCGGCGGCGCGCGGCACGGTTCGCGCAAGGCGCCGACCTTCCGCAAGGGCGGCACCTACAAGGGTCCGGTCCCGCGCAGCCATGCGCATGACCTGACCAAGAAGTTCCGCGTCCTCGGCCTGAAGCACGCGCTCTCGGCCAAGGCCGGCGCGGGCCAGATCGTGGTGCTCGAGACGGCGACGCTGACCGAGGGCAAGACCAAGGCGCTGGCCGCGGCGGTCAAGGGCCTCGGCTGGAAGCGGGCGCTGGTGATCGACGGCCCGCAGGTCGACGAGAACTTCGCCCGCGCGGCGCGCAACCTCGACGGCATCGACGTGCTGCCGAGCGTGGGCGCGAACGTCTACGACATCCTGAAGCGCGACACGCTGGTGCTCACCCGGGCCGGCGTCGAGGCGCTGGAGGCGCGACTGAAATGAGCATCAATCCCGAGCTCTACGACGTCATCCGCCGTCCGATCATCACCGAGAAGGCCACGCTCGCGTCGGAATCCGGCGCGGTCGTCTTCGAGGTGGCGATGGACGCCACCAAGCCCGAGATCAAGGAGGCGGTGGAGAAGCTCTTCAACGTCAAGGTCAAGGCGGTGAACACCACCGTGACCAAGGGCAAGGTGAAGCGCTTCCGCGGCCGTCCCGGCACGCGGAAGGACGTGAAGAAGGCCTATGTGACGCTCGCCGATGGGGCCACCATCGACGTGACCACCGGGCTCTGAGGCTAAGACTTTAACGAAGCGCCCCTCCGGGGCGACGAAAACGGAAGACAGCAAGTCATGGCGTTGAAAACGTACAAGCCGACGACGCCGGGCCAGCGTGGGCTGGTTCTGATCGACCGTTCCGAGCTGTGGAAGGGCCGTCCCGTCAAGTCCCTCACCGAGGGCCTGACATCCAAGGGCGGCCGCAACAACCTCGGGCGGATCACCATGCGCCGGCGCGGCGGCGGGGTGAAGCGGCTCTACCGCGTGGTGGATTTCCGGCGGGCGAAGCTCGACGTGCCGGCGAAGGTCATCCGGATCGAGTACGATCCGAACCGGACGGCGTTCATCGCGCTGATCGGCTACGCCGACGGCGAGCAGGCCTACATCCTCGCGCCGCAGCGGCTCGCCGCGGGCGACACGGTGGTGGCGAGCCAGAAGGCCGACATCAAGCCGGGCAACGCGATGCTCTTCACCTCGATGCCGATCGGGACGATCGTCCACAACGTCGAGATGAAGCCGGGCAAGGGCGGCCAGATCGCGCGGGCGGCTGGCACCTATGCCCAGTTCGTAGGGCGCGACGGCGGCTATGCGCAGATCCGCCTCTCCTCCGGCGAGCTCCGGCTGGTGCGCCAGGAATGCATGGCGACGGTCGGCGCGGTGTCGAACCCCGACAACTCGAACCAGAACTTCGGCAAGGCCGGGCGCATGCGGCTCCTCGGCTACCGGCCGAAGGTGCGCGGCGTGGTGATGAACCCGATCGACCACCCGCATGGCGGCGGCGAGGGCCGCACCTCGGGCGGCCGGCACCCGGTCACGCCCTGGGGCAAGCCGACCAAGGGGGCGCGCACGCGGAAGAACAAGGAGACCTCCAAGTTCATCCTGCGCTCGCGTCACCAGAAGAAGAACAAGAAGTAAGGAGCCCGGCATATGGCACGTTCGGTCTGGAAGGGCCCCTTCGTCGATGCTTACGTCCTGAAGAAGGCGGAGCGCTCGCGCGAGTCGGGCCGCAACGAGGTCATCAAGATCTGGTCGCGGCGCTCGACGATCCTGCCGCAGTTCGTCGGCCTGACATTCGGCGTCTACAACGGCAAGAAGCACATCCCGGTCTCGGTCTCCGAGGACATGATCGGGCAGAAATTCGGCGAGTACTCGCCCACCCGCACCTTCTACGGGCATGCGGCTGACAAGAAAGCGAAGCGGAAGTAAGCCATGGGCAAGGAAAAGAATCCCCGCCGCGTGGCGGACAACGAGGCCATGGCGGTCAGCACCATGCTGCGCGTCAGCCCGCAGAAGCTCAACCTCGTCGCCGCGATGATCCGCAACAAGCCGGTCGACAAGGCGCTGGCGGATCTGACCTTCTCGAAGAAGCGCATCAGCGACGACGTGAAGAAGACGCTGCAGTCGGCGATCGCCAACGCCGAGAACAACCACGGGCTCGACGTCGACGAGCTGGTCGTGGCCGAGGCCTATGTCGGCAAGAACATGCTGCTGAAGCGCGGCCGTCCGCGCGCCCGCGGCCGGTTCGGGCGCGTCGTGAAGGCGTTCAGCCAGGTCACGATCAAGGTGCGGCAGGTGAGCGAGGAGACCGCGTAATGGGTCAGAAGATCAATCCGGTCGGTCTCCGGCTTCAGGTCAACCGCACCTGGGACAGCCGCTGGTTCGCCGACGGCAAGGACTACGGCAAGCTCTTGCACGAGGATCTGGCGATCCGCGACTTCGTCAAGAAGAACGCGGCGCAGGCCGGCGTCAGCCGCGTGGTGATCGAGCGCCCGCACAAGAAGTGCCGGGTGACGATCCATGCCGCCCGTCCGGGCGTCATCATCGGCAAGAAGGGCGCCGACATCGAGGTGCTGCGCAAGAAGCTGGCGCAGTTCACGAAGTCGGAGCTGCACCTCAACATCGTCGAGGTCCGGAAGCCCGAGATCGACGCGGCGCTGGTCGCGGAGAACGTGGCCCAGCAGCTCGAGCGGCGGGTCAGCTTCCGCCGGGCGATGAAGCGGGCGGTGCAGAACGCCATGCGCATGGGCGCGCTCGGGATCCGGATCAACGTGGCCGGCCGCCTCGGCGGCGCGGAGATCGCGCGGACGGAGTGGTATCGCGAGGGCCGGGTGCCGCTGCACACGCTGCGGGCGGACATCGACTATGCGCTGGCGGAGGCGAAGACCGCCTACGGGATCATCGGGATCAAGGTCTGGATCTTCAAGGGCGAGATCCTCGAGCACGATCCGCAGGCCCGCGACCGGCGCCAGTCCGAGCTGCAGGAAGGCGGGGGCATGCGCCCGCAGCGCTCGCGCGAGCGGGCCTGAGCCGACAGGGGTAGAATGACATGCTTTCACCGAAGCGAACGAAGTTCCGCAAGCAGTTCAAGGGCCGCATCCATGGCGAGGCCAAGGGCGGCTCGGACCTGAACTTCGGCCATTACGGCCTCAAGGCGACCGAGCCCGACCGCATCACCGCCCGCCAGATCGAGGCGGCCCGCCGGGCGCTGACTCGCCACATGAAGCGCCAGGGCCGGGTCTGGATCCGGGTCTTCCCGGACGTGCCGGTGTCGAAGAAGCCGACCGAGGTCCGCATGGGCAAGGGCAAGGGCGCCGTCGAGTTCTGGGCGGCGAAGATCAAGCCGGGCCGGATCATGTTCGAGATCGACGGCGTCGACGAGGAGGTGGCCAAGGAGGCCTTGCGCCTCGCCGCGATGAAGCTGCCGATCAAGTGCCGCTTCGTGGCCCGCGAGGACTGGTAAGGGGACGGCGCCTCGGCGCCGGACGGCGAGGATCAGGAGGCCCCGGGAAACCGGGGCCTTTTTTCTTGCGCGGGGGCAACGGTTTCTTCAGTCGAGCCGGCTGGGTTCGTTCGTAGCATTGCGTTGAGGATGACGAGGAGCTGGCGTCCGGTCGCGATGAGGATGGTCTTTGGAGCTTTGCCCGCGCGGCGCGCATCCTCTCGCGCATCGCGATGAGCGCCGGGAAGCGAGAGGCGGTGCGCCTCGTGTGTCGCGACATCGGGCCCGAGACACGGAAGGTGCTCGCGGAGGGGCCTGATTACCGCGGCGCTGGTTCACCCGCTGGATCAGGCCTCGGACCAACTCATACAGACGATAGTCGACGCCACAGGCGAGCGGCAGAGCGGACTCATCCTGCAACGAACAATTGGCTTTCACGCGGTGCTCCGGAGAACATGTGACGTAAATCACAAGCCGGGCCACGCGCTTATAACTTTACGCACGAGGCCTCATCTGACGGCGATCTCGACCTTGATGGTCTTGGCCGGATCTCGCCGGCTCGCACCGCCGTCCCGAAGCGCCAGAGGCGCCGATCGGTTTCCACCGATCGGCGCCCCTGGCTGCGTCATCTATGGCATTTTACGGGATCGGGGTGAACTCGAGCTGGTCGAGGGGGACGACCTTGTCGGTGCGGGTCATCTTGAACTCGGTCTCCGGGCCGAGCCATTTGTTCCAGAGCTCGTTGATCTGGCCGGCCTCGTCCATGGCGAGGAGCGTCTCGTTGACCTTGGCGAGCAGCGCCGGCTCGCCCTGCTTCATGCCGATGCCGATCGGCTGGTAGACCATCGGCTCCTCGATCATCTTCAGGGGCACGCCCTTCGTCTGCGACTCGTTGACGAGCTTGGTGATCGTCATCGTGTTCGCCACCATGCCGCGCGCCTTGCCCTGCTGCACGGCCATGAAGGCCGAGCCGGTGTCCTGGAAGGTGAGCGGGTCGGACTCGTTGAGCTTGATCGCCATCTCGGAGGTCGAGCCCTTGGTCGAGGCGAGGCGCTTGCCGACGAAGTCGGCCTTGGCGCTGCCCGGATCGTCGGCCTTCACCGCCAGCATCTCCTTGGCGAGGTAGTAGGGGTCGGAGAACTGGATCTGCTCGGCGCGGCTGAGCGTGTAGGCAAGGTTGGCGATCGTCAGGTCGACGCCGCCGAGCTTCACCTCGGGGACCCGGGCCTCGACCGAGAGCGGGTGGATGTCGGCGGCCACGCCCCAGCGCTCGGCGATCGCCTTGCACATGTCGACGTCGAAGCCGACCATCTCGCGCGTCGCCGGGTCCGGCGCGGCGAACGGGTTCACGTCGGCGAAGGTGCCGCAACGGAGCACCTTGGCGGCCATGATGTCGTCGAGCTGGTCGGCGCGGGCCACGCCGGCGGCGCCGGCCGCGAGCACGGCGGCGAGAGCGAGGGTCTTCAGCATGGGTGGATCTCCCTTGTTGGTTGGTTTCAGTGGCGGAGGTCGGACAGGAAGCGCTGCGCCCGCGGATGTTGCGGCGCGCGGAAGAAGGTCTCGGGGTCGGCCGTCTCGAGGATCTGCCCGGCGTCCATGAACCAGACACGGTCGGCGACGTCGCGGGCGAAGCCCATCTCGTGGGTGACGCACATCATCGTCATCCCCTCGGCGGCGAGACCCTTCATCACCGCCAGCACCTCGCCGACCATCTCCGGGTCGAGCGCGCTCGTCGGCTCGTCGAAGAGCATCGCCGGCGGCTCCATGGCGAGCGCCCGGGCGATCGCGACGCGCTGCTGCTGGCCGCCCGAGAGCTGGCCTGGATAGGCGTCGGCCTTCTGGGCCAGGCCGACCCGGTCTAGGAGCGCCATCGCCTTCGCGCGGGCGACCTCGCGCTTCACGCCGCTGATCTTGACCGGCGAGAGCGTGACGTTCTCGAGCGTCGAGAGGTGCGGGAAGAGGTTGAAGCTCTGGAAGACGAAGCCGATGTGGCTGCGCAGCCGATTGAGCTCGCGCCGGCTCATGGCGGCATGCACGTCCTTGCCGTCGAAGAGGATCGACCCGGAGTTGATCTCCTCCAGCCGGTTGACGGTGCGGATCAGCGTCGACTTGCCGGAGCCCGACGGCCCGCAGACCACCACCACCTCGCCGCGCTTCACCTCGGCGTTGACGTCGGTCAGGGCTTGGTAGTCGCCGTACTTCTTGTTGACCTGTCGGAACTCGATCATGGGCGTCGCTCCCGTGGCGGTGGCGTTCATGGCTCGGCGGTCAGGGCGCGGACGCCCAGGCTCGGCGGCATCGGCGGCGCGCCCCGGCCGGCGCGCTTGTCGGAGATCCGGCGCTCCAGCCAGATCGCGGCGCGGGTCAGGCTCCAGCAGATGATGAAGTAGGTGATCGCGAGGATCGCGAAGACCTGGAAGGGCTGGGTCAGCAGCTGGTTGTTGATCTGGTTCGCCGCGAAGGTGAGCTCTGGCACGTTGATGACGTAGCCGAGGGTGGTCTCCTTGATGGTCGAGACGAACTGGCTGAGGATGCTCGGGATCATGTTGTAGAGCGCCTGCGGCAGGATCACCCAGGCCATCGCCCCGAGATAGGAATGCCCGAGCGAGCGCGCCGCCTCCATCTGGCCGCGGCCGAGGGCGACGATGCCGCCGCGGATGATCTCGCTGAGGAAGCACGCCTCGTAGATGACGAGGGTGATGAGCATCGCCACGAACCCCGGAACCCGGGCGCCGAAGAGGAGCGGCGTGGCGAAGTAGACCCAGAAGATCAGCATGAGCAGCGGCACGCCGCGGGCGAAGTAGACCAGCGCCGTCGACGGCCAGAACAGCAGCCGCCAGGGCGAGAGCCGGGCGAGCGCGACGAGGATGCCGACCGGGAAGGCGAGCAGGATCGACAGCACCGAGAGGATGAGCGTGGCGGCGACGCCGCCGAGCGGGCCGTTCGGATACTGGCCGACGAGGAGCAGCAGCCAGTTGTCGCGGACGATGGCGATGATGTCGGCGATCATCTCAGCGCCCTCCCGCCCGGGCGGCGCGCACCTGCAGGAAGGCGCCGACGGCCATCAGGGCGAGCGAGATCGCGAGGTAGAGAACCGTCGCGATGGTGTAGGCCTCGAACACCCGGAAGCTCAGGCTTTGCACCTCCTGCACCGCGTGGGTGAGCTCGGAGACGCCGATCGCCATCGCGAGGCTCGAGTTCTTGAAGAGCGAGACAGTGTGGTTGATGAGCGCGGGCAGCGCGTTCCTGACGGCCTGCGGCATCATGACGTAGCGCATCGCAGAGATGTGGCCGTGGCCGAGCGCCTTCGCCGCCTCGGCCTGGCCGGCCGGGATCGAGCGCAGGCCCGAGCGCAGGTCCTCGGAGAAGTAGGCCGCCTGGCAGAGGCCGAGGGCGATGACCGCGAAGATCGTCTCGCCGTTGTTGTCGCTCAGCCAGTACTGCATCGCCGTCGGCAGCAGCGCGAAGATGCCGAAATACCAGAGCATGAGCTGCACCAGCGTCGGCACGTTGCGGTGGTAGGAGATGTAGGCCGTCACCACCGCGTTCGGCAGCCGGCCGGGCAGCTGGCGGATGACGAGGAGCGTGATCCCGAGGCTCATGGCGAGGAGCCACGAGCCGACGAAGACGACGAAGGTGAACCGGATGCCCTCGCGCAGCATCGCCGCGTAGTCGGCATTCCCGAGGACTTCCCAGAGGTCGAAGCCTTCCATCGCCCCGGCCTCAGGCGCTGACGGCTTCGGGGCGGGCGGTCTGGAGGCCGCCGGGCACCTGCAGGGTCGGGGTGATCTCCATGTGGCCGATGTTGACCGCGACGGGGGCGGCGATCGCGAAGGCGATGGCGTCGGCGATGTCCTTCGCTTCGGGCAGCTCGTAGCCGTCGATGAACTTCGCGCGGATCTCCGGGCTGTCGCCGTGGACGTGGGCGAAGATGTCGGTGGCGACGCGGCCGGGACAGATCTCGGTGACGCGGACGCGATGGCCGAAGGCGTCGATGCGGAGCTGGCGCGACAGCATGCTCACCGCCGCCTTGGTGGCGTGGTAGATCGAGTTGCCGCCGAAGTTGTAGGCCCCGGCGATCGACGAGATGTTGACGACGTGGCCCCGGCCGCGGGCGACCATGCCGGGCACGACCAGGTGGCAGAGGTGGAGGACCGCGCGGAGGTTGACGTCGACGAGGAGGTCGATGTCCGCGGCGTCGCCCTTCAGCAGGCCCTTCGGCTTGTCGACGCCGGCGTTGTTCACGAGGACGTCGAACTCGGTCTCGCCCGCGAGGCGCGCCAGCGCCGCGGTGTCGCTGACGTCGATGGCGTGGGGAATGCAGCCCGTGCGTGCGGCGAGATCGGCGAGGGCGCCGGCGGAGCGCGCCAGCGCGTGGACCTGCAGGCCCTCGCGGGACAGGCGCTCGACCACCGCGGCGCCGATACCGGAGGAGGCGCCGGTGACGAGAGCGGTCCGGTAATCCGAGAACGGCATGGGGGCGACCTCCTTCTGTTGTCCCGATGGTGCGGCTTCGGACGAAACGGCGCCAACACGGATTGTCACTGTAGCCATAAGCGGCACTTATGGTGGACGCGCGTTACTTGTGCAGTTGCGAAATCGGCGTCACCGTCCAGCCGGCGTCCTCGACCAGTCGTCTCAGCGCCTTGCCGAGCGCGACCGCGCCCGGCGTGTCGCCGTGCAGCAGGATGCTCTCGGGCTTCGCCGGCAGCAGCGTCCCGTCCCAGGTCTCGACGACACCGTCCTTCAGCAGCCGCCCGACTCTGGCGAGCACCGCCGCCTCGTCGTGGATCACCGCGCCGGGCTTGCCGCGGGGCACGAGGAGCCCGTCCTTGTCGCAGGCCCGGTCGGCGAGGAAGGTCGTCGCGACCCGGAGGCCGCAGCGGGCCGCGGCGGCCTCGATCGCCGTGCTCGGCGACGACGAGATGGTGAGGCCGTCGTCGAAGCGCGCCACCGCCTCGACCAGCGGCCCGGCGAGGGCCGGGTCGGCTGCGGTCATGTTGCCGAGCGCGCCGTGGAAGCTCATGTGCGTCATCGCGGCGCCCTCGGCGCGGGCGATGCCGGTGAGCGCCCCGAGCTGGTAGGTCACCATCGCCGCGAGCTCGGCGGGCGCGATCTGCATCGGGCGGCGGCCGAAGCCCTGGCGGTCGGGGAAGCCGACATGGGCGCCGACGTCGACGCCGCGCTCGCGCGCGACGCGGACGGTGCGCGCCATGATCACCGGGTCGCCGGCATGGAAGCCGCAGGCGACGTTCGCCGAGGAGACGATGGCGAGGAGCGCGTCGTCGTCGCCCATCGCCCAGGGCCCGAAGCCCTCGCCGAGGTCCGCGTTGAGGTCGATGCGCATGGGGTCCCTCCTCAATCGTTCGGCAGGAAGTCGAACAGCCGGTCGCCGTAGCCGACGAGAGCGCCCTCCTCCGGCAGGGCCGCCACCACGATCCCGTCCGCCGGCGCCGGTACCGGCACCAGCAGCGCACCGATCCGGAGGAGCGCGATCGGCTGCCCGGCGACGACCGCCTCGCCGTCGGCGGCGAGCGGCGCCTCATGGAGCGGATGCGCCCGCAGGAACGTCCCGAGCGACGGCGAGGTCACCGGCGCCACGTCCGGCTCCGGCAGCGTCGCCGACTCGGCGGCCGCCCCGACGGCGCCGCGCGACAGCGCGAGCGCGAAGTCGGGGCTGGTCAGCTCCAGGCGCCCGATCCCGGCCTCGGCCATCGCCTCGGCAAGCGCGGCGATCTCGTCCGGTCCCATCATGCGGCCCTCCGTGCGCGGAGGAGAGCGGCGACGCGGCGCACCTCCGCCAGCCATGCCTCGACCTCTTCCCGCGCGGCCAGCGCGTCGGCCCAGTCGACGCGCCGGAAGCGAAAGCGCGTGCCGATCGGCATCTGCCCCAGGCGCCAGAGATCCGCCTCGATCACCGCGCCGACCTTGGGATAGCCGCCCGAGGGCTGGGCGTCGCACATCTGCACGATCGGCTGGCCGCTGTGCGGCACCTGGATCACGCCGGGGACGATGCCATGCGAGCGCGTCTCGAGCGGCCGCGCGAGCTCCAGCCCCGGCCCGGCGAGGCGGAAGCCGTAGCGGTCGCTCTGCGGGGTGATCTTCCACGCCTCGTCCCAGAAGCTTTCGAGCGAGGTCGCGGTGAAGGCGCCGTACTCCGACGCCGGCAGCACCCGCACCGCCGGCAGCCCGTCCGCCTCCAGCGGCAGCGCGAGGCCGGGCGGCACGACGCCGGCGATCGCCGCCGCCTCCGGCGCCTCCCCGGCCGTCAGCCGGTCGCCCTGGCGCAGCATCCGCCCGTCGAGCCCGCCGATCGCGCCGCGGAGCTGGGTGCTGCGCGAGCCGAGCACCATCGGCACGTCGATCCCGCCCGCCACCGTGAGATAGGCCCGCGCCCCACGCCAGCGGCCGGCCTGCGGCAGCCCGAGCCGCAGCACCTGCCCGGCCCGCGCCCGGGCGCTCGCCCAGGGCAGGAGCGGCACGCCGTCGAGCGTGGCGGCGCAGTCGGCGCCGGTGACCGCGAAGGCGAGGTCGGCCTCGAAGCGCACCTCGAAGGGAAAGACCTGCGCCTCGACCCCGGCGGCGTCGTCGGCGTTGCCGAGGAGCAGGTTGCCGGCGACGAGCGCCAGCCGGTCCATCGCCCCGGCGGTGCCAACGCCCCAGCGCACCGCCTCGAAGCGCCCGAGGTCCTGCACGCTGGCGAAGGCGCTCTGCGACAGGATCTCGATCATTTCAGGATCTCCGCCACGCGGAACACGATGCTGTCGCCGGGCTGCAGCAGCACCGGCGGGTCGCGGGTGGCGTCGAAGAACACCATCTCCGTGGCGCCGATGGTGTTCCAGCCGCTCGGCCCGTCCGAGGCCGAGACACCCGTCTGCGCCCCGCCGATCGACACCGCGCCGCCGGGGATGCGCAGCACCGGCACCTTGCGGCGCGGCGTGGCGATCCGCGGGTCCATGCCGCCGAGGTAGCAGTAGCCGGGATGGCTGCCGAGCGCATAGACCGGGTAGACTGGGCCGGCGTGGATCGCGACGATCTCGTCGATCGGGAGGCCGGTATGCGCCACCACGTCGGCCATGTGCGGCCCGCCGTCGCCGCCGTACGTCACCGGCAGCTCGACCACCCGCCCGTCGAGCGGCAGCGCCACTGCTTCCTCCCAGGCCCCGACGAGCCGCGCCTCCAGCGGCTCCAGGCGCTGCGGCGGCGTGGCGAGGCTCAGGAGCAGGTTGTTCACCCCCGGCACCGCCTCGCGCACCTCCGGCCAGGTGGCCGCCTCGCGCGACAGCGCCCAGATCCGCTGCTGGCAGGCGAGGCTCGTCTCGCCCGGAGCCTCGAAGAGCAGCGCGCTCGTCCCGAGGACGCTCACCACCGGCTTGTCGCTCATCGCCCGGCGTCTCCTTCCAGCATCCGCGTCAGGTGGTGGATGTCGACCCCGCCGGCGACGAAGCCCGGGTCCGCCACGATCCGCCGGTGCAGCGCGAGGTTCGTCGCCACCCCGTCGACCCGCGCCTCGGCGAGGGCGCCGCGGAGCCGCGCCAGCGCCTCGTCGCGGGTCGCGCCGTGGGCGATGACCTTGGCGATCAGCGAATCGTAGTAGGGCGGCACCTTGCCCCCGGCCGCCATGTGGGTGTCGACCCGGATCCCCGGCCCCCCGGGCATCTCGAACCGCGTCACCGTTCCGGGCGAGGGTGCGAAGGTCTCCGGATCCTCGGCGTTGATCCGCGCCTCGAAGGCGTGGCCGCGGCAGGCGACGTCTCCTTGAGCGAAGGAGAGCGGCAGCCCCTGTGCCACCCGGATGCCCTCGCGGACGATGTCGACGCCGGTCGTCTCCTCGGTGATAGGGTGCTCGACCTGGACGCGGGTGTTCATCTCGATGAAGGCGAAGACGCCGTCCTCGTAGAGGAACTCGAAGGTGCCGGCGCCCTCGTAGCCGATCTGCCGGCACGCCTCGGCGCAGCGCTCGCCGATCTCGGCGACGAGGCCCGCGTCGAGCCCCGGCGCGGGCGCCTCCTCCAGCACCTTCTGGTGCCGCCGCTGCAGCGAGCAATCGCGGCTGCCGAGCCAGACCGCCTGCCCGTGGCGGTCGGCGATCACCTGGATCTCGACGTGCCGCGGATGGGTCAGGAACTTCTCGACATAGATCTCGGGGTTGTTGAACGCGCGTCGCGCCTCCTCGCGGGTGACGACGAGCGCCTCGGCGAGCCCGGCCGCATCCTTCACCACCCGCATTCCGCGGCCGCCGCCGCCGCCGGCGGCCTTGAGGATCACCGGGTAGCCGAGCCCCTCGACGATCCCGCGCACCGCGTCGATGTCGTCGGGCAGGCCGGCGTCCGGCCCGGGAACGCAGGGCACGCCCGCCCGGATCATCGCGCCCTTGGCGGCCACCTTGTCGCCCATGGTGCGGATGCAGCCGGCCGGCGGCCCGATGAAGGTTCGCCCCGCGCGCGTCACCGCCTCGGCGAAGTCGGCGTTCTCGGAGAGGAAGCCGTAGCCCGGATGGATCGCCCCGGCCCCGGTCGCCTCGGCCGCGAGCAGGATCGCCGCGGGGTCGAGGTAGGACCGCGCCGCCGGCGACGGCCCGATGCAGACAGCGACGTCGGCGGCCCGCACGTGCGGCGCCTCGCGGTCGGCCTCGGAGTGCGCCGCGATCGTGCGGAGCCCGAGGGCGCGGGCGGCGCGCTGGATCCGAAGCGCGATCTCGCCACGGTTGGCAATGAGCACGGAATCGAACATGAGCCTCACTCGATGCGGAGGAGCAGCTGGCCGGCCTCGACCTCGTCGCCCGACGCGACCTCGATCGCCGCGACCGTCCCGTCGCGCTCGGCACGGATCTCGTTGAAGACCTTCATCGCCTCGATGACCGCGACCACGTCGCCGGCCGCAGCGCGCGTCCCCATGGCGACGAACGGGGGCGCTCCCGGGGCGGGGCTCAGGTAGACGAGCCCCGCGAGCGGCGCCCTTACCCCGCCCTCAGCCCCCGGCCGTGCCGGCGCCGCCGGCCGCGGTCGTTCCGCCCGCCGGGGCCCGGGGACCGCCGCGACGCCGCCGTCCGCCGCGCGCACGAGGCGCAGCGTCCACTCCCCGCGGGTCAGGGTCATCTCCGCCAGACCGGAGGTGGTGAAAGACGCCATCAGTGCCTTGATCTCGTCGAGGTCCATCGCGCGCCCTTTCGGTCGGTCTGCCGGAAGGGTAGCGGACGCCGCCTTGTCCCCGCCAAGACGGATCGTCTCTGCCTCGATAAGCCTCTCTTATGTCGGGCGGCGCGCCCCGGCGGTCAGGATGGCGGGGCGACCCGCCGCCGTCTCGGCCTGCGTCCCGCTGGCGCCGGCGAAGCCCCCGGCAGCGCGGCGGCGAGCTCCATCAGCACGTCCTTCACCGCCTGCGCCGGCTCCGACAGTGGCAGTTGGTCCGATTGGCAGAGCGCCAGCGGCGCCTCGATCGACGGCTCGACGATCCGCGCCCGCCAGCCGCCGGTCGCCGCCACCACGCGACGCGCCATCGAGGCCGGCAGGATCGTCGCGCCGAGCCCCTCGCCGATCACCGCGGTCAGGGTCCCGTCCGATTCGATTTCCGCAACGACGTGCGGCGCGAGGCCCGACCCGGAGCAGGCGTCGTTCACCATCTTGCGGACGATGTTGTAGGGCCGCGGCAGCACCAGGTCGAGATCGACGACGTCGCCGAGCGCCACCGTCTCCCCGGGCTTCTCCATCGCCCCCGGCCCGACGAGGTAGAGCGGCTCGAGCTGCAGGAGCTGGAACGACAGTCCGTGTACCGCCGTCGTCCCCCCGTAGAGCACCGCGAGGTCCATGCGCCCGGTCATGATGAGCTCCGAGAGCGTCGTGCCGTAGGTCTCGTTGAGATAGAGCACGATACCGGGATGCCGCTCCCGCACCGCGCGCAACAGCGGCATCGCCAGGTCGGCCGCCGCCGTGCCCGGCGCGAGCCCGACCGAGACGGCGCCGGAGAGCCCCTGGCCCGCAGCGTTCATGTCCGCCCGCGCCTGCTCCACCTGCCGCAGGATCAGCTGCGCGTGCCGGTAGAGCGCGGTGCCCGCCGCCGTCGGCGTCACCCCGCGCTTGGTCCGCACCAGCAGCTGCTGGCGCACCTCGGCCTCGAGCGCGAGGATCTGCTGGCTGAGCGCGGGTTGCGCGACGTGCAGCAGGTCGGCGGCCTGGGTCATGCTGCCGACGTCGACGATCTTCACGAAGCACTGCAGGCGCCTGAAGTTCATCCTTCGCCCCGCTCACCCATAAGCGATCCCTATGTAAGCAGAGCGAAGCCGTCTTGGCCACGGCCGTGTCGGCGGGAGTAGCGTCCGGACATCCAACGGGTCACGACCGGGAGAAGGGCCTTGGGCATCCACGTTTCCGAGCGCGTCCGGCGCATCAAGCCGTCGCCGAGCACCGCCGCCGCCGACCGCGCCAACGCGCTTCGCCGCGAAGGCCGCTCGATCGTCAGCCTCGTCGTCGGCGAGCCCGACTTCGACACGCCCGCCCCGATCCGCGAGGCCGCCGCGAAGGCGATGGACGCCGGCGCCACCCGCTACACCACGCTCGCCGGCACCCCGGAGCTCCGCAAGGCCATCGCCGACAAGCTCCGGCGCGAGAACGGCATCGAGTTCGACCCTTCCGAGATCGTCGTGACGAACGGCGCCAAGAGCGCGATCTACGCCGCCTTCGCCGCTACCCTCGACGAAGGCGACGAGGTGATTGTCCCGGCGCCCTACTGGGTGTCCTACCCCGACGCCGCCCTCGCCTGCGACGGTGTCCCCGTGGCGGTCGCCTGCCCCGAGGAGCAGGGCTTCAAGCTCACCTCCGCCCAGCTCGAGGCGGCGATCACGCCCCGGACCCGCTGGCTGGTCCTCAACTCGCCCTCGAACCCGACCGGCGCCACCTACACCGCCGACGAGTACCGGGCGCTGGCGAAGGTCCTCGCCCGCCACCCGGACGTCATGGTGATGACCGACGACATCTATGAGCACATCCGCTTCGCCAACGGCGTCGCGCCGCACCTGCTCGCCGCCGCGCCGGAGCTCCGCGACCGCACCCTCGCGATCAACGGCGTCTCCAAGACCTACGCAATGACCGGTTGGCGCATCGGCTGGGCCGCCGGCCCGCGCGACCTCATTCGCGCCCTCGACACCCTGCTCTCGCAGGCGGCCGGCAACGCCTGCTCGGTCAGCCAGGCCGCCGCCGCCGCGGCGCTCAATGGCGACCAGTCCTTCGTCGCCGAAAGCGTCGCCACCTACCGCGCCCGCCGCGACAAGACCGCGGCCGGAATCAACGCCATCCCCGGCCTCTCCTGCCGCATCCCCGAGGGCGCCTTCTACCTCTACGTCAACTGCGCCGACCTGATCGGCCGGACCACGCCCGAGGGCAAGCGTCTGGCCGAGGACGGCGACGTCGTCCTCTACCTGCTCGAGCGCGCTGGCGTCGCGGTGGTCGCCGGCGCCGCCTACGGCCTCTCGCCCTATTTCCGCCTGTCGATCGCCACGTCGCAGGACGTCCTCGACGAGGGCGTGAAGCGCATCGCCGCCGCCGTCGCCGACCTCCGCTGAGGAATGACCCCATGACCATCGAGAAGAACCCGAGCGCCCCCTCCGTCGCGCCCGAGCTGCTGGAGCGCCTCCGCGACCTCCAGGTCGCCCTGATCAGCGACCAGCTGCACCGCAACCAGGGCTTCGCCGGCCTCCGCCCCTACCACAAGCCGAGCCCCCTCGCCGGCACGGCCGTCACCGTGCGCACCCGCGCCGGCGACAACCTCGCGATCCTGCGCGCCTTCGAGTTCTGCCGCCCCGGCGACGTGATGGTGGTCGACGCCGACGGCGACTGCGCCAACGCGCTCGTCGGCGGCATCCTCACCTTCTACGCCGCCTCGATCGGCATGGCCGGCATGGTGCTGAACGGCGCCATCCGCGACACCGCCGAGATCGCCGAGCGCACCTTCCCGGTCTACGCCGCCGGCCACACCCACCGCGGCCCCTACAAGGACGGCCCCGGCGCGATCAACGTGCCCGTCACCCTCGGCGGCATGACCGTCCGCCCCGGCGACATCGTCGTCGGCGACCAGGACGGCCTCCTCGCCTTCCCGCCGGAGCAGGCCGAGGACCTGATTGCCAAGGCGATCGTCCACCGCGAGAAGGAAGAGGCGACCATCGCCGCGATGAAGGCCGGGCGCTGGGACCGCGCCTTCATCGACACGCTCGAAGCCCGCGCGATCAACTGAGGAGACGCCCATGCGCGCCGTCGTCATCCACGCCGCCCGCGACCTGCGCATCGAGGAGCGCGCCCCCGAGACGGCCGGTCCCGGCGAGGTCGAGGTCGCGATCGAGGCCGGCGGCATCTGCGGCTCCGACCTCCACTACTACGCCCACGGCGGCTTCGGGACCGTGCGCCTGCGCGAGCCGATGATCCTCGGCCACGAGGTCGCCGGCCGCGTCATCGCCGTCGGCGAGGGCGTCGCCGGCCTCGCCGCGGGCGACCGGGTCGCCGTCTCGCCGAGCCGGCCGTGCGGCGCCTGCGCCTACTGCCTCGAGGGCCTGCCGAACCATTGCCTCGACATGCGCTTCTATGGTTCGGCCATGCCCTTCCCGCACATCCAGGGCGCCTTTCGCGAGCGCCTTGTCGCCCGCGCCTCCCAGTGCCACAAGGTCGCGGACGGCGTCGCGATCGGCGAGGCCGCCCTCGCCGAGCCCTTCGCGGTCACCCTCCACGCCCTCTCGCGCGCCGGCTCGCTCCTCGGCAGGCGCGTGCTCGTCACCGGCTGCGGCCCGATCGGCGCGCTGGCGATCATCGCCGCCCGTGCCCACGGCGCCCGCGAGATCGTCGCGACCGACGTCGCCGACGGCGTCCTCGCCTTCGCGCGGAGGGTCGGGGCCGACCGCACCATCAACGTCGCCACCGACGCCGACGCCCTCGCCGCCTACGGCGCGAACAAGGGCAGCTTCGACGTGCAGTTCGAGGCCTCCGGCAACGCCGCCGCGATCCGCGCCGGCCTCGACGTCCTGCGCCCGCGCGGCGTCCTCGTCCAGCTCGGCCTCGGCGGCGACATCGCCATCCCGCAGAACCTCGTCGTGGCGAAGGAGATCGAGCTCCGCGGCACCTTCCGTTTCCATGCCGAATTCGGCCTCGCGGTCGACCTCATCAACGCGCGTCGGGTCGACCTCTCGCCGCTCCTGACCGGCACCTGGCCCGTCGCCGAGGCAGTCGCCGCCTTCGAGGCCGCCGGCGACCGCAGCCGCTCGATGAAGGTCCAGATCGCCTTCTGACGCAACCGCCGCGCGCGAACCGGCAAGGAGAAGCCTCCGCCCATGTCATTCCCGCTCTTCGACCTCTCCGGCCGCCGCGCGCTCGTCACCGGCTCCAGCCAGGGCATCGGCCTCGCGCTCGCCGCCGGCCTCGCCGCGCACGGGGCGACGGTCGTCCTCAACGGCCGCGACGAGGGCAAGCTCGCCGCGGCCGCGGCCGGCATCCCGGGCGCCGGCGCCGCCGCCTTCGACGTCACCGATCCCGACGCCGCCGCCGCCGGCGTCGCCGCCGTGCTCGCCGCCGGCCCGATCGACATCCTCGTCAACAACGCCGGCATGCAGTTCCGCACGCCGCTGGAAGATTTCCCGGTCGAGCGGTGGCAGCAGCTCCTCGCCACCAACGTCTCCAGCGTCTTCTACGTCAGCCA
Organism: Amaricoccus sp.; assembly: GCF_017993425.1. GTDB lineage: Bacteria > Pseudomonadota > Alphaproteobacteria > Rhodobacterales > Rhodobacteraceae > Amaricoccus. The sequence goes on from NZ_JAGOMQ010000039.1 coordinate 18,664, forward strand.
GCCGGTCGCCCGGCACATGATCGCCCGCGGCCGCGGCAAGATCGTCAACATCGCCTCGGTCCAGTCCGAGCTCGCCCGACCGGGCATCGCCCCCTACACCGCGACCAAGGGCGCGGTGCGCAACCTCACCCGCGGCATGGCGACCGATTGGGCCCGCCACGGCCTGCAGATCAACGCCCTCGCGCCGGGCTATTTCGAGACCCCGCTCAACCAGGCGCTGGTCGACGACCCGGCCTTCTCCGAGTGGCTGGCGAAACGCACCCCGGCCGGCCGCTGGGGCAAGGTCGAGGAACTGGTCGGCGCCGCCGTCTTCCTCGCCTCCGACGCCTCCTCCTTCGTCAACGGACACACGCTCTATGTCGATGGCGGCATCACCGCGAGCCTCTGAGCCCGCGATCGTGGTCATGGGGGTCTCCGGCTGCGGCAGGTCCACGGTCGGGGCCGCCCTCGCCGCGGCGCTCGGCCGCCCTTGCCGCGAGGGGGACGCGCTCCGCCCGGCCGCGAACGTGGCGAGGATGGCCGCCGGCATCCCCCCTCGACGACGCCGACCGCTGGCCCTGGCTCGACAGCGTCGCCGCGGCCCTCGCCAAGGGCGGCGTCGTCTCCTGCTCGGCGCTGACGCGCAGCTACCGCGCGCGCCTGCGCGCCTGCGCCCCGGGGAAGCAGCTCCTGGATCGCCGTCCCCTCCGCAGCTATCGCGCGCGCCCGCGCTCCGGCGCAGGACGGCCGGTCGCCTTCGTGTGCCTGCGCGGGGCTGCCCGGCGCTCCTCGCCGACCGCGTGGGCGCGCGAGCCGGCCACTTCATGCCGCCCTCGCGGCTGGCGCGCCAGCTCGCCACCCTCGATGATCCTTCCGGCGAGCCCGGCGCCGTCACCGTCGACATCGACCGCCCCCTCGCCGCCGCCGCAGTCGCCGCCCTCGGCGCCGCTGCCCCTGACCCGGAGACCCGCCCGTGACCAAGCCGACCGTCCTCATGACCGGCGCCTATCCCGCCTGGGATCTCGACGACCTCGAGGCCAACTACCGCGTCCTGAAGCTCTGGGAGGCGCCGGACGCGGACGCCTTCCTCGCCGAGCACGGGGCTGAGGTGCGCGCCGTCGCCACCCGCGGCGACCTCGGCGCCTCGGCGGCGCTGATGCGCGCGCTGCCGAAGCTCGAGATCGTCGCCTGCTACGGCGTCGGCACCGACGCGATCGACCTCGCCCATGCCCGCGCCGCCGGCGTCCGGGTGACGAACACGCCCGACGTCCTCACCGCCGACGTCGCCGACATGGCCGTCGCGCTGCTCCTCGCCGCCGCCCGGCTGATCCCGCAGGGCGACGCCGAGATCCGCCGCGGCGGCTGGGCGATGCCGCTCACCACCCGCGTCACCGGCAAGGCGGTCGGCATCGTCGGCATGGGCCGGATCGGCAGCGCCGTCGCGAAGCGCCTCGCCGCCTTCGACTGCGACATCGCCTATTTCGGCCGCAGCCGGCGCGACGATGCGCCCTACGCCTTCGAGCCCGACCTCCTCGCCCTTGCCCGGCGCTCGGAGTTCCTGGTCCTCACCCTCGCCGCCAGCGACGCCACCCGCGGCCTGATCGACGCCGCCGTTCTCGACGCTCTCGGCCCGGACGGAATCCTCGTCAACGTCTCCCGCGGCTCGACCGTCGACGAGCCTGCGCTCCTGGCCGCCCTGGAAGCCGGCAGGATCAAGGCCGCCGGCCTCGACGTATTCCTGAACGAGCCCGGGATCGACCCGCGCTTTGCGGCCCTGCCGAACGTCGCCCTGGCGCCGCACCACGCCTCCGGCACCATCGAGACGCGCAAGGCGATGGGCCAACTCGTCCGCGACAACCTCGCCGCCCATTTCGAGGGCCGCGCTCTCGCGACGCCTGTGGCCTGAACGCCGCCGCTGTCCGTCGCCCTCCGCCGAGACGCAGCTCCCCGACGACCAGAAGGACATGGTCGACTGCACCAGCATCCCCGGCGTCAAGGGCTGCGCCAACGACCAGTTGATCCACCGAGCGAGCGGTGGCGGGAGGGCAGACGCAGACGCCCTCTGATCCCCCTGGCCGGCCTGTGGATAAATCTGTGGGTAACTTTATATCAAAGCAAAAACAACAACATGACTAGCGTCACACTGTGGGATATTTCCCGGAATCCTCACCCCTGAGACGGCCCCGATCAAGAGACCGGGGCCGTCTCGGCAAGACCGCAGGGGACGCTCCCCGCACCTCGGTCATCTTCCGAGGCGCCGGGAAAGCGCGGGCCATGGTTGGCAGACGAACTCGGCGTCGGCGTGCATTCCGGTTGGCCAGCGCTGCGGCCGGGTGGCTTGTCGAGGCGGTGCGTCGGGAGGCGTCGGCCTTCGCCGGGGGCGGTTGAGGCGACGGCGCAGATCCGGTCCGGGGCGGCTTCGAGGTTGTGGCGCCCCGGCGGCGTCGCCCGGGGCGGGCGCTCAGGCGTCGCGCTTCATGATCCATTCGACCTCGGGGGCGGGGACGAAGCGCCAGTTGCGGCGGGGGCCGGCCATGACGTTGAGGTAGTAGAGCTCGAAGCCGTAGGGGGCGCCGCAGGGATGGTGGCCGCGGGGGACGAGGGTGACGTCGCCGTCCCTGACCGCCATCGTCTCGTCGAGGAGCCCGTCGTCGGTGTAGACGCGCTGGATGGCGAAGCCGTCCTGCGGATTCAGGCGGTGGTAGTAGGTCTCCTCGAGGTAGGTGATGCGCGGGAAGTCGTCCTCGTCGTGGCGGTGCGAGGGGTAGGACGACCAGTTGCCGGCGGGGGTGAACACCTCGGTGACGAGGAGCGCGTCGGCGACGTCCTCGGCCTCCATCGCGATGTTGTTGATGTGGCGGGTGTTCGTGCCCTTGCCGCGCCGGGTCAGGGTGATCCCGTCCGGCCCGATCCTCCGCGCCGGATGGCCGCCCTTGCCGGGGGCGGCGCAGACGGCGAGGGTGCAGTCGGTCTCGGCCGTCGCCGCCCACGCGCTGCCGTTCGGCAGGTAGAGGCTGTGCGGAGGGGTCTTCTCGAAGACGCACCGGCGCTCGCCGAGGACGCCCCAGTCCTGCCCGGCCCCGGTGATCCGCGCCTTTCCCTCGACGACGACGAGGATGACCTCGTCGCCGCCGGTCACGCCGGCGGCGACATCGCCGGGGCGGAGCCGCCAGAGCGAGAAGCCGACGTGGCGCCAGCCGGCGGAGGCGGGGGTGACCTCGTGGACCTTGCCGCGCGTTCCGAAGGGCTTGCGGAGGAGCGGGCTCATGCGGTCGCCCGCGCGGCATCGAGGCCGACCTCGCGCGCCATCGCCTTCAGCGCCTTCAGGCCCATGCTCTGGTAGGGGAAGGGCTCGCGCACGGCGCTGTCCTGCTCCGCCTCGATGACGAGCCAGCCGGAATAGCCGCGCTCGGCGGCGATCCTCAGCACCGGCTCGAAGGCGACGCAGCCCTCGGGATCGCCCGGGACGGTGAAGGCGCCGCGGCGCACGCCCTCGAGGAAGGAGAGGTTCTGCGCGCGGACCTCGCGCATGATCGCGGGGCGGACGTTCTTGGCGTGGATGTGGGTGACGCGGTCCATGTATTTCCGCGCCACCTCCTCCGGGTCGGCGCCGCCGAAGAAGGCGTGGCCGGTGTCGAGGAGGAGGCGCGTATGGGGGCCGGCCATGGCCATGAAGCGGTCGATGTCGGCGGCGGATTCGATGATGGTGCCCATGTGGTGGTGGTAGCCCATCCTCATCCCCTCGTCGGCGGCGAAGCGCGACAGCTCCTCGTAGCCCTTCGAGAATCGCTCCCACTCGGCGTCGGTCATGATCGGCCGGTCGTTGACCGCGACCTTGTCGTCGCCATGGACGGTGTTCGAGCACTCGCAGGCGTTGATGTGGTCGCCGCCGGCGGCGCGGGTGAAGTCGATCCAGGCCCTGAGCCGCGCCGTCTCGGCAGCGAGGTCGTTCGTGAGGAGGTTGGTCGAGTGCCAGCCGGCGGCGAAGCGCAGGCCGTACTCGGCGAGCCTGCGCCTGAGGGCGTCGCCCGCGTCGGGCATCTTGTGGCCCTTCTCGACGCCGTCGAAGCCGATCCGCCGGCAGTCGGAGAGGCAGTCGTCGAGGGAGAGGTGGTCGCCGAGCGTCCAGTCGTCGTCGTTCGACCAGGCGATGGGATTGGCGCCGAAGAGGATCATGGGGAGGTCCCTCAGTTGCAGACGCGCTGGAGCGGGGCGTTGGCCTCGTATCGCTCGCGCGCTTTCTCGAGGCGTTCGGGGCCGCCGGCTTGGGGGACGGCGACGTCCCACCAGCAGCCGCCGACGCCGGTTCCGGAGACGGCCTCGGTGTCGATGACGATGACGGAGGGCACGTCGCGGCCGCGGGCGGCGACGATCTTCGCCTCGAGGTCGGGGATGTCCCGCGCCTTCTCGGCATGCGCCCCCATCGAGGCGGCATGGGCCACGAAGTCGATCTCGGGCTGGGCCTCGACGGCGCTGTCCTTGTACATGTTGTTGAACTCGGCGCCGCCGCATTCCTGCTGCAGGCGGTTGATGCAGCCGTAGCCGCGGTTGTCGGTCAGCACGACGGTGAAGGGGACGCGGCGCATGACCGCCGTCGCCAGCTCGGAGTTCGCCATCATGTAGCTGCCGTCGCCGACGAAGCAGATCACCTCCCTCGACGGGTCGGCGAGCTTGATCCCCATCGCGCCGGCCACCTCGTAGCCCATGCAGGAATAGCCGTACTCCATGTGGTAGCCGCCCTTAGCCGCCTGCCAGAGCACCTGCAGCGCCCCCGGCATGGTCCCGGCGGCGCACATCGCCACGGTCTTGTCGGTGGCGATGCGCTGCACGGCGCCGATCACCTGGGCGTCGGAGGGGAGCTTGTTGGCGTCCTTCGGCGGCGCGGCGGTGACCGCGGCCACGGCGGCGTGCCAGTCGGTGCGCGCCTTGGCGTCGGCCGCCTCGAAGCGGAGGCCACCGAGGGCGGCGTCGATCCGCTCCAGCGTCACCTTCGCGTCGCCGAGGACGCCGAGCGCGCCGTGCTTCAGCGCGTCGTAGCCGGCGACGTTGATCGAGACGAGCCGGCGGTCGGGGTTGGCGAACACCGTCCACGAGCCGGTGGTGAAGTCCTGGAGGCGGGTCCCGACGCCGATGACGAGGTCGGCGCTCGCGCAGGCGTCGTTGCCGCAGGCCGAGCCCGTGACCCCGGGCGAGCCGAAGTTCATCGGGTGCTCCCAGGAGGTCGCGCCCTTGCCGGCCTGGGTCTCGACGATCGGGATGTTGCGCCGCTCGGCGAAGTCGGCGAGGAGCGCCTCGGTGCCGGAGTAGAGCACGCCGCCGCCGGCGACGATCACCGGCGCCTTCGCGGCCCGGATCGCGGCGACGACGGCCTCGACCTCGGCCGGGTCGGGCTCGGGACGGCGGATGCGCCAGACCCGGGGCTCGAAGAAGCTCTCGGGATAGTCCCAGGCCTCGGCCTGCACGTCCTGGCAGAAGGCGAGGCAGACGGGGCCGCAATCGGCCGGGTCCGTCAGGGTGCGCAGCGCCCGGGGGAGCGCGGTCAGGAGCTGCTCGGGCCGCATGATGCGGTCGAAGTAGCGGGTGACCGGGCGGAAGCAGTCGTTGGCCGAGACCGTGCCGTCGTCGAAGTCCTCGATCTGCTGCAAGACCGGGTCGGGGCGGCGGTTGGCGAAGACGTCGCCGCAGATGAGGAGCACCGGCAGGCGGTTGACGTGCGCCAGCGCCGCTGCGGTCACCATGTTGGTCGAGCCCGGGCCGATCGAGGCGGTGACGGCATGGGCGCGGCGGCGGCGCAGGGTCTTGGCGTAGGCGATGGCGGCGTGGGCCATGGTCTGCTCGTTCTGGCCGCGCCACGTCGGCAGGACGTCGCGGCAGCGGTGCAGCGCCTCGCCGACGCCGGCGACGTTGCCGTGGCCGAAGATCGCCCAGACGCCTTCGATGAACCGCTCGCCCTCTTCCGTCATCTGCACCGAGAGCCAGCGCACCATCGCCTGCGCCGCGGTCAGCCGCACCGTGCCCATCCTTCCCCCCCTGTCCTTCACGCCACCGCCTCCCGCGCCGCCGCCCGCGCCGCCGACCGCGCCTCGTCCCAGAGGGCGCAGAGCCGGGCGTAGCGCGTCGCCATCGCCGCGACCGCATCCGCGTCGCCGGTCTCGCCCTTCATCCAGGCCCGCGCCACGTCGCCGAAGATCGTCCGGCCGACGGCGAAGCCCTTCACGAGGTCGAACCCGGCCGCGGTCTCGAAGCTCGCGGCGAGCTCGGCCTCCGGCGCGTCGAGGCCGAGGACGACGATGCCGCGGGTATGGGCGTCGTGCGCCTCGATCGCGGCGATCGCGTTGGCCCAGGCGGCGCGCGAGGTCATCGGCTCGAGCTTCCACCAGTCGGGCCAGACGCCCGCCGCGTAGAACTGGCGGATCAGCGTCGCGGTCGTGTCGTCGTCGACGGGGCCGACCTTCGACGGGATGATCTCCAGCAGGAACTCGAGCCGGCTGCGGCGCGACGCCTCCCAGAGCCGCCTCACCGTCGCCTCCTGGCCGGCGCGGGTCTCGGCGTCGTCGTCGGGGTGGCAGAAGCAGAGCGCCTTGACCACGTCCTCGCGCGCCCACTCGCCGAGGCCGCCGCAGTCGAGCCCGAGCTCGGGCTCCAGCGTCAGCGGGCGGGAGCCCGGCCACTCGCAGGGCCGGCCGATCCAGAGGCCCGTGCCGGAGGCGGCGTGCAGCGCGGCGCGGCCGAGGCGGTTGTCGCAGAGGATGCCGTAGCCGGGGCGGCCGTCGGCGACCTCGAGGGCCGCCTTGAGGCACAGCTGCTTGAAGGCGCCGATCTTCGGGAGGGTGGCCCCCTCCATCTCCTCGAGCTGCATCCGGTGGTCGAAGGCGAAGACCCGCATCTCCGGCCACGCGCCGGCGCGGGTGGTCGACCAGTGGATCTGCTCGAGCGGCTGGTCGTTCCTCAGGTCCGGGCGCGCCACGCCGCGGTCGAGGAAGAAGGCGAGCTCCGCCGCCGAGGGATAGGCCGGGGTGCAGCCGTGGCGCGAGACGGCGAAGGCGCCGCAGGCGTTGGCGTATTTCAGCGCCGTCGGCCAGTCGGCGTCCTCCAGCCAGCCCTTGAGCAGGCCGGAGAAGAAGCCGTCGCCGGCCCCGAGCACGTTGAAGACCTCGATCGGGAAGCCGGGGCCGGTCTGGCCGTCGTCGAGGCTCCCCGGAATGGCGCCCTCGAAGGCGACCGCCCCCTTCGCGCCGCGCTTGCAGATCAGCGTCGCGTCGGAAACGGCGCGCACCGCGCGCAGGGCCTCGAGCGTGTCGGTGGAGCCGCCGGCGATGTGGAACTCCTCCTCGGTGCCGACGATCAGGTCGAAGCGGCGCAGGGCGGACTGGAGCTTCCGCGTCACCTCGGCGCTCTCGACGAAGCGGCTCTCGCCCTCGCCGTGGCCGGCGACGCCCCAGAGGTTCGGGCGGTAGTCGATGTCGAGCGCCGTCCGCGCCCCGTGCCGCTTCGCGAGGTCGAGCGCCTTCAGCACGGCCGCCTCGGTCCGCTTGTGGCTGAGATGGGTGCCGGTGACCACGAGCGCGCGGGCGTCGGCGAGGAGGCCCTCGTCGATGTCGGCCACGGTCAGCCCCATGTCGGCGCAGTTCTCGCGGTAGAAGATCAGCGGAAACCGCGCGTCGTCGCGGATCCCCAGCAGCACCAGCGCCGTCAGCCGCTCCGGGTCCACCTTCACCCCGCGCGTGTCCACCCCCTCGCGCCGGAGCTGCTCGACGATGAACCGCCCCATGTGCTCGTCGCCCACCCCGGTGATGACCGCGGACCTCAGCCCCAGCCGCGCCGCGCCGCAGGCGATGTTGGTCGGCGAGCCCCCGATGTACTTCGAGAAGCTCCCCATGTCCTCCAGCCGACCCCCCACCTGATCCCCGTAAAGGTCAACAGACGAACGCCCAATCGTGATAACGTCCAGCGTCTTGGTCATCTCTCTACCCTTCCAGGACGCGGCGCCTCAGGCCCGCTCCGTCAGCGCCTCGGTCACGTGCCCCATGCTCGCGCGGAGCGCGGCCTCCGGGTCGGCGAGCCCCTGCACCTCCTCGGCGAACGGCTCGAAGCTGAACGGGCCGGCGTAGCCGAGGGCGAGGAGCTCGCGGATCTGCGCGACGTTGCCGAGCCGGTCGGCATCGTCGACGAGAACCCGGTGCGCGTCGAGCATGTCCTCGACGGCCAGGCCCGGGTCGGTCACGCCCGAGATGTGGACGAGGCCGGTGCGCTCCGGGAAGAACGCCGTCTCGCCCGCGAGCGTGTGGTGGAAGGTGTCGTGCACCAGCCGGTAGACGTCGCCGCCCCCGGCCGCGTCGATCGCGGCCACCGCCTCGGCCTTGGTCCGCAGCGAGGAGATCGGGAAGCCCAGCGGCTCGACGAGACCCACGAGCCCGCGCTCGCGCAGGATCGGCGCCAGTGCGACCAGCGCCGCGACGAGGTCGGCGCGGGCGACCGGCGTCCCGTCGTTGAGCGGGCACATGACCAGCGCCTTCGCGCCGGCGTCCTTCGCGTAGTCGGCGAGCGCCGTCGCGCGCGCGGGCAGGTCGCCGGACCAGACGTTGAACGGATAGAGCGCGTTGATCGAGACGAGGGTGACGCCGGCCTTCTCCGCGGCAACCTTCACCGCCTCGGGGGCGACGCCGCCGACGACGTTCGGCGTGTCGTTGCGGACCTCGACCTCGGCGATCCCGAGCTTGCGGGCGAGGGCGAAGAACTCCGCGACGGGGAGCGACGGCGTGGTGATGTGGTTGAGCGCGAAGCGCATGGCTCTGGCCTCAGGCATAGAGCGCCGGACGCGCCGGCAGGGTGATCGGGACGATGGCGCCCGGCGTCTCCTGCGCCTTGAGGCAGGCGTCGGACGAGATCGCGGCGACGTAGCCGTCCCACGAGGTCGGGCCCGAGGCCGTGCCCTTGGCGGCGGCGTCGATGAAGTCCTGCAGCTCGACGTCGTAGCTCGCGATGAAGCGGTCCTTCCAGTCGGTCAGGATCGCGTTCTGCAGCTTCGCCTCCTTGCGCATGACGATCGCCATCGGCTCCGGCAGCCGCGCCAGCCCCTCCTCGCCGACCACCTCGCACTGGATGTCGTAGCCGTAGCGGCAGTTCACGAACACCTCGACGTCGATGCGGATGCCCTTCGCGGTCTCGAGCAGCACCACCTGCGGGTCCTTGAGGTCGCGCGGGGCGTTCGAGGTGCGGCGAGGGAAGACCACCTGCGCCGAGACGTAGTCGTCGTCGAGCAGCCAGCGCAGCACGTCGATCTCGTGGATCAGCGTGTCGTTGATCGCCATCGGCGTGGTGTAGTGGTCAGGCACCGTCGGGTTGCGGTGCGCTGCATGCACCATGAGCGGCGTGCCGATCGCGCTGTCCACGACCGCCTTCAGCATCCGGTAGCCGGCGTCGTAGCGGCGCATGAAGCCGACCTGCACCAGCCGCCGGCCGGTCGCCGCCTCGGCGTCGACGATGCGCTTGGCGCCCTCGGCGGTGGTGGCGAGCGGCTTCTCGCAGAAGCAGGGCTTGCCCGCGGCGATGGCGGCGAGAACATAGGCCTCGTGGGTCTGGCCCCACGAGCAGACGAGGACGGCGTCGACCTCGGGCGAGGCGATCAGCTCCTCGCCGGTCGCGAAGACCGTCGCGTCGGGGGCGATGTCGGCTTTCACCGCCTTCGCGCTCGCGGCGTCGACGTCCGAAAGGGCGGTGATCTTCGCCCCGGTCAGGACCTGATTGATGCGGCGAGCGTGGTCGCGGCCGATGGCCCCGGCGCCGATGAGGCCGATGCGGAGGGTCATGTCAGTCCTCACTTCCGGAACTTGTCGATGTAGCGCTGCATCTCGGCGCGCATGAAGCGGCCCGAGGCGTCGGCCCGGTCCTCCCAGGCGAAGACGCAGGCGGTCATGATGCCGTCGAACTCGATCTCGGCGAGCGTGCCGAAGAAGTCGTCCCACGGCACCTCGCCCTGGCCGATGTCGAGGTGCTGGTGGATGCGGGCCTGCGTGCCCGGCGGGTTCAGGATGTAGCGCAGGCCCGAGGAGGCGCGGTGGTTGAAGGTGTCGCCGACGTGGACGTGGGCAAGGACGTCGGCGCTCTCCCGCAGCATCGCCACGGTGTCGTCGCCGAAATAGTAGGTGTGCGGCGCGCAGTAGAGGAACCTCACCCGCCTGGAGTTGACCGTGCGGATGATGTCGAGCGCCGGCTGGATCGTCTCGCACCAGTCCTCGGGGTGGGGCTCGACGTGGAGGTTGATCCCCTCCTTCTCGAACACCGGCACGAGCTCCTCCATCGACCGCCACCAGGCGTCCTCGCAGGCCTCGATCATGCTGCCGGTGTGGCAGCAGTAGCAGCTCCCCTTGTCGGGGTGCGGGCCGCGGCCGAACTCGGAGTTCATCGTGTCGACGCCGAGCTCGACCGCGATCTCGATCGCCCGCTTCCAGTGCCGCACCGCCGCCTGCCGCTCCGTCTCGTCGTTCGAGGCCCAGCGGTACATCGGCAGGAGCGAGGCGATGCCGACGCCGGCGTCCTCGAAGGCGCGCCTCACCGCCTTGATCCGCGCCGGGTAGACGCGGGGCGCCTTGAACCATTCGAGGAAGTCGGCGCGGGGGCTGAGCTCCACCCACTCGTAGCCGAGCTCGGCCACCTTGCCGGGCAGGGCCTCGAGCGACAGGTGGCGGTGCATGAACGGGTCGAGGGCGATCTTCACCGTGGTCTCCATTGCGAAAGGGGATCTGGCGCCGCTCAGGCGACGCCGGCGTACTGCTCCTGGGTCTTGGCGCCGGTGATGTAGGCGACCACGTCCTGGCCGTCGGTCTCCTCCTTGCGGAGGTTGGCGCAGATCCGTCCGCGCCGCCACACGACGATCCGGTCGCAGAGGTCCATCACCTGCCGCATGTTGTGGCTGATGAGGATCAGGGGCTCGCCCTGCTCCTTCAGCGTGCGGATGATGTTCTCGACCTGGGCGGTCTCCTGCACCCCGAGCGCCGCGGTCGGCTCGTCCATGATGGTGAGCTTCGAGTGGAAGGTCGCGGTGCGGGCGATCGCGACGCACTGGCGCTGGCCGCCCGACATGTTCTGGATGGTGTTGTGGATGTTCGGGATCTTCACTCCGGTCTTCTGCAGCCCGGCGAGCGTCGCGTCGCGCATCCCCTTGTAGTCGAGGATCGAGAACGGCCCGAGGTTGAGGCGGATCTTCTCGCGCCCGAGGAAGAGGTTGTCGGGCACGTCGAGATGGTCGGCGAGGGCGAGGGTCTGGAACACCGTCTCGATCCCGGCCTCGCGGGCCTCGAGCGGTCCGGCGAAGTCGACGTACTCGCCGTTGAACCACACCTTGCCTCCGGTCCGCCGCTCCACGGCGGTGATCTGCCGCACGAAGGTCGACTTGCCCGCGCCGTTGTCGCCCATGATGGCGACGTGCTCGCCCTTCCGGATCTCGAAGTTGCAGTCGACGAGGGCATGGACGCCGCCGTAGTGCTTGGTCAGCCCCTCGGTCCGCAGAATGACCTCGCCGAGGGCCTTGTCGGAGTGGGGGGCGTTCTTGCCCGAGATGTTGGTCCGGATGTCGCTCATGGCTGTATCTCCTCACATCCGGGACGAGGCGCGGCGCTGGCGCCACTGGTCGAGCACGACGGCCCCGACGATGATCACGCCCTTGACCATCTCCTGATAGTAGGCGTCGAGCTTGAGGAAGGTGAACCCGGAGATGATCACCCCGAAGATCAGCGCGCCGAGCACGGTGCCGAGGATCGAGCCGCGGCCGCCGGAGAGGCTGACCCCGCCGATCACCGTCATCGCGATGGCGTCGAGCTCGTACATGGTGCCCATGCCGGCCTGCGCGGTCAGGTTCTTCGACGAGAGGACGATGGCGGCGACGGAGGCGAGGATCGCGGCGATCGCGTAGACCATCACCTTGTGCCGGTCGACCTTGATGCCCGACATCCGCGCCGCCGCCTCGTTCGAGCCGATGGCGTAGGTGTGCTTGCCGTAGACGGTGTGGCGCAGGATGAGGTGGAAGAGGATGGCCAGCGCGATGAAGATGAAGACCGGCGTCATCCCCTTGCCGATCGCGGCGTAGCTCTCGGTCGGGAAGCTGATCGGCTCGCCCTTCGACCACCACTTGGCGACGCCGCGGGCGGTGACCATCATGCCGAGCGTGGCGATGAACGGCGGGATCTTCGTCCAGGCGATCAGGCTGCCGTTGATCAGGCCGGCGACGAGGCCGCAGGCGAGGCCGACGATCACGGGCGCAAGCACCGAGAGATCCTGCCAGCCCTCGGGCAGCATCATCTTCGGGTTCGGCTGGCCGTTGACCAGCGAAACCTGGGCGAAGCTCATCGCGATCATCGCCGTGGCGCCGACCACCGAGCCGGACGAGAGGTCGATGCCGCCGAGGATGATCACCTGCGTGACGCCGATGGCGATGATGCCGATGATCGACACCTGCAGGATGATGATGTTGAGCCGCGCGGTGTTGAAGATCGAGGTGGCGTTCTCCCGCGTGTTGAACAGGAAGGAGTCGCCCATCAGCAGCCAGCCCAGCGCCTCGAAGACCGCGACGAGAAGGATCAGGGCAAAGAAGACGTTGAGCTCGGGGGGACGGTGCCGCTTCGATGCATCGAAGGTCAGGCCACCGACGCCATGCGTGGTCTGGGACTGCGCCATGTCGATTTTCCTAGAGTGCGACGCCCTCAGGGCGGGGCCTGTCCGTCGCAGGGGCGGGAGCGGGCCGGCGCGCGTCGCCGGCCCCGGGGAGGCACGCGCTTGCGCGCCTCAGTTCTTCTTCAGGAAGTCGCCCATGTTCGCCGGCGTGACGAGCTGGAAGGGGATGTAGACCTTCTGCTCGACGCTCTCGCCCTTGGCGAGCTTCAGCGCCGCGTCGAGCGCCCCCGAGCCCTGGCCGGCCGCGTCCTGGAACACGGTCACGTCGAGATCGCCCGCCTGCATCGCCTGGAGCGCGTCCTGGGTCGCGTCGACGCCGCCGACCACCACCGACTTCATGTCGATGCCCGCGGCCTTCATCGCCTGGATGGCGCCGATCGCCGACTCGTCGTTGTTGGCGATCACCCCGTCGAAGTCGGCGCCCGTCGACAGCCAGTTGGTCATCAGGTTCTGCGCGACGTCGCGCTGCCAGTTCGAGGTCTGCTTGTCGATGATGTTGACCTTCACGCCGCAGTCGGGCCCGCCGATCACGTCGAGGATGTCCTGGGTGCGCTGCTGCGCCGCCTGGTTCGAGAGCTCGCCCATGATGACGTAGACGTTCGCCTCGGTCTTGCCGGCCTCCTTGAACAGCCGGCAGGCCTCGAGGGTCTCGAGCGTCCCGGACTCGCGCTCGTCCGAGGCGACGAAGGCCTGGTTGTCGGGCAGGCTGTCGACGTTGATCGGCTGGCGGTTGACGAAGACGAGCGGGATGCCCGCGCCCTCGGCCGCGTTCGACATCGCCTGCGTCGCCGAGGTGTCGACCGGGTTCACGATGATCGCGTCGACGCCCGACGCGATGAAGTTGTTGATCTGGTCGAGCTGCTTGGCCACGTCGTTCTGCGCGTCCTCGATCTGCACGTCGACGCCGTCGAGAGTGCCCGCATACTGGATGAGCCCGTTGCGGAGCACGGTCAGGAAGTTGTCGTCGAAGAGCGCCATCGAGACGCCGACGTTCGCCGCCGAGGCGCCGCTCGCAATCGAGACGAGCACGGCGGCCGATGCCAGAAGGTTTCTCATTTTTTCCTCCGCTGAGCGCCCTCCGGGGGCGACCTGTTAATTCTCACGTCAGGGGGACGACGCAGCACGGACCCTCGGTCCGTCATCATTCCCCCGAGCCGGCTCTCGCTTCGCTGGCCCACCCGATGGTTGCCAGCATGGCTGCGCCCGGTCAATCGACTGCGAGCCGTGTTCCCCATCATTCATGCCGCAAAACGCACCATACAAATGATGTAAGTCCATCACGTCAGAGCGACTCCGGGGTCCAGAGCTCGAACGGCAGGAACCGCTGGCCAGGCGTCTCCGCCATGCCCTTCTCCACGGCGTGGATCATCAGTGGGATGAGCTCGGCGCAGAGCTGGGGAAGCGGCGTGCGGAGCACGATCTTGACCGTTCCGTCCTGGAGCGCCTCGCGCGACTCGTCGGTCAGCTCGTTGACCACGAGCATCACCTCGTTCGCCCGGCCGGACTCGCGCATCGCCGCGATCGCGCCTTCCATGCCGCCGCCCGCGCAGTAGATGCCGGAGAGGTCCGGATGCGATTCGAGCAGGGCGTGCGTGGCCTCGTAGGTGACCTGGCGCTCCTCGAGGTTCAGAATGGTCCCCAGCATCTCGATGTCCGGGGCGTATTCGCGAAACGAGCTGCGCAGCCCGGTCTCCCGCAGCTGGTGGCCGTGGAAGCGGTTGCCGCCCACGAACGTCACGACCTTGCCGGGGCGGCGCGCGATCCGGGCCATCAGCCAGCCGATCGCGCGGCCGACCTTGAGGTTGTTCAGCCCGACATAGCCTTCGCGCACGCCCTGCGCGAAATCGGACAGCAGCGAGAACGTCGGCACGCCGCGGGCGCGCAGGTCCTCGACGGCGCGCGTGACCTCGTGGTGGTCGAGCCCGGTGGCCGCGACGGCGTGAACCTTGCCCCGCATCCATCCCAGCATCTCGGCGAGCTCGGACGGGCGGGTGCTCTCCGCGAAGCGGACGGTCGCGCGCAGCCGGTGATCGGCGTGTGCCCGGAGCTGGTCCTCGATCTCGGCCGCGAAGGCCTGGTAGAAGGCGTGGCCGCCCTTCTGCAGGATGATCCCGAAATGCATCTCGGGAAGGTCCGCCAGCATCCGGCTGTGGATCGCGTTCGCGCCGTGATAGCCGATGCGCCGGGCCGCCTCATGCACCTTGCGCGCGGTCTCCTCCCGCACCTTCACGCGCCCGTTCAGGACGCGATCGACCGTGGCGACGCTGACGCCGGCTTCGCGCGAGAGGTCCGCGATCGTCGCTCGCTTCATGAAACCGGCTCGCCTCGCATGATGCGATCACCTCACGATGATGGGTCGCCATGCGCCAGCGGTCAATCCCTCAAACCACGACCCCAGGGTTCCGAACTCATGTGACAGGTGACAGGCGGGGATTTCTCTGAATCGATGCGGCGGCCCTGAATCGGAGCCGCGCATGATCCTCGCCGAGAGCCTGCCTCGGAAGTCGCGCCTGGCGGCGCT
>NZ_JAGOMQ010000040.1 GCF_017993425.1 Amaricoccus sp.
CTCACGGCCACTTCGCCCAATCCTGGTTCCGTATCGGCTTCGACCGCATCCGAAACCTTCTCAGCTCCGATCACAGCCACGCCCTCCACGCATGGCGCAGGCTTGGAAAGCCAGCACAATTTAAGGGTTCTATATACCTAGCTAGCCAGAAGAGGTTCCGGCCCACCCTGCAGGGTGGGCCTTTGGTCACTCCGGCTTGGGCGGCTTGAGGAACATCGTGAACTGCACCGGCTTCTTGCCGTAGTGCTGGGCCACGCGCTGGCGCAGTTCGTGAATGTCGTCGCAGGTCTTCGCCATCCCGATGACCTCGTAGCACCGCGAGACGAGCTGCCGGACGCCATAGTTGTCGGTCAACTGCTGGTGCCAGCGGACGCCCGGCGGCGGCTTGTTTTCCTTCAGATACTTCGCTACGTCCTCGTCCAAGGTGTCGTAGATCAGTTCGGTGACGAGCTTGCCCCACCACTTCGGGCGCGTCTGCAGCGGCGTCCTCCACCCGGTGAGGCGCCCGAACTCCTCCCACAACTCATCTGGAAACGTCTTTTCCCAGGCCCTGAGTTCTTCCGAGATGAAGGCCCTTAGCTTCACCTGCAGGGCATCTTCTGCCCGCTCATATTGGTATCCGGTCGCCTCATCGACCAGGGCATCAAGGCCGGTCCGAGCAAGTCCTGCCGTCAGCATCGCGCAGCGGATCGCGATTTCCCTCTGTCGCTCACTGAGATTGGCCCCCTCATAGAGGGCTTGCACGTATCCCCGGCAGATCAGTTCAAAGTGCTCAGTGGTGATGCCGATGGCGGCCCACTGTGTTCCGGGGATGGTAAACCGGATGGTTTCCTGCAGCACTTTATCTTTGTCAATGAAGGGGTTAAGGGCCTTTTGCCCTATGTAGTCCTGCAGGCTGCCGCGCTCGATGTTCGCGATGGCCTTGGTCGTGGAGCCAGACGACAGAACGCGCGTCTCATTATTGAGAACGTAGCAGTCCAGTTCGTTGCCGCCCAAGTCGATCTTGCCACGCCATTTGGCGAAGGGCAGGGCGTCGAGTTCCGCTTGGGTAAGGTCTTTAATGCCGACCACTTTATCTACAACTTCCTCGAAGCTAGCCTCGATCGGCTCGATTTCGTCGCTTTCTCTAGGCATTGATGAGCCTCCTATAGGTGAGCCGCTCGTTCGCCATGCGAGCGATGGTCATGCCGATGAAGTCCAGAGTTCCGAACTTGGCGGTGTTGTGCCGGAAGGAGAACTCCTTCACGTAGCGATGCAGGTGCTTGGCGCTCATGTAGTGATAGATGCCGTAGTGCCCCCGCTTCAGGAGCGCCCAGAAGCTCTCGATCCCGTTGGTGTGGGCCATGTCGCGGACATACTCGCCAACGGAATGATTGATGCGGATATGGCCGAAACCCCCGGTCTCTAGGCCGATGTATCCGCCGTGGTGATCCGTCACGATAGTCGCTCCGGTCATCGCGTGCTGCCGGACGAAAGCCTGCAGCGTGGAAGCCTTCGTGTCCGGGACAGGGACGGCGCGAACTTGGCCGCTCTCGTCTCGGATGCCCACCACAGCCGTCTTGCCAACGGCTCCGCGCCCGGCGTGGAGTTTCTTGTCGGCGTGCTTGTTCTTTTCCTTGCCGCCAACGTAGGTCTCATCGACCTGCATCTGCCCGCCCATATGGTCGTCGCGGTCTTTCAGCCACGTCTCGCGGATACGCTGGGCGAGGAACCACGCGCTCTTCTGAGTGATGCCCAACTCGCGAGCCATCTGAGTGCTGGGGATGCCCTTCCGAGCGCTGGTGAGCATGTAGATCGCCAGCAGCCACTTCTGCAGTGGAAGGCGGCTTTCAGCTAGGACCGAGCCCGTGCGAACGCTGAAGTGCTTCCGACAGTCCCTGCAGCGGTATGGCATCGGCAGGTGGTCTTTTGTCTCGACCACGTTGGTCGAGGCGCAATGCCCGCAGACCGGCGTGTCACCCCATCGCCGCGCCTCGAAAAACTTCCGAGCCGCCTCTTCATCGGGGAACCGCTTGAAGAACTCGAAGGTGGAGAGGGTCTGCGGCTTGTCCATCGGGAAACTCCCTTCCCGAACATAACTAGCCGAAGTTCCTGCAGGTCGCAAGAGAAATCGGGCTAGCTAGGTATATAGACCCCCAATTTAAGGGAGTCGTGTAGTGTGGGTCCGCCCACACTACACGACAGGAGCCGGTGGCCGCCCGAGGCTGCGGCGCTCGCCCCGACCGAAGCGGGCTCTGCCCGCGAGGCTGCGGCGCGACAAGCGAAAGCACGGCTTTCGCCGCGCCGACGGCCGGAGCGCATTGGCGCGGAGGCCGTGGGGGGTCCAGATTTCCACGCACCGCGCCATCCGTCCGTGATCGCCCCGGCGAGCGCGGAATCGCGCTCGCCCCCCGCAGGGGCGATCGCGGACGGATTTGCCACGGGTCAAATCCGTCTGGCGTCGGCGTCGCGGCCAGCCTCGGGCCGGGCTTCCTCTCCACTGTCGTGCAGTGTGGAACGAGGGCCTCGTTCACACCCCCGCCGACGAGAAATCAATGACTTAGCGAATATTCACGCGTGAACACCCGCGCGGGATCGCCCCCGGTCACGCCCCCTCCCCGCCCATCAGCCTCTCCGCGATCATCTCCCCGATCGGCAGCGCCGAGGTCGCCGCCGGCGAGGGGGCGTTGCAGACGTGGAGGCTCCGCGGGGTGTCGAGAAACAGGAAATCCTGCGCCAGCGTCCCGTCCGCCAGCACCGCCTGCGCCCGGATCCCCGCCTCCATCGGCAGAAGGTCGCCGAGGCCCAGCTCCGGGCAATACCGCCGGCAGGCCGCCAGATACCGCCCCCGGAACAGCGTGTCGCCGAGCTCCGCCAGCCCCGGCCGCAAATTCGCCCCGATGCAGCGCCAGAACCCCGGAAATCCCGCCATGTCCGCCACGTCCCGCGCCGAGACCGACCCCTTCGCGTAGCCCTCCCGCGCCAGCCCCAGCACCGCGTTCGGCCCGACCGTCACCGACCCGTCGATCATCGGCGTCAGATGGATCCCGAGAAACGGCAGCGCCGGATCGGGAACCGGATAGATCATCGCCCGCACCACCCCGGAGAGCCGCGGGGCCAGGCGGAAATACTCCCCCCGGAACGGCACGATCCGGTGCGCCACCGGCAGCCCCGCCATCCGCGCCACCCGGTCCGACTGCAACCCCGCGCAGGCCACCAGCCGCCGCGCCCGGATCGCGCCCCCGGCCGTCGCCACCTCGACCGCCTCCGCCCCCTCGCGGATCGCCTCCGGGGCCACGCCCAGCCGCAACTCCGCCCCCGCGGCCCGCAGATCCGCCGCCAGCGCCTCGAGGATCGCCCGGTAGCTCACGATCGCCGCCGCCGGGATCGCCAGCGCGGCGATCCCCGTCACCGCCGGCTCCCGCTCCCGGACGCCGCCCGCATCCAGCCGCTCCGCCGCGACCCCGTTCGCCGCCGCCCGCCGCTCCAGCTCGTCGAGCCGCGGCAGCTCCTCGGCCCGCGTCGCGACGATCAGCTTCCCCCGCCGCTCGAACGGGACGCCCTTCTCCGCGCAGAAGGCGACCGTCCGCTCCGAGCCCTCGCGGCACAGCCGCGCCTTCAGGCTCCCCGGCGCGTAATAGACGCCGGAATGGATCACCCCGCTGTTGCGCCCGGTCTGGTGCCGCCCGAGCGCATCCTCCTTCTCCAGCAGCACGAGGCTCGCCCCCGGCCGCCGCGCCAGCAGCGCCCGCGCCGCGGCGAGCCCGACGATCCCGCCCCCGATGACGCAGAAGTCGTAGATCACCGCCCCGCCGGCGCGCGGATCAGTCGTCGTCGCTCGCCGGGTCGAGGTTGAAGAGCCGCTCCGCCTCGCTGCGCGCGTCCTCCCGCGAAGGCCGCTCGTCGCGCCGCCCGCCCGGCGCCGCGCCGCCGATGCGGAAGTTCTCCAGCCCCGACATGCTCGACGGCAGCCGCGGCTCCGGCTCCATGGCGAGCGACTGCTCGGTCGAGACCAGCCGCATCCGCTCGTCGTCCGTCATCACCTCGTCGGGCCGCCCGGCCTTCGACACCGCCTTCGCCACCGCGCCGTCGAGCTCCGACTGCTTGCACATCCCGAGCGCGACCGGATCGACCGGCGCGATGTTGGCGATGTTCCAGTGGGTCCGCTCGCGGATCGACTGGATCGTCGGCTTGGTGGTGCCCACGAGCTTGGCGATCGCCCCGTCCGACAGCTCGGGATGGAACTTCACCAGCCAGGCGATCGCCGCCGGCCGCTCCTGCCGCTTGGAGAGCGGGGTGTAGCGCGGGCCGCGGCGCTTGGTCTCGCCCTCGGCGGCGGGGTTCTTCATCAGCTGGAGCCGCGCCTTGGGGCTCGCCTCGGCGCGCTTGATCTCCTCGGCGGTCAGCTGGCGGTTGACGATCGGGTCGAAGCCCTTGATGCCCTGCCCGACCTCGCCGTCGGCGATGCCGTTCACCTCGAGCTCGTGCAGCCCGGTGAAGTCGGCGATCTGCTGGAAGGTCAGCGTCGTGTTCTCCACCAGCCAGATCGCGGTGGCCTTCGGCATCAGCGGAAGCGTCATCGGCGTCATCCCCATTCGCGCCCGGATCCACGCCCCGAGCGGCGGTCATAAACGTGTCCCCCGAGCCGAAAACTCGGGCGCGCCAAGGCGCGAAGGTCGGTTTTCGCGGGGAGAGAGAGCTTCTATATAGGCGGGACGGCGTGGATGATAAAGAGGCATTCGACCTTGCGCGCAGCGATCACGGCGGCCGCGGCGGCCTGTCTCGCCGCCGTCCTCGCGTCCCCGGGGTCGGCGGCGGATTTCGATTACTGGCTCCTCGCCCTCTCCTGGTCGCCGAGCTGGTGCGCGGACGCCGAAGGCGACCCGGAGGGCGATTCCGGGGGCGACGCCGGGCAATGCGCGCCGGAGCGCGACCTCGGCTACGTCCTGCACGGCCTCTGGCCGCAGTTCGAGGACGGCTGGCCCGGGTATTGCGACACCGACGCCCGCCCGCCGTCCCGTCGCGAGACCGCGGCGATGGCCGACGTGATGGGCTCGGGCGGGCTCGCCTGGCACACGTGGAAGAAGCACGGGACCTGCTCCGGCCTGCCGGCCGCCGACTACTTCGCGCTCTCCCGCTTCGCCTTCGGGTTGATCGCTGCCCCCGAGGCCCCGGCGCGGACCACCGCCGCGGCGGTCGAGGCCGGCTTCCTCGCCGCCAATCCCGGCCTCGGGGCGAGAAGCGTCGTGGTCACCTGCCGCGACGGCCTGCTCCGCGAGGTGCGCATCTGCCTCGACCGCGACCTCGCGCCGCGCCCCTGCGGCGCCGACGTGCTCCGCGGCGACTGCCGCCCCGACCGGCCGCTCTCCGCGCCGGCCGCGCCCTGAGATGCGACCGCCCGGCCCAACTCCCCGGGACTTCGCAGCCGACATGCTGCCGGCGATCCGCCGGCCGGCACGGGCGCCGGTCGCGCCGGCGGCGTCCTGACATGCCGCCGCGCGACCTCGCGCCCGGGGCGGGGCTGGCGGCGCGGGCGCACCGGCTGGCCGGCGAGGCGCTGCTGCGGGTCCGCGCGGCGCTGAAGAAGCCGACGACGCTCGGGGTGCGCCTTGTCGCCTTCGACGCCGCGGGGCGGGTGCTGCTGGTGCGCCACAGCTACCTCCCCGGCTGGCACCTGCCGGGCGGCGCCGTCGATCCCGACGAGAGCGCGCTGGACGCCGTGCTGCGCGAGGCCCGCGAGGAGGCGGGGCTCGCCGTCGCCGGGCGGCCGCGGCTCCTCGGCCTCTACCGCCATCCGGTCGGCGGCCGGCGCGACCACGTGGCGGTCTACGTCGCCGACGCCGCCGGCGGCCCCGGGCCGCGGCGGTCGCTCGAGATCCTCGAGGCCGGGTTCTTCGCCCCGGACGCGCTGCCGGAGGCGACGACCGCCGCCACCCGGGCGCGCATCGCCGAGGCCCTCGGCGCGGCGGAGCCGGGCAGCGAGTGGTGACCCGCCCGCGCGCGCCAGTTTCGTGCAGTTTCGTGCAGCCTCGTGCATGTTCATGCACGCGCTCACGTAATATCAGACACTTAGGTCGTGTTCACGCGTGGGCGCCTCGCGGTCCACACCCCTCTCAGTCGTGCCGGATGACCAGGGTCCGCAAGGTGGAGAACGCAAGCAGCGCCTCCCAGCCCTTCTCGCGGCCGTGGCCCGACCGCTTCATCCCCCCGAAGGGCAGCTCCACGCCGCCTCCGGCCCCGTAGCAGTTCACGAAGACCTGCCCGGTCTGCATCCGGCGAGCCACCCGCAGCGCGCGGGCCCCGTCGCGGGTCCAGACCCCGGCGACGAGCCCGTAGGGGGTGGCGTTGGCGAGGGCGACGGCGTCGGCCTCGTCCTCGAACGGCAGCACGGCGAGGACCGGGCCGAACACCTCCTCGCGGGCGAGGCGGTGGTCGCGCGGGACCGGGCCGATCATCCTCGGCTCGACGAACCAGCCCTCCGGCGAGGCCTCCGCCACGATCCGGCCGCGGGCGAGGATCGGCAGGCCGTCGGCCTCGGCGAGCGCGAGATAGTCCTCGACCCGGGCGCGCTGGCGGGGGCTGACCAGCGGGCCGAGCTCGCCCTCCATCTGCGGCGGCACGGCGCGGACGCGGGAGAACGCCTCGGCGATCCGGGGCAGGACGCGCTCCATCGCCGCCCGCTCGATGACGAGCCGCGAGCCGGCCGAGCAGGTCTGGCCGGCGTGCTGGGTGATCGCCGCGACGACGGCGGGGACGACGCGGTCGGGGTCGGCGTCGGCGAAGACGATCTGGGCCGACTTGCCGCCGAGCTCCAGCGTGCAGCCGACGTGGTTGCGGGCGGCGGCGGCCTGGACGGCCGCGCCCGCCCCGGCCGAACCGATGAAGGAGATGAAGTCGACGCCGGGATGCCCGGCGAGCGCCGCCCCGGCGGTCGCGCCCTCGCCGGTGACGATGTTGACGGCCCCGGGCGGGAAGCCGCTGCGGGTCATCAGGTCGGCGAGGCGGAGCGGCGTCAGGCAGGCGTCCTCGGCCGGCTTCATCACCACGGCGTTGCCCATGGCGAGCGCCGGGCCGATCGAGCGGGGGAACATCTGCGCGGGATAGTTCCACGGGATGATGTGGGCGGTGACGCCGAGCGGCACCCGCTCGGTCAGCGCGAGGTAGCCGTTCTGGAACGGGATCTGCCGCCCGCCGAGCTTGTCGGCCGCGCCGCCGTAGTACTCGAAGTAGCGGGCGCAGGCGAGGATGTCGGCGCGGGCCTGGGCGATCGGCTTGCCGGTGTCGCGGGCCTCGAGCGCGGCGAGCTCGCCGGCATGGGCGAGGACGGTCGGGGCCATGGCGGAGAGGAGCCGGCCGCGCTCGACCGCGGGCAGCGACCCCCATTCCCCGGCCAGCGCCGCCCGGGCGGCGGCGACGGCGAGGTCGATGTCGGCGGGCCCGCCCGCGGCGATGCGGGCGAAGGGCCGGCCCTCGGCCGGGGCCCAGACGTCGAGGCTCTCGCCGGAGGCGGCGTCGCGCCAGGTCCCCGAGACGAGGACGCCGGTGATCATGTTGGGCAGCGTCGCGTCGGGCATGGGCACCTCCCGGCCGGGCGGAGCGAGTCGCCCGCCGCCCGGGCGATGCTAGCCCATCCCCGGCCGGCCCGTCGCCCCCCGCCTGCCCGTCAGCCTCGGCCGGATCAGGAACCAGGCCCGGCCGGAAGCAGGTGCGACGGTGACGCCAGACGGATTTGACCCGTGGCAAATCCGTCCGCGATCGCCCCTCGGGGGGCGAGCGCGAAGCCGCGCTCGCCGGGGCGATCACGGACGGATTGCGCGCTCCCGCAGAAATCGGCGCCCCTCACGGCCTCCGCGCCAACGCGCTCCAGCCGTCGGCGCGGCGAAAGCCGGGCTTTCGCTTGTCGCGCCGTGGCCTCGCGGGCAAGCCCGCTTCGGTCGCTCTGGCCCCGTGGATCCAGCAGGCAGGCGTCGTGCAGTGCTCCTTTGCGCGCCGCCCCCGGGAGCCTGGCGGCAGGGTCAGCGCAGCGCGGTGACGTCGTCGACCGAGACCTTGCCGCCGCCGTCGAGCACCAGCACCGGCCCGCCGTCCTCGATGCGGACCTCGCTGACCGTGGCGAAGACCTGGCCCTCGCCCGTGCCGATCACCTCGTCGTCCTTGAGGCTCTCGACCGTGAAGGAATAGAGCCCGTGCGGCAGGCTGGCCCCGAGGGCGTCGGTCCCGTCCCAGGAGAGCGTCGCGTCGGTCGGATCGACGGCGCGGCGGGCGACCACCTCGCCGAAGTCGTTGGTCACCACGAGGACGGCGCTGTCGGCCCCGTCGACGGGCGTGGTCTCGACGGCGACCGGCACGCCGTCGAAGGCCGCCTGCGCGGGGGCGCGCACCTCGCGGCCGATCCAGGCGGCGAGGCCCGCCGAGGCGCCGCCGCCGAGCGCCGAATAGATCTGGTCGAGCCGGTCGTTGGTCCGGACCTGCTGCTCGACCCCGGAGAAGCTGGCGAGCTGGGCGACGAACTCGGTCGACTCGGTGGGCTTCAGCGGATCCTGGTTGCGAAGCTGGGTGGTCAGCAGCGTCAGGAAGGTCTCGAAGTCGGTCGCGTTCGCGTCCTTGCTCTCCTCCGTCGAGGCGGCGGCGGTGGCGGCGCGGGCGGTGGCGGACTGGGTGGTCGAGGTTACGTCCATGGCGCGGGCTCCGGTCAGAGGCGGATGTCGAGCCCGGCCGCGGTCGCGGCGCTGCGGGCGGGGGCGGCCGGGGCGCCCGCGGCGGGCTCCTGGCCGTAGGCGAGGGCGACGGCGGCCTCCGGCGGGCGGTCGCGCTCGGGCGCGTCGCCGCCGGCGGCGAACTCGAGCGACACCTCGGCATAGCCGGCCTCGGTCAGGTCGCGCACCAGCGTCTCGGCGTGGCGGCGCAGGAAGTCCTGCGTCTCCGGGCGATCGGCGAGCACCACCGCCTGGAGGCCGCCGGTCTCGGTGGCGTGGAGACGGATCTGCACCCGGCCGAGCTCGGGCGGATCGAGGCGGATCTCGACCTGGCCCTCGCGCGCCTGCGCGACGCCGAGGGTGATCTGCCCGGCCACGTCCCGCGGCGAGGCGGCCGCGTGCGGTGCGGCGTGGCGCCCGGCAGACGCCGCGGCCGCGGCGAGCCGCCAGCCCGGGGCGTCGGCGCGCGGGGCGTCGACGAGGAGGAGCGAAGCCACGGCGGACCGCGCCTCGGCGGCGCCGGCCGCCGCCGGGGCCGCGGCGGCGGTGGCGGCCGGCCGGGCATCCTTCGCCTCGGCGGCGGGCTCGGCCTCCGGGGCGGGCTCGACCTCCGCCTCCGCCGCGGCGGCGTCGCGAAGCGCGCCCTGCGGGGCGGCGGCGGGCGGCGGCGCGGCGGCCGGCAGCGCCGCCGCGCCGGCGATGGGCGTCGTCGCGTCGGGGACGTCGTCGCCCTGCGGGAGGGCCGGACCGGCGATTGTCGGCAGCGGCGGGACGTCCGGCGCGAGCGCCGGGGCGGCGGCGGGATCGGCGGACTCCTCCGTCCCGTCGGCCGGGGTCTCGGCGGTGGCCGCCGCCGCCTCGGCCGGCGCCGCCTCGACAAGGTCGGCGAAGCTCGCCTCGGCGCCGTCGGTCTCGTCGGCTTCGGGATCGGGCTGCGCCTGCCGCTGGGCGGCGTTCTGGACCGGCCTGGCGCGGGCGACGTCCGGGGTGATCATGCGGGCTCCGGCTGCGGGGGACGTAGGGCGTCGCGCCATCCCTTGCCGGCAAGCCTTACGATTTCTTTACCGCGCTCCCCGAAGGATGGCGCACGACACCGAGAGGCGCGCCCATGGACCTGCCCCCGATCGCTTCCCGACCCGCGGCCCCCGGCGCAACGGCGACGCCGGCGAAGGGGCACGACGAGCGCGAGACGCGGGCGGCGGCGCAGGCCTTCGAGAGCGCCTTCGTCGCCGAGATGCTGAAATACAGCGGCGTCAACGAGACACCCGAGGGCTGGGGAGGCGGCGCTGGCGAGGACGCCTTCGGCAGCTTCCTCACCGAGGAATACGCCCGGCTGATCGAGGCCCGCGGCGGGCTCGGCCTCGCCGAGCAGATCTTCAACGCCATGCAAGCAAAGGCTCCGGGAACATGATCGCGTCGCTGCTCTCGTCCCCGTCCCGCTTCGACCGGGTGCTCCGCCTCCTCGACGAGGAGCGCCGGGTGCTGCTGGAGGGGCCCATCGCCGATCTCGGCGACCTCGTCGCGCGCCGCGAGGCGCTGATCGCGGAGATCGTGGCGCAGGAGACGGAGATCCCCCGGGCGTTCCTGACCGCGCTGAAGGCGCGCGCCGAGCGCAACGGCCAGCTGATCCAGGCGGCGATCGCCGGCGTCCGCTCGGCCGCCGCCGAGGTGGCGCGGATCGACGCCGCGCAGGGGCGGCTGCGCACCTATTCCGCCGCGGGCGCGCCCGTGGAGATCGCCCGCGCCCGCGTGACGCGCGACACCCGGGCCTGACAGGCCGCGCTGTCTCGCTGCGGGGCCGCCGGCGGAGGGCGCCCCGCAGCGATGTCACCGGAGCCGGACTCGACCACCGCCGCAGGGCGCTCGCCCGAGTTCGCAGCCCCGAAAACGAAGAGCCGGCCGCAAGCGGCCGGCTCTCCTTCTGCTGCTCGGCAGGTTTGGCTCAGGCGCCGTAGACGGCCTCGCGGGCGATCTCGCGCAGGTTGCCGCGGTTGATCCCGAGGTCGGCCAGGTCGCGGTCGCTGAGCTGGATGAGCTCGTCGAGCGTGGCGCGGTAGAGCCGGTAGTCGGCGAGGCCCTTGCGGACCCGGGCGAGGAAGCCGGCGTCGGCGCGCGCGGCGCCGGCCCGGAAGTCGAGAGAGACGATCTGCGTCATCGTGGTCACTTTCTGAGTTCGGTTGGCGGTCGGCGGCCCGGCGAGCCGGGCGCGACCGCTCAGTTCCCGTAGATCGAGGTGCGGGCGACCGTCTTGAGGTCGCGCCCGTGCAAGCCGGCGTCCGTGAGCTGCCGCGGGGTGAGCGCGCGCAGCTCGGCGAGCGTCCGGCGGTACTCCGCGAAGCGCGCCATCCTGGCGGCGATGCGGGCAAAGGGTCCGTCGAAGGCGCTCGTGCTGTCGAGGACGCCGGGGCGGAACGGGGCTAGCATAGCGGTAGTCATGTTTGCCTCCTTTCGTTGGCGTTCGGATTGAGCGTTCCCTTGTTTGTTGCAATGCAAGATATACGCACCCCGCCGTGGCGCAAGGCCGCTGGACGGGCATCTGCCATGCGTGATATGCATGGCTTGTAATACATTGTTAATAAATAATAATAATGCGATCGTGCCGCAGGGGCGCGACGCTCCCGATTGCGTATGTTGCGCCGCACAGCAATGCGCGCGCGGCCCGGAAAAAGCGAACATGGGCAGTTTTGCGGCCGCGCGCGGGGCCTTGCCGAGGCGGGCGCGGTGGACGATCTAGACCGGGAAGAGCCAGAAGCGAGACCGCCATGACCGTGACCCGATCCGACGTGCTGGAGGCGCTGCGTCGGGTGCCGATGCCCGAGGGGGGAAACATCGTCGACGCCGACGTGGTGCGGGCGCTGACGGTCGAGGGCGGGGCGGTGCGCTTCGTGCTCGAGGTGGACGCCGCGCGCGGACGGGCGCTCGAGCCGGTGCGCGCGGCCGCGGAGCGCGCGGTGGCGGAGCTGCCCGGGGTGGGCTCGGTCTCGGCGCTACTGACGGCGCACGGGCCGGCCGCCAAGGCGCCGCCGCCCGACCTGAAGCTCGGGCGGCATCCCACCCCGCATGCCGGGCCGGAGGCGGTGCC
Source organism: Amaricoccus sp. (assembly GCF_017993425.1). GTDB lineage: Bacteria > Pseudomonadota > Alphaproteobacteria > Rhodobacterales > Rhodobacteraceae > Amaricoccus. The sequence goes on from NZ_JAGOMQ010000040.1 coordinate 11,758, forward strand.
TGGGGTGAAGGCGATCCTCGCGGTCGCCTCGGGCAAGGGCGGCGTCGGCAAGTCGACGGTGGCGGCCAACCTCGCGGTGGCGCTGGCGCAGGAGGGCAAGCGCGTCGGGCTGCTCGACGCCGACATCTACGGGCCGTCGATCCCGCGGATGATGGGGGTTAACCGTCGCCCGAGATCGATCGACGGCAAGATGATCGAGCCGCTGGTCAACCACGGCGTGCGGATCATGTCGATCGGGCTGATGCTCGCCGAGGGGCAGGCGGTGGTCTGGCGGGGCCCGATGCTGATGGGCGCGCTGCAGCAGCTGATGGGCCAGGTCGAGTGGGGCGCGCTCGACGCGCTGGTCGTGGACCTGCCGCCGGGGACGGGCGACGTGCAGCTGACGCTCGCCCAGCGCTATCCGGTCACCGGGGCGATCCTGGTGTCGACGCCGCAGGACATCGCGCTCCTCGACGTGCGCAAGGCGCTGGACATGTTCGAGAAAACCAAGGTGCCGGTGCTCGGGATCATCGAGAACATGTCCGCCTACGTCTGCCCGAACTGCGGTCACGAGGCGCATCTCTTCGGCCATGGCGGCGCGAAGGCGGAGGCGGAGCGGATCGGGGTTCCGTTCCTCGGCGAGGTGCCGCTCGACATCGCGATCCGGCTCGCCGGCGACGAGGGGACGCCGGTCGTGGCGGCGCGGCCGGAGAGCCGCGAGGCGCAGGCCTTCCGCGGCGTGGCGCGCCGGCTGGTCGCGGGCGGGATCGTCTGACGAGCGCCGCGCGCCCGCGAGGCGCGGAAGTCGCGCAATCTCCGCGGCTTGCCACTTGGCCGCGAGCTTATAAGCTGCGGGCAGGTGATTCCCCGGGCGCCGCGGCGGTCGCGGGGCGTCTGCCTCACGAAACAGACACGGACCAACACGGGGAATCCTTTCATGAAACGCATTCTGCTTGCGTCTGCCGCCGGGGCGATGATCGCGACCGGGGCGATGGCGCAGGACACGGCGAACGTCGGCATCATCCTCGGCTTCACCGGGCCGCTCGAGTCGATCACGCCGCACATGGCCGCGGGCGCCGAGCTCGCGTTCAAGGAGGTCTCGGACTCGGGCAAGCTGCTCGGCGGGACGAAGCTGAACCCGGTCCGCGCCGATTCGACCTGCATCGACGCGGCGGCGGCGACCGCGGCGGCGGAGCGGCTGATCACCGCGGAGAAGGTCGCGGCCATCGTCGGCGCCGACTGCTCGGGCGTGACCATCGCCATCGCCAACAACGTCGCGGTGCCGAACGGGGTGGTGATGATCTCGCCGTCGGCGACCTCGCCGGCGCTGAGCACCCTCGACGACAAGGGCCTGTTCTTCCGCACCTCGCCGTCGGACGCGCGGCAGGGCGAGGTCTTCGCCCAGGTGCTGAAGGAGCGCGGCATCTCCGAGGTCGCGGTGACCTTCACCAACAACGACTACGGCAAGGGCCTCGCGGACGCCTTCGTCAGCGCCTTCACCGCCGCGGGCGGCAAGGTGCTGATCAACCAGCCGCACGAGGACGGCAAGGGCGACTACTCGGCCGAGGTGGCGGCGCTGGCCGCCTCGGGCGCGCAGCACCTGATGGTGTTCGGCTACGTCGACCAGGGCGGCCGCGGCATCATCCAGGCGGCGCTCGACACCGGCGCCTTCGAGAGCTTCTTCCTCGGCGACGGCATGTACGGGCAGAGCCTGATCGAGGCGATCGGGCCGGAGCTCGACGGCAAGGTGGTCGGCATCGTGCCCGGCACCGACAACCCGAACGTGGCGTCGTTCGTCGAGACGGCCAAGGCCGCCGGCTTCGACGGGACCTCGTCCTACACCGGCGAGAGCTACGACGCCGCGGCGCTGATCGCGCTCGCCATGCAGAAGGCCGGCTCGACCGACCGCGCCGGCATCGCCGCGGCGATCACCGAGGTGGCGAACGCGCCCGGCGAGCAGATCAACGTGGGCGAGCTGGCCAAGGGCCTCGAGATCCTCGCGGGCGGCGGCGACGTCGACTATGTCGGCGTCACCGGAGTGGAGCTGATCGGGCCGGGCGAGGCCGCCGGGTCCTATCGCGAGTACGAGGTCAAGGACGGCAAGTTCGACACGCTCGGCTTCCGTTGATGATCCCGCGGCCCGCCGGGCCGCGCTCCGGCTCCGGGCGGACGCCCGGGGCCGCCCTCGCCTGCGGGGCGCGCCGATGATCCGGGTCGAGGATCTCAACATGCATTTCGGCGGCATCCGTGCCGTCGACGGCGCCTCGATCGAGATCGGCAAGGGCTCGATCACCGGGCTGATCGGGCCGAACGGCGCGGGGAAGTCGACGCTCTTCAACGTGATCGCCGGGCTCTACAAGCCGAGCTCCGGCCGGGTCTTCCTCGATGGCGACGACATCACCGGGCTGAGCCCGCACGAGCTCTTCCACAAGGGGCTGCTCCGGACCTTCCAGATCGCCCACGAATTCTCGACGCTGACCGTGCGCGAGAACCTGATGATGGTGCCGGCGGAGCAGCCGGGCGAGGTGCTGTGGGACGCCTGGTTCCGCGGGGCGAAGGTGCGGGCCCGCGAGGCGGAGGTGCGCGCCCGGGCCGACGACGTGATCGCCTTCCTCGAGATCGGCCACGTCGCCGACGAGTATGCCGGCAACCTCTCGGGCGGGCAGAAGAAGCTGCTCGAGCTCGGGCGGACGATGATGGTGGACGCCAAGATCGTCTTCCTCGACGAGGTGGGCGCGGGCGTGAACCGGACGCTCCTCAACACGATCGGCGACGCGATCCTGCGGCTGAACCGTGAGCGCGGCTACACCTTCTGCATGGTCGAGCACGACATGGACTTCATCGGGCGGCTCTGCGACCCGGTGATCGTCATGGCCGAGGGCAAGGTGCTGACCATCGGCGCGCCCGCCGAGGTGATGCGGAACGAGGCGGTGATCGAGGCCTATCTCGGCCGCGGCCTGAAGAACAAGGCCGGGGTGTCGAGCGCCGCGCCGCCCTAGGGGCGGCGGGCGCGATCGCGTGGTGTTCACGCGTGAAAATTATCCAAGTCATTGATTTCATTGAACCCGGATTCGCGCGACAACGGCGTCACCACACTGCACGACGGTGAAGCCGGAGCCCGGCCAGAACCAGGTCGCGACGCCGACGCCAGACGGATTTGACCCGTGGCAAATCCGTCCGCGATCGCCCCTGCGGGGGGCGAGCGCGATTCCGCGCTCGCCGGGGCGCTCACGGACGGATTGCGCGCTCCCGGAGAAATCTGCGCCCCTGACGGCCTCCCCGCGCAACCGCGCTCCAGCCGTCGGCGCGGCGAAAGCCATGCTTTCGCTTGTCGCGCCGGGCCTCGCGGGCAAGCCCGCTTCGGTCGCTCGGGGCCCCGTGGATCCGGCGTCGTGCAGTGTGCGGCGTCACACACGACAACGGCGGCAAGGGTCCACGGGCGGCGCCGTTTCGCCATGAGCGCGCGCGACCGGGCGCCGCAAGGCGAGACGCCGCCGCTGGTCCTCCTCCGCGAGCCCCGCCCGCCGCCCCCGTCGCGAGGCGGATGCGGGCGGGACCGGCTTCAGAACGAGCCGAAGATCGAGCCCACGGTGACGAGGAAGATCAGCGCGACCACCGGGGCGCCGATGCCGGCGACGGCGAGGTCCCTGTAGCTGTCGCGATGCGTCAGGCCGCAGATGGCGAGCAGGCTGATCACCGCCCCGTTGTGCGGCAGGGTGTCGAGGCTGCCGGCCGCGACGGCGGTGACGCGGTGCAGGAGGTCGGGCGACACGCCCGTCGCCTCGGCCATCGCGAGATACTGCGCGCCGAGCGTCGTCAGCGCGATCGACATGCCGCCCGAGGCGGAGCCGGTCATCGCCGAGAGCAGCGTCACCGCAAGGGCGAGCGAGATCAGCACGTTGTCGCCGCCGACATGCACGATGCTCTCGCTGATCGCCGCGAAGGCGGCGAGCGTCGCGATCACCGAGCCGAAGCCGACGAGGCAGGCGGTGTTGAAGATCGGCATCAGCGAGGCCTCGGCCCCGTCGTCCATCAGCTTCACGAGGCCGGGGAGCCGTCCCCAGTTCAGCGCGATCAGCGCGACGATCGCCAGGAACAGCGCGGCGATGATCGACCAGATGCCGCGCACCTCCTCGATGTCGGTCTCGCCGAAGAGCGGCAGGGCGAGATAGCTCGTGTCCATCCGCGGGATGATCACGAAGGTGAAGAGGAGGTTGAGCACGATCACCAGGAGGAGCGGCAGCGCGGCGACGAAGGTCGACGGCAGGCCGGCGTCGCTCTCCGCGACGTGCGGCGGCTCGTAGGGGCCGTAGCCCGGACCGAGCGCGCGGGCGCGGTAGTAGAGCCACTGGCGGCCGACCATGTACATCACCGCCGCGGTCAGGATGCCGAGGCCGGGCGCAGCGAAGGGCGTGGTGCCGAAGAACGGCATCGGGATGGCGTTCTGGATCGACGGCGTGCCGGGCAGGGCCGACATGGTGAAGGTGAAGGCCCCGAGCGCGATCGCGGCCGGGATCAGCGACTTGTTGATCTGGGCGCGGTGGAAGAGCGCCGCGGCGATCGGATAGACCGCGAAGGCGACGACGAAGAGCGACACGCCGCCATAGGTCATCGCCGCGCAGGCGATCACCACCGCCGGGATGGCGCGGCCGGTGCCGAGGAGGCGCACCAGCCCCTCGGCGAGCGCGCGCGCCGAGCCGCTCGCGTCCATCAGCTTGCCGAACACCGCCCCGAGCAGGAAGAGCGGGAAGAACGAGACGATGAAGCCGCCGGTCTCGGTCATGAAGACCTGGGTGTAGCTCGCGAGGATGCGCCCCTGGCCGGAGAGCAGCACCGCGAGCAGCGACAGGAGCGGCGTCAGCAAGAGCAGGCTGACGCCGCGATAGGCGAGGTACATGAGCGCGACGAGCGCGGCGACGATGACGAGCACGCCCATCAGGCTTCCTCCTCGGGGTCGGCGACGGGCGGGAGCGCCGGGCGCGGGGCGTCCTCGAAGATCTCCTCGAGGTCGAGCGTGGAGCGCAGGCCGATGTCGTCGAAATGCGCGGCGAGCCAGGCGTCGGCCCAGCCCCTGCCCCGCTCGAACAGCATCCGCAGGTAGTCCCATTCCGCATTCAGCTTCGAGGAGGCGGCGAGGTCCTCGACCTCCTCCTCGGTGTGGATGATGTGCAGGAACGTGCGCCGGTGGCCGAGGTCGAGCCCCCCCTCGTCGGCGAGGCGCTGGGTGAGCGCGATGGCGCGCAGCTCCTTGATCAGGCTGGTGTTGAAGCTGATCTCGTTGACGCGGTTGATGATCTCGCGCGCCGAGCGCGGCAGCTTCGGCCGGTCGATCGGGTTGATCTGCACCACGACGATGTCCTGGCTCGCGCGGTTGTCGATCAGCGGATAGAGCGCGGGGTTGCCGGCGTAGCCGCCGTCCCAGTAGTGCTCGCCGCCGATCTCGACCGCGGGGAACATCTGCGGCAGGCAGGCCGAGGCGAGCACGCTGTCGACGGTGACGTCGCCCTGGCCGAAGATGCGCGGCCGGCCGGTGCGGACGTTCGTCGCGGTGACGAAGACCTGCACCGCGCGTCGGCGGTTCACATTGTCGAAGTCGACGTGCTTCTCGAGCAGGTCGCGCAGCGGGTTCACGTTGGTCGGGTTGAGGTCGTAGGGCGAGAACACCCGGCTGAGGCTCTCCATGAACAGGTAGCCGGGCGAGCGGTCGAGGCTGTAGCGGCCGCTCATGCGGTCCCAGAGGCTGCGCTGGATCGGCGAGAACCGCGCCGCGTCGCTGACCGCCTTCCAGAACCGCGCCAGCGCGGCGCGCGCCCCGGCCGGCCCGTCGCGCTCGTAGCCGTCGGCGAGGACGACCGCGTTCATCGCGCCGGCGCTGGTGCCGCTGATCGCGCTGATCTGCAGCCGCCCGTCCTCCAGCAGCCGGTCGAGCACGCCCCAGGTGAGCGCGCCGTGCGAGCCCCCGCCCTGGAGCGCGAGGTTGACGCGCTTGCGCGCCCCTTGCCGCTTCGTTTCCATGCCGTCCTCGCTCCGGGCGCAGCCCCCGGCGCAACGGTTATACGGCGCCGCACAACAACTCAAGCCGCGTGCCGCCGCGCTCGCGGCGACGTGCCGGCGGCGCGCCGCGGGCGTCAGCGCCCTTGCGCGGACGGGGATCGCTGGAATAGCAAAAGGAAACGAGGACGCATGGACAAGCCCCGCCGCCCCGCTGCCCCCTGCCCGCAGACCGGCCGCCCCTGCCGGCAGGCCGCGGCGCCGCGATGAGCTACCTGACCGGCGAGAGCATGACCGGGGGATACGGCGGGGCCGACATCCTGCACGGCTGCACGATCGCGGTGGAGAAGGGCGAGATCGCGGTGATCGTCGGGCCGAACGGCGCCGGCAAGTCGACGGCGATGAAGGCGGTCTTCGGGATGCTCCGCCTGCGCGAGGGGCATGTGCGGCTCGACGGCGACGACATCACCGCGCTGACCCCGCAGGAGCGGGTGCGCCACGGCATGGGCTTCGTGCCGCAGACCTCGAACGTCTTCGTCAACCTGACGGTGCAGGAGAACCTCGAGATGGGGGCCTACATCCGCGACGACGACTTCACGGGGACGATGGAGACGATCTTCGACCTCTTCCCGATCCTGCGCCAGAAGCGCCGCCAGCCCGCGGGCGAGCTCTCCGGCGGCCAGCGCCAGCAGGTCGCGGTCGGCCGCGCGCTGATGACCCAGCCGAAGGTGCTGATGCTCGACGAGCCGACGGCGGGCGTCTCGCCGATCGTGATGGACGAGCTCTTCGACAAGATCATCGAGATCGCGCGGAGCGGCATCTCGATCCTGATGGTCGAGCAGAACGCCCGCCAGGCGCTGGCCATCGCCGACAAGGGCTACGTGCTGGTGCAGGGCCGCAACCGCTTCACCGACACGGGCGCGGCGCTCCTCGCCGACCCCGAGGTGCGGCGCACCTTCCTCGGGGGCTGAGACGTGGCCGATTTCCTCAACGCCCTCGTCGTGCTCTTGAACTTCGTGATCATCCCCGCGGCGGCCTACGGGGCGCAGCTGGCGCTCGGGGCGCTCGGGGTGACGCTGATCTACGCCGTGCTGCGGTTCTCGAACTTCGCCCATGGCGACCTGATGGCCTTCGGGACGATGGCGACGATCCTCGTCACCTGGCAGTTCCAGGCGATGGGGCTGAGCCTCGGGGTGCTGCCGACGGCGCTGCTGGCGCTGCCGTTCGGCATCCTCGCCGCGGTGCTGCTGGCGCTGCTGACCGACCGCTGGGTCTACCGGTTCTACCGGCGGCAGCGCAGCGCCGGGGTGATCTTCGTCATCGCCTCGGTGGGCGTGATGTTCATCTACAACGCGCTGACCCGCTTCTTCATCGGCACCGAGGACCAGCGCTTCGAGGACGGCGAGCGCTTCGTGATCCGGGTCAACGACTTCAAGGAGATGACCGGCCTCGACCAGGGGCTGGCGCTGCGGACGAGCCAGCTTCTCACCCTCGTCGTCATGGTGGTGGTGGTGAGCGCGGTCTTCTGGTTCCTGCAGCGCACCCGCACCGGCAAGGCGATGCGGGCCTATTCCGACAACGAGGACCTCGCGCTCCTCTCCGGCATCAACCCCGACCGGATCGTGGCGATCACCTGGGTGCTCGCCGCGGCGCTGGCGACGATCGCGGGCGTCCTCTACGGGCTCGACAAGTCCTTCCGGCCGTTCATCTACTTCCAGCTGCTGCTGCCGATCTTCGCGGCGGCGATCGTCGGCGGCATCGGCCAGCCCTTCGGCGCCATCGCGGGCGGCTTCATCATCGCCTTCTCCGAGGTGACGCTGACCTACGCCTACCGGCAGGTGCTCGGCTACGTGCTGCCCGAGGGGATGCAGCCGGAGGGGCTCGTGCAGATGCTCGGCACCGACTACAAGTTCGCCGTCTCCTTCATCATCCTCGTCGTGGTGCTGCTGGTGCGGCCGACCGGCATCTTCCGGGGGCGGGTGATATGAGCGGGCCGGGCCGCATCGCCGCCCTCTACGCCGTCATGGCGCTGCTCCTCCTTGCGGTGGGGGCGCTGCAGAGCTGGACGCTGGCGCTCGCCATCCTGAACCTGCAGCTGATCTCCGCGGTGATGGCGCTCGGGGTCAACATGCAGTGGGGCTATGCCGGGCTCTTCAACACCGGCATCATGGGCTTCGCGGCGCTCGGCGGGGTCGCCTCGGTGCTGGTCTCCATGCCGCCCACCCCGGGGGCGCTGGCGGCGGGGGGATGGAATCTCGTCCTCTCGGCCATCGCCATCTTCGGAGCCATCGGCGTGGCGCTCTTCGCCCGCGACCGGCTGCCGCGCAGCCTGCGCGGCCCCGTCGGGCTCGTCGTCATCGCCGTCGGCTACTTCGTGATGCGGCTGTTCCTCGATCCCGCGTCCGAGGCGATCGAGGCGGTCAATCCGGCGACCACCGGCTATCTCGGCGGCCTCGGCCTGCCGATCCTGGTCTCCTGGGCGGTGGGCGGCGTCTTCGCGGCCGGGGCCGCCTACCTCGTCGGCAAGATCACGCTCGGGCTGCGCTCCGACTACCTCGCCATCGCCACGCTCGGCATCTCCGAGATCATCCTGGCGATGCTGAAGAACGAGAACTGGCTGACCCGCGGCGTCAAGAACGTCACCGGCCTGCCCCGCCCCATCCCGGTCGAGCGCGAGCTGCAGACCACGCAATGGGTGATCGACCTCGCCGCCCGCTTCGGGGCCGACGTCACCACCACGGCGGCGATCGTCTCGCGGCTCGCCTATGCGCTCCTCTTCACCGCCGTCCTCGTGGCGATCTTCTGGCTCTCCGAGCGGGCGCTGCGCTCGCCCTGGGGGCGGATGATGCGGGCGATCCGCGACAACCGCGACGCGGCCGAGGCGATGGGCAAGGACGTCACCCGGCGGCACCTGCAGATCTTCGTGCTCGGCTCGGCGGTCTGCGGCATCGCCGGGGCGATGCTCGTCACCCTCGACGGCCAGTTCACGCCGTCCTCCTACAACCCGCTGCGCTACACCTTCCTCGTCTGGGTGATGGTGATCGTCGGCGGCTCGGGCAACAACTGGGGAGCGGTGCTCGGCGGCTTCCTGATCTGGTACATCTGGATCATGGCCGAGCCCGCGGGCGCGGCGCTGATGGCGCAGCTCACCGCCGGGATGGAGCCGGGATCCTGGCTGCGCGGCCATCTCGTCGACGCCGCGCCGCATCTGAGGCTCTTCCTGATGGGGCTGCTGCTCCTCCTCGTCATGCGCTTCGCGCCGCGCGGCCTGATCCCCGAGGCGCGCGGCCGCTGAGCGCTCAGTCGCGCCCCGTCTCGTCGACGACCCAGGACGCATAGGCGGGGCTCGCCGCGACGACCGGCGTGGCGACGATGGCGGGAACCTCGTAGGGGTGCAGCGCCCGCACGGTCGCCGCCAGCTCGTCGAAGCGCTCGGCCCGGGTGACCATGTCCAGCGTCACCTCCCCGACCGTCTCGATCGCCCCGCGCCAGCGATAGGTGCTCGCCACCGCCGGCCCGACATGGGCGCAGGCCGCCTGCCGCCGCAACACCACCGCCTCGCCGATCCGCTCCGCCGTGGCGGCGTCGGGACAGCGGACCGCGACCGTCACCAGCGCAGGCTCCCGCTCCGCCTTCCCGGCCATGGTCCGCGCCCTCCCCCGCCCGGACGAGCCCGCCGGCAGGGCCTGTTCCCCGGAGCCGCCGTCGCGTTGATGCCGAAAAGGGTCGCGGGGGCCCGATTCGTCAAGGATTTACCGGCGCTGGCGCCGGCGCCGCAGGCGTCCTTGACGAATCGGGCCCCCGCGACCCCGGCATCAATCAACGCGGCGGCGGCTTCGGGGAACAGGCCCGGGGGTTTGTTCCCTGGTGAGCCCGAGCCTCTTGCTGGAACGGACCTTCGATGACGCGCCCGTGCGGTCGGACGCCGCCCCTTGCGCGCGCCCTTCGCGCGCCGGCCCGAGGGGGGCTCGATGCCCCCCTCGGGCCGCCCCCCGGAACGGAGGAGCAGCCTCAGTCCGCGTCGAAGTCGACGATCTCCATCGGGTCGTCGATCGCGATCGTGGTCGCCTCCGCCTCGGCCTTGCGGGCCTCGATGATGCGGCGGTCGCGGTCGGTGGCGATGCGCTTCAGCTCCGCCGTCGCCCGGCCGGTGCCGGCCGGGATCAGCCGGCCGACGATCACGTTCTCCTTGAGCCCGAACAGCCGGTCGCGCTTGCCCTGGGTCGCCGCCTCGGTCAGCACCCGCGTCGTCTCCTGGAACGAGGCCGCCGAGATGAACGAGCGCGTCTGCAGCGACGCCTTGGTGATGCCCAAGAGGATCGGCGCGCCCTTGGCCGGCTCGCGGCCCTCGCGCATCGCCTTCTCGTTCTCCTCGTCGAGCTCGATCTTGTCGACCTGCTCGCCCTTCAGGAGCGTGGTGCCGCCGGAGTCCGAGATCTCCCACTTCTGCAGCATCTGGCGGACGATCACCTCGATGTGCTTGTCGTTGATCTTCACGCCCTGCAGCCGGTAGACCTCCTGCACCTCCTCGATCAGGTAGTCGGCCAGCGCCTCCACGCCCATGATGGCGAGGATGTCATGGGGGGCGGGGTTGCCGTCCATGATGTACTCGCCCTTCTGGATGAAGTCGCCCTCCTGCACCGGGATGTGCTTGCCCTTCGGCACCATGTACTCGATCGCCTCGAGGCCCTCGTCGGCCGGCTCGATGGTGATCCGGCGCTTGTTCTTGAAGTCCTTGCCGAAGCGCACATGCCCCGAGATCTCGGCGATGATCGCGTGGTCCTTGGGACGGCGCGCCTCGAAGAGCTCGGCCACCCGCGGCAGGCCGCCGGTGATGTCCTTGGTCTTCGCGCCCTCGCGCGGGATGCGCGCGATGACGTCGCCCGGCCGCACGCTCTGTCCGTCCTCGACCGACAGGATGGCGTCGACCGACATCGCGTGGACCTCGGGGTTGCCGTTGTCGAGCCGCACCGGCTCGCCGGTCTCCGGGTCCATGACGATGATCTCCGGCTTGAGGTCGCTGCCCCGCGGGGCGGCGCGCCAGTCGGAGACGATCTTCTGGCTGATGCCCGTCGCCTCGTCGGTCTCCTCGCGGACGGAGAAGCCCGGCACGAGATCGACGAACTTCGCCACGCCCGCCTTCTCGGCGATGATCGGCAGCGTGTAGGGATCCCATTCGGCGAGCTTGTCGCCGCGCCGGATCCGCGCGCCCTCCTTCGCCAAGAGCTTCGAGCCGTAGTTGAGCTTGTGGACCGCCCGGTCGATGCCGGTCTCGTCCACGATCGCCAGCTCCATGTTGCGGGCCATGACGATCTGCTCGCCGTCGACGTTGGTGAGCAGCGACCCGCCGCGCAGCTGCAGCACGCCCTCCTGGCTCGCCTCGAGGAAGCTCTGCGAGCCGGCCTGGGCGATGCCGCCGATGTGGAAGGTGCGCATGGTGAGCTGCGTGCCCGGCTCGCCGATCGACTGCGCGGCGATGATGCCCACGGCCTCGCCGGGGTTCACCTTGGTGCCGCGGGCGAGGTCGCGCCCGTAGCACTGCGCGCAGATGCCGTCCTCGGCCTCGCAGGTCAGCGGCGAGCGGATCTGCACCTCCAGCACGGCCGCAGCCTCGATCAGGTCGGCGTCGCGCTCCTCGATGAGGTCGCCGCGCCGGAAGATCACCTCCGAGGTCTTCGGGTCGAGCACGTCCTCCGCCGCGACGCGGCCGAGGATGCGCTCGCCGAGCGAGGCCACGACCTCGCCGTCGCTGACCGCGGCGCGCGCGGTGATCGAGCGGTCGGTGCCGCAGTCGTCGATCTTGACGATGCAGTCCTGCGCCACGTCCACCAGACGCCGGGTGAGATACCCGGAGTTCGCGGTCTTGAGCGCGGTGTCGGCGAGGCCCTTGCGGGCGCCGTGGGTCGAGTTGAAGTACTCGAGCACGGTCAGGCCTTCCTTGAAGTTCGACACGACCGGCGTCTCGATGATCTCGCCCGAGGGCTTCACCATCAGGCCGCGCATGCCGCCCAGCTGCTTCATCTGCTGGGGCGAGCCGCGGGCGCCGGAGTGCGACATCATGTAGACCGAGTTCGGCTCGAGCTCGCGCCCGGCGTCGTCCCGGCGCACGGCCGAGATCTCGCCCATCATCGCGTCGGCGACGTCGTCGGAGCACTTGGACCAGGCGTCGACCACCTTGTTGTACTTCTCGCCCTGGGTGATCAGGCCGTCCATGTACTGCTGCTCGAACTCCTTCACCTGGTCGCGGGTGCGGTTGACGATGCCCCACTTCGCCTCGGGGATCACCATGTCGTCCTTGCCGAAGGAGATGCCGGCCTTGAACGCCTCGGTGAAGCCGAGACCCATGATCTGGTCGCAGAAGATCACCGACTCCTTCTGGCCGCAGTGGCGGTAGACGGTGTCGATGACCTCGCCGACCTCCTTCTTGCGCAGGAGGCGGTTGACGATGTCGAACGGCGTCTTGAAGTTCTTCGGCAGCAGCGCCCCGAGACGCAGCCGGCCCGGCGTCGTCTCGTAGCGCTTCATCACGAACTCGCCGTTCTCGTCGACCTGCTCGATCCGGGCGTTGATCTTGGTGTGCAGGTTCACCACCCCCGCGGCGAGCGCGTGGTCGACCTCCTCGATCGAGGCGAAGGTCATGCCCTCGCCCGGCTGGTTCTCGCGCTGGATCGACAGGTAGTAGAGCCCGAGGATCATGTCCTGCGACGGCACGATGATCGGCTTGCCGTTCGCCGGCGAGAGCACGTTGTTCGTCGACATCATCAGGACGCGGGCTTCCAGCTGGGCCTCGAGGCTCAGCGGCACGTGCACGGCCATCTGGTCGCCGTCGAAGTCGGCGTTGAACGCGGCGCAGACCAGCGGATGCAGCTGGATCGCCTTGCCCTCGATGAGCACCGGCTCGAAGGCCTGGATGCCGAGGCGGTGCAGCGTCGGCGCGCGGTTCAGCATCACCGGATGCTCGCGGATCACCTCGTCGAGGATGTCCCAGACCTCGGGGCGCTCCTTCTCGACGAGCTTCTTGGCCTGCTTGACGGTGCTCGACAGGCCCTTGGCGTCGAGGCGCGAGTAGATGAACGGCTTGAACAGCTCCAGCGCCATCTTCTTCGGCAGGCCGCACTGGTGCAGCTTCAGCTCGGGGCCGGTCACGATCACCGAGCGGCCGGAGAAGTCCACGCGCTTGCCGAGCAGGTTCTGCCGGAACCGGCCCTGCTTGCCCTTGAGCATGTCCGAGAGCGACTTCAGCGGCCGCTTGTTCGTCCCGGTGATCACCCGCCCGCGGCGGCCGTTGTCGAAGAGCGCGTCGACCGATTCCTGCAACATCCGCTTCTCGTTGCGGATGATGATGTCCGGGGCGCGCAGCTCGATCAGCCGCTTGAGGCGGTTGTTGCGGTTGATGACGCGGCGGTAGAGGTCGTTCAGGTCGGACGTCGCGAACCGGCCGCCGTCGAGCGGCACCAGTGGGCGCAGCTCGGGCGGGATCACCGGGATCACCGTCAGCACCATCCACTCGGGACGGTTGCCGCTCTCGCGGAAGGACTCGACCAGCTTCAGCCGCTTGATGATCTTCTTCGGCTTCAGCTCGCCGGTCGCCTCGGCGAGGTCGGCGCGCAGCTGCTCGGCCTCGGCGTCGAGGTCGATCGCCGCCAGCATCTCGCGGATCGCCTCGGCGCCGATGCCGGCGCGGAAGGCGTCCTCGCCGAAGCGGTCCTGGGCGTCGAGGTACTCCTCCTCGCCCATCAGCTGGCCGGCCTTGAGGTCGGTCAGGCCCGGCTCGATGACGACGTACTGCTCGAAGTAGAGGATGCGCTCCAGATCGCGCAGCGTCATGTCGAGCATCAGCCCGATGCGCGACGGCAGCGACTTCAGGAACCAGATATGCGCGACCGGCGACGCCAGCTCGATGTGGCCCATGCGCTCGCGCCGGACCTTCTGCAGCGTCACCTCGACGCCGCACTTCTCGCAGACGACGCCGCGGTACTTCATGCGCTTGTACTTGCCGCACAGGCACTCGTAGTCCTTGATCGGACCGAAGATGCGCGCACAGAACAGGCCGTCACGCTCCGGCTTGAACGTACGGTAGTTGATGGTCTCCGGCTTCTTGATCTCGCCGTAGGACCAGCTCAGGATCCGCTCGGGGGACGCCAGCGAGATCTTGATCTCGTCGAAGGCGCGCATCGGCTGGACCGGCGCGAACGGATTGGCGACTTCCTGGTTCATCTCAGATTTCCCGATCGTGTTTCAGACAGGGGACGGCCGGGCCGTCCCCCGCGAATTCATGCGGCGGAGCCGCGAAGCAGGATGGCGAATGCCGTGGCGCTCATTGCGATCGAGACCCCAACCATCCACTTCAGGATGCGGAGATCGGCGCTGATCCGCGCCAAGCTCTCCTCAATGGTCGCCATCGCCGCCACGTGCCTCACTCCGCCTCGGAGTCCAGCAGCTCGATGTTCAGGCCGAGCGAGCGGATCTCCTTGACGAGCACGTTGAACGACTCCGGGACTCCCGCCTCGAAGTTGTCCTCGCCCTTGACGATCGACTCGTAGACCTTGGTCCGGCCCGCAACGTCGTCGGACTTCACCGTCAGCATCTCCTGCAAGGTATATGCCGCGCCGTAGGCTTCAAGGGCCCAGACCTCCATCTCGCCGAAACGCTGGCCGCCGAACTGCGCCTTGCCGCCCAGCGGCTGCTGCGTGACGAGGCTGTAGGGGCCGGTGCTCCGGGCGTGGATCTTGTCGTCCACGAGGTGGTGCAGCTTCAGCAGGTACTTCACGCCGACGGTCACCGGCCGCGCGAAACGCTCGCCCGTCCTTCCGTCATAGACGATCGACTGGCCCGAGGTGTCGAAGCCCGCGCGCTCCAGCGCGTTGTTGACGTCCGACTCCTTGGCGCCGTCGAAGACCGGGGTGGCGATCGGCACGCCCGCGGTGACGTTGCCCGCCGCCTCGAGGAAGTCGTCCTGGTCCATCTCCGAGAGCACCTCGTTGTAGAGCTGCTCGCCGTAGGCGACCTTCATCGCTTCCTTGACCGGGGTCATGTCGCCCGAGCGCCGATATTCCTGCAGGCCGAGGTCGATCGACTTGCCGAGGCCCCGCGCCGCCCAGCCCATGTGGGTCTCGAGGATCTGCCCGACGTTCATGCGCGAGGGCACACCGAGCGGGTTCAGCACGAGGTCGACCGGCGTGCCGTCGGCGAGGAACGGCATGTCCTCCTCCGCCACCACCTTGGAGACCACGCCCTTGTTGCCGTGGCGGCCGGCCATCTTGTCGCCGGGCTGGAGCTTGCGCTTCACCGCGATGAAGACCTTGACCATCTTCATCACGCCCGGCGGCAGGTCGTCGCCGCGGCGGACCTTCTCGACCTTGTCCTCGAACCGCCGCTCCAGCTGCTTCTTCTGCAGCTCGAACTGGCCGTGCAGCGCCTCCTGCGCCTGCGCGTCGGCGTCCTCGCCGAGCGCGAGCTGCCACCACTGGCCGCGCGACAGCTGGCCCAGCAGCTCCTCGTTGATCTCGGAGCCGGCCTTGACGCCCTTCGGCCCCTTCACCGCGGTCTTGCCGAGGATCAGGCCCCTGAGGCGGGCGTAGATGTTGCGCTCGAGGATGGCGAGCTCGTCGTCGCGGTCGCGCGACAGCCGCTCCACCTCCTCGCGCTCGATCTGGAGCGCGCGCTCGTCCTTGTCGACGCCGTGGCGGTTGAAGACCCGCACCTCGACCACCGTGCCGAAGTCGCCCGGCGGCAGCCGCAGCGAGGTGTCGCGCACGTCGGACGCCTTCTCGCCGAAGATGGCGCGGAGGAGCTTCTCCTCCGGCGTCATCGGGCTCTCGCCCTTGGGGGTGATCTTGCCCACCAGGATGTCGCCGGGGCCGACCTCGGCGCCGATGTAGACGATGCCCGCCTCGTCGAGGTTGCGGAGCGCCTCCTCGCCGACGTTCGGGATGTCGCGGGTGATCTCCTCGGGCCCGAGCTTGGTGTCGCGGGCCGCGACCTCGAACTCCTCGATGTGGATCGAGGTGAAGACGTCGTCCTTCGCCACCCGCTCCGAGATCAGGATCGAGTCCTCGTAGTTGTAGCCGTTCCACGGCATGAACGCGACGAGCACGTTCTTGCCGAGCGCCAGCTCGCCGAGGTCGGTCGAGGGCCCGTCCGCGATGAACTGGCCCTTCTGCACCACGTCGCCCACCTTGATGAGCGGCCGCTGGTTGATGCAGGTGTTCTGGTTCGAGCGCTGGAACTTGCGCAGCCGGTAGATGTCGACGCCCGGGTCGCCGGGGCCGACGTCCTCGGTCGCCCGGATCACGATGCGCATCGCGTCGACCTGGTCGACCACGCCGGCGCGCCGCGCGGTGTGGCAGGCGCCCGAATCCCGCGCAACCTTCTCCTCGATGCCGGTGCCGACGAACGGCGCCTCGGCGCGGAGCAGCGGCACCGCCTGACGCTGCATGTTCGAGCCCATCAGCGCGCGGTTCGCGTCGTCGTTCTCGAGGAACGGGATCAGTGAGGCGGCGACCGAGACGAGCTGCTTCGGGCTCACGTCGATCAGGTCGACGTTGGCCGGCGGGTTCAGCATGAAGTCGCCGCCCTTGCGGGTGGAGACGAGGTCGTTGGTGAACCGCCCCTCGCCATCGAGCTGCGCGTTCGCCTGCGCGATCGTGTAGCGCATCTCCTCGGTGGCGGACATGTACTGCACGTCGTCCGTCACCTGCCCGTCCTTCACGCGGCGGTAGGGCGTCTCGATGAAGCCGTACTTGTTCACCCGCGCAAAGCTCGCGAGGCTGTTGATCAGGCCGATGTTCGGGCCTTCCGGCGTCTCGATCGGGCACATCCGGCCGTAGTGGGTCGGATGCACGTCGCGCACCTCGAAGCCCGCCCGCTCGCGGGTCAGGCCGCCCGGCCCGAGCGCCGAAAGCCGCCGCTTGTGCGTGACCTCGGAGAGCGGGTTGGTCTGGTCCATGAACTGCGAGAGCTGGCTCGACCCGAAGAACTCGCGCACCGCCGCCGCCGCGGGCTTGGCGTTGATCAGATCCTGCGGCATGACCGTGTCGATCTCGACCGACGACATCCGCTCGCGGATCGCCCGCTCCATGCGGAGCAGGCCGACCCGGTACTGGTTCTCCATCAGTTCGCCGACCGAGCGCACCCGGCGGTTGCCGAGGTGGTCGATGTCGTCGATCTCGCCGCGGCCGTCGCGCAGGTCGACGAGCGCCTTGACCACGGCGATGATGTCCTCGCGGCGCAGGGTGCGCATGGTGTCGGGCGCGTCGAGGTCGAGGCGCATGTTCATCTTCACCCGGCCGACGGCCGAGAGGTCGTAGCGCTCGCTGTCGAAGAACAGGCTGTCGAACATCACGCTCGCCGCCTCGACGGTCGGCGGCTCGCCCGGGCGCATGACGCGGTAGATGTCCATGAGCGCCTGATCGCGGTTCATGTTCTTGTCGACCGCCATCGTGTTGCGGATGTAGGCGCCGACGGTGATGTTGTCGATGTCGAGCGTCGGGATCTCGGTGACGCCGTTGTCGAGCAGCACCTTGAGCGAGCCGCCGGTGACGTCGCCGGTCTTGCCGTCGACGTCCCAGGTCAGCTCGTCGCCGGCCTCGATCCAGATCGCGCCGGTCTCCTCGTTGATGATGTCCTTGGCGGCGAAGCGGCCGACGATCGCCTCGAAGGGCACCAGCACCTCGGCGATGTCGCCGCGGTCCAGCCACTCCTTGACCATCCGCGGCGTGACCTTCTTGTGGGCCTCGGCGATGACCTCGCCGGTGGCCGCGTTCACGACGTCATGGGTCGGCTTCGCGCCGCGCAGCCGCTCGGGGAAGAACCGCGTCGCCCAGCCGTTCCCCTCCTTGCGGAAGGAGACCGTGTCGTAGAAGGCGTCGCAGATGCCCTCCTGGTCGAGGCCGAGCGCATAGAGCAGCGTCGTCACCGGCAGCTTGCGGCGACGGTCGATGCGGGCGTAGACGATGTCCTTGGCGTCGAACTCGAAGTCGAGCCACGAGCCGCGATAGGGGATGATGCGGCTGGTGAAGAGGAGCTTGCCCGAGGAGTGGGTCTTGCCCTTGTCGTGGTCGAAGAACACGCCGGGCGAGCGGTGCATCTGGCTGACGATCACCCGCTCGGTGCCGTTGACGACGAAGGTGCCGTGCTGCGTCATCAGGGGCATGTCGCCCATGTAGACGTCCTGCTCCTTGATGTCCTTGACGCTGCGGGCGCCGGTCTCCTCGTCGACCTCGAAGACGATCAGGCGCAGCGTGACCTTCAGCGGCGCGGCATAGGTCATGTCGCGCTGCATGCACTCCTCGACGTCGTATTTCGGGTGCTCGAGCTCGTAGCGGACGAACTCCAGCGTGGCGGTCTCGTTGAAGTCCTTGATCGGGAAGACCGACTGGAAGGTGCCCTTCAGCCCCTCGCCGTCCTGCGGGACCGGCCCGTCGCCGGACTGCAGGAACAGGTCATAGCTCGACTTCTGCACTTCGATCAGGTTCGGCATCTCCGCGACCTCGCGGATCTTGCCGAAGAACTTCCGAATGCGCTTGTGACCGGAATACGTCTGAGCCATGCTCGCCACCTCTCGCCTCGCGGTCGCTGGCTTCCGGCGGGAACGGAAGCCGCGGCCTTGGGGACGCGTCGATCCACTGCCTGCGCGACTCCCACATCGCGCGCCCGGATCCCCATGCGTCTGTCACGAAGCCCCGCGCGGGGCGTCCTGAGAAACGCATGACCGGACCCGCGTCGCCGCGGGCCCGATCCGTCTCGTTAACGCAACCTTAAGTTGCGCACAAGCTCACTTCAGCTCGACCTCGGCGCCCGCCTCGACGAGCTTCGCCTTGATCGCCTCGGCCTCGGTCTTGGAGACGCCCTCCTTGACCGCCTTGCCGCCGGCCTCGACCAGGTCCTTGGCCTCCTTGAGGCCGAGGCCGGTGATCGCGCGGACCTCCTTGATGACGTTGATCTTCTGGGCGCCGGCGGCCTTGAGGATCACGTCGAACTCGGTCTGCTCCTCGGCGGCCTCGGCCGGGGCGGCCGCGGCGGGACCGGCAGCGACGGCGACCGCGCCAGCGGCCGGCTCGATGCCGTACTCGTCCTTGAGGATCTTCTTCAGCTCGGCGGCCTCGAGCAGGGTCAGGCCCACGATCTCTTCCGCCAGTTTCTTCAGGTCAGCCATTTTTTCCGTTCCGTATCAGGTTCGATTGGGGTCGTCCGGCGGGTCGCTTCTCGCGCGCCCTCCGGCCTCCAGGTCGCGTCAAGCCGCCTCGCGCTCCTCCAGCGTGGTGAGGATCGCGGCGATGTTCGCCGCCGGCGCGCCGATGGCCGAGACCAGCTGCCCGGCCGGGCTGCCGATGCACGCCACCACGGAAGCGATCAGCTCCTCGCGGGACGGCATCTGCGCCACGGCCTTCACGCCGGCCTCGTCCAAAGGCGTCGCCCCCATGGCGCCGCCGAGGACAACGAGCTTCTTGTTGTCCTTGGCGTAGGCCTCCACCGCTTTCGCGGCGGCGACCGGGTCCTGGGAATAGGCGAGCACCGTCATGCCCTTGAGCAGGTCCCCCATCCTCGCGGCGGGGCTGTCCTTCAGGGCGATCTTGGCGAGCTTGTTCTTGGCGACGCGGACGCCGCCCCCGGCCTGCTTCAGGCGGGTGCGGAAATCCGTCATCTCGGCGACCGAGAGGCCCTCGTAGTGCGCGACCACGACGACGCCAGAGTCAGCGAAAATCTGGCCGAGCTCGCCGACCACGACTTCCTTCTGGGCTCTATCCACGGTTCTCTCCAAGTATGGCGAGAAGGAACCCCCCTCCCGCCGGCTCGTTTCACCGGGGCTCCGACCCCGGCGTCTCGGGTCCGTTGCCGGGTCCCGCCAAGAACGCCCGGGACGCGTCCGCGTCCCGCTCGATCCCGATCGTTCCCCGTCTCGGGCAGGACTTAGCGACCCGAAGGTCCGCCCGCCGTCTCGGACAGTCGGACAGGGCCGAGACCCCGCCCGGAACATCCCCCGGTCGCCCGGGGGAATCCCGTCACTCGGCGACCGCCGAGCTCACGTCGACGCTCACGCCCGGACCCATGGTCGAGCTGAGCGAGATCTTCTTCAGGTAGGTGCCCTTGGCGCCCGTGGGCTTCGCCCGGTTCACCGCCTGCACGAAGGCCTTCACGTTCTCGACGAGCTTGCCCTCGTCGAAGCTGGCCTTGCCGACGCCGCCATGCACGATCCCGGCCTTCTCGACGCGGAACTGCACCTCGCCGCCCTTGGCGTTCTTGACCGCGGTGGCCACGTCCATCGTCACCGTGCCGACCTTGGGGTTCGGCATCAGGTTGCGCGGGCCGAGGATCTTGCCCAGCCGGCCGACGATCGGCATCATGTCCGGCGTGGCGATGCAGCGGTCGAACTCGATCGTGCCGCCCTGGATCGTCTCCATCAGGTCCTCGGCCCCGACGATGTCGGCGCCGGCCGCCTTGGCCTCGTCGGCCTTGGCGCCGCGGGCGAAGACCGCCACGCGCACCGTCTTGCCGGTGCCGTTCGGCAGGCTGACCACGCCGCGGACCATCTGGTCGGCATGGCGCGGGTCGACGCCGAGATTGACCGAGACCTCGACCGTCTCGTCGAACTTCGCCGTGGCGTTCGCCTTGACGAGCTTCACGGCCTCGGAGACCCCGAGGTTCTCCTTGCCCTCGAAGGCCTCGGCGGCCTTGCGGATGCGCTTGCCCTGCTTCGCCATGGCCCTACCCCTTGACCTCGATGCCCATCGACCGGGCCGAGCCCGCGATGATGTTCATCGCCGCCTCGACGTCCGTCGCGTTGAGATCCTTCATCTTGGCCTCGGCGATCTCGCGCACCTGCGCCAGCGTCACCGACCCCGCATTGGTCTTGCCCGGCGCCTTCGACGCCGACTTCAGCCCCGCCGCCTTCTTGAGCAGGAACGACGCCGGCGGCGTCTTGATCTCCATCGTGAAGGACTTGTCGGTGTAGTAGGTGATGATGACCGGCGTCGGCTGGCCGACCTCCATCTCCTGGGTCCGGGCGTTGAACGCCTTGCAGAACTCCATGATGTTGATGCCGCGCTGGCCGAGGGCGGGGCCCACGGGCGGCGACGGGTTCGCCTTGCCGGCGGCGACCTGGAGCTTCAGCTTCCCGGCTACCTTCTTGGCCATGACGGCCTCCTTCTCTCCATGCCCCCGGAACGCGATCCGGCGGCGCTACATGGGGTGGTGCGGCGACCCGGGCGCGCCCCGGCCGCCTCCCACCGCTTCGACGTCAGGACGCCTTGGCGACCTGGGTGAACTCCAGCTCGACCGGGGTCGCCCGGCCGAAGATCGAGACCGACACCTTGAGGCGGCTCGCGCCCTGGTCGACCTCCTCCACCATCCCGGAGAAGCCCTCGAAGGGCCCGTCGGTGACGTTCACCGTCTCGCCGGTCTGGAAGGTGATGATCGAGCGCGGCCGCTCCTGGCCCTCGACCACCTGGTTCATGATCCGGGCGACCTCCTCGTCCTTCATCGGCGAGGGCTTGCCCTGCGGACCGAGGAAGCCGGTCACGCGGTTGGTGTTGTTGATCAGGTGATAGGCCCGGTCGGTCATCTCCATCTTCACCAGCACGTAGCCGGGCATGAAGCGCTTCTCGGACTGCACCTTCTTGCCGCGGCGGATCTCGATGACCTCCTCGGTCGGGACCATCACCTCGGCGATCTCGTCCTGCAGCCCCTGCTGGGCCGCGCTGTCGCGGATCGATTCCGCGACCTTCTTCTCGAAGTTCGAGAGCACGCTCACCGAATACCAGCGCATCGCCATCTGGGTCGTCACCTCAAGTCCGCCGACGGCTCGCCCCGGCCGCCTTCCCTGCTCCGGCTTGCGCCATCCCGACGCCAAAAGAGACGCGCCTTCCGAATCGGATGCGCGCCACGTCTGGGTTGGGAGGCGTTGACATACTCTCAAGGGCCCGGGGGTTCAAGGGGCCGAGAACGCAATCCAGGGTTCCGAACTCATGTGACAGGTGACAGGCGGGGATTTCTCTGAATCGATGCGGCGGCCCTGAATCGGAGCCGCGCATGATCCTCGCCGAGAGCCTGCCTCGGAAGTCGCGCCTGGC
>NZ_JAGOMQ010000076.1 GCF_017993425.1 Amaricoccus sp.
AAACGGATGGTCCGCTCGTTCTTCGGCGCGCCGAAGAAGGTCTCGGGATCCGCCTCCTCGACGATCTCGCCGGCGTCCATGAAGATGACCCGGTCGGCGACCTTGCGGGCGAAGCCCATCTCGTGGGTCACGCAGACCATCGTCATGCCGTCGGCGGCGAGGGTTGTCATCACGTCGAGCACTTCGCCGATCATCTCCGGGTCGAGCGCCGAGGTCGGCTCGTCGAAGAGCAGGACGTGGGGCTGCATGCAGAGGGCGCGGGCGATCGCCACGCGCTGCTGCTGGCCGCCGGAAAGCTGGCCCGGGTATTTCTGCGCCTGCTCGGGGATGCGGACCTTGGTCAGGTACTTCATCGCCGTCGCCTCGGCCTCCTCCTGCGGGATCTTGCGCACCAGCATCGGGGCGAGGGTGCAGTTGTCGAGCACGGTCATGTGCGGGAAGAGGTTGAAGTGCTGGAAGACCATCCCGACCTCGCGGCGGATCTCGTCGATCGAGGCGACATTGTCGCCGAGCTCGGTGCCGAGGACGCGGATCGTGCCGCGGGTATGTTCCTCGAGGTGGTTTATGCAGCGGATCATCGTCGACTTGCCGGAGCCGGAGGGGCCGCAGACCACCACCTTCTCGCCGCGGCGGACGGTGAGATTGATGCCCTTCAGGACGTGGAAGTCACCGTAGAACTTGTCGAGCTCGACGAGCTCGATCGCCGGCGCGTTCGGATTGGACATGGGGATGGGCTCCTATCGCCGTCCGACGTTCATGCGCCGCTCGAGATAGGCGCCGTAGCGGGACAGGCCGAAGACGAAGGTGAAGTAGATGAGCGAGATGAAGGCGTAGACCTCGACATAGGCGAACTTCCAGTCGCCGGTGCCATAGGCGGCGCTGCCGGCGGCGAGGAGCTCGACGAAGCCGACAACGACGACGAGCGAGGTCTCCATGAAGGTGATCACGAACTGGTTGATCGTCGCCGGCAGGGCGAGGCGGAAGGTCTGCGGCAGCACGATGCGGGTGATGCGGTGGCGGTAGGGGATGCCGAGCGCCTTGGCCGCTTCCTCCTGGCCCCTGCCGATACCCTGAAAGCCGCCGCGGATGATCTCCGCCTGGTAGGCCGCGAAGAAGAGCGCCCCGCCAATGACCACCCGGTAGAGCTTCTCGCCGATCAGGAAGCCCGGCAGCATGAAGGGCAGCACGATCGCGAAGGTGAAGAGGATCGCGAGCAGCGGCAGCGAGCGCACGCAGTCGATGAACCAGCCGGTCACCTTCGAGATCACCGGCATCTCCGAGCGGCGCATCAGCGCGAGCCCGATGGCGAGCGGCATCCCGAGGAGGCTCGTCGCCACGAACAGGAACAGCGTCAGGCAGAGCCCGCCCCACTGCTCCTCGCCGACCTCGCGCAGGCCCAGGACGCCGCCCTTCATCAGGATGTAGAAGGTGGCGGCGCCGATCCCCCAGATCGCCGTCAGCCGCTTGAGGGACCAGAAGCGCGGGATGCAGCTCAGGACCATCATCACGATGACCGCGACGATCGCCAGCGCCGAGCGCCACTGCTCCTCGTAGGGATAGATCCCGAAGATGATCAGCCGCCAGCGGTTGGCGATCACCGACCAGCAGGCGCCGCCGTTGGCCGCGCATTCCGGCTGCCGCGCGGCCGGGTCGAAGGTCGCGCTCAGGACCGCCCAGTCGAGCACCTTCCACAGCACGAGGAGGGTGAGCCCGACCGAGACGGCGGTGACGAGGGACCCGAGCGGCGAGGCGAAGTAGTTGCGCCGGAGGTCGTGGAGGAGACGCTGGGTCGCGGTGGGAGGGAGAGCTGTATCCATGGTCATGGCGGTCAATGGGCCACTCCGATCACGGTGCCCTTGAGGGCGATGGCGCGGTTGATCCGGTTCAGGATCGCGGCAAGGGAGAAGTTGATGACGAGAAAGCCGCCCATCAGGATCGCGATCAGCTCGAGGGTCTGGCCGGAGTGGGTGATCGCCCCGGAGATGACCATGAAGAAGTCCGAGAAGCCGACGACGATGCCGAGCGTGGTCGCCTTGATCAGCCAGACGTACTGATTGATGAGGATCGGCAGCATCGCCCGGATCGCGAGCGGCAGCCGGACGCGGCTGAACGCCTGCCAGGCGCTGAGCCCGAGCGCCTGCGCCGCCTCGACCTGGCCGCGGCCGACGGCCTTGAAGCCGCCGCGGACGATCTCGCCGATATAGGCCCCGCCATAGATCGCGATGGCGAAGGCCAGAGTGTAGAGCTCGGGCTGGATGCGGATGCCGCCCCTGACGTTCAGGCCCTGGAGCTCGGGAAGGCTGACCAGCGGCGTGTCGGGCAGGCGGCCGAGGAACAGGCCGACGGCGGCGAGGACGAGGCCGCCGCCGAGCACCCCGAGCAGCAGGTTGCGCTTCGCCACCTTGGCCATCCGGCGGAACGGCCTGGCGATGGCGATCCAGAGCAGCAGGCAGGCGGTGACGAAGGCGATCGCCACCGCGGCGATCGCCGAGACGAGACTGACGTTGAGGCCGGGCAGGTAGAGGCCGCGGCTCGACAGCAGCGCGTCGCCGACGACGATCGACTGCTTGGGGCCGGGCAGCTGGCTCGCCATCGCGTACCAGAAGAACACCTGCACGATCAGCGGGATGTTGCGGAACGTCTCGACATAGGTGGCGCCGACCAGCCGCGCCGAGGGGTTCGTCGAGCTCCGCGCCATCCCGACGGCGAGGCCGATCAGGGTGGCGAAGAACAGCCCCAGGAAGCCGAGGAACAGGGTGTTGCAGATGCCGGCGAGGATGAACCACCAGTAGGGGTCGTTGGGGTTGGTCGGCAGGATCGAGAAGTTCAGATCCCACCCGGTCGATTTCGCGAGGAAGCCGAAGCCCGAGGTGATGCCCTGGGCGGCGAGGTTTGCCCGCGCGGTCATCGTGCCGACGATCACGACGGCGGCGATGGCTACGAGGAAACCGCCCTGGATGGCGGCGCGCCGGAACGACTTCCGGCGCCAGAGGGGAGACGCGGCCATGTCAGGGCCCCCGAGCTGATGTGGGAGGGACGGGGCGGCGTCACGCCGCCCCGCCGGCGATGCCGATCAGTCGAAGACGAAGGGGTACATGACACCCCCGGCGTTCCAGAGGTTGGTCATCTCGCGGTCCATCTTGTAAGGCGAGCCCTGGCCGAGGCTGCGGTCGAAGACCTCGCCGTAGTTGCCGACCTGCTTGATGACGTTGTAGGCCCAGTCGTCGCTGAGCCCGAGGCCCTTGCCGACGCCCGGGGTCTTGCCGAGGAACTTGGCGATGTCGGGCGCGGTGGCATTCGCCTTCATCTCGTCGACATTGGCCGAGGTGATGCCCTCCTGTTCGGCGAAGAGCATCGCCGACAGCGTCCAGTTGGCGATGTCGACCCAGTTGTCGTCGCCCTGGCGGACGATCATCACCTCGGGCTCGAGCGCGAGGACGTCCGGCAGGATGACGTTGTCATCGACCTTGCCGGCGGCCGACCGGGCGATGGCGAGCACCGGCCCCCACTGGGCGTAGGTGTCGCAGCGGCCGGTGAAATAGGCGTTCTCCAGCTCCTCGGTCTTCTCGATGGCGACGATCTCCATCGTGATGCCCATCTTCTGCAGGTAATTCGTCACCTGCTTCTCGATCGAGGTGCCGGCCGGCACGCACATCGTTCCGCCGTCGGCGTCCTTGAGGCTCGCGAGGCCGAGTTCCTTGTGCGCCATGACCTTGGTGGTGCCGAGGTAGTAGGAGTTGGAGAACTGCAGGCTCAGCTCGGCGTCGCGGCTGAGCGTGCCGCCCGAGGCCTTGATGACGACGTCGATGTCACCCGACTGCAGCGCCGGCCAGCGCTGCTCCCAGGAGATCGGCACGATCTTGACCTTGGTCGCGTCGTCGAAGACGGCGGCGGCGATGCCGCGGCAGAGGTCGATGTCGAGGCCCTTCCAGTTGCCCTTGTCGTCAAGTTCCGCGAAGCCGAGATACGAGCCGTTGTGGCCCGGACAGTTCAGCGTTCCACGCGCCTTGACCGCTTTGAGCGTGTTGCCGTCGGCGGCGGAGGCGCCGCCCGCGGCCAGCAGGCCGACGCCGGCGAGAAGGGCACTGGTCAGTATGGTCTTCATTGTCTTGTTATCCCTGTTGGCCGGCATGACCGCCGGACTTGGTTCAGTGATGGCCGTTCGGCCTTCCCGGCCGGCGAGCCATCTCGCCGACCGCATCCCGATCCGGGCTTTTCCAGGCCCCCTCAGATCGTCTCGAGCGTCGCCGCGAGCGCATTGACCAGCCGGTCGGCATGGGCCGGCGTGAAGACGAGCGGCGGACGGATCTTCAGGTTGTTGGCATGGGCGCCGGTGGCGGAGATCAGCACCCGCCGCCGCCGCATCCCGTCGACCGCGGCCAGCGCCGTCGCGGAATCCGGCTCCTTCGTCGCGCGATCCTTGACGAACTCGACCCCGACATAGAGGCCGGAGCCACGCACATCGCCGATCCGCTCGTCCTTCGCGGCCAACTCGCGGATGCCGTCCCGGAGGAGGTCGCCCACCCGCTTGGCGTTTGCCATCAGGTTCTCGTCCCGGATCACCCCGAAGGTCGCCTGCGCCGCCTTCACCGCGACGCTGTTGCCACCGAAGGTGTTGAAATAGCGCGTCTCCGCACCGAAGCTCTCGACGACGCGCGGCGCCAGCGCCACGGCGGCGACCGGAAAGCCGTTCCCCATCGGCTTGCCCATGGTCACGATGTCGGGCCTCTGGCCGTGACGCTGGTAGCCCCAGAGCGCATCGCCCGAGCGCCCGAAGCCCGCCTGCGCCTCGTCGGCGATGACGACGCCGCCGGCCTTGTGCACCACCTCGGCGATCCGCGCGAGCAGGTCGGCGGGCTGGGCATAGATCCCGTCCGACGAGAACAGCGAGTCGGCGATGAACGCCGCGATCCCGTCGCCCTGGCGCTCCAGCTCCTCGATATGCGCCTCGACCTCGGCGACGAGCTTCGCGGTCAGCGCCTCGGGCGCCATCCGGTAGCTGTCTGGCGTCGAGATCCGCCGTGTCCACGTCCCGAGCGGCGACTTCTTCCCGAGCGAGGCCGAGAGGCCCGCGGTCAGCTCGGAATTGCCGTGATAGGCCTCCGAGGTGATGATGACGCCCTGCTTGCCGGTATGGTGCTTGGCGATCCGGACCGCGAGGTCGTTCGCCTCCGACCCCGAGCAGGTGAACATGACATGCTCGATCGGCGCCCCGAAGGTCGGCACGATCTCGGCGGCGAAGTCGAGAATGCCGTCCTGGATGTAGCGGGTGTGGGTGCAGAGCGTCTGCATCTGCCGGTGCACGGCTTCGACCACCACCGGGTTGCAATGGCCGACGGAGACGACGTTGTTGTAGGCGTCGAGATATTCGTTGCCCTGGCTGTCCCAGAGCAGGCAGCCTTCGGCGCGGGCGATCTCGACCGGGTCGGCGTACATGAGCCGGTAGGCCGGCCCGAGCAGCCGCTGCCGCCGGCGGACCAGCTCCTGGGTCGCCGGATCGAGGCGGCCGAGGCTTGACGGATCGAAGCCGTTGACCATTCCGATGTTGATCTTCCCGGTCTGCGCCAGTCCGGCGTCCCGGTTCGCTTCCAGTGCCTCGGTCATGCGGTCCCCTTTCCCGGAGACTGCCGCACGGCGGGCCGCCCCCAAATCAACAAAAGCCGTCGACCCGCAAGTTCACCTTGCGAATGGGCCGATCGAACCTGATCCTGCGCGGCCCGATCGCCAAGCGATGCTTGCCGCGCCGCGCTCACCGCCCCACCCCCGCGAATGTGGCGCTGACCGCCTCGGGCGATCGCGCGAGGAACCAGTCGAGCTGCGCCCAGCCCTGATGGGTGTTGCGCATGATATAAGGCTCGTTGTCCGGGAACTGCTCCGCCCGCCAGGTGGTGATCAGCGCCCGCGCGATCACCCGCGCCATGACCATGTGCGGCAGCACCCGCATCTCGGTCTCGGTGAGATCGGCGACGCCGAGATAGCCGGCGAGCAGATCCCGCCCGCGGTCGAACATGCCCGCGCCGCCGTCCGGCATCAGCTGGTTCAGGAGCGCCGTCGACACGTCGATGACGATGCAGGTTCGCACCACGTCGCCGAAGTCGATGGCCCCGGTGACGAACTCCGGCGCGGCCCGGTCGGTGACGATGTTCGAGCGGCTGAAGTCATTGTGGAGCACCTGCGTCCGGCAGGTGGCAAGCGCGGGCTCGATCGCGCGGAACCGCTCGAGCCCGCGCGCGAGCTTCTCCCGCTTCTCCGGGTCGGCGATCGCCTCGATGAGGAAGGCGAGCTTCGGCAGATGCTTGACGTCCCAGGCGATCTCGCGCCCATCATGCGGATGCGCGAATCCCGCCATCGCGAGCCGCAGCCGCGCCAGGATCGCCCCGACCTTCGCCCGCTCACCCGCCGTCGCCTCGAAGTGATCGAGCGGTGTCCCGTCGAGGTAGCTCAGGACGCGCACGAGCCGCGTCTGCCCGTGGCTGTCCTCGGCGCGGAAGAACGCTTCGCCGTCGCGATTCCGCACCACCCGCGGCACCGGCAGCGTCGGGTCCGACGCCGCGACATGCTCCAGCGCCTCCGATTGCAGCGACAGCTCGCGCGGATCCTCGTCGGGGTTCGAGATCTTGGCGATGAAGCGCGCACCGTCGGCGCCGGTGACGAGGAAGGTGTCGTCCTTCTCCGTATCGAGCCGCTTCAGCGCCCCGCCGATCCCGTAGCGGTCGCCGAGGAGCGCCAGCGCCTCGCCGTCAGGGATCGACGCGAACCGGGTGGCGAGGCCCCCTGCCCCGAGCAGCGCGTCGCGCGGGTCCAGCACTTCAGAGTTCGCCGACATAAGGCCCCCAGGTATCCGAAAGCGCGAAGCCCCGCGGGAATGGATCGGTCGGATCGAGCCCGATCTGGCTCAGCCCGTAGATCCAGGCCCGCCCGGTGACGCGCGGAAGGATCGCCGGCCGGTTGCCGACGACCGTCTCGTCCTTCACCTCGGCCCGGAACGCGCTGCCGATGATCGAGCGGCTGGTCAGCACGTCGCCCTTCCGGACCAGCCCGCGCGCGTGCATCGTCGCGAGGTTCGCCGACGATCCTGTCCCGCAGGGCGAGCGGTCGACGCGGCCGGGCTTCAGCACCGTGCAGGTCCGCACCACGCCGTCGTCGCCGATGTCGCGGAACATCACGTAGGAGATGAAGTTCAGCTGGGGAAGCTCCGGGTGCGACACGGAAATCGTCCGGTCGAGCTCGGTCAGCAGATAGGTCCCCGCCCGCATCAGTGCGTGGGCATTCTCGGGCTCGATGGTCAGCCCGACCTGCTGCCCCTTCCGGTCGCCCGAGAAGCGATACCATGCCGCTGGCGGCGCGCTCCCGTCCCATGGGCGCTCGTCGCGGGCATAGGTCCAGAGCCGGGCGGTCTGCGTCCTGCCCGTGCCGGGCGCCAGCATGCTGACCGGCGTGTCGTCGGCGAAGATCGCCTCGGCCGCGAGCACGTGCCGCCCGATGGCGTCGGCCAGCGGAGCCAGCAGCGCGGTGGACTTTCCGACCCAGTCGGCAAGCGTGGAGCGGTCGAGGTCCAGCCCGTCGCGTTCGAAGATCTGGGATTGGCGATAGAGGGGAAGGTGGTCAGCGTATTTGCTGACCAGCACATGAGCGAGAAGCCCGGGGCCAGGGCGGCCGCGCTCGATGGGGCGCGACGGCAGCGGTGCCTGGACGAAGCGCTCGCAGCAGGCGCAGGTCAGCCGGGGCCGCACGATCCGGTTCACGATGTCGAGCTATTGTCCGCCATCGGTCCGGGGACAATGGCGAGGGGCCCGGCACATACTCGAGCTCCTCGGTCACGTCCTCGCCGATCCGGCGCAGTTGGCCGCCGCAGTCGGCGCAGGCATCGGCGGTGGGGCTGATCTCCACCACCATGCGCGGGACATGATCGGGGATCGGACGGCGCTTCGGCTGGCCCTTCTGCTCGACATCGGGCAGGCGCAGCCGCGCCGTCATCGCCGCCGCGGCGATCTCGCTCGTCTCCAGCGCCAGCTGCAGCTGCTCAGCCGTCTCGGAGGAGGCGCCGAAGCGATGCGCGCGGTGGCCGGCCAGCTGGTGGCGCAGCTTCTCGATCAGGATCGCCTGCGCCTTCACCTCGGCCAGGAGCCGCGCCGTGAAGGCGCGCAGTTCCTCAGGATCTTCTGGCAACGGGGCGGTCTCGTCGAGCATGATCGAGTTTATCTTACGGAATTCCCTATGGGAATCCTCGCAGAGCCCTGACTGCCGATTATCCTGCTGCCTCAGGCTGCCAGGTCCGTTGCGGCATGCGCCAGTCGATGCCCTCAAGCAGCATCGCCAGTTGCGCCGGCGTCAGCGACACCTTGCCCTCCTTCGCCGAGGGCCAGACGAAGCGGCCCCGCTCCAGGCGCTTCACGAACAGGCAGGCCCCTTGGCCGTCCCACCAGATCACCTTCACCAGATCGCCGCGTCGGCCCCGGAACACGAAGAGATGTCCCGCGAAGGGGTCCTGCTGGAGCGTCGCCTCCGCCTGCGCCGCGAGCGCCGTGAAGCCCCGGCGCATGTCCGTCACCCCGGCCGCCAGCCAGACCTTCGTGGCGCTCGGGACGGGGATCACCCGGACAGGCCCCGGATCAACCGGGCCAGCGCCTCAGGGTCATAGCGCCCATTGATCCGCATCCGGTGGCCGCCCGCCAGATCGATCTCGATCGAGCCGCCTGTGACGTGACCCCTTGTTTCTCCTCCACGGGCTGCTGGAATCCGGACCACCAGGAGAGGGACCGGAGATGAAGCGAAGCAGGTTCACCGAAGAGCAGATCATCGGGATGCTACGAGAGAGCGAGGCC